>NZ_JBNAGJ010000005.1:0-322962 GCF_049803795.1 Youngimonas ophiurae (nom. illeg.)
GTCAAGCGTGTGATTGACTACAACGTAAAGGTTCGCGTTAAGGCGGATGGCGGCGGAGTTGATCTTGCGAATGTAAAGATGTCGATGAACCCGTTCGACGAGATCGCGGTTGAAGAGGCGATCCGGCTGAAAGAAGCGGGCAAGGCGGACGAGATCGTCGTTGTGTCGATCGGGGTGAAACAGGCGCAGGAAACGCTGCGGACGGCTCTGGCGATGGGGGCGGACCGTGCGATTTTGGTTGTTGCGGCGGATGACGTTCACACGGATATCGAACCTCTGGCCGTTGCCAAGATTCTGAAGGCCGTGATCGACGAAGAGGCCCCCGGCCTGGTCATTGCGGGCAAGCAGGCGATCGACAACGACATGAACGCGACCGGCCAGATGCTGGCGGCGCTTTTGGGGTGGGGTCAGGCGACCTTTGCCTCTGAGGTTGGGATTGACGGCGATACGGCCGTTGTCACCCGCGAGGTGGACGGCGGTCTGCAAACGATCAGCGTGAAGCTGCCGGCGATCGTGACCGCCGATCTGCGCCTGAACGAGCCGCGCTACGCCAGCCTGCCCAACATCATGAAGGCCAAGAAGAAGCCGCTGGACGAGAAAACGGCCGCCGATTACGGCGTCGATACCGCCCCGCGTCTTGAGATCGTGAAAACTGCGGAACCTGCGGCCCGTCAGGCCGGAGAGATTGTCGGCTCGGTCGATGATCTGGTTGCGAAGCTGAAAGAAAAGGGGGTCGTGTAATGGCTGTTCTTCTCCTTGCGGAAATCTCGGGTGGGGCGCTGGCGCTGGACGCCACCGCCAAAGCTGTCACTGCCGCCACCGCCCTGGGCGATGTGACGGTTCTGGTGGCCGGGCCTGCGGGCGCGGCCGAAGAGGCCGCCACCATCGCAGGTGTGGCCAAGGTTCTGGTTGCCGATGACGCGGCCTACGCCAACGGCCTGGCCGAGCCCGTGGCCGACCTGCTGGTCAGCCTGGCAGGCAATTATGAACATATCGTTGCCCCGTCCACGGCCAGCGCAAAAAACATTCTGCCGCGGGTGGCCGCGCTGCTGGATGTGATGGTTTTGTCGGATGTGACGGCGATTGTGGACGGCGCCACGTTTGAACGCCCGGTCTATGCGGGCAACGCGGTTCAGACGGTAAAATCCAACGATTCCAAGAAGGTACTGACGGTTCGCACCTCGACTTTCGATGCGGCGGGCACTGGCGCGGCCGCCCCGGTTGAGGCAATCTCCGCCGCCGGCAACGCCGGGCTTAGCACCTGGGTCGAGGACAAGGTCGCCGAAAGCGACCGGCCGGAACTGACCTCGGCTGGCGTTGTCGTTTCGGGCGGCCGCGGTGTCGGCTCCGAGGAAAACTTCGCCCTGATCGAGGCCCTGGCCGACAAGCTGGGCGCCGCCGTCGGCGCCTCGCGCGCGGCGGTGGATTCGGGCTTTGCCCCGAACGACTGGCAAGTGGGCCAGACCGGCAAGGTCGTCGCGCCGGATCTGTATATCGCCGTCGGGATTTCCGGGGCAATTCAACACCTTGCGGGCATGAAAGACAGCAAAATCATCGTCGCCATCAACAAGGACGAAGAGGCCCCCATCTTCCAGGTCGCCGACTTCGGACTCGTCGCAGACCTCTTCGACGCATTGCCTGAACTGACCGCCAAAATCTAAGGAGACCGGGATGAGCTATACTGCCCCGCTGGATGACATGATGTTCGTGCTTGAGGACCTGTGCGGTCTTGAGGACATCGCCCAATTGCCCGGACTTGAGGAAGCCTCGGCCGATATGGTGGCCGCCATTCTGGAGGAAGCCGGCAAATTCGCCGGTCAGGTTCTGGCGCCGCTGAATGCCACGGGCGATCAGCAGGGGCTGGGGTTCGAAGACGGCGCAGTTACCACGCCTGCGGGCTGGAAAGACGCCTATACCCAGATTGTCGAGATGGGCTGGAACAGCCCGACCGCCGATCCCGAACATGGGGGCATGGGCCTGCCGCAGGCGGTAAACGCTTGTATTCAGGAAATGTTTCAGGGCGCGAACATGTCTTTCCAGCTGTGTCCGATGCTGACGCAGGGCGCGATTGAGGCGATCGAGGGCTATGCCTCGGATGCGCTGAAAGAGGCCTATCTGCCCAATCTGGTCACCGGCACCTGGACCGGCACGATGAACCTGACCGAGCCGCAGGCGGGCTCGGATCTGGCGGCGATCCGGTCCAAGGCCGAACCGCAGGGCGATCACTATCTGGTTTCGGGGCAGAAGATTTTCATCACCTATGGCGAGCATGACATGGCCGAGAATATCGTCCATCTGGTGCTGGCCCGTCTGCCCGACGCGCCCGAAGGGGTCAAAGGGATTTCGCTGTTCATCGTGCCGAAATTCATGGTCAACGCAGATGGCTCTTTGGGGGCGCGCAACGATGTGCGCTGTGTCTCTATCGAGCATAAGCTGGGCATCCACGCCAGCCCCACCTGCACTCTGGCCTTTGGCGATAATGGCGGGGCCGTGGGGTATTTGGTGGGCGAGCCCAACAAAGGCCTGCAATATATGTTCGCGATGATGAATAACGCGCGGCTGAATGTCGGTCTTCAGGGGATTGGGGTGGCTGAACATGCCACCCAGCACGCCATTGCCTATGCGATGGAGCGTAAACAGGGCGGCACGCCAGCAGGCGCGGCCCCCACGATCATGGGCCACCCCGATGTGCGCCGGATGCTGGGCCTGATGAAATCCCGTACCGAGGCCGCCCGCGTGCTGGCCTATCGCGCCGCTGCCTCGCTGGATCATGCGCATCGTGCCACGGATCCCGATCAGCGCGCCTATCATCAGCGCCGCGTGGATTTCCTGATCCCGATCGCCAAGGGCTGGTCAACGGAACTGGGCGTTCACAGTGCCTCGCTGGGGGTGCAGGTGCATGGCGGCATGGGCTTTGTCGAGGAAACCGGCGCGGCTCAGCATCTGCGCGATGCCCGTATCACCACGATCTATGAGGGCACCACTGGCATTCAGGCTCTGGATCTGGTGGGGCGCAAGATCATCCGTGACAAAGGTCAGGCCGCGCAAGAGGTGATCGCCGATATGCGGGCCTCGGCCCAGGCGCTGGCTGCGCAGGACACGGCGGGCACCGATTGGGCGGCGCTGAGTGCGGCAGTTACCGAAGCGGCCGATATCGTCGCCGAGCTGACCGACTGGCTGGTCGCGCAGAACAGCCACGAGCCGCAGGCCGCCGCGGCGACGATCCTTGAACTGTTCGGGATTGCTCTGGGGGCCTGGGCGATGGGCGATGCCGCGCTGATGGCCGCGAAACGGATCGAGAACGGGCAGGGCAGCGCCAGCCTGACGGCCAAGCTGAACATCGCCGTGTTCTATCTGTCTAATGTTTTCCCGCAGGCGCGCGGGCTGCAAAAGATCGCCATGGCCGGAGCCGCGGATGTGCTCTCCCTGCAAGCCGCCGATTTCGGTGTGCCCGCCTAAGCGATCTGTCCCGGCCCTCCTATCCCAGAGCGGGGCCGGGACACTTGATCACGCCGCAGCGCGGCCCGATGTCACGCGCGGCCCGGCGCAACACCGGCTGTCGATCCGGCGTTTATTCAGCCACCAAGGGCGCATGAATGGCCCGTAACAGCCGGGCGGCCAGATCGGCCGGCAGCACCACCATCAGCCCGCGTTTTCCGCCATTGATCGCGACCTCATCGGAGCTGATCGCTGTGCGCTCGATGGCTGTCGGCACCTGACGTTTCTGACCGAACGGGCTGATCCCGCCAGTGTGAAACCCGGTCAGGCGCTCGGCTTTTTCAGGGGGCATCATGGCCGCCGATTTGCCTCCAAAGGCTGCGGCCACCTTCTTCATTGATAAGGTTCTGTCGGCGGGCAGGACAACGCAGGCCGGTTTGCCATCGACCTCGGTCATCAGGGTTTTCAGCACATGGTCAGGGGACATGCCGATGGCCTGGGCGGCTTGCAGGCCGATCCGCTCGGCACCCGGAGCATAATCATAGGAAACAATCCTGTAGGTGGCTTTGCTGCGGTCCAGAAACCGCGTGGCGGGGGTGGCTTTGCTCATGTGTCGATCCAGAATGGGGCGCGATTTACCTAGCCTGGCGTGGATCAGAGCGCCAGCAAAACCCCACCCAGCGCGCCAAGCAGAACGACGCTCCAGGGTGGGGCCTTCCATTGCATCAGCAACAGCAGACATAGCAGCGCCAGCACCAGATCCGCCAGCCCGCTTACCCCCGAGGTAAAGACCGGATCGTACAAAGCCGCGCCCAGAATTCCCACTACGGCCGCATTCGCCCCCTGCATCGCCGATTGCGCCCAAGAGTGTCGGCGCAGGTTCGCCCAATGCGGCAGGACCGCCAGCAGCAACAGAAAACCGGGCAGGAAAATCGCAATCAGCGCCAGCAGCGCGGCGGGCCAGCCGCCAATGGCCATTCCCAGATACGCAGCAAAGGTAAACAGCGGTCCGGGCACCGCCTGGGCCGCGCCATAACCGGCCAGAAAACTGTCGGCGCTAAGCCATGCGGGGACCAGCTCGGCCTCTAGCAGGGGCAGCACCACATGCCCGCCGCCAAACACCAGCGCTCCGGCGCGATAGAAGCTGTCAAACAGGGCCACCCCGCTTGCAAAGGAGCCACCAAGCGGCCCCAGCAGGGGCAGCCCCATAAGCAGAGCCAGCGCTAGGGTCAGGCATAACAGGCTGAAAACACGAGAGATACGCACCGGCATCGGCTGGGCGGTATAAACAGTGCCTCTGGCCAGAAACAGCCCGATCACCGCCCCCAGAACGATGGCTGCGGGCATGGCAATCGGGACCGGAGCAAAAGCCACCAGCGCCACCGCCAGCAGCGCAATCGTGCCGCGCTCTTTGTCCGGGCACAGGCTGTGCGCCATGCCCCAGACAGCCTGGGCGACGATTGCAACAGCGACGATTTTCAGCCCGTGCAAAGCCTGCCCGACCCAGGCGCTTTCAAGCTGCAAAACCGCGACGGCCACGGCCATCAGCACCAGCGCCGAGGGCAGGGTGAAGGCGATGAACGCCGCCAGCGCCCCCAAGGGCCCCGCGCGCATCAGCCCAACGGCAAACCCAAACTGGCTGGAGGCCGGGCCGGGCAGAAACTGACACAGCGCCACCAGATCGGCGAACTCGGTCTCGCTCAGCCATTTGCGGCGGGTGGTGAATTCATCCCGAAAATACCCGATATGCGCAATCGGCCCGCCAAACGAGCTAAGCCCCAGGCGCAGGAAAACAAGGAACACTTCGGCGGCGGAACCGCGTTTATTCTGATCGGACATAAACGGCCTGCGGGGTTGATTTCCGGCACTTTAACGCAGCAGGTGCAACAAAGTCATGTCACAAACGCGCCGCCGCTGAGCCAATCGGAAATTGGCCCGTTGGGGCATTCTAACCGCTGGAAACCACAGGAAAACCGCCGATTGGGGGGCGGGCGTTGACTTTCCACGGCGATCAGAGTGAATTGGCGCAGAGCCCCCAGAAACGGACCGCGCCGCGCCATGACTGTCCCTGCCCAATTCGATGGATGGCCCCGCCTGCGCAATGTGGGGTTCGACGGGATGCTGATCAGCTTTGGCGCTGAGCTTAGCGAGCCTGCGAACCGGGCTGCGCTGGCGTTTCGGGCGGCATTGGAACATGCGGAGTGTCCGGGGATCGAGGAAACCAGTACCTCTTTGGTGTCCTGTTTTCTGCGGTTCGATCCGCTGGCGCAGGGCCATGCGCAGATGCGGGCCAATCTGGAACATCTGCTGGCGCAGCGCGACTGGTATGCGGCCGATTTGCCCGAAGGGCGCCGTCTGTGGCGTATTCCCACGGCTTATGGCTCGGATCTGGCGCCGCAGTTGGATCAGGCCGCCGCCGCTGCGGGACTGTCCGAGCAAGAGGCCATTGCCTCGCTTTCTGGCACGCGGGTGCGGGTGCAGACCATCGGTTTTGCGCCGGGAATGCCTTATCTGGGGGCGCTGCCCGACTGCTGGGACATCCCGCGCCAGAAAACCCTGACAGAGCGAATCCCCGAGGGCGCGCTGACCGTTGCGATCCGGCAGATGGTGCTGTTTCCGGTGTCCACTCCGACCGGCTGGCGGCATGTGGGGCAAACCGCGATCCGCCTGTTCCGTCCGCAAAGCGATACGCCCTTTGTGCTGCGTCCGGGCGATGAGGTGCTGTTTCCCGCCATAACACGAGAGCAATTCGAACGGATCGCTGCCTCGGGCCCGGATGGGGGCGCAACCTGCGTGCCGCTGTCATGACGCGCCAGGTCAGCATCCTGAAGGCCGGGCCGGGTATCACCTGCCAGGATCGGGGGCGGCCGGGCTATCTGGCCTATGGCCTGTCCCGCGGCGGGGCGGCGGATATTCTGGCCCTGTCGGAGGGCGCGGCCCTGCTGGGGCAATCGCCAGATCTGGGTGCGATCGAGATGCCCGGCATGGGCGGCGATTTCAGGGCCTCTCAGGATATGCGGATCGCGCTGACCGGCGCGCAGATGACGGCCACTCTCGACGGTGCGCCCCTGGCCTGGAACGCCAGTCATCTGCTGGGCGCGGGGCAGGTGCTCAGCATCGGGCCTGCGCGCCGGGGCACCTATGGCTATCTGACTTTTGGCGGCGGGCTGGCCGAGACGCCGGTTCTGGGATCGCTGTCATCGCATCTGGCGGCGGGGCTGGGGCAGGGGGTGCAGCCGGGGACGGTTCTGCACATCGGCGCGGATCACGGCACAGAGGTGGGGATGACGCTGCCCCCTGAGCCCCGTTTCGGCGGCGGAGAGGTGCGCGTGCTGCCCAGCTTGCAGACCGATCTGTTCGATCCCGCCCAATTGCAGCGCTTTGAACAGACCGAGTTTCACCGCGATCACCGGGGCAATCGGATGGGGCTGCGGATGGTCTCGGACGGGGCGGGCTTTCGGGCCGAGGGCGGGCTGACTGCCCTGTCCGAGGTGATCGTGCCCGGCGATATTCAGATCACCGGCGATGGCACGCCCTTTGTCCTGATGGCCGAGTGCCAGACAACAGGGGGCTATCCGCGGATTGGAACCGTGCTGCCGTGTGATCTGCCGCGCGTGGCGCAGGCGATGCCGGGCGATACGATCCGGTTTGCTTTTGTGACCCGCGAGGACGCCTATCAGGCCGAAACCCGCGCGCGGGCGGGGCTGCGGGCGCTTGGTGCGGGGGTGCGGCCTCTGCTGCGCGATCCGGCGGACATGCCGGATCTGTTGTCCTATCAGTTGATCAGCGGCATGATTGCCGGAACCGAGGAGCCCTGAGCCATGAACCTGACCGTCGATCTGAATGCCGATATGGGCGAAAGCTATGGTGCCTGGTCCATGGGCGATGACGCGGCGCTGTTGCGGGTGGTCAGCTCGGCCAATGTTGCCTGCGGGATGCACGCGGGCGATTGGGATACGATGGCGCGGACCATGGCGCTGGCGGTCCGGAACGGGGTGGAAATCGGAGCGCATCCGGGTTTTGCCGATTTGCAGGGATTTGGGCGGCGGCCCCTGCGGATGGCTCTGGACAGTCTGGGCAACCTGGTGCGCTACCAGCTGGGGGCCGCGCAGGCCATGGCGCGGGCCAGTGGCGGGCAAGTGCGGCACCTGAAACTGCATGGCGCGCTGGCGAATATGGCAGCCGAGGACAAAGCCATGGCCCTGGCCTGCTACCGGGCCGCGCTACAGGTGGATCCAGAACTGATTATCCTGGTTCTGGCCGGCACGCAGCAACAGCGTGCTGCGGCAGAGCTGGGCTGCAACGCCGCCTGCGAGATTTTCGCGGACCGGGCCTATAATGACGATGCAACCCTGGTGGATCGCAGCCTGCCGGGGGCCGTGATCCACGATCCCAAGGCGGCGGCGCAGCGGGTGCTGGACATGGTGCGCGCCGGGGCCATCCTGACGCAAAGCGGCGCGCGGATTCTCACCCGGATCGACACGATCTGCCTGCATGGGGATACACCCGCAGCGGTGCAGATCGCGGCGCAGGTGCGGGCAACGCTTGAGGCGAACGGGGTGCGGATCGCGCCCTTCGCCGGCGCGCCAGTTCAGGCCTAGGCTGTTTGCAGCTCTGCCCAATGCTGACTGAGCCGGGTG
This sequence comes from Youngimonas ophiurae (nom. illeg.), assembly GCF_049803795.1. NCBI lineage: Bacteria > Pseudomonadati > Pseudomonadota > Alphaproteobacteria > Rhodobacterales > Roseobacteraceae > Thalassovita > Youngimonas ophiurae (nom. illeg.). The sequence goes on from NZ_JBNAGJ010000005.1 coordinate 8,079, forward strand.
CACAGATCAATCGGATCGAAGGGTTTGGTGATCACCGCCAGACAGCCCTGCGCCAACAGCCGTTCGGCAAAGGCCTCTTCGGCCTTGGCGGTCAGGAACACGGCGGGCACATTTTCCTGACCGGGGATCTTCTTGAGGGCCTGCCAGGTTTCCTCGCCTGTCATTTCGGGCATCATCACGTCCAGCAGGAACATCTGCGGGTCGAAATCGCCGATGCCTTTCAGCGCCTCGGCCCCTGATGAAAATTGTGCCACTTCGAACTGGCCCACCAGTTCCAGCGCCATTTTAACGATAACGCGGATGTCTTCGTCATCATCGACGTGCAGGATTCGTCTTAGCTCTTCCATCTTCGGGCGCTGTTTCCTGTCTTCAGCTGAGTCCGCATCCTGATCCCAAAAAGATGCGTATGCTCTTGAGTTTTATGTTTTTTCGTGCGGCGGAGCCTGTTTGGGCAGGCTGACATAGAACACGGTCTTTTCGCCAGTATCGCATGAAAATCCGATTTCGCCACCGTGCGTTTTTATGATTTTCTTACAGATTGCCAGACCCAGCCCGGTTCCCTTAACCTTGGTCCCTTTGGCCGAGGCATGTTGAACGTAGTTTTCGAAAATCCGGTCGCGCAGGTGCTCGGGGATGCCGGGGCCGGTATTGGCAATGCGGATCTGCCAGCTGTCCGGCGTGCCCAGCATTTCAATATCCACGGTTTCATGCGACGGAGAGTTCTTGATCGCGTTGGACAGCAGGTTGGCCAGCAACTGGTGTAACCGCAGCGGCACGCCCTTGATCCAGGCCTGATCGGGCGAGGCGCGCAGGCTCAATTGCACATTATGCACCGCGCAATAGCCCAGATGCGCGGCCACCGCCTCTTTGACCAGTTCGACCAGATCAAGCTGTTCGAATTCCTCTTGTTCGGGGGTGGCGCTGGTCGAGTATTTTTGCAGGTCCAGAATGTCCCCGACGATCGACAGCAGGTTGTCGGCATTGCGCTGGATCAGTTCCAGTATGGATTTCGCCTGTGGGGGCATTTCGCCCACCGTGCCCGAATCCATCAGCTTGAGCGCCCCCATGATCGAGGTCAGCGGTGTGCGCAGATCATGCACGATTTCCGAGAAGGCCTGCGCGCGGGCGCGTTCAAGCTGGCGGCGGTGTTCGCGGTCACGCAGAACCGACAGGAAAACCGGGCTGCCGTGCAGCGATGACAGATAGCGGGTGGTGATCTCCACCAGGCCTTTTTCATGCAGGGTTTCGACGGTCACCGCATCCGACATTCTGGCGCGCAGGGGTTCGACATGGCTGTGAAAGGCCTCGGTGTCGAACATCTTGGAGGAATCGTAGATCTTTTTGCTGCGCACTTCGGCCTCGGACCAGTCGCAGCGGCGGCGCGCGGTCTTATTGGCGTAGATCACGCTAAGCGTGTTCGCGTCATAGACATAGACCTCGTCATGCAGCTCTTCCAGTATTTCTGAAAGGGCGGTCTGCTGGTCTGGAAAAGGAGCGTAAGAGATCATGGTTGTCACCGATTTACTGATTACAAGGGTAGTACAAGAAAGGGGCGAATTTAGGGCTGACGGAAAGGCAGGGCATGGTGTCAGTCCTCTTCTGTTTCGGGGATGTCGCGTTTCAGCGTCACAAAGAATGTGGTGCCTTCCCCCAGAGTGCTGATGTACTCCAGCTTACCCTGGTGCCGTTTGACGATCTGTTTTGAGATATTCATGCCCAGGCCGGTGCCGCCGACCTTGCGCTGATCCGACGAGTCGATCTGGCTGAACTGGCCAAAAACGCGATCCTCGCTTTCGGGGGGGATGCCGACGCCATAGTCGATGACAGAGATGATCACCTCGGTTTCCGTGCCGCGCAGGCGCACGTCCACATGCCCGTTCTCATCCGAGAACTTCACCGCATTCGACAGAAGATTGGCCATAACCTGCATCATGCGGGCGCGGTCTGCGTGGATCAGCAGGGGCTCGGGCGCGGGGTGGGCGGTTACCGAAATGCCCAGGCTGCGGGCGAAGCCAGAGTTGGCGTCAACGGCTTCTTGCAGCAGTTCATTGGAATCGAGCGGCTCGAAATTGAACACCATCTCTCCGGCTTCGAACTTTTGCAGGTCTAGCAGATCGTCGATCAGATTGGCCAGCCGGACCGCATTCTTGCCCGCGATGTCCAAAACGGGGGCCAGTTGCGGGGGGATCTCGCCCAGCGAACCTTTGTTCACCAGATCCAGCGAGCCCTTGATCGAGGTCAGGGGCGTGCGCAGCTCGTGGCTGACGGTGGACAGGAATTCGGATTTGACGGTCAGCGCGGCCAGGGTGCGTTCGTGTTCGCGGCGCAGTTCCTCAAGCTGGCGCACCCCGGCGCGATAGAGCTTCAGAAACTGAATCGAGATGTCGATGATGAAATACATCACGAACAGGATCGTGAAAAATTCCAGCCAGGGCGGCGTGTCGATGGGCGGATAGGTCCGCAGGATGTCCATCAGCGCAATATAGGTAAAGGTCGCGCCATAGATGATCAGCCTTAGAAACAGGGCAGGCAGAATCTGGTGGTTGTTCATGGCGGCAAACAGGGCCGCGGCAAACAGGAAGAACAGCGGCGTGAAATGTCCGCCCTGGGTTTGCTGCTCGGCCACCATGATGATGAACAGGCAAATCGCCACCGAACTGACCAATGTGTTGAACATGATCCCAGCCAGGAAGCTCAGGGCCTTGCCCTGGCCCTCGCCATTCCAGTTGCGCACGCGCCGGGCGGCGATCAGGTCCAGAACCTCGGAGAACAGCACGCCGGTATAGCTGATGAACGAAATTTTCGGGTCGAAGTAGAAAGCGGTCAGCAAAGTGGCGGACATAAATATCGCCTGGCGCTGCCAAAGCAGGCCGGTGGTGGCGTCCACATAGTCCTTCAGCTGGCGTTCCAGACGGTCAAGCCTGAGCCAGTTTCTGCTGAACTTTCTGATAAGTGCTCGATGGGCCATCTGCTCTCAGCCGGATCGTTTCCTATCTGTCGTCATTTTTTTGTATTTGGCGATATTGGCGAAAATTCGGCACATTTGGATTTTTTTACCAAAGATGCAGAAAATTTAACATTTCGTGTATTGGCTGACATAAGTTTGCATGATACCCTCTGGGGTAGTAGCAAGGGGCTGTAACCGCATGTTTGTGCGTCGTTATTCGGTGTGTTTGGTGATCAAAGGGGTTTGATCACAATCTTAACGTGACGACATGTGTTGCCCATACATCATTGTGGCGTTTTTTTGTTGAAAGCGTAGAATTTTTTAGGTGACGCAACGGTTTGGTCTCCTAATGTTGTTCAAAAAACATGGTCGGGCAGGACATGACACAAACAGCTGTGGCCGCGAGCCAATCAAGATCACTGCAAGTTTTTCCCGAGTTGGAGCCTGTTGCTCCGGTTTCTCCTCGGCGCCCGGTGACGCCGGTCAAACGCACCAGGAAACGCCCCGCGCTGGCGCCTGTGGGACATATCAAATCGACGATGATGTCCTTTGGCACGATGGGGCAATATGGCGATCTTCTGGTCAATTACCTGAAGGCGCGCAAGCAGACCTTCATTGATCGTCTGCACTGGGATTTGCCGCATACCGAGGGAATGGAGTTCGATCAGTACGACACGCCTCAGGCCCGGTGGGTCGCCGTGCACGAATACGGAGAGGTCCTGGGCGGGTTCCGGCTGCTGCCGACAACGGCGCAGGTTGGGGTGTACAGCTATATGCTGCGCGACGCGCAGAAGGGGCTGCTGGACAGTATTCCTCAGGATGTGCTGTTCATCGACGCCCCGGTCGAGCCCCGGATCGTCGAGGCCTCGCGCCTGTTCATTGCCGAGGACGTTCCCGCCTCGCGCCGGATGCAGGTGCAAAACGTGATCATGGGGCAGATGGTCAGCTGCACCCGCGAGATGGGCGCAAGCCATGTGATCGGGATCGTGCCGCAGGTCTGGTCTCGCTGGCTGCGCCGGATGGATCTGGACGCGGTGCCGGTGGGGCGCAAATTCTCGATTGATGGGGTGACCAGCCAGGCGGCTTTGTTCAACGCGCTGAAGTTCTCGAACTAGGGGCTTAACAGGCGGGCCGGAAACGCCCATAAACATCAGAGGGTCCGCCAGGGCCCTCTTTGCAGTTTCGAGGCACCCATGAGCAAGACGATCTACATTCTGAACGGCCCCAACCTGAACCTTCTGGGCAAACGCGAGCCCGAAATCTATGGCGCGGACACGTTGCAGGATGTGGCGCAGCGCTGTGCCGGGGTGGCCGAGGCATTCGGCCTGCACATCAGGCTGCTGCAATCCAATCACGAGGGTCAGCTGATCGACTGGATCCACGAGGCGCGCGAACAGGCGGCGGGCATCATCATCAACCCGGCCGCCTATACGCATACGTCGGTGGCGATTCTGGATGCGCTGAATACGTTCGATGGCCCGGTGATCGAGGTGCATATCAGTCAGGTTCACAAACGCGAGCCCTTCCGTCACCATTCCTATGTCAGCGCGCGCGCGGATGCGGTGATGGCGGGCTTTGGCGTGCAGGGGTATGCTCTGGCCACCCGCCACCTGGGCGAGCTTCTGGCGCGATAACCCCCGCGGTCAGCCTTGTGGCAGAGCGGGCTGTCTTGTTTATTTTCCTTTGAACTCTGGCGCGCGTTTGTCAAAGAACGCGGCATAGCCTTCGGCAAAATCCGCTGAGGTATACAGCAGCGCCTGGGTGTCCCGCTCGGCGGCCAGAAACTCGGGCAGGGGCAGCGGGTGACGCGCCAGCAACTGTTTTGTGTAGGCGTTGGTCAGCGGCGCGCCTGTGGCGATGTCCTCGGCCAGGGCCAGCGCGTGCGGCAGAGCCTGACCGGGGGCGGTGATTTCCTCGATCAGCCCCCAGTCCAGCGCCTGCTGGGCCGAGATCGCCCGGCGCGAAAACGCCATCCATTTCGTTCGCCCCATCCCGATCCGTGCCGGCAGCGTATACAGCGCGCCCAGATCCGGAATCAGCCCCAGATTGCCAAAGGGCAGGGAAAACCGGGCATCGCTGGCTGCCACCGCGATGTCGCAGGCCGCGCTTAGCGACAGGCCCGCGCCGACGGACCAGCCCTCGATCGCGGCGATCACCGGCTTGGGGCTGTCGATCAGCGTGCGCATCAGATCGCCCGCGCGCTGCATCCGTTCGCGCCCCGCAACCGAGCTGATGCCCTTCATGGTCGAGATGTCTCCGCCCGCGCTGAAACAGCCCTGCGTGCCGGTGATCACGATGGCGCGGATCGCGGGGTCTTCGTTGGCTTCGATCAGGGCGGTCCGCAGCTCCTCGCGCAGGGCGGGGGACAGGGCGTTGCGTTTTTGCGGCAGGTTCAGCCAGATCAGGCAGGTCGCGCCCAGAACCTGGCTGACGATCAGGCCGTCCTCTGGGCCGGGCTGGGCCGGAAATTCGGTTTGTGCCATATGCGCCTCCCTTGATCCTTCGCATGTGGACTATCTTTACGAAACCTTAGTCAGTTGCAACCACTGTGCCCTAATCGGCCCAATCACATCGGACGTCTGAAGGCTAAGTCCGCTAGGCGCGCCAGCTGCGCTATGATAGGACTCGGGCAACGGTAAAAGAGGCAGAGAGGCCCGAGCATGAAACTGGCATTCGTGACGATGGTCTGGCGCGATTACTGGCTGCTGGAAAAATGGGTCAGCCATAACGCGCAATACGTGGCGCGCAGCAATCTTTATGTGCTGAACCACGGGGGGGATCCCCGGATCAATGAGATCGCGGCGGGCTGCAATGTCATCCATATCCCGCGCGAAGAGCTGACGATTGATCTGGACCGGCGCCGCTGGGATCTGCTGGGCGGGGTGACGAACGGCCTGCTGGGATTCTATGACCGGGTGATCTGCACGGATGTCGATGAGCTGATCGCCTATGTCGGCCCCAAAGCCTCGTTACAAGAGCATCTGGAGACCAGCCCTGCGGAAACGGTGGCGTTGTCTCCGGTTGGGCTGAACCTGATCCCGACAGGGCAGGGGGATGTGCGCCAGGGCGTGTTGCGCACCCATCCGCAGGCGATTCTAAGCGCGAAATACACCAAACCCTGCGTGGCGCGGGCGCGTGTCGTTTACACGATCGGCGGGCACGGATTGGTACGCGGCCAGTTTACAATCGATCCTGACCTGCTGCTGTTTCACCTGCATTACGTGACCCCCGATTACGCCGAACGCATGGCCGAGCGCCAGCAGATCGTGGCTCAATCCAAAGAGCATAACGCCCGCTCGGACGATCCGGCCAGCGTGGGCAAACGGTTCTGGATCAACTGGTCGGACCCCGCGATGATCCGCGAAAAAGAGTTCGGCCATTTTGAGCGCGCCGCAGAGGTGCCGGTGGAGGCCGGGTTTGCGGACTGTGCTCAGCTGCTGCGCGGCGCTATCAAGACCGACGGGAAAAAGATGGTCGTGGATCACGCGATCATGGCCCAAAACCCGCGCCGCGTCACCATTCCCGAACCTTTGCGCGATCTTTTGTAGCCCGACTCGCTATAGGGCGGAGTTCCCTGAAATCAGTATGCAAATGCATACCGTGCCAATCTGTCGCGGCAGGCTGCGGTTTGGTGGCTCATCCTTTAGTCGGGGGGCAGGGGCGGGGCGGGCTTTGCCTGGCTTCATGGCGTTTTCACATTTTAGTGTTGTTTTAAAGTCAGTTACGTGACGTCATAGTTAAGAATTTACAAAATTAACGGGCAGCGTGACAAAACTTTACAAATAAATGCTGTTTTTTCGCATACTTATTTCCTTGTTTTCATTTTCGACTATGATTGTGACGGAGCGCGGATAATTCAATTTCTTCCGGCCTGCGTGCCGGTCCCGTTTTCAAAGATTCAAGGGAGGAACCTTGCTGTGACTGAACAAACCACGACAGAACCTGTCTACCCCGTCTCGGCTGAATTTGCGTCCAAGGCCCATGCCGACGCAGCGAAATACGAAGAGATGTATGCAGCCTCGGTGAATGACCCCGAAGCTTTCTGGGGAGAGCACGGCAAGCGTCTGGACTGGATGGAGCCCTATACGAAGGTCAAGAACACCACTTTCGAATACGGCAAAGTCGATATCAAATGGTTCGAGGATGGCGTTCTGAACGTCGCCTATAACTGTGTGGACCGCCACCTGGCCACGCGCGGCGAACAAACCGCCATCATCTTCGAGCCCGACAACCCCGAGGACGAAGCCCAGTACATCACCTATAACCAGCTGTCGGAAAACGTGAACCGCATGGCCAACGTCCTGCTTAGCCAGGGTGTGATGCGCGGCGACCGGGTGGTGATCTATCTGCCGATGATCCCCGAGGCCGCCTATGCCATGCTGGCCTGTGCCCGCATCGGCGCGATCCACTCGATCGTTTTCGCGGGTTTCTCGCCCGATGCGCTGGCCAACCGGATCAACGACTCGGGGGCCAAAGTTGTCATCACCGCCGACACCGCCCCCCGTGGCGGCCGCCGCACCGCGCTGAAATCGAACACCGATGCGGCCTTGCTGCACTGCTCGGATAAGGTGCGCTGCCTGGTGGTGAAACACACCGGCGATCAGACCACCTGGATTGAGGGCCGCGACGTGGATGTCAAATACCTGATGTCGCACGCCAGCCCCGAATGCCCCGCGCGGCCCATGAATGCCGAAGATCCGCTGTTCATCCTGTATACCTCGGGCTCGACCGGCAAACCCAAGGGCGTTGTGCACAGCTCGGGGGGGTATCTGGTCTATGCCGCGATGACCCATCAGTATACCTTCGATTATCACGAGGGCGACGTGTACTGGTGTACTGCGGATGTGGGTTGGGTCACCGGCCACAGCTATATCGTCTACGGCCCGCTGGCCAATGGCGGCACCACGCTGATGTTCGAAGGCGTGCCCACCTATCCGGATGCCGGCCGTTTCTGGGCCGTGTGTGAGAAACACAAGGTCAACCAGTTCTATACCGCGCCCACCGCGATCCGCGCGCTGATGGGCCAGGGCACCGAGTTCGTCGAGAAATACGACCTGAGCGATCTGAAACTGCTGGGCACCGTGGGCGAGCCGATCAACCCCGAAGCCTGGAACTGGTACAATGATGTCGTCGGTAAGGGCAAATGCCCCATCGTGGACACCTGGTGGCAGACCGAAACCGGCGGTCACATGCTGACCCCGCTGCCCGGCGCCACCGCGCTGAAGCCTGGCTCGGCCACCAAGCCGTTCTTTGGGGTGCAGCCGGTGCTGCTGGATGCGACCTCGGGCGCAGAAATCGACGAAACCGCAGCCGAAGGCGTCCTGTGCATCAAGGACAGCTGGCCGGGTCAGATGCGCACCGTTTACGGTGACCACGAACGCTTTATGCAGACCTATTTCAGCGACTTCAAAGGCTACTACTTTACCGGGGATGGCTGCCGCCGCGATGGCGATGGCTACTATTGGATCACGGGCCGTGTGGACGATGTGATCAACGTGTCGGGCCACCGCATGGGCACCGCCGAGGTGGAAAGCGCCCTGGTGGCGCATTCCAAAGTCGCCGAGGCCGCCGTTGTGGGCTATCCGCATGACGTCAAGGGGCAGGGCATCTACTGCTACGTGACGCTGATGAATGGCGAAGAGCCCTCGGATGAGCTGAAAAAAGAGCTGCGCACCTGGGTGCGTACGGAAATTGGCCCCATCGCCAGCCCGGATCTGATCCAGTGGGCCCCCGGCCTGCCGAAGACCCGCTCGGGGAAAATCATGCGCCGGATCCTGCGCAAGATCGCCGAGGACGATTTCGGCAGCCTGGGCGATACCTCGACGCTGGCCGATCCTTCGGTTGTGGATGATCTGATCGAAAACCGTCAGAACAAGGGCTAAGTCCGATGGCTGATACCCCCGCCGTTCTGATCCTTCTCGGCCCTCCGGGCGCCGGGAAGGGCACGCAGGCCCGCGTTCTTGAGGACACGTTCGGCCTGGTGCAATTGTCCACGGGTGATCTGTTGCGCGCGGCCGTGGCCGCGGGCACCGATGCCGGTAAGGCGGCCAAGGCCGTGATGGAAGCCGGAGAGCTGGTCAGCGATGAAATCGTGATCAACATCCTGCGCGACCGTCTGGCCGAAGCCGATTGCACCAAGGGCGTGATTCTGGACGGTTTTCCCCGGACGACCGTTCAGGCCGAAGCTCTGGACAATCTGCTGGCCGAAAGCGGCCAGAAGATCAACGCTGCCGTCAGCCTGGAGGTGGATGACGCAGCAATGGTGACCCGGATCTCGGGTCGTTACACCTGCGCGGGATGCGGCGAGGGCTATCACGATAGCTTCAAGCAGCCGGCGCAGGACGGTGTGTGTGACAAATGCGGCGGTACGGACATGAAGCGCCGCGCCGACGATAACGCTGAAACGGTGGCCAGCCGCCTGGAGGCCTATCACGCGCAGACCGCACCATTGATCGCCTATTACGGCGATAAGGGAGTTTTGCAGCGCATCGACGCCATGGGTGAAATCGACGCGATTGCAGAAGGGCTTGCGGGCATCGTTACCAAAGCGATGGCGTAAGTTTCACCGCCTCGCCGCCTCTCATCAATTCGGCGGGGCTCAGGAGGAAGAGGAGGACCCGCATCATGGCGGATCAAAACACTACAAGTGCGTCCGACGCGGCCTATTGGGCGGCGAACGTGCGCATTATTCTCATCAGTCTGGTGATCTGGGCTGTTGTGTCCTTCGGGTTTGGCATTCTGCTGCGCCCGATGCTGGCGGGCATTGCCGTCGGCGGCACTGACCTGGGTTTCTGGTTTGCACAGCAAGGCAGCATCCTGGTGTTCTTGGCACTGATTTTTAACTACGCCTGGCGCATGAACAAGCTGGACCGTGAATTCGGCGTCGAAGAGGAGTAAACCAGATGGATCAGTTTACCATTAACCTGCTGTTTGTCGGCGCGTCCTTTGCGCTGTACATCGGCATCGCGATCTGGGCCCGCGCGGGCTCGACGTCTGAATTCTATGCTGCTGGCCGCGGCGTGCACCCCGTCACCAACGGTATGGCAACGGCTGCTGACTGGATGTCGGCCGCATCGTTCATCTCGATGGCCGGCCTGATCGCCTTCACCGGCTACGATAACAGCTCGTTCCTGATGGGCTGGACCGGCGGCTACGTGCTGCTGGCACTGCTGCTGGCCCCTTACCTGCGTAAGTTCGGCAAGTTTACCGTGTCCGAGTTCATCGGCGATCGCTTCTACAGCCCGACCGCGCGTCTGGTGGCCGTGATCTGTCTGATCGTTGCCTCGACCACCTATGTGATCGGTCAGATGACCGGCGTGGGCGTGGCCTTTGGCCGCTTCCTGGAAGTGGACAACACCACCGGCCTGCTGATCGGCGCCTGTGTTGTGTTCGCTTATGCCGTGTTTGGCGGGATGAAGGGTGTGACCTACACCCAGGTTGCTCAGTACGTCGTGCTGATCATGGCCTACACCATCCCGGCGATCTTTATCTCGCTGCAACTGACTGGCAACCCGATCCCGGCCCTGGGCCTGTTCGGTGACCACGCTGCCTCGGGCGAGCCGCTGCTGGCCAAGCTGGACGCCATCGTCAAAGAGCTGGGCTTCAACGAGTATACCGCGCATCACGCCGACACGCTGAACATGGTTCTGTTCACCCTGTCGCTGATGATCGGTACCGCGGGCCTGCCCCACGTGATCATGCGCTTCTTCACCGTTCCCAAAGTGGCTGACGCCCGTTGGTCGGCTGGCTGGGCGCTGGTGTTCATCGCTCTGCTGTATCTGACGGCCCCCGCCGTTGGTGCCATGGCGCGTCTGAACATCTCAGAGATGATGTGGCCGAACGGCGGCATCGAGGGCGGCGCTGTCACTCTGGAGCAAATCGAGAACGAAGACCGTTACGCCTGGATGGCGACTTGGGAAAAAACCGGCCTGCTGGGTTGGGAAGACAAGAACGGCGACGGTGCAATCCAGTACTACAACGACAAGAATGCCGATCTTCAGGCCATCGCGTCGGAAAACGGCTGGACCGGCAACGAGCTGACCAAGTTCAACCGTGACATCCTGGTTCTGGCCAACCCCGAGATCGCAAACCTGCCTGGTTGGGTGATCGGCCTGGTGGCTGCGGGTGGTCTGGCAGCGGCGCTGTCGACGGCGGCTGGTCTGCTGCTGGCGATCTCCTCGGCGGTTTCGCACGACCTGATGAAGGGTCAGCTGACCCCGGACATCTCGGAAAAAGGTGAACTGATGTCGGCGCGGATCGCAATGGCTGTGGCCATCGCAATCGCCACCTACCTGGGTCTGAATCCTCCGGGCTTCGCGGCGCAAACCGTTGCTCTGGCCTTTGGTCTGGCGGCTGCCTCGATCTTCCCGGCGCTGATGATGGGGATCTTCTCGAAGAAGATCAACAACAAGGGCGCCGTGGCCGGGATGCTGGCCGGTCTGGTCGTCACCCTGATCTACATCTTCCTGCACAAGGGTTGGTTCTTCATTCCTGGCACGAACAGCTTCACTGACGCTGATCCGCTGCTGGGGACGATCAAGTCCACCTCGTTCGGTGCCATCGGCGCGGCCATCAACTTTGTTGTTGCCTACCTGGTTGCAAACACCACCGAGGAAACCCCGCAAGAGATCAAGGATCTGGTCGAAAGCGTCCGCGTGCCGCGTGGCGCCGGTGCGGCCCAAGATCACTAAGATCATGCGGCCGGGGCGCCTGCACATGGCGCCCCGGCGATGAAATTGATCCCGCCCGGTTTCCTTCGGGCGGGATTTCTTTTAGCTCCGGTAATATCGCTTTGGTTTTCTGAGGTGGATCAAATCAACCGGAGCCCCGATCAGCGTATTCTCGGGGCGATCTATGTGCCCTTAGGAGTCCTCCATGCCCGCGCGCCTTCCTGATCTTCACCGTTTTCTGACGTCGGTTCATCCCTATGACGCGCTGGCCCCCGCCGCGCTGGAGGCGCTAAGCGCCAGGATGCAGCTGCGCGAGCTGAAAGCAGGCGATCCGGTTTATGCCCTGGGGCAGCCGCTGGACGGGCTGTTTCTGATTTATCACGGTCAGGTCGAGGTGCGGGACGAAAACGACGTGCCGGTGTCCCTGCTGGGGGTGCGCAACTCGTTTGGCGAACGGGGGCTCTTGCGCGATGGTCTGGCCGCCACCAGCGCCCACGCGACAGAGGACTCCATCCTGCTGCTGCTGCCCGCCGCCGATTTTCAGGCCATGCTGGATGCGCATGAACCCGCTCGCCGGTTCTTTGATCGCTCGCGCGCGGCCAAGCCCAGGGGCAACGATCTGGCCACCAGCAAAGTCGATACGCTGATGGCCCGCAACCCGCAGACCTGCGCGCCCGAGGCCAATGTGCAGGACGCCGCGCGGCTGATGCGGGAGAAGGGGATTTCCTCGCTCTGCATTTTGGAAAACGACGCGCTGGCTGGCATTCTGACGGTGCGCGATCTGTCGAACAAGGCCCTGGCCGAGGCGCTGCCGCTGAGCACACCAGTCAGCCAGATCATGACAACGGACCCGATCACCCTGTCGCCCAGTGCCATCGGATCGGACGTGCTGCACGCGATGATGGAGCGTAAGATCGGCCATATTCCGATCTGCGAAAGCGGCCGACTGGTGGGGATCGTCACGCAGACCGATCTGACCCGGTTTCAGGCCGTTTCCTCGGCCGAGCTGGTCTCGGAGATCGCTCATGCCGACAGCGCCGCGCAAATGGCCACCGTCACCAAACGTATTCCGCAGCTGCTGGTGCAGCTGGTCGCGGGCGGGAACCGGCACGAGGTGGTCACCCGTCTGATCACCGATATTGCCGACACCGCCACCCGCCGTCTGCTGGCCCTGGCCGAGGAAAAGCTGGGCAAACCGCCCGTGCCCTATCTGTGGCTGGCCTGCGGCAGCCAGGGGCGGCAGGAACAGACCGGCGTCAGCGATCAGGACAATTGCCTGTTTCTGGACGACGCGGTGACCGAGGCCGATATGCCCTATTTCCAGCAACTGGCGAAATTCGTCTGCGATGGGCTGGACGTGTGCGGCTATGTCTATTGTCCCGGTGACATGATGGCGACCAATCCCAAATGGTGCCAGCCCGTGCGCGTCTGGAAAGAGTATTTCGCCGGCTGGATCCGCAAACCCGATCCGATGGCGCAGATGCTGGCCTCGGTGATGTTCGATCTGCGGCCCATCGGCGGGGCGACGGGCCTGTTCGAAGACCTGCAAGAGGATACGCTGAAGGCGGCCGAGGCGAACTCGATCTTCGTGGCCCATATGATCGGCAATTCGCTGAAACATGCGCCGCCGCTGGGGCTGCTGCGCGGCTTTGCCACGATCCGCTCGGGCGAGCATAAAAACACGCTGGATCTGAAACACAATGGCGTGGTGCCTGTCGTCGATCTGGGCCGGGTCTATGCGTTGCAGGGCCGGCTGACGGCGGTAAATACCCGCGCCCGGCTAGAGGAAGCGGGGCAGTCGGGGGTGCTCAGCAGCTCGGGCGTGCGCGATCTGCTGGACGCTTACGATCTGATCGCCGAAACACGTCTGGCGCATCAGGCGCGGCAAGTCAAACGGGGGACCGCCCCCGATAACTATCTGGAATTGGCCGAATTGTCGGATTTTGAGCGCAGCCACCTGCGCAACGCCTTTGTGGTGGTCAAAAGCCTGCAATCGGCCGTTGGACATGGGAAAGGCGCGATCGGCTAGGCTGCGGCCGGCCCCGCGCAGGAGGAGAGCGTATGTTTCTGGAATTGATCGCGACTTTTGTTGCGGGTTTCGCGGCGGCGGGGCTGATGATGCTGGTAAACCGGACCTTGGGTGGCCGTTTGCCACGTTGGCTGACCCCGATTGCAGCGGGGGCGGCGATGATCGCGGCGACGATCTCCAGCGAATACAGCTGGTATGGCCGGACGGCCTCGTCCCTGCCCGAAGGGATCGAGGTGGCGCACACCGTCGAAAGCAAGGCGTTCTACCGGCCCTGGACCTATGTCAAACCTTATACCGAACGGTTCATGGCGGTGGATGTGGCGACGCTGCGGCGCAACCCGTCGCAGCCGGGGCTGGTTCTGGCGGATCTGCTGTTCTTTGGGCGCTGGCAGCCGGTACAGAAACTGGCTGTGATGTTCGATTGCCAGGGGCTGCGGCAGACGCAGCTGCCCGAAGAGGTGAATTTCGATGCGCAGGGGGCGCTGATCGGAGCAAACTGGGCGCCGATTGCGGCCGATGATCCCGCCTTGCTGCTGGCATGTGGAGGAGAGTGATGCTGACACACCTGAGTCTGCGACTGCGGATTTTCTTGTTCTTCGTGCTCATGGGGCTGGGCGGGCTGTCGCTGTTCGGCGTGGCCCTGGTGCTGGGGTATCGCAAGGCGATAGCGGGGGAGGTTAGCTCGGGGTTTGTGCTGTCGGGCACGATTGCGGGCTTTGGCCTTTTGGGGCTGACGGCGGGCATCTGGCTGCTGTTCGATGAAAATGTCGCCAAACCGATCGAGCGCCTGGCCGCAGGCCTGCGTGCGCGGGCTCATGCCGGGGTGGATGGCGGGGTGGATGCGGCGACGGCCAAATATCTGGGCGATCTGGCCCCCGCAGCCGAGGCCATGTCGCGTCAGCTGAGCGAAACCACCCTGCACACTGCCAGCGCCATCGCCGCCGAAACCGAGCGCCTGACAGCCGAGCGTGACCGTCTGACGGCGCTTCTGACGGAGATTCCGGTGGCGACTGTCGTGGTGAACCCCGCGCATCAGATCGTGCTGTATGACGGGCAGGCAGCGGGTGTTCTGGCGCAGATTCACACCCCGCGCCTGAATGCGCTGATCTTTGACTATTTCGACAAATCCGCCGTTCTGGCCGCCTGGAAACAAATGAGCAAACAGGGCAAAGAAGTGTCCCTGATCGCCAATGGCACCGAGGGCGATCAGACCTACAGCCTGCGTCTGAAACCGCTTGAGCAGGGCTCGGGTTATCTGCTGATCATCGACGGGGCAGAGTCGCATATTGATCCGGATGCGGCCCGCCCGCTGATCTATGACTTTGATTTGCTGGAACAAAATGCCGGAACCAGCGCCGATGCCACGCCTCTCGCGGATCTGACCTATGTGGTGTTCGATACCGAAACCACGGGGCTGTTGCCGCATAAGGACGAAATCGTGCAGATCGGCGCGGTGCGCGTGGTGCGCGGCAAGATCGTGCCGGGCGAGCAGATCGACACGCTGGTGAACCCGCAAATGCCGATCCCCGGTGCCTCGACCAAGGTACACGGGATCAATGACGCGATGGTGGCCGGCGCGCCGCTGGCCGATAAGGCCGTGCCAGATTTCCACCGCTTTGCGCGCGATGCGGTGATCGTGGCCCATAACGCGCCCTTTGACATGGCTTTCATGCACCGGCATGGCAAACGTCTGGGGCTGGAATGGACCCATCCGGTGCTGGATACGGTGCTGGTGTCGGCGGTGCTGTTCGGCGCCAGCCAGACCCATACGCTGGATGCGCTGTGCGATCGGCTGGGCATTATCATCCCCGATGCGCTGCGCCATACCGCGATGGGCGATGCCTTTGCCACGGCCGAGGTCCTGTGCAAGATGCTGCCGATGCTTCAGGCGCGTGGGATCACGACTTTCGGTGACATGCTGGCCGAGACGCGCAAGCATGGCCGCCTGCTGGAGGATCTGAACTAGCGGGTCACGCGATTTCCCCGCGATTTCCACCTGCGCGCGCCATTTGCGCCGCAATTGGCGGGCAGGTTTGGGCATCGCTTACTGCAAAGGTGCGCCATGCAATCGCCCGAATCTCCGCGTCACATACGCGACAGTCTGGAAAAACACGCCCGCCTGTTCGAGCTGATCCGCCAGCAAAATCTGGTGGCCACGGCGCGAGTCGGGCGCAAAGCCCGCCCAATCGACGAACCGATCGAGGCTGCTTTGCTGGCGGCGGCGGATGCGTCTTTGGCGCAGGGCGGCGGGTATCTGTAGGCGGCGTCAGCCGCGAAACCCGGTGGCCACCACGAATTTTTCGGAACTATCCGCGCGCGAGGCAGGCGGCTTCATGTTCACCACCTTGGTGAATTTCTGTTTCAGCAGCTTTTGCAGATCGCCCTCGGCGCCGCCGGCCAGAACCTTGGCCACAAAGGTTCCGCCCTCTTCCAGCACGTCAAAGGCCAGATAGGCCGCGGCCTCGCACAGGGCGATGATGCGCAAATGGTCGGTCTGTTTGTGCCCCGAGCTGGAGGCCGCCATGTCCGACATCACCACATCGGCCTTTCCGCCCAGCCAGTCCTTGACCTGCTGATCGGCGTCATCCTCCATGAAATCCAGCTGGTGGGTTTCTGCGCCGGCAATCGGTTCCACCTCTTGCAGGTCCACACCCAGCACGGTGCCCACTTTCTTACCCTGTTTTTCGCCCAGGGCATTCACACGTTTGACCGCCACCTGGCACCAGCCACCGGGCGCGCAGCCCAGATCGACAACCCGCGCGCCGGGCACAAGGAAACGGAACTTATCGTCCAGTTCAAGGATCTTATAGGCCGCGCGGCCGCGATAGCCGTCGGTCTTGGCCCGTTTGACATAGGGGTCATTCAGCTGGCGCTGCAACCACCGGGTCGAGCTGAGCGAGCGCCCGCGCGCGGTTTTCACCTTGACCTTCAGGTCGCGCTGGCCACGTCCGGATGTGTTCTTGCTGCCTGGTTTCTTCGCCATAAGAGCCTCTTTCGTTGCGCTCCGGTTACCTGCACTCGGGGCGGGGGGCAAGGGGGCACGCCGGGCTTAGCCGCGCAGAGCCACCAGAATGCCGCCGCCGATCATCGCCGAGCCGCCCAGCTGATCGACGCGGCGGCGGGCGCGGGGCGTGGCCCATTTTTGCCCGATCCATCCGGCCAGCGCCACATAAAGGCACAGCACCAGCCCGGCCATCGTCATTGCGGTGCCCCCCAGGATCACGAATTGCGGCGCTGCGGGCAAGGCCGGATCAATGAATTGCGCGGTGACGGCGATGAAAAACGCGTTGGCCTTGGGGTTCAGCAGCCCCACCAGCAGCCCCGAGCGGAACCCGCGATCCGGGGCGGGGGCCTCGTGTCCGGCCAGGCGCAGTTTCTGCACGCCCAGATAGATCAGATAGGCCACGCCGGCCCATTTCACCACATCAAAGCCGGTCTGCGACAGGGCCAGAACCGAGCCCAGCCCGGCAAAGCCGAGGCTCATCATCGCCGCGCCGCCCATCAGATCGCCGGCCACACAGCGCAGCCCCGCGCTTTTGCCGTGGCTCAGCGTCTGGCCGATTGCCATCATCACCGATGGTCCGGGGATCGCCGAGAAAGCCGCATAAGTCAGGGCGAATGTCAGCCACAGATGGGCCGAAACCGCGTCGAACATGGCGCTCTCCTCAGAATGGCCCGTCTTCCAGCACGCCGTCGGCGCTCATTTGCGCATAAAGCAGCCCCTCGCGCAGGCCGCGATCGGCGACAGACAGCCGATCCGTGGGCCAGCAGCGCAGCAGCGCCTGCAAAATCGCCGCGCCCGACATGATCAGCGCCTGACGGTCCTGCCCGATACGCGGATCGCGCCGCCGCCCGCTGGGGCCCAGTTTCAGATAGCCCCTGATCACCTTGTCGATCTGATCCGAGGTCATCCGCAGCCCGTCCACCTTGGTTCGGTCATAGCGTTTCAGCCCCAGATGCGAGGCGGCAACCGTCGTCACCGTGCCGCTGGTGCCGACGATCTGGAACCCGTTGGTCGCGTGCTCATCGGCATAGGGGGCGAATTCGGCCAGGTTTTCCTCGAAGAACCAGCTCATCAGGGCAAAGCGGGCGGCGTCATCCTCAACATCGTTGAACTGATCGCGCAGGGTGGCCACGCCCAGCGGCACGCTGATCCAATCCACAACCTTGGCGGCGGGGAAGGGGCTGTTTTGCGGGTGGAACCCGGCGTGCAGCCGCATGATCGCGCGCGGCCGGTCGCGGCGCGGGACTGAGCTCAGATCAATCCACACCAGCTCGGTCGAGCCCCCGCCAATATCGACCACCAGCAATTGCTGCGTGCGGGTGCTGACCAGCGGCGCGCAGGAAATCACGGCCAGGCGGGCCTCTTCTTCGGGTTGGATGATTTCAAGCGTCAGGCCGGTTTCGCGGCGAACCTTCTTGATGAATTCACCCGCGTTGGTGGCGCGCCGGCAGGCCTCGGTGGCGACCAGGCGCATCCGTTTGACCTTGTGCCGTTTCAGTTTCTGGTGACAGATACGCAGCGCCTGCACCGTGCGCCCCATCGAGGCACGGCTAAGCCGTCCCGTGCTTTCGAGCCCCGCGCCCAGTTGCACGGATTTCGAGAAACTATCGACCACATGAAACTGACTGCCCTTGGGCTGGGCAATCAACATGCGGCAACTGTTCGTACCCAGATCCAGCGCGGCATACAGCTCGGCCGGATCAGGCGGTTTTGGCGCGGGGCTCTCAACCGGCTTCGGGAATGCGCCCGCACCTGTGGGACGCTTGGGCGCCATGACTACACGCCCTCCATTTCAAGTTACCTTTAACGTAGTGAACCTGACGCGCGCGCGCAAGCACCGGCGTGGGGCTCATGATCATCTTTAGGATTTTTCCAATGCCGGGTGCTGGTGCTTTGGGGGGCGAAGCGGATAGAACCGTGGACGTCGCAGAGCGTGGTCTTTCTGTCGAAAACGGCCCTTTTGTCGCAAGAGGGCTGTTCTACAGATGGATCACAGGAAACAGGGGAATCATTCGCATGGCTGACGTCACCATTGTTTATTGGCGGGATATTCCGGCGCAGGTGATCGTGGGCAAGGGCCGCCGGGGCGCGAAAAAGCCGCTTTCGGAACGGTTCGAACAGGCGATTGACCGCGCTGCCATGAAGGTCGGGGCCTCGGATACCGATGCCTATCTGGCCGAATGGCGCAAGGCCGCCCCCTATCCGGTCGAGGGCGTGCCCTCGGAGATTGTCGAGGCCGAGGCCGCACGGCTGGAGGCCGAATATGATCAGGATCGCCTGAAGGCGCTGATCGCCAATGACGGATGGGCATGACCCCCGCTGCGATAATGGAGGCCGTGATGGCTTTGCTGAATTTCAGAAAACGCGATCAGGCGGCGCTGCCCGTCGATCCCCGGACCGAGACCTTTTTGAAGGGGTTCTCGATTGAGGTGATGCCGCGTACGGCCGAAAAGATTGATGATTTTCGGGGTCTTCTGCCGCGTGGCACCCGTGTCTATATCGCCCATATCGACGGCACCCCGATCGAGGACATGGTTACAACCGCCGCGCGCCTGTCGGACGAGGGCTTTGATGTGATGCCGCATTTTCCGGCGCGGATCATCCCCGATCCCGCCACGCTGGAAAACTGGATCAACCGCTATCAGACCGAGGCAGGCGTGACCCAGGCGCTGCTACTGGCGGGCGGCGTGGCGCAGCCTCATGGCGATTTCCATTCCTCGATGCAGCTGCTGGAAACGGGCTTGTTTGACCGCGCTGGTTTCAAGCGCCTGCATGTCGCCGGCCACCCCGAGGGCAACCGGGACATCGACCCGGACGGCAGCGATACATTGGTGATGGAGGCGCTGCGCTGGAAACAGGCATTTTCCGAACGCACCGATGCGAAGATGGCCATCGCCACACAATTCTGTTTCGACGCGCAGCCCGTCATCGACTGGGCGAACCGGCTTAGCGCCGAGGACATCGAGCTGCCCATCCATATCGGTATCGCCGGCCCTGCGAAGCTGCAAACCCTGATCAAATTCGCTATCGCCTGCGGGGTGGGCCCCTCGCTGAAGGTGCTGCAAAAACGCGCGATGGATGTGTCCAAGCTGCTGCTGCCCTACGAGCCGACCGATCTGATCGGCCAGCTGGCCGCGCATAAGGCCGACAATCCCGCCTGCAATATCACGCATGTTCACCTGTTTCCGCTGGGGGGGATCAAGACCTCGGCCCAGTGGACGCAGGATCACGGCGGCGCCTCGGGCGTTCCGGCAGGAGCAGCCTGAACCATGGCACCCGAGCGGGCGCATATCCTGCGGCTTTGGCTGCCGTTTGGGGATCCGGGGAAACGCGGGTATACTGGCTCTATTAAGTTCATTACTTTTGGAGCCCGTCATGACCATTCGCCTCATGGCCGCAGTTTTCCTGGCCCTGATCCCAGCCTGCCGGGGGCAGGCGCAGCAGGCCTATCCCGTGCCCAATCTGGCCGGGCAATGGCGCTGCGTGTCCAATTCGCCCGCCGTGTCGATCGACGTCTATTTGCAGGTCTATCCCAATCAGCAATTGCAGGGGCAGGGCACCGTCGTTTATCCCGCCACCAGCCGGATTTACAACGTGCAGGGCCCCGGCACCTGGACGGTCGCGCCGCCCGATCAGCAATATCCGCAATGGCTGATCCGGTTCCAGCTGGTGCCGCAGGGCAATCACGCGTCCTTTTCGATTTTTGCGCGCCCAACGGGCGAGCCGAACGGGCTGTACAACAGTTTCTACAATCCTCAGACCGGGCACGTGGTGGAAACCAGCTGCGCGCGTCTGGGCTGAGCACCTCCTTGAATTCGGCCCCAGGCCCCGCCGCAGCTGCGCGCGGGTGGGCCAGCTATGTCCATGAAAAGGATCAGACATGACCCGCACCATCGTAGAATCCAAAACCAAGACCGCGATCATCGGTTTCGATCAGCCCTTCTGTGTGATCGGCGAGCGGATCAACCCCACGGGCCGCAAGAAACTGGCCGCCGAACTGGAGATGGACGATTTCACCACGGTTGAGGCCGACGCCGTGGCGCAGGTTCTGGCGGGGGCAACGGTGCTGGACATCAACTCGGGCGCGGTGTTTTCCAACAAAATGGCCGAGGACGAGCGCTATGCCGACAATAACTTTGTCGAGCCGCCGCTGATGAAGGCTCTGATCGAGCGCGTGCAGGCCATTGTGGATGTGCCCTTGTGCATCGACAGCTCGGTGCCCGGCGCGCTGGAGGAAGGCCTGAAAGCCGCCGAAGGCCGCCCGCTGCTGAACTCGGTCACCGGCGAAGAGGAACGGCTGGAACTGGTGCTGCCGCTGGTCAAGAAATACAACGTGCCCGTCGTGGCCATTTCCAACGATGACACCGGCATTTCCGAAGACCCCGACGTGCGCTTTGCCGTGGCCAAGAAAATCGTGGAGCGCGCCGCCGATTTCGGCATTCCGGCGCATGACATCGTGGTGGATCCGCTGGTGATGCCCATCGGGGCCATGGCCACGGCGGGCAATCAGGTCTTTACCTTGGTGCGCCGCCTGCGGGACGAGCTGGGCGTGAACACCACTTGCGGGGCGTCGAATATCTCGTTCGGGCTGCCGAACCGGCATGGGATCAACAATGCTTTCCTGCCGATGGCGATGACGGCGGGGATGACCTCGGCTATCATGAACCCGGTCGCTTTGCCCATTGGCCCCAAGAAAATCGCCGAGAAAAAGGCCGAAGTCGAAGCCGCCGGGATCATCCTGCCCGAAGGCATGGACGATGAGGCCTTTGTGACGATATTCGGCATGGGCTCGACCAAGCCGCGCGCGGGCAAGGAAATGGAGGCCATCCGCGCCGCCAACCTGCTGACCAACAACGATCCGCACGGTGCCGAATGGATCAGATCGAACAAGTCCCCGGACGAGGCCGCCGCCGGAGGCCGCGGAGGGCGCCGGGGCGGGGGGCGCCGCCGTCGCGGCTAAGCGTTTCTGCCGGTTTGTGAAGGGCCTCGCATCTGCGGGGCCTTTTGCTTTGCGTCGGGGCGCGTTAGCGTGCAAAGCAACAAAAGGAGCGCGCATGTACACACTGGTCGGAGATTTCGGGGGCACCAATTGCCGGCTGGGGCTGGCGCAGGGAACGCGCCTTTTGCCGGACAGTCTGCGCGCCTATGTGAATGTCGATTTCGGCCAGCCGGGCGATGTGTTGCGGCACTATCTGGATCAGATGCGCGGGCCGGAGATACACCGGCTGTGTCTTGGTGCGGCGGGGCCGGTTCAGGGGGGGCGCGTCACCCTGACGAATTACCCCTGGACGCTGCTGCAAAAGGACGTGGCCGGCGCCACCGGGGCCGGGCAGGTGCTGTTTCTGAACGATTTGCAGGCGCAGGGCTATGCGTTGCATGGCCTTGAGGCCTCGGATCTGTCCCCCATTCTTGGCCCTGTTTCGGGCGCGGAAAATAACCCCGATGCGGCGCGGTTGATCGTGGCCATCGGTACGGGGGTGAACGCCGCCGTGGCCCATCGGCAGGGCGCGCGCCTGTTCGTGCCAGCGTCGGAAGCGGGTCATATGGCGTTCGGTGCGGCCGATGAAACCGATCTGAAACTCGCGGCTCGCCTGCGCAGGGAACTGGGGCACACCCCGATCGAGGCAATCCTGAGCGGCGATGGGCTGGCCCGGCTCTGGGCGTTTTTTGGCGGGGCCGAGGGGGGCTCGGGCCGGGATGTCACAGCAGCCCTTGCGGCGGGCGAGGATGCGGCGCACAGGGCGGCACAGCGCTTTGCCGCGCATCTGGCACGCTATTGCGCGGACCTGGCGCTGGTGCATCTGCCGATGGGCGGGATTTACCTGGCGGGCAGTGTGGGGAACGCTTTGGCCGGGTATCTGAAAACCCCGGACTTCGCCGCGGCATTCCGCAGGCCGGGCCCGTATCGGCCGCTGCTGAGCGCGATTCCCATCTACGCGGTTCCCGATGCGCCGCTGACGCTACAAGGATGCGCGATTGCGGCGGGGCAGGCTGGCTAGATCAGGTTCAGATCGCGCCCCATCATGGCGGCATGGGTGCGGTTGCGCGCGTTCAGTTTGCGGCTGAGCGTCTTGACATGCAGCTTGATCGTCACCTCTTGCAGGTCCAGGTCTCGGGCGATTTCCTTGTTCGATTTGCCATCGCACAACCCGCGCAGCACATCGCGTTCGCGCGGTGTCAGATGCGGGGCATCGGGGTGGGTGCTTTCGCTTTCCAGGAACTGGCGCGGGGTATAGGTGTCGCCCGCCAGAATGTGCCGCACCGCGCTGATCAGCGTCTCGGGGGCCATGGTTTTGGGCAAAAAGCCGCGCGCGCCGGATTCCAGAACGCGCCGTGCAATATCAGGCGAGGCCGTGCCCGAGATCATCGCAACGGGGAAGGGGGCGTTGGCCTCGATCACCTGGGTCAGGCCTTCGGGCAGTTTCATGCCGGGCATCGTGTAATCCAGCAGCACCAGATCGAACGCCCCATGCGCCGAGATTTTCCCCATCGCGCCGCTGAGGTCGGAACATTGGGTCAGCTCGAACCCGGCAGAGTTGTGCAGGTAGGCAGCGATGGTGTCGCGAACCAATTCGTGATCGTCGGCTATCAAAATACGTGTCATATCAATTTTATGGGCAATTACGCGCCCTTTGAGTGAGTGGGGCTCAGAACGGGATTCTGAAAACTGGAATGAACAGGATGTGGTGCGCAGAGTATAGCCTATCCATTTGCATAGGGCTATAGACCTGTTCGCCTGCGCAAGTCACAACCTAAAAGCACTGAGTCTGGGGATTTACGGTGGTTGCGATGGGTTTGAAACAGGTCTTGGCCGGGATGATTGCGCTGGTGCTGGCTCTTGGCGTTGCCAATGCCGAAGATGCGCCCGAATCTCAACCCATGATAGAGGTGGTCTATCTGGATCAGCAGGACCGGCTGCTGAACTCCAGCCAGGTGTCGATGGATGAATTGCTGGCGTTGCCGGCGGCCGAATTCACCACGTCGACGATCTGGACCATCGGACCACAGACGTTTCGCGGTGTCTGGCTGTCGGATCTGATGGAGTATCTGAAGATCTCTGAGGGGGAAATCTATCTGAGCGCGCTGAACGAATATCTGGTGGAAATCCCCCTGTCCGAGATGTTCCCCGGCGGGCCGCTGGTGGCCTATGAACGCAACGGTGCCCCAATGGGCGCGCGGGACAAGGGGCCTTTGTGGGTCGTTTTTCCGTATGATTCCGATGAACGCTTCCGTGCGGAATCCGTGTACGCCCAGAGCATTTGGCAAATGGACCGGATCGAGGTTTACCAGTAGGCTGACCCCGATGTGAAGCAGCCGGTCCTTGTTCGGGGGGCGGAGGCAGGTCAGAAACGGGCCAGAATCAGGGCAGGCCAACGGGGCATTGACATGAGCGCCATCTCGACATTCCGGCTAAAGGCGCGGTGGGTACAGGGCGGAGCGCTGGCCGTGATCAGCGCGGTGTCGCTGGCCTTGCTGGTGCCCTTGTGGCTGGAGGTCACCGAGAAACTGGACGATATGCGCACGGCCCGGCGCGACAGTGTGATCTGGACGATCGTTCAGTTGGAAGTCGAATATCTGGAGCTGGAACGCGTCGCCATGGCGCTGGACCGCGAAGGCGCCGAGGCGCTGCGTGAATTGCACCGCAGATTTAACGTGTTCTACAGCCGGGTCAGCACGCTGCGGCAAAGCCCGATCTACAACACGGCCATCGCCGAGGCCGGCGAGGGGGCCAACATGGAGCTGGTGCACGCCGGGGTCGAGCGGATGTTGCCGCTGATGGATGGCAGCGATGCCGCTTTGGTGCAGCAAAGCAAGATACTGATCGCGCAGCTGACGGCCCTGCACACGCCGATCCGGCGTATCGTGGCCAATGGCAATTTCGTGCTGACGGCCCGCACCGAAGAGGACAGGCGCGAAGCCGCGCAGCTGGTGACGCGGCTGGGGGTGGCCTCGCTCGTGCTGTTTGGCAGCCTGTTCTGGCTGGCGATGATGTTCTCGCGGCTCTATGTCATTTACAAACGGCGGGCCAAGGATAACCTGCTGACCAGTCAGCGCCTGGCGACGGTGATCACGACCTCGCCGGATGCGATTATCGTGACCGATGAAACCGGGCAGATTCGGGATTTCAACCCGGCGGCGGAAACGCTGCTGGCCTATGATCGGGATCAGGCGCTGGGGCGTCCGCTGGCCGAGATGATCGCCGACGAGCGCGGGCGCCCGCAGGCGTTGCCCTTTAAGCTGCGCAATTTCTTTCGTCGGCGGATGTCGGGGCAGACATGGGACGGGCGCTCGATTCCGCTGGAGGTCTCGCAGGGGGCGACCTCTTTGGCGCAGCAGCGGGTGTTCGTGTATTTCCTGCACGACATCACTGACCGGCTGCTATCCGAAGAGGCTCTGCGCAGCTCGCGCGATAAGGCGCTGGCAGGCGAACGGGCCAAGGCCCATTTCCTGGCCGTCATGAGCCACGAGATGCGCACGCCCCTGAACGGGATTCTGGGCGTGGTCGAACTGATGAAAAACGTCCCCCGCAGCGAAAAGGACAGGCATTATCTGTCGCTGCTGGAAAACTCGGGTCAGGTGCTGCTGGAACATGTGAACGAGGTGCTGGACATCACCGAAATCGAGGCCCGCGGTATCAAGCTGAGCATCGCCCCCTTCCATCTGGATGCGCTGATCGAGGAGGTGGTGGCCTCTTTGCGCCCGGCGGCCGAGGCCAAGGGCAACGCGCTGCACGTCAGTATCTCGCCCGATCCGCTGGGCCAGTACGAAGGCGACGCGATGCGCCTGCGGCAGGTGGTGGCCAATCTGGTCAGCAATGCGATCAAATTCACCTCGGACGGGCAGATTGATGTCACGGTGAACGTCCAGCGCGGGCCGGCGGGGGCCGAGCTGGAAATTCAGGTGACGGACACGGGTATCGGGATTGATCAGGCTCAGCTGGCCACGGTTTTCGACGATTTCGTGCGGCTGGATCGGGGCCGGACCTCGCAGGTCGAGGGCACGGGGCTGGGCCTGGGAATCGTGCGCCGGATCGTGTCGGCCATGGACGGCAAGATCGGCGTCGAAAGCATCAAGGGCGAGGGCAGCCTGTTCTGGGTGACGCTTGCCTTGGCCGAGCCGGCGGTGCCGGATCTGCGCACGCCCGCGTTGCCCAGCCTGGCGGCCGAGACAGATGAGGCCTGGACCGGAGCGCCGCTGCACATCCTGCTGGTCGAGGACAACCTGACCAACCGCTTTGTCCTGCGTGAGATGCTGGAGCTGGACGGCCATATCGTTACCGAGGCCGAAAATGGCCGGATCGGCGCGGATCTGGCCGGAGAACGCTGGTTCGACGTGATCTTGATGGATGTGAACATGCCCGTCATGGGCGGGGTCGAGGCCACCCGCCTGATCCGCGCGGGCGGGGCCAGCCGGGCCACACGGATCATTGCGCTGACCGCGCATGTGCTGGATCAGGACACGCAGCTGTATCGGGATGCGGGGATCGACCGGGTGCTCTCGAAACCGATCAGCCGCCGCAATCTGGCGCGGGCTCTGCGTGGGCAGGCGGTGATGCAGCCCAGCACGCAGACGCGCGATGTGCTGAATGCGCAGATTCTGGAGCAGCTCTGGAGCAATCTGGACCGTGAAAAGGGGCGCAAACTGTTGCAAGATGTGCTGAGCGAAGGCGCCGCGCTGATGCCCCGGCTGAAAGAGCCCGACATCTCTGCCGCGCTGGTTGATCAGGTGCATATCTTTGCCGGATCCTGCGCGGTCGTCGGGGCGCAGCGCCAGCATCACGCGCTGATCCAGCTGGAAATCGCGCTGCGTGGGGGCGCAGGGCAGAGCGCCGCGCTGATCGCACAGGTGCAAGAGCTATGGCCCCAAACCCGCAGGGCCCTGCGTGATTTCCTGGCGCAGACCTAGAGGGGGCTTGCCATGCCTCGACCAGATGTTGCTACGCGATAGGGGGGCTCTGTTTGGCAATGGTTTCAGAGGTTTTTTGGGGGTCTATATACTTAACTAGCCGCAGAATTTACGCGCCGAGAGTAATATTGCGGCGCGCAACACGTCATTTACATTAGATCTGTGAAGAACGAGAACTGATCGTCGTCTGCATTGCCATAGGCTCTTGGGCTTTGGTCAGCTTTCCGGCGTCATAAGCTCTTTTGACTGCCTTGCAGACATCCACCAACACCTCGGCCTCATAGCTATGGCCCAGATCCGACCCTAAAGTGTTGAATTCAATTGGGTTTTCCAGCTTTTCCCATAGCTTTTCGTCAAGTTCAGATCCAAGCTTTTTGCCGCTCAGTGTCTTCATGAAGGCATTGCCGCCTTCAGACTTCAATCCAAGCGCTTTCGCCATGCCCCGCTTGTGGAACACGCGCCTGCCGTCTTCCAAGACGTAGCAATCCAATTGCAAGCCGCCGATAGGGAGAATACCTTTGTGTGGTGCCGTAGGTATCTGTCCCTGTTTTGGGGTTATCGCACTAACCACATTGTCAAATGTGTCGGGGATTGGTGGTATCTCATTGTCAGCCATGAATAAGTCCTTTGTATGTTAGACGCTTTGCGTCCATTCGCTCGATTGTCATTCCTATGAAGTCCATAGTGCCGACATGCGCCGTGTTGTGGCGGAATGAGTATTCCTTCACGTAGCGGTGTAGGTGCTTTGCGCTCATGTAGTGGTAGCGACCGAAGCACCCGGTGTAGAGCATGTAGAAAAGCCGTTGAGCGACTAACCCACTGAAAACAAAAGATGTAGAGTGTAGAGCGCGTAGAGCGGGAATAGGAGAGAGGGCAGGGGAAAAGGGGAATGGGTATTCTAACTCTACAAACCCTACACTCTACATACTCTCTTTCCGTATTATTTTCAGTTACTTGCCTGTTGAGCGCATAGCCTCAACAACGCTCAGCGAAAAACGACCGACGCAGAAAGGAACGAAGCCCATGTATGTTCACGACGCAATCACCCATGGCAGGCTTGGGTTTGGAAAGCAGCTCGTGGGGTTCCGAGACGCGTAAACGCTATAGGTGCAGCCTGCGACAGATCCTGCGTGTTATTGACGGGTACTGCGACGACATTGGTTGTAACATCGAAGATTTGATGGCAGCCGAAGTTACGACAACCGTTGTATCAGAATTCGTGTCACGTAGGCGCGCAGAAGGGGTGACGGTGTCTACCATCAATCGGGATCTGACAGCGTTCGCAAATCTCATGAGGTCGATCAAAAATGACGGATGGATCGAAACAAATCCGGTTCAAAACTATGAAAAGCAGGGAATGAAAGAGATTCTGCCCGTTATTATTCCACCGTCAGAAGCCAGCATTCAGAAGCTGTCGGCGCGGGCACCTGGCACTTTGTTCTACTTTCCCAAATTCCTGGATGCTACTGGTGGCCGTGTGACTGAGATGGCGATGTTGCTCTGGTCGGATATCTCGGGCTTCGAAAACCCCGTTGAAGGGAACGTTCAGGCGATTTTGAGAAATACCAAGGGCAAGAAGGTTCGAGCAATCGAATTGCGACAAGAGGTTATCGACATTCTGTTGAAGATCCCGCGATCAAATGCCTCGCCCTACGTGTTCTGGAATTCCACAGAACACGGCTAATACAAGGATCCGTCGAACCTCTTCTGGGAATACGGACAGGAAACAGGGTTCAATGCCCGACTTCATGATCTGAGGCACAAATTTGCCATCGAACGCCTCAAGGAAGGCTGGTCTATCTATCGCGTCCAGAAATACATCGGCCATGGGTCGGTGCTGACAACTGAACGGTACTATCTCAGGTATCTTACAGAAGAAGAGAAGACCCGAGTTTCCGCGGATGGTGACAACGGATTTCGATAAGAAACGCCAAGTAAAATGACGAAGGGATCCCGTGATTGCGGGGTCCCTTTTTTCATGGTTGGAGAGTGCTGTCAGCGGTGGGAAGGGGCATAGAAACCGGCCCAAGGGGGCATAGTCGGCATAACCGGAAGTCTTCGGGCCGGGCAGGCGCTGCCCCAGTTCGCGGGCACGCTTCATGCGTTCGATGGGCGAGAGTGCATCAAGCTCAGCCTGCAACGCTGCCTCAGCGTCCGCCTTGCGCTTCAAGTCGCCATTTTCATCATTGATAGCTTCCATGATCTCGCGATCTTCACGAGCCTTCTGGAAGTTATCCAGCGTTCCTTCGGCCTCAGACCACCAGTCATCTGTAACACGCTCACCTGTGAGCACATGCAGCCGCACCGCGCTCAGGCTGTAGGCGTCATCCAACGTCATCTGAACGCCGCGCCGCGCAGCTTCGCCGATGTATTGCGCCGCGATCTCTTGGGCTTTGAATTTGAGGTCTTCATTGTTTTCGTCGCTCAGCATTTTCGCGAACGACGACAGGTTGTCGATTGCCATTTTCATGTATCCGATTTGTGGGAAAGCTTTTCTCTTGACACATCATATACCACAAAAACGAATCACTTACAAATCTGCACGGTCGCAGGTCGGGATCATGTCAATCCAAAAAGTCACACGCAGTTCACGTTTTCGTGATTTCTGGGCTGTGTAAAACAAGGCCATTCAGCAGCAATGATCCGACCCACAGCAGAAATGTTACAATCGTTTTCAAATCTGCGAGGTATTTCAACGCTCTACCCATGTGCTATTTTGACGGGCTAAAGCGTCGGAATCGTTCAAAAAATTGACCCCTTCGCCAAGCAGTCGTTACATCTGGGGCTGCAAGCGAAAGGAGCGATTTTTAAGTGGTAACCGAAGAAAGGATAGAAAGGCTGATTGAACAGTACGCGGTATTCGCGGCTGCCGATGAAGCGTTCTTGCCTGTCTTCGAACGCCTCGAAACTGAACTGGCAAAAGTACGTTCGAAAAGTTCAGCGCTGGACAGGGCGCGTGCGATTGCTGCCGGTCAGAAGGAAATGGGTTTTAACAAGGTTGCAGCTTGATCCAATGATGCGCCGTCACCGTAATGCTCGCCGTTCAGCCTGTGCCCCATTAGGTCTTTGCGGATACGGTAGTCTATCCCCGCCGCCAGCATCCTATCTTCAAAGCTATGCCGAAGGCTGTAGAAAGAGTGTTCTGGCGTCTCACGCAGTCCGTTATCGGAAAAGTACGCATTCACGGTCCCCGAAAGGCCGGGCTTGTCGAAGTAGCGGGAGAAACCTTTCGGACATTGTTTTGCAGCTTCCAGAGATACGCCCAAAAGTGGAATTTCTCGTTTTGCTCGCGGCGATTTTACCATTCTACCATCGGGGCGAATTTTGATGTGTGGCACAGCGCTTGTCAGGTCAATCGTGGTGTCATTCAATGTGGTAATTTCAGACGGGCGTGCGCCGGTGTTCACCATTACCAGCACGACGCACCGGGCTTCGGTGTTAAGACCCGCCAGCGCCTTCGGGTCCAGAAGCCTCTTTTTAATCCAATCAGAGGAAAAGGGCGGGCGGGTTCGTTGTTCACCTTCCGCGAAGCTCAAACCCGCCAAGAGCGCGTCTATGTCGATTCCGAGCCGTTTCAACTCGTTAATTTTGCCCCAGACACCGCGCAGATGTGTGAAGTCTTTGTTCGCCGTTCCCGGCTTTAAGCCTTCTTCGCCTGCAACCCGCTCCATCCACCATTCCCGAAAATCAAGCATGTCATCCCGGTTGATTTCATCCAGTGGTTTGTCGCCTACAACCATCTTGAAGTTCTTGACGGCCTTTTTGCGCGGGTTTTTCCAGAGCCGTATCTGGTTCGGACTCTTATCAATAAGCATGTCGCGAGAGGCGGGCCAAAAATCTTCTAGGGCCTTCGTAACGGTGATCTTGGGCGTAGGAACGGTGCCCGCCAGCGCTTTGGTTTCGTGGACATCTTTAGCCGTCTCCAAGCGTGCCACAAACTTTTCTGTCGGTAGTTGCAGAACATCGCAAATCGGGAGGTATCGGAAGCCGCGCAATTGCGCCAGTTCCACGGCGGCGGCATGTCGCTTTTCAGCGTCTACAGTATCCCCAGCCAGTTTAGCCTCCCAACCTTCAACAAGGTTGTCCCAGACGCCTTTCCATTTTCCCAACGCTGCTTCGCGACTGTCAGTGTGCAATGACTTCCAAATCTCGCTGCGCTCTTCAACGGCTTCATACTATTTCGGAACGCGGCGGCGAATGTGCCAGATACCATCACGCATACGTAGGGGCGGGTTCTTCATTGTAAGGCCTGTGGGTCGAAATGTGTAGCAAATTCCGCGCCCGCTGGCCGCTACAGTGTTGATTTGCCTTATTTTGTTGATTTCCACTCGTCGATTTGAGGGAAATATGGCGGAGAGACAGGGATTCGAACCCTGGGTGGGCTTGCACCCACAACGGTTTTCGAGACCGCCCCGTTCGACCACTCCGGCACCTCTCCGCGGGGGTCTGGTGGGGCGCGTTTAAAGTGTCTTTTCGACAGTGGCAAGGGCGATTTGCATTGTTTCTGCGAAGTTTTTTTCTAACTCTGTCACAGACCCCATGTTTTTCAGAGGAAACCACCCCATGAGCAACCAGATCAAGAACGCTATTCAACGGGTTTGCACGATTTTGGTGCTGGTTTTCGGATTATTGCCCGTGGCGGCAGCGGCAGAGGAGGCGGACAGGGCGCAGGACGTGCGCCGGTTCTTGCAGATCACGGGGTTTGATGTGGCGCTGGATTCGATCGCTCTGGCGGCGGATGAGGCTCCGGCGATGCTGGGGGCCGAGGCCGGGGATTTCGGCATCGTGTGGAAAAAGATGGTGCAGCAGGTGATGGACAGCGCCGAGATTCGGGAAACCGCGGTTCAGATGCTGTCTCAGACGCTGGATTCGGATCTGCTGGACCATGCGATGGGGTTCTATGGCTCGGATCTGGGGCAGCGGCTGGTTGCGGCCGAAAATGCCGCGCATATGAATCCCGATGACGCCGGCACCTATGAGGCCGGCGAGATGATCGTGGCCGCGCTGGTGCGCGCGGGCGGCGAGGGCAAGGACCGGCTGGCGTATTACCGCCGGATGACGGCGGCGATTGATGCGGGGGATGTCTCTTTGCGGGCGATGCAAGAGGTGCAGATCCGGTTTCTGATGGCGGCAGCGGCGGCCGGGGTGATCGAGCTGACCATGGACGAGCCGGACCTGCGCGCGCTGTTCCGCGCCGATGAAGCCCAGGCGCGGGCAGACATGCTGCGCGGGGCGCTGGCGAACTCGGCCTATACCTATCAGGCCTTCAGCGACGCCGAGATGCTGACCTATACCGAAGCGCTGGAGGATGCGCGGATGCAGCGGGTCTATGAGCTGATGAACGCCATCCACTATGAGATCATGGCCACCCGGTTTGAGATGCTGGCCGAACGCATGGCCGGGCTGGTGCCCTCAGAAGAGCTGTGAGCGCGGCAAATCCTTTGTTTTCAGGGCGCGGGCGCGGCAAAGGGGCTTGACTTGCGGTGGAAACATGCGGATAAGCGCGCATCTCGGGCGGGGTCTTCTCTGCCCGTGTTTCATGTAATGACGCCCATAGGGGCGCGCGGTTCGAGGTGGCACAGGCCATAAACACCTGGAAACAGGGACCACAGAACGCGGGAAAACGAAGGAAAAGCAAATGTTTGCGGTCCTCAAAACCGGCGGCAAGCAGTACAAGGTTCAGGCGGGCGATATTCTGCGCGTCGAAAAACTGGCTGCTGATGCGGGTGAAAAAATCCAATTCAACGAGATTCTGATGCTGGGCGGCGATAACCTCGTTGTGGGCGCGCCTCTGGTTGAAGATGCGGGCGTTCAGGCCGAAGTCGTCGATCAGATCAAAGGTGAGAAAGTCATCAACTTTGTGAAGCGTCGCCGGAAGCACAGCTCGAAGCGTACCAAAGGTCACCGTCAGCAGCTGACGCTGATCAAAATCACCGACATCCTGGCCTCGGGCGCAGGCAAGTCGGGTGTTAAGGCCGCTGTTGGCGCAGGTTCCGCACCTGCTGTCGCAGCCGAATAAGGAGTAACGACAGATGGCACATAAGAAAGCTGGCGGTTCATCTCGTAACGGTCGCGACTCTGACGGTCGCCGCCTTGGCGTGAAACTGTATGGTGGCCAGGCCGCTATCCCCGGAAACATCATCGTGCGTCAGCGCGGCACCAAGTGGTGGCCGGGCCAGAACGTGGGCATGGGTCGTGACCACACGATCTTTGCAACCGCCGAGGGTAAAGTGACCTTCCACAAGGGCCTGAAAGGCCGCACCTTTATTTCGGTTCTGCCAGTGGCGGAGGCCGCTGAGTAAGCCGACCTAAAGGCAAAGTTGCATAGGGGATCGGCAAATCGCCGGTCCCCTTTTTCGTTCGAGGAGGCAGCACATGTACGTTGCCGGACTGTTTGAAAATCCAGGCTTGTTTCGCCGCGCGGGTAAGGGCGCGGATCGGGGCGGGCTGCCGATCACACAGGTGTTCCTTAGCGGGGTTCTTGAAACCGCTTTGGAAAGTGCCATCTGTCTGACATTCTTTGGTTTTACCTCTGGCAGATGTCTTCATGGAGGAACGAAGACATCCACCGTTAAGGGGGCAGTATCCTCGGAGTATATAGGAGGAGTAAACATATGATGCTGAACAGGATCACCAATCAGGCGGTTATTGAAACCGACAGGTTCGATCTGCGCCCGCTGCGCAAATCCGACCAGGGCCTGATCGAACTGCACGGCGGCGATGAACGGGTGGCGCGCAACACGCGCTCGATCCCGCATCCGATGCCACCGGGCGCAACCGAAGCCTTCATCGCGCGCAGCATGGCCGATGACCGGATCGAGGACGTCTGGGCCATCGACGGCACCAAACTGGGCGCCTGCGAGGTCATGGGCCTGATCGCGCTGGAGCGCATGGACCGCGGCCAGTCCGAGATCGGCTATTGGGTCGCCCCGGCGTTCTGGAACACCGGCCTTGCCTCGCAGGCGGTCACCGCGCTGATCGAGGCGAACCCGCAAAACAGTTCGACATTGTTTGCCGAGGTGTTTCAGGACAACCCGGCCTCGGCCCGTGTGCTGACGAATTGCGGTTTCGAATACCTGGGCGATGCCGAGACGTTCTCGGTGGCGCGCAATGGCAAGGTTCCGACCTGGACCTACAGCCGAAAACTGGATTGAGCAAAGACCGGATTGCGAAACGCCCGGCCTTTGCGATAGGAGACGACCATGAAATTTCTTGATCTCGCAAAGGTCTATATCCGGTCTGGCTCGGGCGGGGGGGGCTGTATCAGCTTCCGCCGTGAGAAATATATCGAATATGGCGGACCCGATGGTGGTGACGGCGGCAAGGGCGGCAGCGTCTGGGCCGAGGCCGTCGAAGGGCTGAACACGCTGATTGATTTCCGCTATCAGCAGCATTTCTTTGCCGATAACGGCCGTCCGGGCATGGGCAACCAGCGCACCGGGGCCGATGGCGGTGACATCGTTCTGAAAGTGCCGGTGGGCACCGAAATTCTGGACGAAGACCAGGAAACGGTGATTGCCGATCTGACCGAGGTCGGCCAGCGTATCCAATTGGCCCGCGGGGGGAATGGCGGCTGGGGCAACCTGCATTTCAAATCCTCCACCAACCAGGCTCCGCGCCGATCCAATCCGGGGCAGGAGGGCGTCGAGCGTACCCTGTGGCTGCGGCTGAAACTGATCGCCGATGTGGGGCTGCTGGGCCTGCCGAATGCGGGCAAATCCACCTTTCTGGCGGCCACGTCCAATGCGCGGCCGAAAATTGCGGACTATCCCTTTACCACGCTGCACCCCAATCTGGGTGTGGTGGGCATTGATGGGGTTGAATTCGTCGTGGCGGACATCCCCGGCCTGATCGAGGGCGCATCCGAGGGGCGTGGCCTGGGCGATCTGTTCCTGGGGCATGTGGAACGCTGCGCGGTGCTGCTGCATCTGGTCGATGGCAGCTCGGGTACGCTGATCGAGGATTACCACACCATCATTGGCGAGCTGGAGGCCTATGGCGGCGCGCTGGCCGAAAAGCCGCGCATCACCGTTCTGAACAAGATCGACGCGCTGGACGATGAAGAACGCGCCTTCCTGAAGGAAGAGCTGGAGGCCGCAAGCGGTACTTCGGTGATGCTGATGTCTGGCGTTTCCCGCGAAGGGGTGGATGGGGTCTTGCGGGCCCTGCGCGCCCAGATTGACGAAGACCGCCTGCGCCAGAAAGGCGGAGCAGACGAGGAAGAGACGTGGCACCCCTGACCGACGCCAACCGCCTGGTGATCAAGATCGGCTCGGCGCTGTTGGTGGACCGGGCGACGGGGGCATTGCGCGCGGATTGGCTGAAGGGGCTGGCCGCCGATGTGGCCTGGCTGAAGGGGCTGGGCAAGGACGTGATCCTGGTGTCTTCGGGCTCGATCGCGCTGGGGCGCGGGGTGTTGGGCCTGTCTGGCCCCGATCTGCCGCTGGAACAATCCCAGGCCGCCGCCGCCGTCGGGCAAATCCGTCTGGCCCGCGCCTATGAGGAGGATCTGGCCCCCCACGGGATCACGACCGCGCAGGTTCTGGTCACGCTGGAGGACAGCGAAAACCGCCGCCGCTACCTGAACAGCCGCGCCACGCTGGAGACGCTGATCTCGCTCGGCGTGGTGCCGATTGTGAATGAAAACGATACAGTGGCCACCGATGAGATCCGCTATGGCGATAATGACCGGCTGGCCGCGCAGGTGGCCGTCACGGTGGGCGCGGATCAGCTGATTTTGCTGTCGGATGTGGATGGGTTCTATAGCGCCAATCCCCAAGAAGACCCCAGCGCGCGCCGCTATGAGGTGATCGACGAAATCACCCCCGAGATCGAGGCCATGGCCGGTGAGGGCGTGTCCGGCCTGTCCAAGGGCGGCATGATCACCAAGCTGATGGCCGCCAAAATGGCCACGGCGGGGGGCTGCGCGATGGCGATCACCGAAGGGTCCGTGATGCGGCCGCTCAGTGCGCTGCAAAACGGGGCGAATGCCACCTGGTTTACCGCGCAGGGCGATCCGCATCTGGCGCGCAAACGCTGGATCCACTCGATGAAACCGAAGGGGGAAATCGTCGTCGATGCTGGTGCGATGGCGGCCCTGGGCAAGGGAAACAGCCTGCTGCCGGCGGGCGTCAAGGGCGTGACAGGAGTCTTCGGCCGCGGGGATCCCGTGGCCATCCTGGGCCCAGACGGGCGCAAACTGGGGCAGGGGCTCAGCCGCTACACCGCGGCCGAGGCTTTCCGGATCAAGGGGCACCGCTCGGGCGAGATTGAAACGCTTTTGGGCTATCCGGGCCGCGCCGCCCTGATCCACCGAGACGACATGGCGCTTTGACGCCTAAGATATTGAACTGACAGGGAAACCGGAGGTCAGAAATGAAAGACGCAACAGATATTCACGCGGTGATGACCGAGATTGGCAAACGCGCCAAGGCCGCCGCGGCCGAGCTGGGATTTGCCAGCGCCGAACGCAAACACGCGGCCTTGATCGGGGCGGCGGATGCGGTGTGGAAGAACCGCGCCGAGATCATCGCCGCCAACGCCAAAGATCTGGAATATGGCCGCGAAAAAGGGTTGAGCCCGGCGATGATGGACCGGCTGATGCTGGACGAAGACCGGATCATGGGCATCGTCAATGGGCTGCGTGCGGTGGCGGAACAGGCCGATCCCGTGGGCGAGGTGCTGGCCGAATGGGACATGCCCTCGGGGCTGCATATTCGCCGGGTGCGCACGCCCTTGGGCGTCATCGGGGTGATCTATGAAAGCCGCCCGAACGTGACAGCGGATGCCGGTGCGCTGTGCCTGAAATCGGGGAATGCGGTGATTTTGCGGGGGGGCTCGGAAAGTTTTCATTCCTCGGGCGCGATTCATGCCTGTCTGGTCGAGGGGCTGAAAGCCGCCAACCTGCCCGAGTACGCGGTGCAGCTGGTGCCCACGCGCGACCGCGCCGCCGTTCAGGAATTGTTGACGATGACCGATTATGTGGACGTGATCGTGCCCCGTGGGGGAAAAGGCTTGGTTGGCTTGGTCCAGCGCGAGGCCCGCGTGCCCGTGTTCGCCCATCTGGAGGGGATCGTGCACGTCTATGTGGACAAGGACGCCGATCCGGCCAAGGCTCTGGATGTGGTTCTGAATGCCAAAACCCGCCGGACGGGCATTTGTGGGGCGGCAGAATGTCTTTTGATTCACAAAGACATAGCCGACACTCTGGGCGCTGATCTGGTCAATGCGCTGATCAAGGCTGGCGTTGAGGTGCGGGCCGAGGGGCTGAATGGCTCGGTCGCAGCTGCGCCCGAGGATTGGGGGAAAGAGTACCTTGATGCCATCATCGCCGCCAAGGTTGTGGATGATGTGGATGGGGCGATTGCGCATATCCGGCAATATGGTTCGAATCACACCGATTGCGTGATCACGGAAAACGATGCCGTCGCGAACCGGTTCTTTGAGCGTCTGGACAGCGCGATTCTGATGCGCAATGCCTCGACTCAGTTTGCCGATGGGGGCGAATTTGGCATGGGTGCCGAGATTGGGATCGCCACCGGGAAAATGCACGCGCGTGGCCCGGTGGGGGCGGCTCAGCTGACCAGTTTCAAATACCTGGTAGAAGGCGACGGCACCACGCGCCCCTAAAACGTGATCGAGGCCGAGGTGTCGCCCTGAGTTACCTTGGCCGTTCGCCCCAATTGACCCAGCAATCCGGGCAGCAGGGCAAATTGCACCTGCCCGGCGCTGACCTCCAGCGGGTTCACCGGGGCCGATTGCAACAGCGGCCACAGCGATTCGTCCATCTGAATGCGCCGTCCCTGGCCGGTCAGAACCCACGCTGCTCCATCATGGTTAATCACGATGTCGCCGCCAAGGGGCAGGGCGCTTTCCAAACACATCACAGCCAGAAAGGCGGCCCTGAGGCTGGGCCGATCAGGTGGAATATCCGATTGATATTCAACGGTAATTCTGGCCCCTTTCGAGATGTCGCGCAAAATGGTGTTGATCTCTTGCAAGGTGACGCTCTGACCTTCGCCAGCCTTGCCGAAGGCGACACGGAAAAACCGGACGCGGGCATTCGCATTCTCAACGCTTTCCGCGATCAGGGACAGCTCGGGCGAGGGCGGCATCCCCATCAGCAGCAGCTCCAGCCCGTTCCCGATGGCCCCGATCGGACTGATCAGATCATGGCAGATGCGCGACCCTATCAATGTGCTTAGTTCGACGCTATTGTGCGGCAAATTCTTCCCTCCGAAAGTGAGCCCATGGACGATTTGAATGCCTTTCTGGAACCTGGAATGCGGGTTCAGCACCCTGGTTGCCCCGAATGGGGGATTGGTCAGGTGCAATCGAACATTCGCGGCAAAATCACCGTGAATTTTCCAGATGCCGGAAAGGTCGTGATCGACGGGTCCCGTATTGTTCTTACTCCGGTCTTTGATGACTGAATGTGGTTAACGTAAAGCTAACACAACTTGGGGTTTAGTAAACCCTGGCCTCACCTGTTGCTTTTCCAGCATGGCTTTCCTACAAACAGGCCCAGACCGACAGGATCGCAATAAGATGCCCGAGAATTCACCGCAATACCTTGTAAAGCTTGCAGAATCCGAGGCCGAGCTGCGTGCGGCCCAGGGGCTGCGATACGAGGTTTTTATTCGCGAACTGGGCGGATCGGGGCCGCTGGTCGATCATGAACAGGGCTTGGAAATTGATCGGTTCGACCCGTATTTCGACCATCTGATCCTGCTGGATCAGGCGCGTGGCGGCGATGTGGCGGCGCAGATTGTCGGGGTTTACCGGGTGTTGCGCGATGATCAGGCGGCGGCTCTGGGGCAATTTTATTCCGAAGACGAGTACGACCTGACCCCGTTGAAACAAAGTGGGCGCAGGCTGTTGGAACTGGGGCGGTCCTGCCTGCACAAAGAGTATCGCGGCGGTGCGGCCATGTTCCATTTGTGGAATGCTCTGGCGTCCTATGTATTTGAACACAAAATAGAAATCCTGTTCGGAACGGCCAGCTTCCACGGCACCGATCCGCAGAAACTGGCCCAGCCTCTGTCGATGTTGCATCACAACCATCTGGCGCCCGAGGGGGTGCGGGTGCAGGTGCGCGGGCACAGCAGCACGCGGATGGATCTGGTGCCGCCCGAGGCGCTGGATCGTAAGGCGGCCATGCTGGGGGTGCCGGCCTTGATCAAGGCCTATCTGCGGCTGGGGGGCTTTGTCGGAGAAGGGGCCTTTATCGACACGGATTTCAACACGACGGATGTCTGCTTGATCATGGATACCGCCCGCATGAACGAGAAGCAAAAATCATTATACTCCAAAGGGGTTACGGCGTGAACCTAAACTGGGACATGCCCCCGGAACCGCCCCGCGCAAGCCTCGGCCTTCGGGGCTGGAGCCTGGCGCTTGGGCGTGGCATCCCCCTGGCGTTTCTGGTGTTCGGAGGGCTATTGCTGCTGTTGCTGGTGCGCCTGTTCGAGCGGCCGCTTTTCGGGCTTCAGCGCCCTGTTACGCCGCATATCACGCAGTTCGTGTGCCGTAATGCCTTTCGGATCATGGGGTTTCGATTTGAAACCAAGGGGGATGTGATGCGGCAACGCGGTGCCGTGGTGGCCAATCACTCGTCCTGGCTGGATATTTTCACGCTGAACGCCCGCAAACGAATCTATTTCGTGTCCAAAGCCGAGGTGGCCAAATGGCCGGGCATCGGCTGGCTGGCGCGGGCGACGGGGACTGTGTTTATCCGGCGCGACCGCAAAGAGGCGAAAGCGCAGCAAGAAATCTTTGAAAACCGTCTGCTGGCCGGGCATAAGCTGCTGTTCTTCCCCGAGGGAACCTCGACCGATGGTTTGGTGGTTTTGCCTTTTAAATCAACGCTTTTTCAGGCGTTCTTTACAGATCACTTAAGGCATGAGATGCACATCCAGCCAGCCACGGTGATCTATACGCCACGCAGCGGTGAAGACCCGCGGTTTTACGGCTGGTGGGGCGAGATGGATTTCGGCTCGCATCTGCTGAAGGTGCTGGCGAATCCGCGTCAGGGGCGCGTGAAAGTGGTGTATCACCGGCCCGTGCGGGTGGATGATTTTCCCAACCGCAAAAGCCTGGCCGCCTATGCCGAGCAGACCGTGCGCAGCGCGATGCCGGATTAGCCTTTCCAGATCCAGCCGCCGCCCAGAATGCGCGATCCTGTGGTTTCGTAGAACACGCAGGCCTGACCGGGAGAGACGCCTTCTTCGGCGGTTAGCAGTTCGACCTCGGCGGTGGTGTCCGTCAGGGGGCGGATGATTGCCTCGCGCGGGGGGCGGGTTGACCGGATTTTAACCGACACATGCCATTCCTTTTGCGAGGTGAGCGGCTCATCGCCCAGCCAGTTAATCTCGCGTACGGGGACGGTGCGGGTGGACAGCAGCTCTTTGGGGCCGACGACGACCTGCTTGTTTTCGACGTCCAGCTTGACCACGTACAGGGGCTCGGACAGCCCGCCAATGCCCAGGCCGCGGCGCTGGCCGATGGTATAGTGGATCACGCCGTTATGTTCGCCCAGAACGCGCCCGTCTGCGTGAACGATCTGTCCGGGCTCGGCCGCGCCGGGGCGCAGTTTTTCGATCACGGAGGCATAATTGCCATTGGGCACGAAACAAATGTCCTGGCTGTCGGGTTTGTCGGCCACGGCCAGGCCATATTTCGCCGCCAGCGCGCGCGTCGCATCCTTCGAGGGCAGGTGCCCCAGCGGAAAACGCAGGTAATCCAGCTGCTCGGGCGTGGTCGAGAACAGGAAATAGCTTTGGTCGCGGTTCGCATCCGTGGCGCAGTGCAGCTCGGGGCCGTGGGGGCCCATTTTACGCTGGATATAATGTCCGGTGGCCATGCAGTCGGCCTCCAGGTCTTTGGCGGTCTCCAGCAGGTCTTTGAATTTCACGCGCTCATTGCAGCGGATGCAGGGCACGGGCGTGGCGCCACCCAAGTAGCTGTCGGCGAACTCGTCGATCACCGCCTCTTGGAAGATGTTTTCATAGTCCAGCACGTAATGGGGGAAGCCCATTTCCTCGGCCACGCGGCGGGCATCGTGAATGTCGATCCCGGCGCAGCAGGCGCCCTTCTTGGCCAGCGCGGCCCCATGATCATAGAGCTGTAGCGTGACGCCGACGACATCATAGCCTTCCTCGGCCAGTTGCGCCGCCACAACTGAGCTGTCCACGCCGCCGGACATGGCCACCACCACCCGCGTTTCCGACGGCGGCTTGGCAAAGCCCAGTGAGTTCAGTTTTGTCGTCTCGTCCAGCATGATGCGCATTCCCATGGAAGTCTGCGAGAATATAGGAAAATCCTAACTACTCTCAAGTCCCGGTTTCACTCCCTGTTAAGCACCCCGTTCGATTGTGGTGCAAAGAGCGAGGAAAACGGGATGTATCTGAAAAAGGTTGAAGGGCCCCGGGCGGTGACTCTGCCGGATGGTCAGATCATGACACAGGCTGATTTACCCCCCAAAGACACGCATAGGTGGGTGGCCCGGCGCAAGGCTGCGGTTGTACGTGGGGTGTTGTACGGGTTGATCACCCAGGATGAGGCATTGAAGCGCTATGGCCTGAGCGAAGAAGAATTTCATGAATGGTGTCAGGCCATTGCTAGGCATGGGGAGGAGGCGTTAAAGGCCACGGCCCTACAAAAATATAGACAACTTTAACGATAGTATACTATTTGTTCTTTTACGGTAACGAGTGATTAACCTTTATTCGCCACGGTTGAATTGAATTACAAGCAATTTGCGGAGAACGAATATGCGTGTGCTGCTGGTAGAGGACGATCCCACCACATCGAAAAGTATCGAAATGATGCTGACCCATGCGAATCTGAACGTCTATACGACCGATTTGGGTGAGGAGGGGATCGATCTGGCCAAGCTGTATGATTACGATTTGATCCTTTTGGACCTGGGCCTGCCGGATATGAACGGGCACGAAGTGTTGCGCCAACTGCGGCTTGCACGGGTAGATACGCCCATCCTGATCCTGTCGGGGGCGGATGATACGGACAATAAGATCAAGGGGTTTGGCTTTGGCGCCGATGACTATATGACCAAGCCTTTCCATCGCGAAGAACTGATCGCACGCATTCACGCCATTATCCGGCGCTCAAAAGGGCATTCCCAGTCTGTTATCCGCACGGGCAAGGTGAACGTGAATCTGGATGCGAAAACGGTCGATGTCGGTGGCAAGACAGTACACCTGACCGGCAAGGAATATCAGATGTTGGAACTGCTTAGCCTGCGCAAAGGCACCACGCTGACCAAAGAGATGTTCCTCAACCACCTATATGGTGGCATGGATGAGCCCGAATTGAAAATCATCGACGTGTTCATCTGCAAATTGCGCAAGAAGCTGAGCCAGGCGACTGACGGTGAAAATTATATCGAAACAGTCTGGGGCCGCGGCTATGTTCTGCGCGATCCGAATCCAGCGGGGATGCCGGCGGATCAACTGGCGATAGGGGCCTAAGCCAAGTCGCTCACGGAACAGGCTGGACCTTATAGCATTGCCCCCCTATCACTTTGGCCAATGGACTTGGCCAAGTGTAGCAGGGGGCAAATGTGTTCGAACAAATTGCTGTAGATGATCTGACTCAAGATCAGGCCAAGGTTGAGCTAGACCGCCTTGCGAAACTTATAACGCAGGCCAATGAGGCGTATCATAGGCATGATTCTCCGGATTTGAGCGATGCAGAGTTCGATGCGCTCAAGCATCGCAACCATCAGATTGAAAAGCGTTTTCCTGACCTCAAACGCGCAGATAGCCCCAGTGAGAAAATTGGTGCGGCCCCGGCAGAGGGGTTCGGGAAGGTCACTCATGCAGTGCGTATGTTGTCTCTTGGCAATGCGTTTGAAGAGGCCGATGTTGTCGAGTTTGACGAGTTTGTTTGCAAGTTCCTGGGGGCGGTGCCCGGTAGTGTCAGCTATACGGCCGAGCCGAAGATCGACGGGCTTAGCCTGTCTCTGCGGTACGAAAATGGGCGTTTGGTTCAGGCCGCGACTCGGGGGGATGGCGTGACGGGGGAAAACGTCACGGAAAACGCAAAAACGATAGAGGATATTCCGCAGATTCTTGACGGTGCCCCGGATGTGCTTGAGGTGCGGGGGGAGGTCTATCTCAGCCACGCGGATTTCGAGGCGCTCAATGCGCGGCAACTGGAAAACAGCGGCAAAGTTTTTGCAAATCCGCGCAATGCAGCCGCAGGATCTTTGCGGCAGTTGGATGCAGAAATCACCCGGTCCCGCCCTTTGAATTTTTTCGCTTACGCCTGGGGGGAATTGTCGGATCCGCTGGCGGAAACGCAGATGTCTGCCATTGAGCGCCTGCAACAGCTGGGCTTCAAGGTTAACGAATTGACGCAAATCTGCCCGGATGTGACCAGCCTGATCGCGCATTATC
Organism: Youngimonas ophiurae (nom. illeg.); assembly: GCF_049803795.1. Classification (NCBI taxonomy): domain Bacteria; kingdom Pseudomonadati; phylum Pseudomonadota; class Alphaproteobacteria; order Rhodobacterales; family Roseobacteraceae; genus Thalassovita; species Youngimonas ophiurae (nom. illeg.). Next base: position 51,052 of record NZ_JBNAGJ010000005.1, read on the forward strand.
GCAAGATCGAACAGATGAGAGCGACGCTTGGGTATGACATCGACGGGGTTGTCTACAAGGTTAACGATTTGGCGTTTCAGGCGCGTTTGGGGTTCCGGTCATCGACGCCGCGATGGGCGATTGCGCATAAATTCCCGGCCGAACTGGCCTGGACCCGGCTTGAGGGGATCGACATCCAGGTTGGGCGCACCGGCGCGCTAAGCCCTGTGGCGCGATTGCAGCCAGTGACCGTCGGCGGCGTTGTTGTCAGCAATGCAACGCTGCACAACGAAGATTACATTGCCGGTCGGGATTCGAAGGGCAACGAAATTCGGGGCGGGAAGGACATTCGCGAAGGCGACTGGGTTCAAGTCTACCGCGCGGGCGACGTGATTCCTAAGGTCGCCGATGTTGATCTTGGTAAACGCCCATCCGGCGCGCAGCCATATGTGTTTCCGCAGACATGTCCCGAATGCGGCTCTGCGGCGATCCGAGAAGAAGGGGACGCCATTCGCCGCTGCACTGGCGGAATTATTTGCCCCGCTCAAGCTGTTGAAAAAATGAAACATTTCGTAGGGCGCGCGACGTTTGATATCGAAGGTCTGGGCGCGAAACAGATTGAGATGTTTTATGCGGACTCTGTTCTGCCGATCAGGACGCCAGCCGATATATTTACCCTGGCGCAGCGCGATGCGGCCAATCTGGCCAAACTGGCGAACCGCGATGGCTGGGGGGCTAAAAGCGCGCAGAACCTGTTTCACGCAATTGAGGACCGCCGCCAGATCGGGTTTGGCCGGTTGCTGTTTGCCCTCGGGATTCGGCATGTCGGCGCTGCGGCCAGCAATCTGATTGCCCGGCACTATGGCGAGTGGGCCAATTTCGAAGCGGCGATGCAGCGTGCCGCGTCATTCGAAGGCCAGGATTGGGAGGATCTGCTGTCCATTGACGGTGTGGGCGAGGTGATGGCGCGTTCGTTGGTGACGGCATTCGCGCAAGAACAAGAGCGCGCGGTCATCGACGAACTGGTCGCCCATTTGCAGATTCAAGCGGCTGAAAAACCGGCTTCGGACAGCAGCCCTGTGGCCGGAAAAACCGTGGTTTTCACTGGCACTTTGGAGAAAATGTCCCGTGCGGAGGCCAAAGCGCGGGCCGAGGCCTTGGGCGCGAAAGTGTCTGGCTCGGTCAGTAAGAAAACCGATTTGCTGGTGGCAGGGCCGGGCGCGGGCTCGAAGGCGAAGAAGGCCGCCGAATTGGGGATCAGAACGCTGGACGAAGACGGCTGGCTAGAACTGATCGCGGGCGCATGACGGGCCGTCCGGAAATTCTGTTCCCGCTGTTCGCAGGGTTGGAAACCCTGTCCGGCGTGGGGCCTAAAACGGCGCAGCATCTTGGGCAATTGGGGGTGTATAAGCCGCGTGACTTGTTGTTTTCATTGCCTTATTCTGGAATTGATCGGGCGTTGCGAGGCTCGGTTCGGGGGGCGGTTCTGCCCGATGTTCTGACGATTGAGGTGGTGGTCGGCGCGCATAAAGCCCCCAGAACGCGCGGCGGCGCTTATCGGGTCACGGTCGAGGATGCCGAAACCACCTTCCAGTTGGTATTTTTCCATGCCCGCGCGGATTATCTGAAGCGCCTTTTGCCGATTGGCGAGCGTCGCATCGTGTCGGGCAAGGTCGAAATGTTCGACGGGATCGCCCAAATGGTGCACCCCGACCACGTGGTGCCGCTGACCGAGGCCGACGATATTCCGGTGTTCGAACCTGTCTATCCGCTGACCTCTGGCGTGACCCAGAAACAGATGGCAAAAGCGGTCAGCGCGACCTTGCAGCGCGTGCCCGAATTGCCGGAATGGGTTGATCCTGAACAGAAAAAACAGGCGGGCTGGTCGGATTGGGCCAGTGCTATTCGCCTGGCTCACGCGCCGCGCGCCCCCGAGGATCTGGCAGACAGCCATCCCGCGCGCGCCCGTTTGGCCTATGATGAATTCATGGCGCACCAGTTGACGCTTGCGCTGGCCCGCGCGCAATTGCGCAAATCCAAAGGGCGTCAGACCAAGGGCACCGGGGCGATGCGGGCACGGGTTTTGACCCGATTGCCGTACCGTCCGACGGGGGCGCAGCTGCGTGTGATCGAAGAGATCGAGACCGACATGGCGGCGCCATTACGGATGAACCGGCTGCTGCAAGGGGATGTTGGTGCTGGCAAAACGCTGGTGGCTTTCATGGCTTTGCTGGTCGCGGTCGAGGCCGGGGGGCAGGGGGTCATGATGGCTCCGACCGAGATTTTGGCGCGTCAGCACCTGGAAGGCCTGCAACCTCTGGCCAGCGATGCCGGTGTCGTGCTGGAAATTCTGACCGGCCGTGACAAAGGGGCAGAGCGCCGCGCCAAGTTGGAGGCACTGGCGCGCGGTGACATTCATATGCTGGTGGGCACCCATGCTGTTTTCCAAAAAGATGTGGAATTTCAGGATCTTCGCCTTGCCGTCATTGATGAGCAACACCGCTTTGGGGTGCGCCAGCGGCTGGAGCTGGGAAAAAAAGGCGCGCTGGCGGATGTGCTGGTGATGACCGCCACGCCGATCCCGCGCTCTTTGGCGCTGGCGCAATATGGCGATATGGACGTGTCCGTGCTGGATGAAAAACCGCCCGGTCGCAAGCCGATCAAGACGGCGCTGGTCTCGACTGCGCGCATGGAAGAGGTTGTCGAACATCTGCGCAAGGCGATCCGCGAGGGGCGGCAGGCCTATTGGGTGTGTCCGTTGGTCGAAGAGAGCGAGATCGTGAACCTGACCGCCGCCGAAGAGCGGTTCAAAACCCTGCGGGCTGCCTTGGGCGAGGGGCAGGTTGGGCTGGTCCATGGGCAGATGCCCCCGGCGGAAAAGGACGCGGCCATGGCGGATTTCGTCGCCGGGCGCAGCAGCGTGCTGGTGGCCACCACGGTCATCGAGGTCGGGGTGAACGTGCCCAATGCCTCGATCATGGTGATTGAACGGGCCGAGATTTTCGGCCTGGCACAGCTGCACCAATTACGTGGGCGCGTCGGGCGAGGCAGCGCCGATTCTACCTGTCTGCTGATGTATGATGCGCCGCTGAACGAGGGCGGCACCCGGCGTCTGACCACCCTGCGCGATACCGAAGACGGGTTCCGGATTTCCGAGGTCGATCTGGAAATGCGCGGGGCCGGGGACTTGATTGGCACGGCGCAATCCGGGCTGCCACGGTTCCGGATCGCCGATCTGGAGAGGCAGGCCGCGTTAATGGAAACCGCGCAATCGGATGCCCGCGCGCTCTTGGCGCAGGATCCAACATTGCAATCCCCCCGTGGCCAGGCAGCCCGTGTTCTGTTGTGGTTGATGGAGCAGGATCAGGCAATCCGTTTGATTTCAGTGGGTTAGGCGATTCTGTTCTGCTTTGATTGCGTTTTGTTCGCAAATGTTCTCAAAAAGTTCTTTACTTGCTGTTAAGGATATGGGAACAAAAGAGCAACAAAGGTTAACGCAGGAGACACCGCCATGTTCCGCCAGATTGCCGATATCGTAACCCGCGCCGAGGACACGCTGATTTTCGATGCTTTGGGGGTTGCCGCCTTGGTGGTGATGACCGTCGCCGCGTTGCACCTGCCCAGTTTTGTTTGAGCTGCACCCACAGTTTCTGCCTGCGATCTGATCCACCGGCCGGTGCCCATCTGTCCCAAATGCGGGTGCCGGACAGCCTGTCCCCACGCTTTCGGTTGTTGCCTCTTCCGAATTTCCGGTCCGATCAGCATCGTCACTGACCCGCCGCCTTCGTCCCGAAGCGCGGCGGTTTTTTTAGGCGCAGGCGGTCTCGGCGGCCTTGTCCATCGCTTCCAGCGTGGCCTCAAGCGTCAGCATGATCGAGGCATGACGATTCTTGTATTCACGGGCCGGGCGCAGCACCTCCAGCCCGTCGAAAGGTGGCGCCGGCGTGGGGCCATCGTCCTTTAGCATCGCCTTTAGCTGGTCGCGCGCGGTTTCGATCTGGGCTCGGCTGCATCCAATCGCATTGCCTCCCACCACCGCCGCCGAAGCTTGCCCCAGCGCGCAGGCCTTCACATCCTGGCCAAACGCCGAAATCACACCATCTGCAACCTGAATATCCACCGTCACCGTCGATCCGCACAGAGGCGAGCGCCGTTTGACCGTCGCATCGGGGGTTTCGAGCCGTTCTTCATGTGGGATGTCCGCCGCCAGCGCCAGAATGCGCGCGGAATACAGCTTGATCAGGTCGGTCTCACCGCTCATGGCTTTTCCTTTATCCGTCTGTGGCATAGATAGGGGGACACTTCGCAGATGCAAAAGGTTTATCCCATGTCCTTCGACCCCGCCACGCTGAAATACACTGACCAAGGTCTGATCCCGGCGATTGCGCAGGATCATAAGACCGGGGAAATCCTGATGATGGCCTGGATGAACGCCGAGTCCGTCGCCCGCACCTTGCAGACGCGCAAAGTGACTTACTGGAGCCGCTCGCGACAGGCCTTCTGGATCAAAGGAGAGAGCAGCGGCCACGTTCAGGAACTGGTGGATTTCCGCGTGGATTGCGATCGGGATTGCCTGCTGGTGGTGGTCAAGCAGACCGGCCCGGCCTGTCACACGAACCGGCGCAGTTGTTTCTATACTGCGGTGCGCGATGGCGAAGAGATCGAACTGATGGCCCCTGAAACCTAGGCCAGATCGCTACGCCAGCCCGACCATCCGGCGAATGTCACCGGGCGAGGCTCCGTCTGCCCGGTATTTCGCAATCGCGCGGGCATCGTCGCGTTTGGCCAGACGTTTTCCCGCCGCGTCCCGGATCAGGCGGTGGTGGTTGTAGGTCGGCGTTCCAAGACCCAGAAGTCCTTGTAAAAAAACGTGAATTTTGGTGGCCTCAAAGATGTCTGCGCCCCGGATCACATGGGTAATTCCCTGGGCGGCATCGTCCAGAACGACGCTCAGGTGATAAGAGCCCAGAAATTCACGGCGCGAGACGATGAAGTCGCCAACCTCGGATTTCAGGGCTTCGGGGCGGAAGTGAATGCGCGTGGGCTGGTGGTCGGTAACGTCGCCCATTTCCTCGAAAAACAGATCGGAGAGGCTGTCAAACCGCGCCAACGCCCTATCCAGGTTTATCCGCAGCGCGGCCTCGGTGGGCATGGGCTGGGCCCCGGCGATGTGCCGGTGTCGGCAGGTGCCCGGATAGATCGGCCCGTCGGGGCCAAAGGCCGGTTCCGCACCTTCCTGCGGGGCCGAGGCGGCGGCCAGAATATCGCGCCGATTGCACCTGCAAGGATAGAGCAAACCCTGATCCCACAGCGTTTGCAGGGCAGCGCGATAGGTCTCGTGCCGGTCCGATTGACGCATCACCGGCGCGTCCCAGGTGATGCCCAGCCAGGTCAGATCTTCGTAGATCTGCTCCTCCCAATGGGGGCGGGCGCGGGTCTGGTCGATATCCTCGATCCGCAGCAGGAATTGCCCGCCTTGTGCGCGCGCCATGTCATGCGCCAGCATTGCCGAATACGCATGGCCCAAATGAAGCGGCCCGGTTGGGCTGGGGGCGAACCGGGTGATCATGGATTAATTTTGGCCTTCAAGCCATTGTTTGAAAACGGATTTGGCGCGATCTGTGTAGGCTTTGTAGCGGTCCTTGCGGCCCCGGCGTCCGCCTTTCAGGCCATCCACCGGGCGGAACAGGCCGAAGTTCACGTTCATCGGTTGAAAGGTCTTGGCCTCGGCCCCGCCGGTGATGTGATGGATCAGCGCGCCCATCGCCGAGTCCTGAGGCGCGGTGTCCAGCGGCTTGCCCAGAATTTCAGCGGCGGCCAGACGTCCGGCCAGAAGGCCCATCGCGGCGGATTCCACATAGCCTTCGACCCCGGTAACCTGGCCGGCGAAACGGATGTTCGGACGGCTGCGCAGGCGCATCTGATCGTCCAGCAGCGTGGGCGAATTAAGGAAGGTATTGCGGTGAATCCCCCCCAGGCGCGCAAAGGAGGCGTTTTCCAGGCCGGGGATCATTCTGAACACATCGGTCTGGGCGCCGTATTTCATTTTTGTCTGAAACCCCACGATGTTATACAGCGTTCCTAATGCATTGTCGCGGCGCAGCTGGACCACGGCATAGGCTTTGTTTTCGGGGTCATGGGCATTGGTCAGGCCGACGGGTTTCATCGGTCCGTGGCGCAGGGTTTCGCGGCCGCGTTCGGCCATGACCTCGATTGGCAGGCAACCGTCGAAATAGCCGGCGGTCTCTCCCTCGTGGAACTCGGTCTTGTCGGCGGCCAGCAGCGCGTCGATGAAGGCCTCGTACTGATCGCGCGTCATCGGGCAGTTCAGATAGGCTTTCTGCTCTTCCTCGGTGTCGCCCTTGTCATAGCGCGATTGCAGCCAGGCCACATCCATATCGATGCTTTCGGCATAGACGATGGGGGCGATGGCGTCGAAAAAGGCCAGGCGCTCGGCCCCGGTTTCGGCCTGAATCGCGGCCCCCAGAGCGGTGGAGGTCAGCGGCCCGGTGGCGATGATCCAATGACCCTCAGAGGGCAATTCGGTGATCTCGCCATAGTCGACGCGCACGTTGGGGTGGTCCATCAGTGCCTGGGTCACGCTTTGTGAAAACGGATCGCGATCCACGGCCAGAGCGCCGCCCGCAGGCAGGCGGTGACGGTCGGCCATGGCCATGATCAGCCCGTTCGCGGCGCGCATTTCCCAGTGCAGCAGCCCCACGGCATTCTGTTCGCTGTCATCCGAGCGGAACGAATTCGAGCAGACCATTTCCGCCAGATTGCCCGTCCGGTGCGCAAAGGTTTCGACCTGCGGGCGCATTTCGTGAATGACCACCTGCACGCCCATATTAGCCGCTTGCCAGGCGGCCTCGGATCCGGCCATGCCGCCGCCAACGATATGAAGAGTGTTTTCCATGGCCGCGATGTAGGGCAGGCGCGCGCGTTTGAAAAGCCCTGTCAGCGATCGACCGGCAGGCCCGAGGGCACGGATTCGGGGATTCCCAGGCGGCCTCTGGCGGCGATGGGATCGGTCAGCGCGTTCAGAAACGCGACCAGATCGGCGATCTCGGCCTCAGAGAGGGGGGTGTCGGGCAGTTCCGACGCAGCGGCGATCTCGATGCGTTCGTTCTGATCGTCCAGAGCCTGCCAGTCAGCAAAAGGAAAGTCATGCAGCCGCGCCTGCGTGCGGTCATAGCGCATCAGGCTGGGAACGGGCTGCGCGTGGTGACGGATGACGGATTCAAGCGTGGCAAAGGCCCCCGCATGACCATACGGCGCGCTGAGCGCGACATTGCGCAAAGAGGGCGTGCGAAACCGATAGCGATCCTCGGGGGCGGCGGTCACGTGAAACCGACCGCGATCCCCGTAATGCCCCGGATCCTTGCCCGGCCCCAGCTGCGGCATGGCGATGGCGTGAAACCCGTGGTCCGTCTGAAAGGGCCCGGCATGGCAGGCCGCACAGCCAGCGGGGCCATAGAACAGATCCAGCCCTCTTTGCGCGTTCCGGTGCAGGGCCTCTTGCCCGCGCAGGTGCCGGTCAAAAGGGGAATCGATGGCCTGAAATTCGAAGCTGATAAACTCGGACAGGGCGGTGGCAATGTCGGTGAAATGCACCGGGGCCTCTCCGATATGGGGCGTAAACCGTTGACGATATTCAGGAAGTGCATTCACCCGCCGCGCCAGAAGCGCCCAGGCCAGCGTCGCATCCCCCAGCGCAACGGCGTCGGCAACGGCATTTTCCCCCGGCTGCCCGGCCATTTCCTCGGGCGAAAGCGGCGGCAGCATCGCCTGCGCGGCCAGAGGCGATCCAAGCGCGCGTTCCAGCGGGCGATCCTCGGGCATCCGCAGCCCGAAACGGGCGCTGTCATCCAGCTCGACCCGGCCATCGTGGAACATGGTGGAAAACTCATAGGCCCCAAGGTTCCAGAGCGCAGGCGCGTTGCGCGGGATGCGGGCGGGGGGCTCTTGTCCGGCGATAATCTGACGTCTGTCCCCCAGCCCGGCACCCCCTTCGCCAATCGACAGGGACATCCCGTCGGCGCTGCCCAGGCTGGGGTGATGGCAGGTGCCACAAGAGATATTCATATTGCCGGACAGGATCGGATCATAAAACAGATCGCGGCCCAGCCGGGCCAGATCTGCATCAGTCTCGGGGAAGGCGGCGTGGGTCACCTGCTCGGGCAGGTCGGCGGCCAGAGAGAGGCTGGCCGAGAGAGAGACGACTGCGGCGGTGACCCATGCGCGCATGATCAAGAGGTTCATCATTTCCTCTTCACCCCTTCCTTAGCAAAGCCGTTTGCGGCAGAAAAGTGGCAAATGTGAAAACAATAAGATGCGAATTGGAAACGAGCACGCAAAAACGCCGCCAGAGCGCGGATTTCGCGGCCTATTGCTGCCAATCGGGCGGGCGTTTTTCCAAAAAGGCGGCGATGCCCTCGGCTGTGTCGCGATAGAGCATATTCTGCACCATCACATCGCCCGCGTATTCATAGGCCTGATCCATCGGCATTTGCAGTTGGGTATAGAACGCCTGTTTGCCGATTTTGACGGCGGCCCCCAGTTTTTCGGCCACTTTGATGGCCAGATCCTGGGTGGCGGACTCTAGCTGATCGGCGGGTACGACCTTGTTGATCAGGCCCAGGGTTTCGGCGCGCTCGGCCGGGATGAACGTGCCGGTCGATAGCATTTCAAAGGCTTGTTTTCGCGGGATGTTTCGTGACAGAGCCACCATCGGAGTCGAACAAAACAGGCCGATATTGACCCCGTTCACACCAAAGCGCGTGCCCTCGGCCGCGACGGCCATATCGCACGAGGCCACCAGCTGGCAGCCCGCCGCCGTGGCAATCCCGTGCACCTGGGCAATCACCGGCTGCGGCATTTTCTGGATCGACAGCATCATCGCGGTGCAGCGGTCGAACAGATCCTTGAAATAGGCCTTGCCGCCATCCTCGGCCTGGCGGCCCGCGGTCATCTGTTTCAGATCGTGGCCCGCGCAGAAAACCTTGCCCGCGCCGGACAGAATCACCGCCCGGATCGTGCTGTCCTGCGCAAGCTGATCGAACTGGCCTTGCAATGCGGCCAGCATCTCATCTGACAGGGCGTTCAGCTTTTCGGGGGTGTTCAGCCGTAAATGTGCGATCGCACCCGTGTCGTGACGTTCCAGTATTGCCATCTTGTCCTCCTCACCATTCGCGGCAACTCTAGGACGAACAGGAGAGGGAGGAAAGCAATGCCGGTAAAAATGTCAGCCGAGGATCTGACCGAGTTCATGGCCCGCGCGTTTCCGCAGGTGAATGAGGATTTCATCATTGATGCGGTGGGCGAGATGACGCTGCGCCTGCGAATGCCGATTGCGCATAAGCATCTCAGGCCTGGGGGGACGGTCTCGGGGCCCAGCATGTTCGCGCTGGCCGATTGCGCGATCTATCTGGCGGTTCTGGCGATGATCGGCCCGCAGGCTTTGGCGGTGACCACCAATTGCAGCCTGGATTTCATGCGCAAACCGGCGGCGGACCGGGATCTAGTGGCCGAGTGCAAGCTATTGAAATTGGGGCGTGTTCTGGCGGTTGGTGATGTGCTGATCTATTCGGATGGGGTGGCGGGGCCGGTGGCGCGGGCCTCGATGACCTATTCGATTCCGCCGCAGCGATAAAAAAGGCCGGGGACATGCCCCGGCCAAGTACATTCTGTCGCGGACGGGGTCGTTACGCGCGCCAGAATGGGCGACGGGCCTCCGTATAAGCCACGTCACGTTCGATGCCGATGTCCTTTAGCTGCGCGTCAGACAGATGGCGCAGCGCTTTGCGGGTGCGATGTCGGCTGTCCCACTTTGTCACAGTCACCGCAAATGCCACCGCCCAGCGGGCAACGATCGGCGCCGGATAGCCAAGATCGTAGGTGATGACGTGTGCGGCGAGCAGGGCTTGCTGCTGTGACATTGGATAAATCCTTCAATTGTATTGACACAAATTAGCGGGAATGCTACGAGGAAAGAGATACAATCAATTGGTACAAACCGTCTAGGAAAACATTGTTATGGGTACAAATTGGGTCCCGGATCTGAGTAAGGCCGGCCGATCTAAGTACAAAGCGCTGGCGGACGAGATTCGCGGCGCCGTGGCGGCCGGAGATCTGAGCAGCGGGGCGCAATTGCCGCCCGTGCGCGAGCTGGCGTATCAATTGTCCATCACGCCGGGGACTGTGGCGCGGGCCTATTCCGTGCTGACCGAGGAGGGGGTCTTGCAGGCGGGGGTCGGACGCGGAACCTTTGTGGCCGAAACCTCGACCCAGGTGGATGACTCGGTGGCCTGGCCCCAGGTGCTGAACCTGCGCAGCCCGTTGCTGCCGGATGTAGGCCAAAGCGCGCTGCTGCGGGACGCGATGCACAGCACCGCCGATGCCATGCACGCCGAGGAATTCCTGAACTACCCGGATCGCCGGATGGATCTGCCCCTGCGCCGGGCCTTGCGCCGATGGATGGATGATTTGCCCATCGGCAATTTCACCGCCGAGGATATGGTGCTGGCGCATGGTGCGCAAAATGCCCTGCTGCTGGTGATGCAGACGGTTTTGCGCGGGCCGGACCCGGCCATTGCGGTTGAAAACCTGACCTATCCGGGGTTTCGCCGCGCCGCCGAGCTGAACCGTGCCCGCGTTGTCGGGATTCCCAGCGATTCCGAGGGGCCGATTGTGGCGGCTTTGGAGGATGCGGTGCGCGAGCAGGGGGTGCAGCTGTTTTGTACCTCGTCCGAGGTGAATAACCCCACGCTGGGCGCGACCTCGCGCCGCCGCCGCCGGGAAATCGCCAATATGGCCGCGCGTCTGGGGCTGAACATTCTGGATGACGATTGCTATGTCATCGGGCCGCATATGGCCGAAAGCTATCATTCGCTGGTGCCGGGGCTGGGCTGGTATGTGTCGTCCCTGTCCAAGGCGCTGACCCCGGCCTTGCGTGTGGGTTATGTTGTGGCGCCGCGCGAACGGGTGCACGAATTGGCCCGCAGCGCGACCTATGCGTTCTTTGGCCTGTCGCGCCCTCTGTCCGAGGTGACGCTGACCTTCATGAACGACCCGCGCCTGCGCAGTATCGCCGCCAAATCCCGCGCGCGGATGAATGAGATGGTCCGCCTGACGGTCAATCATCTGGGCGGGCATAACGTGGTCTGGAAAGAGGACGTGCCGTTCTTGTGGATTTCCCTGCCCGAAGGCTGGCGTACCGCCAGTTTCATCCGCGCGGCTGAATCGCAGGGGGTGATCCTCAAAAGCGCCGAGGAATTCGTCCTGCGCCACGCCCGCGCGCCTCATGCGGTGCGGTTGGCGGTGAACGGGCAGGTGGATATTGCCCGCTACGAGGCCGGAATCGTTCAGGTGCGTCAGCTTCTGGACAATCCGCGCGAGGAATTCACCGTTTAGGGTGAAGTTTGTGGGGTATTTGAATACCTATTTTCTAACTCATTGAAAACGAATGCAAAATACGCGCTTGCGTGGCTTGACTGTGTTTTCAGGCCCTATATAACCGCGCAATCGAATTTGGATAGGGGCGTTTTGCCCGTTTCCGCAACTGAACAAGGGTAATCCCGCGATGAAAACCTTCTCTGCTACTCCGGCAGACATCGAGAAAAAGTGGATCATCATCGACGCCGAAGGCGTGGTGCTGGGCCGTCTTGCCTCGATCGTCGCCATGCGTCTGCGTGGCAAGCACAAGCCGTCGTTCACTCCGAACCAGGACATGGGCGACAACGTGATTGTCATCAACGCTGACAAAATCCAGATGACTGGCAAAAAGCGCACTGACAAGAAATACTACTGGCACACGGGCCATCCGGGCGGCATCAAGCACCGCACCGCCGGTCAGATCCTGGAAGGCGCCTATCCCGAGCGTGTGGTCACCGCCGCCGTCAAGCGTATGCTGCCGGGCAACCGCCTGTCGCGCAAAGTGATGACCAACCTGCGTGTCTACGCCGGCGCCGAGCATCCGCACGAAGCGCAGAACCCCGAAGTTCTGGACGTCAAGTCCATGAACTCCAAGAACACCCGGAGCTGATAAATGGCCGATCAAATCAATTCGCTGGAAGACCTGGCCGCCGCAACTGGTGTTGAAACCGTTGTCGAAGTCGAAGCCCCCCGTGAGCCCGTCCGTGACGAGCTGGGCCGTTCCTATGCCACCGGCAAGCGTAAAGACGCTGTTGCTCGTGTGTGGGTGAAGCCCGGTTCGGGCAAAGTCACCGTGAACGGCAAGGAAATGAACGCCTATTTCGCGCGTCCCGTGCTGCAACTGATCGTGCGTCAGCCCTTCGGTGTGGCCGGTGTTGACGATCAGTTCGACGTTGTCGCCACCGTCAAGGGCGGCGGTCTGTCCGGTCAGGCCGGTGCTGTGAAACACGGTATCTCGAAGGCGCTGCAACTGTACGATCCCTCGCTGCGTGGCGCGCTGAAGGCCGCTGGCTTCCTGACCCGCGACAGCCGCGTTGTGGAACGTAAGAAATACGGTAAGCGCAAAGCGCGTCGTTCGTTCCAGTTCTCGAAGCGTTAATCTTTCGCTTCTTTCGGAATTTGGCAAAGGGCCGCCCGATTAGGTGGCCCTTTTCTGTTGCGCTTTGGCGTCCTTTTCTGGTGTCATCGGGGCCGCAGACGTAAAAAAGGCGGGCCGAGGGACCCGCCTTTCGTATATCCGCGCGATTGGAAACGCGGATTTGGTCTTGGCTGATTAGCTCAGCAGGTCCAGCTCATAATCGAACACGATCGAGGTGGTCAGGTCCGAACCGGCCGAGTCATCGTCGGAGAATTCGATCGACAGGCCAACGCCGCCTTCAAAGCCGTAGCCGAAGTTCAGTTCCCATGCGGTCACGTCACCGTCGGTGCCCAGAACCGGCTCAACGGTCCAGTCGCCGACTGCAACTTCCAGAGCAACCTCGTGGTAGTCGTCTTCGGATTCGATGTCATAGGTGTAGGTGTACGAACCCGAAACGGTGTCCGAGAACGCCTGGCTCAGCACCAGCTCGGCTTCGGTGGTGTCGTAGCCGCTGTCGTCGTACCAGTAGCCGTACAGAGCAACCTCGTAGGAGGTTTTGTCGGTGATGTCGCCGCCGTAGCCCAGGGCCAGTTCGGTTTCCAGCTCGTCAACGCCGCCGGCTTCGGCGAAGGTGAAGGTCAGGCCAGCGAAGAAGCCACCAGCGGTGTATTCGCCGCCCAGGCTCAGTTCAACAGCATCGCCAGTGGAGTCAAAGTCGCTGTCAAAATCGACCGAAGCTTCGAAACCTGCGGTGGCCGAGAATTCGCCAGCGAATGCGCCGACGGGCAGCAGGGCGATAGCAGCAGCGGCTGCCAGAGATTTTTGGGTGAACATACGATGTCCCTTCATAGCGTATCATTCGTTTGAGTGTCCGACTGTTGCCTGGTTCAAATCCGATTGAATCGGACCTTAGGTGGGTAAGGGGCCGGAACCTGAGCGTTTTACTCTGATTCTGTGCCTTTGTCCTGCTCGGTCGTCGCAAAAACCTCTTAACGCTGCAATGCAGAAAGGGTAAATGGCAAAATTAGCTTTTAATATGAAGAGTTTGTAACGTGCTAAAAGATTAGGCGCGCATTGTCACAGTTTGATCATTTGTCGGGCGAGATAAGGCCCAGCCCGCGCAGATACACGCCGATGCCGGTTTCCAGCAGATCTTCGGGGGGGAAGGGCGTCTGGGTGCCCGGCGAGTTGCGCGCATAAAGCTCGACCACCCCGTGGCTTAGCGCCCAGATATGCGCCGAGAACATCGCCGCGGGGGGGCGTTTTTCAGGGGGGATATGCTGCGAAAGATCATCCGCGGCTTTTTCCAGAACCCCGCGTGCCCGATGCGCGACAGCGGCCAGCTCGGGCGTGCGATTCACGGAAATGCCGGATTCAAACATCGCGATATAGTGACCGGGATATTTGCGCGCAAAGGCCAGATAGGCGCGTCCCGTGGCCTCGAACGCAGCCAGCGCCGAGGGTTGCCCCTTGTCATAGGCATATTGCATGACGTCGGCGAAAATCTCATAGCCCTGGCGCGCGGCCTCGGCGATCAGATCGTCGCGCCCTTCGAAATGCCGGTAAACGGCGGCCGGGGTCACGCCGGCCTGTTTGGCGGCCTCGGACAGGGTGAATCCGGTGGGGCCTTTTTGTTCGATCAACAGCAGGGCCGCCTCGACCAGGGCCTGGCGCAGGTTGCCGTGATGATATCCGCGTTTCTTAGGCATCCCAGATATCCGGACCTGCACAAATCGAGCCATCCACCGGGCCGATGGCCTTGCTGTCTTTGCGGTCGTAATCGATCGCTTGCAGCACATGGCGGATCGCGGCCAGACGGGCGCGTTTTTTGTCATCCGAGCGAATGATCGTCCAGGGCGCGGCCTGAGTGTGACTGCGCTCCAGCGTTTCGCGAATGGCGGCGCTGTAGGCATCCCATTTCTTCAGACCCTCGACGTCGATCCAGCTGAGCTTCCACTGTTTCAAAGGATCGCTTTCGCGCGCCAGGAACCGTTTCAGCTGCTCGGCCCGCCCCACGTTCAGCCAGAATTTGAACAGTATAATCCCTTCATCCACCAGCATTTTTTCGAAATCTGGCACCTGGGCAAAGAAATGCGCGCGCTGACTGTCCGAGCAGAACCCGAACACTTTTTCCACCACGCCGCGATTGTACCAGCTGCGGTCATAGAAGACGATCTCGCCGCCCGCTGGCAGGTGATCAATATAGCGCTGAAAATACCATTGCGTCTGTTCGGTATCCGAGGGTTTGGACAGCGCCACCACACGCGCGCCGCGGGGGTTCAGATTCTCGCGGAAGCGTTTGATCGTGCCGCCCTTGCCAGCGGCGTCGCGGCCCTCGAACACGATGGCAATGCGCTGGCCGGTGGCCTTGGCCCAGCTTTGCAGCTTGACCAGCTCAACCTGGAGCTTCTCCATGTCCTTTTCATAGGGTTTACGCGCCAGTTTTTCCGAATGCGGATAGCTGGGCGCCAGGATATCCCCCTTTTCGGCGCGTTTGATCGCGTTGCGCACCTCGGCTGGGGCGTCATTTTCATAGAAAGCGCTGATCGCACCGTCAAAGGGCAGCTCCATGGGCCTCTCCATTTGTTTTCAATACAATATGGCGGTCTGCGCGGCTTAGTTCAATCCGGCACGCGCCGCCGCGCGGTCAATCGCGGCAATGACCTGAGGTTTCGCGTTATGCTGCGGAGTGTGGCCGATCCCCGGCAGGACGGTCAGCCGCGCCTTTGGAATCTGACGGGCCAGCGGTTCCGAGTGGATGGGCAGGCCGACAATCATGTCGGCACTGCCGTGCAGCAGTTCGGTCGGGGTTTGTATCTGCGGATAAAGAGGCACAAGCTGCGCGATTTCCCCGTTCAGATTGGCGCGTTGCAGGGCATTGGCGCGCAGACAGGCACGGCGCAGGGTCAGGCCGGCACCGATATGGGCGCTATAGCCTGCGGGGGGCAGCTGGGGCGTGAAAATCGATTCCAGCTCGGCGGTGACCACGGAATCGGGGACATAGGCCGTTAGGTAGGGGATCACCAAAGGGCCGATCCAGGGGTGCGACAGCGTGCGATAATAGCGCGACAGCGGCCCGTCCCAGGTTTGCGAGGCCCCCGCCACCAGCACCAGGCCTGAGATCCGATCCGCGCAATGCACCGCCCAGGCCAGCGCCACCGCGCCGCCATAGGACTGGCCCAGCACGATAGGGCGCGTCGCCCCCAGTTGCGCGGCCGCGGCAGACAGAATCTCGGCCTGTTGACGGATCGTTGCGCCGGTCCGGTTGATCGGGTCCGAATAGCCCAGGCCGGGCCGGTCGAACAGGATCACTCGGTAGCGTTGCGCCAGCTCCTGGGCCAGCCCCTGGGTAAAATCCCGCACATTCCCCGAGGCCCCGTGGATCAGCACCAGATCCGGCCCGCTGCCCATTGTCACGGCGTGCAACCTGTGCCCCTCAACGGTCAGAAACTGGCCCTCGGGCGGGTGGCTGCGGATGGCGCGGGCCTCGTGACGGGCGGCGCGCCACAGGGTTGCCCCGTGTAGCGAGCCAAATAGAATTACAATTGATCCCAATATGATAAGGGTCAAAGTTAACCTATTACTTTCGCCAATCCGTCGAGGCCGATCCGATCTGATCCATATCATAGGGCGTTGTCAGATAGATCTCGGAAATCCAGTTGCCATAGAGCAAATGCGCATGGCTGCGCCAGCGGTTCTGCGGCGGGTTTTCGGGATTGTCCTGCGGGTAATAGTTGAAAGGCATCTGAATTTCGGCACCTTCAACCTGATTATTGGCCAGATCGCGCTGGTATTCCTGATTCAGCGTGTCGCTGTCGTATTCCAGATGGTTGAACACATAGATTGCCCGGTGCGCCGGGTCTTCGACCAGCGCGGGGCCCACCACATCCGAATGCAGCAAAATAGGCAGACCGGCGGCCTCGATCTCGTCGCGGCGCATTTCCGTCCAGCGGCTGACGGGCATGATCATGTCGTCAGAAAATCCACGTAAATAAGGGCTTTGCGGGGCAAAGTTCATGTGGCGGTAGCAGCCGAACAGCTTCTCGTTCAGCAGATGTTTCTGCACATTATGGAAATAGTGAATCATCGCCATGCCGCCCCAGCAGACGCCAAAGGTGGAATGCACATGGGTCTGCGTCCAGTCGAACACCTGGCGCAGTTCGTCCCAATAGGTCACCTCTTCGAAGGGCAGATGTTCAATCGGGGCGCCGGTGATGATCAGCCCGTCGAATTTCTGACCGCTGGCTTTGACCTCGGCGAAGGTGCGATAGAAACTGGCCATGTGATCGGCGGCGGTGTTGCGGGCCTGGTGCTCGCTCATCCGGATCAGGCTGAATTCGATTTGCAGCGGCGTGGCGCCGATCAGGCGGGCGAACTGGTTCTCCGTCTGGATCTTTTTCGGCATCAGGTTCAGCAGGCCGATCCGCAGCGGGCGGATGTCCTGATGCTGGGCCATCTCTTCGGACATGACCATCACGCCCTCGTGCGTCAGCACGTCATAGGCCGGCAGATCATGAGGAAGTTTGATGGGCATTGGATTGGCCTCCGAAAGGTAAGAATAGACAGGGAAGGTAGGACGCGGATCAGCGGCGCTCAAGGGCCATGGCGATCAACTGGTCGAAATCCTGGGCGGATTTCACCTTTGCGATTTCCTCGGCCTTGACCGACACGCCCCAGTTCTGCGCCATCTGCGCATAGAGCGGCTGACGATGCGCCAGGGCCTGGGCATAGGTCCAGCGGATGAAATCATCGGGGTCTACCTGCGTTTCATCGCAGCCCTTCTGATCCAGGTATTCGGCCCAGGCCCGTTCGAGAAACGCGGGCTGATAGGACATCGGCTTGGGCGCGCGGTCAAAGCGGCGGATCAGTTCGGCAGTATGCGCCTCAGACCCCTCAATCCAGATCATAAGCGTATGTTCCGACAGGGTTTTCAGCACCAGATCATCCGGATCGGCAGGGTTCACCCATTCGCAGATCGACCCGCCGGTATCGCAGATGAAATGCGGATAGCCGTACAAAGCCCCGGCCCGTTCGATGAAATAGGGGGTATCCAGCAGGGCGGCGATTTCAGCGGTGCGGAACTGCGCCTGACGGCGGGTATATTCGGCATAGGGCAGCCCGCCTTTGGCCTCATCCCCCGGTTTGCCCAGATACGAGGACACCGGCGTCAGGTTCTCAAACGTGATATTAGAGCCGATATAAATCGAATCCGACATCAGCAACTCACGCAGAAAGGGGTTTTTCATCGCCTCGCGCTTAGCGTTGTCGGCGATATATTCGCCCATGTAGCGCGTCCCGATACGGTAATCGATTGAATAATGAAACCAGTCGCCCTGATCGCGCAGCATGTTCGAAAGATAGGTCTTACCCAGCCCGGACATCCCGAAGAACAGGATCTTTTTATGCGTGGCGTTCAGCCAGTCTTGGGCAGAGGTATAGAGCATGGGTTCCGATCCTTGACGCGCCAGCAGTCCTAGCGGGGCTGGCGGGGGCGGTCAAATCCTATTGCGCCGCAGCAGGCGGCCGTCGATGGTGATCAGCCCCGCCGCCAGCAGCGCGAACCCTCCGTAGGCGCGCAGGGGCAGCGTTTCGTCCAGCACCAAAGCGCCCAGCAAAATCGCACAAGGGGCCACCATCAGCGTTACCAGCAGCAGATTGCCCGCCCCCGCCATGGACAGCACCCGGTAATACAGCAGATAGGCACTGGCCGTCGCAATCAGCGACAGATAGCCAAGCGCGGCCCAGGTCAGCGGGGCCTGGGGCAGGGGGGGCGCGCCCTCGGTGCTGAGGGCAAGGGGGATCATGATCAGCGCGGCGCAGGTCAGCATCCCGGTGGCGGCCATCGCGGGCGATTGCCCCGACAGGGTTTTGCGCCCCCAGGCCCCCGCCAGCGCATAGGACAGCGAAGAGCCCAGCAACGCCAGTTGCCCCAGCGAGGCCAGGTTCAGCTGGCTCAGCGCGGCGGGGCCGATGATCACCGCCGCTCCGGCAAAACCCAGGGCCACACCGGCGGCCTTGCGCGCGCTCAGCCGTTCATCGGCGAACAGAACCGAGGCCACAAGCACCCCCAGCACCGCCGTCAGCGCATTCAGAATCGCCGCAAGCCCGGACGAGATATGCTGCTGCCCCCAGGTGATCAGCGTAAAGGGCAGGGCGTTATTCATCAGCCCCATCACCAGAAAGCCCCCCCAGATCGCGGCTGTGCGCGGCACCCGAATACCGCGCCACAGCACATAGACCCACAGCAATGCGGCCGCCCCGGTGATGCGAAAGGCCACCAGCCACAAAGGGCTGACATCGCGCAGGATCAGCGCGGTGGTCATGAACGAGGCGCCCCAGATCAGCGCCAGCAGGCTTAGCTCGGCCCAGGCGCGGGGGGGAATGGTTTTTTGAATCTGGCTCATGATCCGAATTTAGATAGCGCAGCGCCAGGGCCAATCCGAAAGATGCTTAATCACGCGTTTCTGACCAGATATTCAGATAGTTGCCGCCAAAGATCACCAGAGCGCCCAGCAGCACGAACAGATCCAGCGGCTCGTTATAAAACAGCATCCCGATCACCGCGATCAGCGGCAGCCGGGTGAAATCTATCGGCACCACCACGGTGGCGGGCGCCAGGCTCAGCGCTGTGGTCAGGCAAAAATGCGCCAGCAGCCCAGCGGCACCGATCAGCACCAGCCAGGGCGCCGTTTGCGCCGAGGGCAGGGCAATATCGCCGTCAATCCCGGCGCAGATCAGCCCCATGGCAGCCTGCATTGTCGTCAGGAAAAACAGCACCGAAGCCACGTTTTCCGTCCGTGTCAGTTTCCGTGTGGTCAGGATCGCTCCGGCAAAGCCGACAGCCGCCAGGGCCGCGGCCAGTTGCCCGATATCCACCGATTCAGGCGAGGGGCGCGCGACAATCAGAATGCCGATGAACCCGATGACGGCCGAAAGCACGCGAATGGGCGTCAGCCGCTCGCCCAGCACCAACGGGGACAGCAGTACCACCCACAGAGGCGAGGTGAACTCCAACGCAAAGACCTGCGCCAGTGGGATCACGGTGATCGCAAAGAACCACAGGTTTTGCCCGGCGAAATGGCAGACGTTCCGCACAAGATGCAGGCGCAGTTTGCGCAGGCGGACCTCGGCCAGTTTGCCGCGAAGGAACAGAACCAACACCACGATGATCACGCCGACCAGGCTGCGGTAGGACATGATCTCGAACGTGTCCAACTGGTGACTGACCGCGCGGCCCGCAACAGCCATCGAGGTGAAAGAGGCAATCGCCCCCGTCATCCACAATGCAGCCTTCACAACATCCGTGCCCGCTGGCATGGCTGTCTCCCCATTTTCACCCAAACGCATAAGGGGGGCAAACGCCCCCCTCTGTCCAGCCCGTTCTGGGGCCCGAATTATTCCAGCTCGATCGTGCCCGGTGGTTTCGAGGTGCAATCATAGAAGACACGGTTCACGCCCTTGACCTCGTTGATGATCCGGGTCGAGGTCTCGCCCAGGAATTCATGGGTGAACGGATAGTAATCGGCGGTCATCCCATCGACCGAGGTCACCGCCCGCAGCGCCACCGCATAGTCATAGGTGCGCCCGTCGCCCATCACGCCCACGGTGCGCATCGGCAGGATCGCGGCGAAGGCCTGCCAGATGTCATCATAGAGGCCATGTTTGCGGATCTGGTCGATATAGACGGCATCGGCCTTGCGCAGGATCTCCAGTTTGTCGCGGGTGATCTCGCCGGGGCAACGGATCGCCAGGCCCGGACCGGGGAAGGGATGGCGGCCGATGAAGGACGCGGGCAGGCCCAGTTCATGCCCCAGCGCGCGGACCTCGTCCTTGAACAGCTCGCGCAGGGGTTCGACCAGTTTCAGCCCCATCTTTTCGGGCAGACCGCCCACATTGTGGTGCGATTTGATGGTGACCGAAGGCCCGCCGCTGAAACTGACGCTTTCGATCACGTCCGGATACAGGGTGCCTTGGGCCAGGAACTCGGCCCCTTCGATCTGATCGGCGTATTTCTGGAATACGTCGATAAACAGTTTGCCGATTGTCTTACGCTTTGTTTCCGGATCGGAAACACCCTCCAGCGCGCCCAGGAACAGATCGCTTTCGTCGGCGTGGATCAGGTTCAGGTTATAATTGTCGCGGAACATGGATACGACCTGCTCGGCCTCGTTCAGGCGCAGCAATCCGTGATCCACGAAAACGCAGGTCAGCTGATCGCCGATGGCCTCGTGCAGCAGGATGCCGGTCACGGACGAATCCACACCGCCGGACAGCGCACAGATGACCTTTTTGTCGCCGACCTGTTCGCGAATCTTGGCGATCATTTCCTCGCGATAGGCGCCCATGGTCCAGTCGCCTGCGAACCCCGCCAGCCTGACGAAGTTTTCATAAAGCGTGGCGCCGTTGGGCGTGTGGTGTACCTCGGGGTGGAACTGCACGGCAAAGAAATTGCGCGCCAGATCCGCAGTGATCGCGAAGGGCGCACCGGGCGAGGTGCCATAGACCTGGAAACCGGGGGCGATTTCAGCCACGTGATCGCCGTGGGACATCCAGACCTGCTCTTGCCCGTCCAGGAACCAGCCGGTCAGGAAATCGGGGTGCGCATCGGCGGGCGTCACATAGGCGCGGCCAAATTCGGCGGTGGCGTGCTCGCCTGCCTCGACCCGGCCGCCCAGATCATGCATCATCACCTGCTGACCATAGCAAATACCCAGGATTGGCACGCCCAGCGTATAGGCCGATTTCGGCGGGCGGGGGCTGCCCTCGCGCATCACCGAATCCGGCCCGCCCGAGAAAATAATGGCCTTGGGCGCGAATTCGGCCAGAAACGCGTCGGTGACGTTCTGGTAGGGGTGGATTTCACAATAGACGCTTAGCTCGCGCAGGCGCCGCGCAATCAGCTGCGTGACCTGGCTGCCAAAGTCGATGATGAGAAGGCGGTCGTGCGAGATGTTTTCCATGCCCGTGCAATAGGCCGTTGCATCGCGCCGCGCAAGCCGGGAAGGGAGCGGAATTGTCCGTTTTTCCGGCTGGGCAATAAATGCGGGCCGCCAGGCATCACGCAGGATCGCGCGGCGGCCCGTCAAGGCTACCTTCTCGTTAGAACGAGAAGGTGAACCCGAATTCAACCGAGGTGAAGGCGGATTCGATGTCTTCGTACAGAATGTCTGTCTGGAAATCCTCGCCATCGAAATCATGACGCAGGATGGCCGCGCGCAGACGCGAGCGCTCGCCGATCATTTTTTCCATGCCGATCCCGTAGACCACACCGTTGATGGTGTTGTCCTCTCCGATCGGGCCACCGCCGCTGTCAACGAATCCGGTGGCCTCGGCGCGGGTGACGCCCAGGGTGCCGTAGACCAGCGTCTTGGGGGCCACCAGATAGCCGATACGGCCACGCAACGAGGCGACTTTCTCGACCTCGAAGGCGCATTGGAAGGCCGGGTTGTTACAGTCTTCAGAGCCGGTGATATCTGCCGAGGCATAGCTGAATTCGCCGCCATAGACATACTGACCGTTCTGGACGTCATAGCCCAGTACCAGGCCAAAGCTGTTGCCGCTCAGATCGCCCGAGCCGTCGCCGGGAAAGATATCCGCGCCGCCGAATTCGCCGCCGAAATCGCCCGAATTGAACGAGGCAATCAGGCCGACATAGGCGCCGCTCCAGTCAACCGGGGCCGCAACCGGCGGTTCCGGTGCCGGCTCTTCCAGTGCGCCGGCGCTGGCCATGCCCGCCATGCCAAGGGCGGCAATCAAAGCAGTCGTACTAAACAAGTGTTTCATAGGAATTCCCCAATCTCTTACCAATTAATTTGCTTCTGTCGCGCATCTTAACTTAGCGTTAACTAAAGATTGTGCATAGCTGCGCTCGCATTCTTTGCGTCGAATGTGACATCTGCCCCACAGTAAACGAAGGGTTCCGGGCCTGAGAGGGCGGGCTTGTGTCGTTTTTGACGTTTTTGCGCCGCTTGCGTCGAAAGAAACCTGCCGCGTCTGGGATAAAACCTGCGGGAACAGGACTAGTCGGAGTGTCTGAAAATGGATGCACAAAGAGGACGCCGCAGGGCGCGTTCAGGGGGCGGAGCCGCGCGGCGGGCCGAGCGCAGTTCGGTTTCGTTCGAGACCGCGCAGTATATCGAGCGCAAAATCCCCAACCTAGAGATTCTCAACGAAGAGGCGCTGGAGATCATCGAGGCCAATGCCGAACAGGTTCTGGCGGAAATCGGCGTTAACTTTGTCAATAATCCCGCAGCGCTGGACCTGTGGCGCAATGCCGGGGCCGAGGTCGAAGGCGAACGGGTCCGAATCCCCAAGGGGCTCGCTCGTGAGTTGTGCAAAACGGCCCCGTCCAGTTTCACGCAGCACGCCAGAAATCCCGCGCGCAATGTGGTGATGGGCGGCCGGAATCTGGTGTTGGCGCCGGTCTATGGCCCGCCCTTCGTGCATGACGCCGCCGGTGGCCGCCGCTATGCGACGATGGAGGATTTCCGCAATTTCGTCAAAATGGGCTATATGTCCAAATGGCTGCACCACTCGGGTGGCACCGTGTGCGAACCCACCGATGTGCCGGTGAACAAGCGTCATCTGGACATGTTGCACGCGCATATGACGCTCTCGGATAAACCTTTTATGGGCTCGGTGACAGACCCCAGCCGCGCGCAGGATTCGGTTGAGATGTGCGAGATCCTGTTCGGCAGGGATTTCGTGCAGCAGAACACGGTGATGACCTCGCTGATCAACATCAATTCCCCGCTGACATTCGATGATGTGATGATGGGCGCATTGGAGGTTTACGCGCGCAATAACCAGGCCTGTATCATCAGCCCCTTCATCGTTGGCGGGGCGATGGCGCCGGTGTCCGTGGCGGGCACGCTGACGCAGGTTCTGGCCGAGGTTCTGGCCGGCGTCGCCTATTCTCAGCTGATCCGCCAAGGCGCGCCGGTCATTCTGGGGGCCTTTGTGACCTCGATTGATATGAACTCGGGCGCTCCGACATTTGGCACCCCCGAGGCCGCGCAGGTGACCTATGGCGTGGGGCAGATCGCCCGCCGTCTGGGGCTGCCATATCGGTCCTCCGGAGGCTTTACCGGCTCCAAGCTGCCGGATGCTCAGGCCGGGTATGAAAGCGCTAACTCATTGAATATGGGGCTTTTGTCGGGTGTGAATTTCATGCTTCATGCCTGCGGCTGGCTTGAGGGCGGTCTGGTCACCTCGTATGAAAAATTCGTCATGGACGCCGATCAGCTGGGCACCCTGCATCGCATGGCCGAAGGCGTGTCAGTCGATGAAAACGCCCAGGCGATGGATGCGCTGCGCGAGGTGGGGCCGGCGGGGCATTACCTGGGGTGCGCCCATACGCAGGCGAATTTCAAAACCGCGTTCTGGCGCACGGATCTGCTTGATTACAAACCCTTCGAGACCTGGTCCGAAGAGGGCGCGCGCGATACGATGACCCTGGCCTCGGCGCGTGTTCACAGACTGTTGGCGGACTACCGGCAGCCCGCCCTGGACCCTGCAATCGCCGAAGCCCTGGCCGGTTACGTCGCGCAGAAAAAAGAGTCGATACCCGACGCATTCAGCTAAGCGGACGCCCCTTAAACGGGGGCGTTTTGCGGGCGCGAGGCAGTGCGCAGCAGCTGCGCCTCGCCCATCATTGCAATCAGAACCTCGACGTGGCGGGCCGGAGAATAGCCCGCCACATTCTGTGCGCGCATCTCATTCATATCGGCCTCGATTTCCATCAGATGGGCCAGCGCGGGCCCGCTGCGCGGCAGGGCGTTTGTCCCCAGCAAGCGGCGCAGATGAACCGAACGGCGATAATCATCCACACCGAACCGGGCGGCCCTGATCAGTAAGCGGGGGCGGTGGATGGTGTTCAGAAGGCTCAACAAATCCATCATGGCGGTGTCCTTTCCGTGGCTTCGCTCTGGGCAGAGCATGGCACACGCAAAGGTGGTGTTGCGCAGGGGCGCGCCTCTCCGTCCGGAGCGGTGGTCAATTGTTCACATTTTGGAAACTATTATTGCCAAATCGGAAACTGTTAACTCTCAGGTAACTTTTGCAGCCCTAGGTTGCGTGTTGTTCTGGGGGTAACTCTGGGGAAGATTCAGTGGATTTCCAGGACAGAAAACATGACCTAATTGGAGCCGACATGTCCCGTTCACTCTTGCCCGAGCATCCTGTATCGACCGTCCCTTCGTGGGTGCCCGAAGCAGCCCTGCGGTATTTGGCGCATACGGAAACGGGACTGCCGATCCGGGTGTTGGCGCGCCAGGCTGGCTGCCATGCGTCAACCGTTCTCAGACAGATCCGAAAACTGGAAAGCCGACGCGAAGATCAACTGGTGGACGAGGCGCTGTGCCGCCTGGGACGCCAGCATTTTCAACGTGTTGGGCGAAAGACAAACCTCAGTGAAACGGAGCCTGAAACCATGACAGCCCCCAAGTCTGTGCCGCTGCCTGTTGAAACCGAATTGTTCCACAAAGAAGCCTGCCGAATCCTGCGTCGAATGACAGAGAACGGTGCCGTTCTGGCCGTGGCGCAGGAGATGGAAAAAGCCGTCGTCGTGCGTGACAATGCCTCGGGGACGACGACGCGGACGGCAGTGGTGGACCGCGAAATTGCGCAGGCCATGGCCTTGAAAGACTGGATTTCCTGCAAGGCACCGGGGCGGATTTCGCGCTATGTGATCACCGCAGAAGGGCGTGCAAGCCTGGCCAGTTTGCTGGCGCGTGCCGAAAGCTCGGCCCAGCCAGGGTTTGCCGAGGCGCAGGCGGGATTTGCCGCTGCCCCCGGTGCGCGTTCGCTCGCTCCGTCGCGGGGGCGGACCCGCTATTCGGCACCTGAATCGCCGCTGACCCTGCTGGCGCGCCGGCGGGATAAGGCCGGTCAGCCGTTTCTGAGCGAGGATCTGGTGGCGGTCGGAGAACGGCTGCGCGAGGATTTCGAACTGGCGCAGATCGGCCCGAGTGTGACTCAGAACTGGGACAATTTCCTGACGGGTCGCGAAGCAATGTCGGCGCGCAGCGAGCCCAGTGCTGGCCCGGCAGGCGCGCGTGATCGGGTGGCCTCTGCGCTGCGCGATCTGGGGCCCGGATTGGGCGATGTCGCGCTGCGATGCTGCTGCTATCTGGAAGGATTGGAAAGCGCCGAGAAACGTATGGGCTGGTCGGCCCGGTCGGGCAAAATCGTCCTGCGGATCGCCTTGCAGCGCCTCAAGCGTCATTACGAAGGGATGGGGCAGGCCGGTCAGATGATCGGCTAAGGGGCTAGCCTCCGACCAGCCAGCCGACGAGATAGGCCACAATTGCGCAGACCAATCCCACGCCTACTGTTTCCATTACGGAAACGCGGAAACGGTCTCCGGTGGCCAGCCATCGCAATACCCCCAGCGCTGTCAGCGCCAGGCAGGTGGCAAGTGCCGACAGGGTAAAGCTGCGCTCGTCCGCATCGCGCAGGATATAGGGCAACAGGGGCAGACCCCCAAACAAAACAAAGGATAAAAAGGTGACCATCCCGTTCAGGGCAGGGTGGTCATTTTCAGGGGGGCGGATTCCTTGCTGATACATCATCTGCGTTTCCGCCAGAATCTTAGGGTTTTGAGCAAGGCTTCTGGCGACGGTTTGTGCCTCGGGCTGAGGCAGACCTTTTGCGACCAAGGTTTCCGAAAGCGAAACAATCTCGGCCTCGGTTTGGGTTTTGACTGCCGCGATCCGGGCCCTGCGCCGCGTCCGATACAGATCATGAGCCGAGCGCGTGGACAGATATTCGCCCAATCCCATCGACACCGCATCGGCAAACAGATTGGCCAGCCCGAACACCAGCACCGCCAGCCCCCCGATTTGGGCAACCCCTTCCGCATTCGCCCCGGCAAAGCCCGCGACGATGGCAAACGTCGTCACGATCCCATCGTTCCCGCCATAGATGATCTGTTTCAGATGGTCCTGAATGCGTGACAATCGAGAGCGGCGGGCGGGCTGATCCATGGCTGGTCCTTCGGCTGGCGGGGGCAGCATAGCGGGCCGGGGCGAGGCTGCAATCGACATTTCAGGCGATTAGTCGGGCTTGCGCAAATGGGGGGTAGCGATAAATTAATCCTATGAATATTACTCTCAGACAGCTGACCTATTTCACGGCCCTGGCCGAGCACCGGAATTTTGGCCGCGCGGCGGCGGCGGTGCATATCTCTCAGCCGGCCTTGTCGGTGCAGATCAAAGAACTGGAGACGACGCTGGGCGCGGCGGTGGTGGAGCGGCAGGCGCGCGACGTGTTGCTGACGCCTTTCGGCCGGCGCGTGCTGGCGCAGGCGCAGACCGTGCTGGCGCAGATGCGCAACCTAGAGGAGTTGGCGCGCTGGCGTGGCGGGCTCTCTGGCGAGCTGAAACTGGGGGTGATTCCGACGATTGCGCCCTATCTGCTGCCCGGTGCGCTGGCATCGCTGCGGATGCGGGACATTCAGCTGGACGTGCAGGTGCAGGAGGGCAAGACCCTGCGCCTGCTGGAGGCGCTGCACAGCGGAGCGCTGGATGCCGCGGTGCTGGCGCTGCCCACGGGCGAGGCCGGGATGGTCGAGGAACCTCTGTTCGAGGATCGCTTTCTGCTGGCCGGCACGCAGGCGCAGCTGGCGGCTCTGGGCAATCCCGAAACCCTGCGCCCGACGGAATTGCGGCCCGCGCAATTGCTGCTGCTGGAGGACGGGCATTGCCTGACCGACCAGGCGCTTGAGGTCTGCGGGCGTGCGCAGGGGCAATCGCAGATCAATATGGGCGCGTCCTCTTTGGCGACGCTGACGCGGCTGGTGGCGGCGGGATTCGGGCTGACTTTGATGCCGGAAATGGCGGCCCTGGCCGAGCGCCAGGCGGCGCCGGATATGCATTTGCTGCGGTTCTGCGCGCCCGAACCCGCGCGGACGATTGGCCTGGTGCGGCGCGCGGCGTCCGTGGATGATGGCTGGTTCAGCGATCTGGCCGAAATCCTGCGTGTCACCGGCCAGAGCCTGATCGAGACTGCCCGCCAGGCCGAACACTGAGGAAAACCACTGACGAAAAGCTGCGAATGAAAAAGCCCGCGCCATTTCGGACGCGGGCCAATTCATTGAAATCGTGTGGGATTACTCGGCCGCGACGGCGGCGTTTTTCTCGTCCACGTATTTCATCAGGTTCTCGGGCGAGCTTTCGCCATAGGGGTCTTCGCCGTGGTTGTCGGACAGGCCGGGCTCTTCGAACCAGGCTTCGACGACACCGTTGTTGATGATCGCCGCATAGCGCCACGAGCGCATCCCAAAGCCCAGGTTGTCCTTGGCGACCAGCATCCCGACCTTGCGGGTGAATTCGCCCGACCCGTCAGGGATAACCGAGACATTTTCCAGGCCCTGATCCTGCGCCCATTTGTTCATCACGAAGCTGTCGTTCACCGACATGCAGTAGATTGCGTCGATGCCTTTTTCAGCGAACTCGGCGGCCATTTTTTCAAAGCCGGGCAGCTGGTAAGTCGAGCAGGTGGGGGTGAACGCGCCGGGCAGCGAGAACAGGATCACGCGCTTGCCGTCAAAATAATCGGCGGTGGTCATGTCCTGCCAGCGGAACGGGTTCGGGCCGCCCACCGATTCATCGCGAACACGGGTGCGGAAGGTGACCTCGGGCAGTTTTGCGCCTGCTTGCATTTCAAAAACTCCTGTTGAGTGGATAGTCGTCAATCTGAGGGCAACTTATAACGGTTCAAAAAGTCTTGCCAATGGGCATTTTGCGCAAATTCTGCGCTGCAAATATCGGAAAAACGCGTGATTTCCATGGGATGTGTAAATAAGCGTATGAAATATAACAATTAAGTTTCTGCTGTGCAGCGTGCGTTCGCATCGCCGAGAATACAGGCCGGGCAGGGCCTGCGCAGGGAACTGGCACTTGACCTAAGGGGGCGCTATAGTATGAGGCACCAAACAGCAGGATGACTGACGTGCGTGATCTGAAAATCCCCCAGCAACGGCACCCCGAAAAGGCGCATCGCCCGGATAATGCTCAGCCGAAAAAGCCCGACTGGATTCGCGTGAAAGCGCCGGTTTCGGACGGCTATAAGGCCACGCACAAGATCATGCGCGAAAACAAGCTGGTCACCGTCTGCGAAGAGGCCGGCTGCCCCAATGCCGGCGAATGCTGGAGCCAGGGCCACGCCACCATGATGATCATGGGCGAGATCTGCACCCGCGGCTGCACCTTCTGCAATATCGCGACGGGCAAGCCGCAGACTCTGGACGCGTTTGAGCCGGGCCGCGTGGCCGATGCGGTGCAGAAACTGGGGCTGAACCATGTGGTGATTACCAGCGTGGACCGTGACGATCTGGAGGACGGCGGGGCCGAGCATTTCGCCCAGACCATCCGCGCCGTGCGCCACCGCAGCCCCGGCACCACGATCGAGATTTTGACGCCCGATTTCCTGAAATGTTCGGATGATGTGCTGGAAATCGTGGTGGCGGCCAAGCCGGATGTGTTTAACCACAATCTGGAAACCGTGCCTGGGCTCTACCCCGAGGTCCGCCCCGGCGCGCGCTATTTCCATTCGCTGCGTCTGTTGCAACGGGTCAAGGAACTGGATCCGACCATGTTCACCAAATCCGGCATCATGGTGGGCCTGGGCGAGGACAAACAAGGCGTGCATCAGGTCATGGACGACATGCGCGCCGCTGACATTGATTTCCTGACCATCGGCCAATACCTGCAACCCACGCCCAAGCACCACGCCGTGGATCGCTTTGTGCATCCCGATGAATTCGCCGCCTATGAGAAAGCCGCCTATGGCAAGGGCTTTTTGATGGTTTCGGCCACGCCCCTGACGCGCTCGTCCTATCATGCGGGGGATGATTTCGCCCGCCTGCGGGAAAACCGGCTGGCCAGACTGGGCGCGCAGTGATGGATTTTCCGGGCTTTATTCAGCGCTTTCCGGGGCTGGAAACGCCCTTTGCCAAAGAGGATGTGACGATCCGGGCGCTTGGCTCGGACGATGGGATGGTGGCATTTTTCCATTTTCACCGCGATGTCCTGCTGCCGCCGCATTCGCATCTGGGCCAGTGGGGCACGGTCATTGAGGGCGAGATCGAGCTGACAATCGGAGATCAGACCCGCGTCTATCGGGTGGGGCAAAGCTATGACATCCCCGCAGGGGTTGAACACAGCGCCCGGATCAAAGCCGGCGCCAAGGTGATAGATGTGTTCGAAGAGGGCGACCGTTATCCGCTGACGCGCTGATCAGGGGCGCATTTTCTGCACGGTCAGGGCCTCGGGCCAGCCGATCCAGCGCTCGATCGCGACCAGGATCAGACACAGGGCGATCACCCCCAGCACCAGCCTGACCCGTTTGGCCGAGGGCGGATGCCGCGCCCATTTCGCCATGCGCAGAAACCACATCAATCTGTGAACCGCACCTTGCCGATGAACGGAAGGTTCCGGTTTCTTTGTGCGAAATCAATGCCATATCCAACGACGAATTCATCGGGAATGGTGAAGCCCGTCCAATCGGCCTGCATCTCCACCTCGCGGCGGGCGGGTTTGTCCAGCAGGGCGATGATCTTCATTTTGCGCGGCTGGCGACCGTCCAGCAGGTGTTTGACGTGGCTCAGCGTATAGCCCGTGTCCACAATATCCTCGACCACCAGCACATCGCGTCCGGCGATTTCGCCGCGCAGGTCTTTCAGGATGCGCACCTCGCGCGAGCTTTCGGTGGCATTGCCATACGAGGACGCCTCAAGGAAATCCACCTCAACCGGCAGGTCCAGTTCGCGCACCAGATCGGCGATGAACACGAAACTGCCGCGCAGCAGGCCCACCACCACCAGCTTGTCCGTATCGGCAAATTCGTGGCGGATTTCCCCGGCCAGTTCCTCGATCCGGGCGGCGATTTGCTTGGCCGAGATCATCTCATCAATGACATAAGGACGCTGTGGCATGACTTCCCCTTGAATTCTTGCGCTCAGTCTACGAAATAGCCCCCCACTGTCACGCGAAAAACAAGGGCGCCGATGCCAACACATTCCGAAACCCGCATTCTGCCCTATAGCGCTCAGCAGATGTATGATCTGGTGGCGGATGTGGCGAAGTATCCGCAGTTCCTGCCGTGGTGCGCGGCGGCGCGGGTGCGGTCCGTGACCCAGCAGCCAGACGGTTCCAGCCTGATGCAGGCCGATCTGGTGATCAGTTTCAAAGTGTTCCGCGAACGGTTCGGGTCGAACGTGGTGATGCGCCCGGCGCAAAAGCGGCTGGAGATCGAATACCTGGATGGGCCGTTCAAACATATGCGCTCGTCCTGGGATTTCGCCGATGTCGAGGGCGGCTGCGAGGTGCAGTTCTTCGTCGATTTCGAATTCCGCAACGCCATGTTGCAGGGCATCATCGGCGTGGTTTTCAACGAGGCAATGCAGCGGATCGTCCGCGCCTTCGAGCGCCGCGCAGACGCGCTGTATTCCTGACGAAACGCAAAAGGCCGCCCAGACAGAGCGGCCTTTCGGTGTTTATGGTCAATGGGTTACGAGTTGTGATCGTAGGCGCGCTCACCATGGGCGGACAGATCCAGACCGGTGATCTCGGTTTCGTCATCCACCCGCAGCGGGGTGATCAGGCCGACGATCTTGGCAATGATCACCGAGGCCACCAGCGTGAACGCCCCCACAATCGCCAGAGCCCCCAGCTGCGCCGCCCAGGATCCGGCCCCAAAGGCCGCGATCATGATGGTGCCAAAGATCCCGCCCACGCCGTGCACCGCGAACACATCCAGCGTGTCGTCAATATGCAGCTTGTTGCGGACCAGGTTCACCGCCTCTTGGCACAGGATACCGGCAACGGCGCCGATCAGCAGCGCCTCAACCGGCCCCACAAACCCCGAGGCCGGAGTGATCGAGGCCAGGCCGGCAATCGTGCCGGTGACGATGCCCACCAGGCTGGCCTTGCCGTATTTGATCTTCTCCCACAGGGCCCAGGTCAGGGACGCGGTGGCCGCTGAAATATGCGTCACGGTCAGCGCCATCGCGGCGCCTCCATCGGCCGCCAGTTGCGAGCCACCGTTGAAGCCGAACCAGCCGACCCACAGCATCGCCGCGCCGATCATCACATAGCCGGGGTTATGCGGCGGGGTGGTCTTGTTCTTGCGTGCGCCCAGCATGACGGCCAGCACCAGCGCGGCGATGCCTGCGGTCTCGTGCACGACGATGCCGCCGGCGAAATCCTTCACGCCGGTTTCACCGAAGATACCGCCATCGGCCAAGAACCCGCCGCCCCAGATCCAATGGGTGACGGGCGCATAGACCAGCACCATCCACAGGCCCGAAAACAGCAGCACAAAGCCAAAGCCGATCCGTTCCACATAGGCCCCGACAATCAGCGCAGGCGTGATGATGGCAAAGGTCATCTGAAAGGCAAAGAACAGTACCTCGGGCAGGGTGCCCGACAGCGTGTCCGCCGTGATGCCATCCAGGAACATCTTGCCCAGACCGCCCCAATAGGCGCCCCCATCCCCAAAGGCCACCGAGTATCCGACGGCGAACCACAGCACGCTCATCAGGCAGGCGATGGCGTAGACATGCATAAAGACGCTCAGCACGTTTCGCGCGCGCACCAGCCCGCCGTAAAACAGCGCCAGACCCGGCAATGTCATGAACAGCACCAGAGCCGTTGCGACGATGATCCAGGCGGTATCCGCTCCGTTCATTAGTCCTTCCTTTCCAATCTCATCCTTGTTGGTTGGCGAGGACCAAGCGGATTCATTTTGCAAAAGAAAGCAGCGCAGGGGAATTTATATGACTAAAATGTAGGCGATAATTATAAAGATTAAAAAGTAGGCGAAAAATGGCAGTTAAGATTAATATGTAATCGTTATGAATCTGCTGACTCTTTGAGCAATGTGAGCGCTTTTTGAACGGATTCTGCCCGAACGGCGGCGCGCCCCAGGGGGCCGAATTCAATGGTTTCGGTCTGTGTGGGCCGTCCGATCCGGGCCAGGCCAAAGCACACGCGCCCCTCGGGTTTGAACTCGGATCCGCCGGGGCCCGCGATGCCGGTGATGGCGACGGCCACGTCGGCCTCGGACTGGGCCAGAGCGCCCTCGGCCATTTCGCGGGCCACCTGTTCGGACACCGCACCATAGGATTTCAGCGTCTGCGGATTGACCCCCAGCATCTGCATCTTGGCCGCGTTGGTGTAGGTGACAAAGCCGCGCTCGAACACCGCCGAGGAGCCAGCCACATCCGTCAGCGCCGCCGAGACCATCCCCCCTGTGCAGCTTTCGGCCGTGGCGATGCGCAGGGCCTGGGATTTGTACAGCTCCAGCAGATCGGCGGGGGTCATGACATCAGCACTCCGTGGGACAGGGCGGCGGCGGCCACCACCACGATGGCGGCAAAGACCCCCGCGATCACGTCATCCAGCATGACGCCCAGGGCGTCTCCGCGCCGGTCGGCCCAGCCTATGGGGCCGGGCTTCCAGATGTCGAACAGACGGAAACACACAAAGGCCACCACCCAGCCGGGCCAGAGCGCCAGCACATCCGCGCCCACATGCGCCGCGCCGATCATCACCGGGGCCAGGGAGATCCACTGGCCGGCAACCTCGTCAATCACGATCTCGCTGGGGTCGTGATCGTCCTGACCGGCGGTTTCGCGCGCCGTGGCCCACCAACCCAGGGCAAAGACCACGGCAATCGCCGCCAAAAATCCGAACGGCCCGGTCAGCGTGTAGACGGCCCAGGCGGCGGGCAGGGCGGCCAGAGATCCCCAGGTGCCGGGGGCCGGGCGCAGATGGCCCGCATAGAGAAAGGTCGCGATCAGATGCGTCATGTTTTCACCAATGCCGCCGTTGCCAGGGCGGCGATGCCTTCTTCGCGTCCGGTAAAGCCCAGGCGCTCGCTTGTGGTTGCCTTGATTGACACGCGGCTGGCGTCAATGCCCATGATCCGCGCCATTTCGGCCTGCATGGCGGCTGCGTGCGGGCCGATTTTGGGGTGTTCACAGACCAGAGTACAATCCACGTTGGAAATGGCAAAGCCTTTGGCTGCGACCAAACGCGCGGCGTGATCCAGAAAAATCTGGCTGGCCGCGCCCTTCCATTGCGGGTCCGACGGGGGGAAATGGCGGCCGATGTCGCCCTCGGCCAGCGCGCCGTACAGGGCATCCGTCACCGCGTGCATCCCCACATCCGCATCCGAATGGCCCTGCAATCCGCGCCCATGCGGGATTTTGATGCCGCACAGGATCACGTGATCGCCTGTTCCGAACCGATGAACGTCATAGCCATTGCCCAAGCGTATATCCATGTGTCCTCGCAATAGGTTTTCCGCCCGGTCAAAATCGCCGGGATGAGTGATTTTCAGGTTGTGTTCATGCCCCGGCACGATGGTGACGGGCAGGCCGGCGGCGCGCGCGACCTCGACATCATCGGCGGCGGGGCCGGCCTGTGCGCGATGCGCCTGCAACAGCGCGTCATAATGAAATCCCTGCGGCGTCTGCGCTCGGAAAAGCTGAGCGCGGTCCTGCACTCCGGTGACCCGGTTGTCCTGCCCGCGCCACAGCGCATCGGTGACCGGCAGGGCGGGGGCGGCGCCGGGGGTTTCGCGCAGCGCCTCAATGACGGCGTCGATCACGCTGGCCGGCACGCAGGGGCGCGCGACATCGTGAATCAGCACCAGATCGGGGGGCGCGTCTGCCAGGGCCTCCAGCCCGTTACGCACCGAGCCATCGCGCGTCGCGCCGCCGGTGACGCAGATGACAGAGGGCGCGATGGCGGCGATCTGCTCAGAATCATCGGCATGGTGCACCAGCACGATCTGATCAATCGCGGGGTGGTCTGCGAAGGCGAAAACCGTCCAGTCCGCCACGCGTTTTCCTGCGATTGCGCGCCACTGTTTCGGCATCCCGGCGCCCGCGCGGCTGCCGCGTCCTGCGGCGACTATGATGGCGGCGATACGCATGAAAACCCCAAGATTTGTGCCTCTGGAACGTGCATAAGCCGAGACGCCGCAAAGGGCAATCCATCGCGCGGGCCCTGCCTGAATGATTAAAAATTGTGCACATGGGCTGTTGTGGTCTGATTTCTGGGCGGGGCTCATTGATGGGGGCGGGGCGATCCGCTAGGTCAAAGGCAAATGCACAAGGATTAAGCATGTGCCGCTGACACTGGCTGACAACACTCTGACACCTCCGGTTTTTCTGGCACCGCTGGCCGGAATCACCGATTTGCCCTTTCGCAATCTGGTCTCGCGCTTTGGGGCCGGGCTGGTGGTGTCGGAAATGGTGGCCAGCCAGGAAATGGTGCAGGCCAAACCGGGGGTGCGCGAACGGGCCGAGCTGGGATTCGAGGTGGCCAATACCTCGGTGCAGCTGGCTGGGCGCGAGGCCAAATGGATGGCCGAGGCCGCCCGTATGGTCGAGGCAAATGGCGCCCGGATCATCGACATCAACATGGGCTGCCCGGCCAAGAAAGTGGTTAACGGCTATTCCGGCTCGGCGCTGCTGAAGGATCTGGATCACGCGCTGACCCTGATCGAGGCCGTGGTGGGCGCGGTCGATCTGCCGGTGACGCTTAAAACGCGTCTGGGCTGGGACGATGACCTGCTGAACGCGCCGGAACTGGCGCGGCGGGCGGAAAATGCCGGGATTCAGATGATCACCATTCACGGCCGGACACGCTGCCAATTCTACAAGGGCCGCGCCGATTGGGCCGCGATTGCCAATGTCAAACAGGCCGTGCAGATCCCCGTGGTGGCCAATGGCGATATTGTGGATGCCGAAACGGCACGCCGTGCGCTGGACCGTTCGGGCGCGGATGGTGTGATGGTCGGGCGCGGCGCGCAGGGGCGGCCCTGGCTGCTGGCGCAAATCGCGCACGCGCTCTATGACGCGCCGGCCCCCACGCGGCCCGAAGGCGCTGATCTGGTGGATATGGTCAGCGCGCATTACGAGGCGATGCTGGATTTCTATGGCCCCGATCTGGGCCTGCGTGTCGCGCGCAAACATCTGGGCTGGTACATGGACGAGGCCGGAACCGGCCCGCAAACACGTCGCGCGGTGCTGACAGCGCGCAGCCCGCAAGAGGTGCTGCGCCTGCTGCCGCACGCCCTGGAAACCCCCGAAAACGACACTCAAGAGGAGGCCGCGTGATGGACGATTGTGCAATCTGGTCTTCTTTGCCGGTGCCGGGGGTTCTGGTCGATCCGGACGACAATATCGCCGACATCAACCCCGCGGCCGAGGGGTTCCTGAATGCCTCGGCCAAGTCGATCAAGGGGCAGCCCGTCTGGGACCGCATCATGATCGACGCCCCGATGGAAGAGGCCTTTGTCCGGGCGCGCCAAAGCAACACGCCGCTGTTCGTCAATGATGTGGACGTGGGCACAGGCGAGCGCGCGCCGCTGCATTGCAACCTGCAAATCGCGCCGATGCAGGGCATGGAGGGGCATATGCTGTTCCTGATCTCTCCGCGGGAATTGGCCGGGCGTATGACGCAGAGCAACTCTGTCAAATCCGCGGCCAAATCGGCGATCGGCATGGCCGAAATGCTGGCCCATGAGATCAAGAACCCGCTGGCCGGGATCACCGGCGCGGCGCAGCTATTGTCAATGAACCTGCCCGCTGATGATCTGGAGCTGACCGACCTGATCGTTGCCGAAAGCCGCCGCATCGTGAAACTGCTGGAGCAGGTCGAACAATTCGGAAACCTGACCGAACCCGAGCGCAAGCCGGTGAATATCCACGATGTTCTGGACCGCGCGCGCCGTTCGGCGCTGCTGGGGTTTGGCGCGCATATGAAGATTATCGAGGATTACGACCCCTCGCTGCCCATGGCCCATGGCGATCCGGATCAGCTGTTGCAGGTGGTGCTGAACCTGATCAAAAACGCTTCTGAGGCCGCCGCGAAATCGGGCGGCACGATCCGCCTGCACACGTTTTACGAACACAGTTTCAAGCTGCGCCGCAGCGACGGGGCGGGCAAATCCCTGCCGTTGCAGGTGGAAATCATCGACGACGGCCCCGGCCTGCCCGAAGACATCAAGGGCGATGTGTTCGACCCGTTTGTCTCGGGGCGGGAAAACGGCACCGGGCTGGGCCTGGCTCTGGTCAGTAAGATCATTGGCGATCACGACGGCTGGATCTCGGTGAACTCAGTGCCGGGGCGCACGGTTTTCAAAATCTCTCTGCCAATGGCACCCGATGAACGCAAGCAGCGCAAGAAGAAGGAGATCCTGTAATGGACGGTACCGTACTTGTTGCCGATGATGACCGCACGATCCGGACGGTTCTGACCCAGGCATTGACCCGCGCCGGATGTAAGGTGCACGCCACCTCGTCCCTGACCACGCTGATGCGATGGGTCGCCGAGGGCAAAGGCGATGTGGTGATCAGCGACGTGATGATGCCCGATGGCAACGGGCTGGAGATGCTGCCCAAGATCGCCGAGGATCGCCCCGGTCTGCCGGTCATCGTAATCTCGGCGCAGAACACCATCATGACCGCCATTCAGGCCGCCGAGGCCGAGGCCTATGATTACCTGCCCAAACCCTTCGATTTGCCGGACCTGATGAAACGGACGGCCCGCGCGCTGGATCAGCGCCGCCGCGCCGCCCCCGCCGTGCGCCCGGCCGAGGAAAACGACCGCCCAGACGATCTGCCTCTGGTCGGGCGGACGCCGGCAATGCAGGCGCTGTACCGGCTGGTGGCCAAGGTGATGAATACCGATTTGCCGGTGCTGATCGCGGGCGAATCCGGAACTGGCAAGTCTTTGATTGCCAAGGCGATTCACGATTTTTCGGATCGGCGGAACCTGCCGTTTGTCACCGCCACCGTCAGCGATCTGCAAGACATCGAGGGCCCGGCCCGCATTCTGGCGCGGGTCAAGGGCGGCACGCTGCTGATCGACGAGATCGGCGATATCGACCCCGAGGTACAGGCCCGGATCGTGCGCATGATGGACAGCCCCGGCGATCACGTGCCGCGCTTTATGGCCACCAGCCAGCGCGATCTGTCGGATTCGCTGGAGAAGGGTAATATGCGCCAGGATCTGTACTACCGCCTGTCCGGAGCCACGCTTCAGGTGCCGTCCTTGCGTGAACGGGTCGAGGATATTCCCCTGCTGGCCGATCATTTCCTGGCGCGGGCCGAACGCGAGGGCGCGCCCACGCGGGTGCTGTCCAAGGACGCGCTGGAGCTGATGCGCGTCTACAGCTGGCCGGGCAATGTGCGCCAGTTGGAGAATGCGATCAAACGGTTGGTGCTGACCTCGCGCACGGATGAAATCGCGCGGGCTGAGGTTGAGGCCGTGCTGGGCAACCAGCCCGAAATGGAGCCCGTCCTGGGCGGCGGCGATACCGAGAAACTGTCGGCCTCGGTTGCGCGCCATCTGCGCCGGTATTTCGATCTGCATGGCAATATGCTGCCGCCTCCGGGGCTGTATGGCCGGATCCTGAAAGAGGTGGAGCAGCCCCTGATCGAAATCGCGCTGGAGGCGACAGGCGGCAACCAGGCAAAATGCGCCGATCTGCTGGGGATCAACCGCAATACCCTGCGCAAGAAAATCACCGACCTGGATATTCGCGTGACTCGCCGCCGCAAATTGATGTAAAACCGCAACAGAATAGTGGCCCGAATACACGGGCCACAGCATAAGAGCGGTCGGCCCGCATGGGCCAAACATCAGGATGGAGTGGCGGGTGACAGCCCGGACACGATACAACTCGACCTGGAAGAAGTTCCAACGTCTTAGACGTCAACGGCGCGTGCAAAACGCGGCGACCTTTGCCTTGGTGCTGCTGGGGCCGGTGCTGGCGATCTCGACTTTTCTGATTTTGGGGCCGCTGGATCAGGGCTCTTCCTCGCTCAGCCTGCGGCTGATTCTGCTGGCCGATTTCGTCTATGTACTGCTGGTTGCGGCGCTGGTTTTGCAGCGGATCGTGGGGTTGATCTCGGCCCGGCGGGCGAAATCGGCGGGATCCCGCCTGCACCTGCGGTTGACGGGGGCCTTTGCCATTCTGGCGCTGATCCCCACGGTGTCCGTTGCGATTTTCGCGGCGCTGACGGTGAATGTGGGGCTTGA
Organism: Youngimonas ophiurae (nom. illeg.); assembly: GCF_049803795.1. Lineage (NCBI taxonomy): Bacteria > Pseudomonadati > Pseudomonadota > Alphaproteobacteria > Rhodobacterales > Roseobacteraceae > Thalassovita > Youngimonas ophiurae (nom. illeg.). Next base: position 89,602 of record NZ_JBNAGJ010000005.1, read on the forward strand.
GGGCTGGTTCTCGGATCGGGTGCGGCAGGTGGTGGGGTCATCGCTGGAGGCGGCCGAAGCCTATGAGGACGAACACCGCCGCGATCTGCGCCAGGATGCGCTGGCGCTGGCGGGGATTCTGGATGCCACCCGGCGGATCACGCCCTTCATGGGGGATGCCGATATCCGCCGCGTGCTGACCCAGGGGCAGGCCCAGATACAGCGTGGCCTGCGCGAGGCCTATGTCATTGACGGATCAGGGGAAATCAGGGCGCGGGGGGATCGCTCTTATTTGTTTGATTTCGAACAGCCCAGCCCCCAGCAACTGACCGAGGCCACCGAAGACGATATCCTGATCATCGAGGACTGGGACAATAACGAGTTTCGCGCGCTGGTGCATCTGGACACTTTTGCCGATCGGTTCCTCTATGTCAGCCGCAACGTGGATGGCGAATTGCTAAGCCTGCTGGACGACACCCAGGAAACCGCGCGTTTCTATCAGCAGCTGGAAAATGAACGGGGCCGGGTGCTGTTTGAATTCGGGCTGATCTATCTGGGGTTTGCGGTGATCCTGATCCTGGCCGCGATCTGGCTGGGCCTGTGGTTTGCCGAGCGCCTGTCGCGCCCCGTCGGGCGGCTGACGGGGGCGGCGCAGCGGGTGGGCTCGGGCGATCTGGATGTGCAGGTGGTCGAGGAAGAGGGCGATGACGAAATCGCCATGCTGGGCCGCTATTTCAACCAGATGACCCGGCAGCTGAAGGGCCAGCGCGAAACCTTGCTGGAAAACACTCGCCAGATCGAGCGGCGCCGGCGGCTGTTCGATTCCGTGCTGAGTTCCGTTACCTCGGGCGTGGTGGGGCTGGATGCGACGGGTCGGGTGACTTTTGTGAACCGCTCGGCGCAGCGTCTGCTGGATTGGCAGGACGAACAGCAATCGCTGGCGCTGAAAGTGGCGGTGCCCGAATTCGGCCCTCTGTATGAAAAACTGCGTCAGGGCAACGGCCCCGCCGTTCAAGAGGAAATCAAGGTCAGCCGCAATGGGCAGCTGGAAAACCTGCTGGTGCGTATGGCAACGCGCGAAACCGAAGAGGGCCGGCTGGAGGGCTATGTGGTGGCCTTTGACGATGTGACCAATCTGGTGACGGCGCAGCGCATGGCGGCCTGGGGCGACGTGGCGCGCCGCATCGCGCATGAGATCAAGAACCCGCTGACGCCGATCCAGCTAAGCGCCGAGCGGATCAAGCGCAAATTCAGCCGCCATCTGGACGCCCCCCTGGTTGAGGATCTGGAGCAGCTGACCGCCGTCATCGTGCGGCAGACGAATGATCTGCGGCGGATCGTGGACGAGTTTTCAAAATTCGCCCGGATGCCGGAACCCGATCGCCGCAACGAAAGCCTGAGCAAACTGCTGCGCGACGCTGTTGTTCTGCAACAGAGCGGCCAGCCCGATGTCCGGTTCGAAACCGCACTGACCGAGGATGACCTGACCGGCGATCTGGACGCGACGATGATCAATCAGGCCTTCACGAACTTGATTAAGAATGCCGGAGAAGCCATTGAAACCTTAAGGGAAAAAGGCGATATTGAGGGGCTTTCCCCGCAGATCCGTATCGCCTCTGAACGCGAGGGGCAATGGGCGGTCATCCGTATCTCGGACAATGGGATCGGCCTGCCCGAGGACCGCGCCAGCCTGTTCGAACCCTATGTGACAACGCGCTCTGAGGGGACCGGGCTGGGCCTGCCCATCGTGCGCAAAATCATCGAGGAACATGGCGGCACGCTGACACTGGAGGACGCGCCCGTCTTTGACGGGGCCACGCATTTCGGCGCGATGGCGGTGATCCGTCTGCCGCTGGCCGATACTGAACAAAAATTAGAAGAAAACCCAATTTGAGGACGCCATGAGTGACATCCTGATCGTAGACGATGAGCGCGACATTCGAGAGCTGATCTCGGACATTCTTGAGGACGAGGGCTATACCACGCGGCTGGCCGGCAATTCCGACGACGCGATGAAAGAGATCAACGCCGAACCGCCCGCGCTGATCATTCTGGACATCTGGCTGAAAGACAGCCGGATGGATGGAATCGACATTCTGAAAACGGTGAAACGCGACAATCCGGATGTGCCGGTGGTCATTATTTCCGGCCATGGCAATATTGAAATCGCCGTCGCCGCGATCAAGCAGGGCGCTTATGATTTTATCGAAAAACCCTTTAATATCGACCAGTTGCTGGTGGTGATCCGCCGCGCGATGGAAACCTCGCGCCTGCGGCGGGAAAATCAGGAACTGCGGCGCAGCGATGTTAGCTCGGCCGATATGGTGGGCAGCTCGGCCGCGTTCCGGGCGCTGGTCTCGCAATTGGATAAGGTGACGAAATCCAACGGCCGCGTGATGCTGAGCGGACCGGCCGGCGCGGGCAAGGACGTGGCCGCGCGCTATATCCATGCCAAATCGAACCGCGCCTCGGGACCCTTTGTGACGGTCAGCTGCGCCTCGATCGAACCAGAGCGCATGGAGGAGGTCCTGTTCGGCCAGGAAAGCGCCGAAAGCGGGGTCAAACCCGGCCTGCTGGAACAGGCGCACGGCGGCGTGGTGTTCTTTGACGAGGTCGCGGACATGCCCCTGGGCACGCAATCGAAAATCCTGCGGGTGCTGGTGGATCAGCAATTCATGCGGGTGGGGGGCTCGGATAAGGTGCGGGTGGATCTGCGGGTCATTTCCTCGACCAACCGCGATCTGGAGGCCGAGATCGCCGCGGGCAACTTCCGCCAAGAGCTGTATCACCGGCTGAATGTGGTGCCGATTGCGGTGCCCTCGCTTGAGGACCGGCGCGAGGATATCCCCGAGCTGTCCAACCATTTCGTTGCGATGCTGCATCAAAGTCAGGGCCTGCCCATGCGCGCGTTTTCCGAGGATGCGACAGCGCTGATGCAGACGATGATCTGGCCGGGGAATGTGCGCCAGTTGCGCAACCTGATCGAACGGGTGCTGATCCTGGGGGATGGCACCGGGCCTATTCAGGCGCGTGAACTGCCCGAGGACAAGGGCGAAACCGGCGAAGAGGGGCGCGTGGTGTTGTCTGGCGCGCTGGCGACCCTGCCGCTGCGCGAAGCGCGCGAGGTGTTCGAACGCGAATATCTGTTGACGCAGATCAACCGATTTGGCGGCAACATCAGCCGCACGGCGAATTTCGTCGGGATGGAGCGCTCGGCCCTGCATCGCAAGCTCAAATCGCTGAATGTGGTCACATCCAACAAATCGGGCGCCCGCATCGCTCATGTCGAGGGCGAGGACACGCAGGCTTAAAACCCGCAGGTTAAACACACGGGCCCGAACAGCACGCGGGCCCGCAAGAACGCTCTGGTCCGAAAGATTACTCTGGCCCGAAAGATTACTCTGGCGTGACCGCCCGGTAGCCCGTTTTGGTCTTTACGGCGCAGCTGGTCTGGCTAAGCGCGGGAACCGTGCCGGGCAGGGCGTCCGGGCGGGTTTCGCACAGCGGCAGCTCGATCTGGGCATAGCCTTTGTCGGCCATGCATTGGGCCTCGTATTTGGCGCGCAGGGGGGCGTTGGCATCATAGGTTTCCACCTCGCCGCCGAATTCCATATAGACGACGCGGCAGTCCCCTTCGCTGTTGCAGATCTGCCGGGGCAGGGTGCGCGGCGGGGTGATGCGCGTCATTTTGTTGACCGGCACCTCTTTCAGGGCCTTTACCTGGCAGGCGGTTTCATCCGCTTGCAGGCGCGCCAAAGACGCCCCGGTTTTGTGATAGACATCGACGGGAAAACAGCCGGCCAACAGGCCAAACGCTGCTGAAACAAGCAAATACTGCCGCATGAGAGCCTCCGTTGCAGATATGTCTAAGCTAGGTGCTGCGGCATCAATAATCAATTGACCATGGGCGGGGGGCATGTCATCCAAGGCCCCTGACAACAGGGGATCGTTGCCATGAAAGTCATCATCTGCGGCGCGGGTCAGGTTGGGTGGCAGATCGCGCGCCACCTGTCCGGAGAGCGCAACGACGTGACCGTCGTGGACAATAACCCCGATCTGGTGCGCCGCGCGACGGATACGCTGGATGTGCAGGGGATCGCGGGGTTTGCCTCTTATCCGGATGTGCTGGATCAGGCGGGCGCGCGCGATGCGGATATGATCATTGCCGCCACCTATTCGGACGAGGTGAACATGGTCACCTGCCAGGTGGCCCATTCGGTGTTCAACATCCCCCGCAAAATCGCCCGCCTGCGCAGCCAAAGCTATCTGACCGCGATCTATTCCGATCTCTATCGCCGCGATCACCTGCCGATTGACGTGGTGATCAGCCCAGAACGCGAGGTGGCCGAGGCCGCCTTGCAGCGCCTGGCCTCGCCTCAGGCCTTTGATACCGAACGGTTCATGGATGGGCGCGCGCAGCTGCTGGGGATCACGATCGAAGAGGATTGCCCGATCGTCAACACGCCTTTGCGCCAATTGTCCGAGCTGTTCTCTACCCTGCGTGTGGTGGTGGTGGGGGTGCGCCGCGAGGGCACGCTTTTTGCCCCCGATCCCGGTGATCAGCTGTTCGTGGGCGATGCGTGCTATCTCTTTGCCGTGAACGAGGACGTGCCGCGCACGATGGAGGTGTTCGGCAAAACCTCGAAGAAACAGGAACGCGTGGTGATTATCGGCGGCGGTAATGTCGGCCTGGCCGTGGCGCAGGCGCTGGAAACCCGCGCCGAACGTATCCGCGCCAAAGTGATTGAAAAGAAACGTAAAAACGCAGAACATGCCGCCGACGCGCTGGAACGGACCATTGTGCTGAATGGCGATGGTCTGGATTCGGGGCTTCTGGCCGAGGCGAATATTGCCCGCGCCGATGCGGTTCTGTGCGTCACTGACGATGACAAAACCAACATGCTGGCCGCCGTGCGCGCCAAAACCGAGGGCTGCCCGATGGCCATCGCCCTGATCAACGATCCCACGCTCAGCCCGATGATGGGCCCTCTGGGGATTGACGCCTATATCAACCCGCGCGCGACCACCGTGTCCTCGATCTTGCGGCATATCCGGCACGGGCGGGTGCGCGGCGTCTATTCGATTGGTGATGCCGAGGCCGAAATGATCGAGGCCGAAGTCCTGTCCACCTCGCCCATATCGGGCCAGAAAATCCGCGACATCGACTTCCCCGAGGGCGTGCTGGTGGGCGGTATCCTGAAGGGCGATAAAGTGGTCAAACCGCAAAGCGACACCCGCGTGAACGAGGGCGATGTGATCGTCATCTTCTCGATGGCGTCGGACGTCCCCGAGGTGGAACGTCTGCTGCAAGTCTCGATTGATTTCTTCTGATCCATGTGGGCCGCGATACGCAAACAGCCCTTGTTTTTGCTGCTGATGGGATCGGGGGCGCTGTCGATGTATGTGCCCTCGGCCCATGCGCTGGCAGTGAACAGCCATCGCGAGGCCCGCGCGTTTTTCTATTCCGGCACGCTGTTTTTGCTGATCGTCGTGCTGGTGGCGCTGGCCCTGTCCGCGCGCACCCGCAAACGTGGCGACATGGGCAATCTGCTGGCGTTGTTCGCCTGTTTCAGCCTGTTGCCGCTGATGCTGGCCGTCCCCTTCTACGAGGCCCTGCGCACCACCACCTTTCTGAATGCCTATGTTGAAATGGTATCCAGCCTGACCACCACGGGCGCCACGCTGTTCGATCCCGCCCGTCTGAGCGACACGCAGCATCTGTGGCGCGCGCAGGTCGGCTGGCTGGGCGGGCTGGTGATGTGGGTGGCGGCTGCGGCCATTCTGGCGCCGCTGAACCTGGGCGGTTTCGAGGTGACCTCGACCCTGGAGCCGGGCCATAGCGACGGGCTGGACCGGGGGCTGGATGCGGCCGATCCACAAAAACGCATCCTGCGGGTGACACGCCTGTTGTTTCCGATCTACGGCGGGCTGACGCTGGCGCTGTGGATCATGCTGGTGATCAGCGGAGACCGCCCCCTGGTGGCGCTGTCCCATGCGATGTCGGTGATGGCGACCAGCGGGATTTCCCCGATAGGGGGGACGGAAATGGCGACCTCGGGATTCCCAGGCGAGGCGGTTATGGCCTTGTTTTTGCTGTTCTCCTTGTCTCGGCTGACGTTTTCGGGCGACTCGGTCACCGCGGCGCGCCGCGATGTGCTGCATGACCCGGAATTCCGTCTGGGCCTGCTGATCGTCTCGGCGATTCCGGCGCTGTTGTTTCTGCGGCACTGGATCGGCCTGCATGATTTCGAAGAAGACGGCATCCTTCTGGCGCTGCGCGCGCTGTGGGGGGGGCTGTTCACCACGCTGTCCTTCCTGACAACCACCGGATTCCAAAGCGCCGATTGGGTGACGGCGCAGCACTGGAGCGGGCTAAGCACGCCGGGGCTGATTTTCCTGGGGCTGGCGTTGATCGGCGGCGGCGTGGCCACCACGGCCGGCGGGGTGAAATTGCTGCGCGTCTGGGCGCTGTATCTGAACGGGCTGCGCGAAATGGAGCGCCTGGCCCATCCGTCCTCGGTGGGGCGCACGCAGGGCTATTCGCGCAAAATCCGCAAACAGGGGGCCTATATCGCCTGGATTTTCTTCATGCTGTTTGCGCTCTCGATTGCCGGATTTACCGTGCTTTTTGCGGGGTTTGGCCTGAAATTCGAAAATGCGATCATCCTGGCCGTATCCGCGCTCAGCACGACCGGGCCGCTGGTCGATATGGCGCCGGAAACGCCGATCGTCCTGGTGGATCTGTCCCCCGCGGCAAAATTAAGCTTTTGCGCAGCCATGGTGCTGGGACGTCTGGAAATGCTGGCCATCATTGCCCTGATCACCAGCGATCAGTGGCGCCGCTAAGACAAATTGGCCCGCTCGGCTTTAACGATTTGATTTTAGGGCTGGAAACTCCTTCGCAGGCGCGACATACTCGCCCCAAGGGAATGGGGCCGGGCCGCGGCCCCGCGCAAGAATAAAGGTCTATTTTATGGCTTCCGATAAGCAAAACTTGCAAGACGCATTTCTAAATCACACGCGGAAGACCAAGATTCCGGTCACGATCTTCCTGATTAATGGCGTTAAACTTCAAGGGGTTATCACCTGGTTTGATAATTTCTGTGTGCTTTTGCGCCGCGATGGGCAATCGCAGCTGGTGTATAAGCACGCGATTTCGACGATCATGCCGGCGCAACCCATCAACCTGTATGATGGCGACGACAGCAATTGATGACGCACGAGCGGGAGGCAACCCGAGCCTGGGTTCTGCATCCCGATATCAAATCCGAACGTGACCGCCGCGACCCAGAGTTCGCGCTGGCCGAGGCCGTTTCTCTGGCTGCGGCTCTCCCTGATCTTGAGGTCGTGGGGGCTGAAACCGTGCGCGTCGCCCGCCCGCATCCGGGGATGTTGTTTGGGTCGGGCAAGATCGAAGAGCTGAAAACCAAGCTGAAAGAGGCCGAGGTCGGGCTGGTTCTGGTCGATGGTCCGGTGACGCCTGTTCAGCAACGGAACCTGGAAAAAGAGTGGAAAGTCAAACTCTTGGACCGGACGGGCCTGATCCTCGAAATTTTCAGTGACCGCGCTCGCACCCGCGAAGGTGTGTTGCAGGTGGAGATGGCGGCGCTGTCATATCAACGCACGCGTCTGGTGCGCGCCTGGACCCACCTGGAACGTCAGCGCGGCGGGTTGGGCTTTGTCGGCGGTCCCGGCGAAACCCAGATCGAGGCCGACCGGCGCGCGATCGACGAACAATTGGTCCGCCTGCGTCGGCAGCTGGATAAGGTGGTCAAAACCCGCGAATTGCACCGGGCCGCGCGGGCCAAGGTGCCGTTTCCCATCGTGGCTCTGGTGGGCTACACGAACGCGGGCAAATCCACGCTGTTCAACCGGCTGACCGGGGCCCAGGTGATGGCCAAGGATATGCTGTTTGCCACGCTGGACCCGACCATGCGGCGGGTGCAATTGCCCGATGGCGGCCCCGAGGTGATCTTGTCGGACACTGTGGGGTTCATCAGCGATCTGCCGACCGAACTGGTGGCCGCCTTCCGCGCCACTCTGGAAGAGGTGCTGGCCGCCAATCTGGTGCTGCATGTCCGCGACATTTCGCATTCCGAGACGGAAAATCAGGCGGCGGATGTTCTGGAGATCATGGACTCTTTAGGCATGTCCAAAGATGTCCCCGTTCTGGAAGTCTGGAACAAAATCGACAACTTAGAACGCGAAGCTAAAGCGGCTCATGTCGCCCGTGCCGCGCGTGAGGACAGCGTTCTGGCGATCTCGGCCATCACGGGCGAAGGCCTGCCCGACCTGATGGAGGCGATCACGCGGGCGCTGGCCTCGGAGCGGCACCTGTCCACGCTGCACCTTGGGTTTTCCGAAGGCAAAAAACGCGCCTGGCTGTTTGCACAAGAGGTTGTCGAGGACGAACAGCAGGACGAAACCGGCTTTAACCTGACGGTGCGCTGGACGGATCGGCAGGAAAAACGGTTCCGCGAATTCTGATCGGCGCGGCCTAGTTCTGGCCGCGCGGCATCAGCAGGGTTGTCCCAACGGCGGCGGCGCGCGCCAGATCCACGTCCAGCGACATCGGGATATATTCGCCGCGCCGCCACAGCTCGCCCAGATCGTCATAATGACGCGACAGGAAATGCCCCGATTGCCCGGTGGAAATGATAAAAACCGAGCTGTCCGGATCCGCAAAATCATAGACCCCGCGATAGCCCGCCCCATGCACGTTCAGGAACGGCGCCTCAGGCTCGCCACTGGTTTTGCCGCGCATCAGGGTGAAATCCCCGCCCGAGGTAGACTGCCGGATATTCACGAAATGCTTGAGCACGGGCACGTCACCCAGCACGGGATGGTCATGCGTCGCCTGATGCGCATCGCCCCAGCGCAGCGATTCCAGCGCGCTGCCATAGCGTTCCTCGATCCAGATCAGCGCATCGTTCAGCGCCATGCGCGCCATGTCCGAACAGGTTTCCTGCGGGGCCGATTGCAGCACGTCACACCAAACCGAGGCCCCGTCTACATCCTTGAAAACACGTTCTAAAAACAGGGGTTCGACATGGGTGAACTGTTCGGACAGCGGGCCCAGTTCGTCCTGGATCAGGCGTTTTTGCAGCGCGCGCACCCAGGCTGAATAGATCAGCGGTTCGGGCATGTGCTCGTTCATTTCACCGTTCCATTCGGCCAGCAAGTCCAGCGCGCGCTGGCGCTGGCGTTCGGGGGTGCCCTCGGGGGCGGTCTCGCCGGTGAACCACAGATCGGCGGCGATCAGCGGCAGGATGGTGCGGGCGGCGGGGCTGACAGTGTCCAGCTGGGCCTCGATGAAACTGTCGCGAGTATGGACCTGACGGCTTTGCATCAGGCGGTTCCAGCGCTGGATGCGCTGCGTATCGCCCCAATCGAAACTGACATGCAGCGGAAAGGGCCGGTCCACGGTTTTGTTGTTGGTGTTGCCGACGATCCCGCCGATGGGCTGCACGAACTCGGGATTCGCCGCATAGGCCGAGCGCCCCTGCCAGCGGTTTTCCTGAATCCATCCGGGCGAGGGCAGCCGCCCCTTGGACTGATGCCGGGACGAGCGGCGCGGCATCGCCCCCACGGTTTTCAGCGCGATCTGGCTACGATCGGCCAGGGTGATGTTCTGCGAAGGGGCCACGAAAGGCTCTAGCGCGGCGATCCCATCCTGGACCGAGCGCGCATACATCAGCGCAAGCCCCGCCGACAGGCTGGTGTCGCGCGGGGACAGCGCCGTCCAGGCGATGCTGGTCACATGGCCGGGAGGGGTGATCGCGCCCAGGTCGGCATGGCTGGCGGGCAGCACGGGGCCGTTTTCTGTCCAGCGCAGGGTCATGGTGACGGGCGGCTCGTCCGCGATCTGAATGATGGATTTGCGCGTGATAAAGGGTTTGAAGCCAGTAGGGGTCTGATATTGCTCGGGGTTTTCGGGGTTCAGTTTTTCGACATAGATGTCCAGATCATCCATATAAGAGGACGTGACCGCCCATCCCAGGGCCTCGGATCGCCCCGACAGCACCGTGGGAATGCCGGGAATGGTGGCGCCGATGATGCCGCCATCGGTCAGTTGCAGGCGTGCCAGATACCAGATCGTGGGCGCGGAAAAGCCCAGATGCGGATCGTTGGCCAGAAGCGTGCCGCCCGCAGCCGAGCGGCTGGCCGAAGCCGCCCAGGCATTCGAGGCACCGGACAGCTCGCGCCCATGGAAGGGCGACAGCGGATCGCGCGCGGGCGCGCGCCCGGCGGCAAACCGGGGCAGCGCAGTGTCCATCAGATCGGCATAAGAGGGCAGCGCCGCCACGCCGCTGCCTGGCGCATCGGGCAGAATATCGGCCAGACGGTTCGGATCGGGCAGCAGCAGCGATGTGCGGGCGCGCAGCACCTCGGTTTCCAGCTGGCGCATCATCTGCACCGCCATCAGCTTGACCAAGGCCACCGAATCCGCAGGCGTCCACGGGGCGATGGGCGCATTGAACAGGAACATTTCAGGCGCGCCACGGCCAAGGGCCCGATCATTGACCTCGGAGATGCGGGCGTTCACCCCGGCGGCATAGGCATTCAGAGCCGTCTGGGTGCGCGCGTCCTGCACCGCGACCGATTGCTTGGCCAGCGTATACAGATCAAACCGGCGCATCAGCTTGTCGATCTCGATGGTGCGGGGGCCAAAGACCTCGGACAGGCGGCCCTGCACCGTGCGGCGCATCGTGGTCATCTGCCACAGCCGGTCCTGCGCATGAGCATAGCCCAACCCAAAGAACACATCCGGATCCGTCCCGCCAAAGACATGCGGCACATTGGCATTGTCGCGCACGATTTCCACAGGGGTGGTCAGGCCCGTCACCCGCAGGCGTTTGTCATATTCCGGCAAAGAGCCCGCCGCCAGATAGTACACCACCAGCACCGCCAGAACCGCCAGGATGATCAGCGCGCCGGTCAGGCGAAATAGCCATCGGATGAATGTTACCATATGCCCAGAGTCCCTGTTCGCCCTTGCCTTTGCCCCGTTAGCTAGCCACAAACGAAGGCGAATACAAATGCAAGCGAGGTGAGACATGGCGAAAGTGGCGTTTCTGGGCCTAGGAGTGATGGGCTATCCGATGGCAGGCCATCTGGTAAAGGCCGGCCACGAGGTGGTGGTCTATAACCGCACCGCCGCCAAGGCTGAGGCCTGGGTGGCCGAACATGGCGGCGCGATGGCTCTGACCCCGCGCGCGGCGGCGGCGGGCTGCGATTTCGTGATGGCCTGTGTGGGCAATGATGACGATTTGCGCGCCGTCTGCACCGGCCCCGATGGTGCCTTTGCCGGCATGTCCGAAGGCGCGGTTTTCGTCGATCACACCACGGTCTCGGCCGCTGTCACGCGCGAGCTGGCTGGGCAGGGCGTGGCCTTTGTGGATGCGCCGGTGTCCGGCGGGCAGGCTGGGGCGGAAAACGGCCAGCTGGTGGTCATGTGCGGCGGCGATCAGGCCGCTTACGATGCCGCGGTCCCGGTGATCGACGCCTATGCGAAGATGTGCAAACGCCTGGGCGACAGCGGCATGGGCCAGATGTGCAAAATGGTGAATCAGATCTGCATCGCCGGGCTGGTCCAGGGCCTGTCCGAAGGGCTCCATTTCGCTGAAAAGGCAGGCCTGGACGGGCGCGCCGTGGTCGAGGTCATCGGAGGCGGCGCCGCCGGCAGCTGGCAGATGGTGAACCGCTATGAAACCATGCTGGACGATGAATTCGAGCACGGGTTCGCCGTCGATTGGATGCGCAAGGATCTGAATATCTGCCTGTCCACCGCCGATGAGATCCAGGCCTCCTTGCCTGTCACGGCGCTGGTGGATCAGTTCTACAAGGATGTGCAGAAACTGGGCGGCGGGCGCTGGGATACGTCAAGCCTGCTCAAACGCCTGCGCGCGCTGGATTAACCCGTCAAAGGCCCTTCGGGGCCTTTTTCAATGGGGCGAAGCGTTTGAAAACAAATGGATTACCAAAATCCCGCACAGGATCAGCCCCATGCCCAGAATGGCCGGCAGATCCAGCCTTTGGCCAAAAACAGCCAAGCCGATCAGGGCGATCAACACAATGCCCAGCCCGCTCCAGATCGCATAGACAATCCCCACTGGCATAACCTTCAGTGCCAGCGACAGCAGCCAGAAACTGACCCCATAAGCCACTACCACCAGCACCGAGGGCCACAGCCGCGAAAACTGCTGGCTGGCCTGCAAGGCAGTGGTGCCGATGGTTTCCGCAGCGATGGCCAGAAAGAGGATCAGATAGGTCTGCATATGCTCTCCTTAGGTGGCGACGTACCAGTCCTTGCGATGATTGACGGCAATGGTCAGATTCACCACCAAAGCGCCCAGAAGCGAATATAGCACCAGCGGAGTCTCGATCACGAAAAACGCCAGGGTAAAGACCCCCACATCGAACAATAGCTGCGTATAGCCCGCCCGAAACCCGGTCTTGTCCTGCAAATACAGCGCCAGAATGCCGACACCGCCCAGACTGGCCCCATGTCGGAACAACGCCAAAAGCCCCGCGCCCGACATCATGCCAAACAAGATCGCACCAACCACAGGATGCACCGTGCCCAGTTGAAAATAATCGGGCAGAAAACTGGAAATCACCGACAACAGTCCCACCGCCACAAAGGTCTTCAGCGTAAACAGCCACCCCATGCGCCGAAACGCGAGCCAGTAAAACGGCAGGTTCACCACAAAGAACACCGCGCCGAACCCATAGCCGGTCAGATAAGACAGCAGCACCGCAAGACCGGCCGTCTGGCCGGTGACCAGCCCTAGATGGGTCAGAATCACCATTCCCGCTGCGGCCATTGTCGAGCCAAACAGAAGCCCCTGAACATCGGCAAGGGGCCCGTGTTTCTGCACAGAAGAAGAGATGCTTTGCGTATTCATTCCGGATACATGCCGCAAAGCGCCAGAGAGTACCAGACCAGAGACGCGCCGCGTGGCTCAGACGGTGCGGCATTGAGTATTTTGATCAGAAAGAAGCCAGATGCCGCGCAATCTCCTCAGTTTCGCAAGGGGCGGTTTCCCGTTTCTTTCTGATACAAATACTCATAACGCGGCAGAAGAAGCAAAATGCAGCGTTTGCGTTTACAGGGGGTCAGCCCACAAGCGCTTTGTTCAGGTTTTCGTCGATTTTTTCCAGGAAACCCATGGTCGTCAGCCAGGCCTGTTCGGGGCCGACCAGGAGCGCCAGGTCTTTGGTCATGTAGCCGGATTCGACGGTTTCCACGACGACGCGTTCCAGCGTTTCGGCGAAGTGCTGAAGTTGCGGGTTCTCGTCCAGTTTGGCGCGGTGTTTCAGCCCTCCGGTCCAGGCGTAGATCGAGGCGATCGAGTTGGTCGAGGTTTGCTCGCCTTTTTGGTGCTGGCGATAGTGGCGGGTGACGGTGCCGTGGGCCGCCTCGGATTCGACGATTTTGCCGTCCGGGGTCATGAGTTGCGAGGCCATCAGGCCCAAAGAGCCAAAGCCCTGTGCAACGGTGTCTGACTGGACGTCTCCGTCATAGTTTTTACAGGCCCAGACGAATTTTCCGTTCCATTTCATCGCACAGGCGACCATGTCGTCGATCAGCCGGTGTTCGTACCAGATGCCTTTGGCTTTGAACTGCTCTTCGAATTCTTCTTCATAGATTTTCTGGAACAGGTCTTTAAAGCGGCCGTCATAGGCCTTGAGGATGGTGTTTTTCGTGGACAGGTAGACCGGCCAGCCCAAGGCCAGCCCATAGTTCAGCGAGGCGCGGGCGAAGTCTATGATCGAGCTGTCGAGGTTATACATCGCCTGATAGACCCCGGCCGAGGGCGCGTCATAGACCTCGCGTTCGATCACCGTGCCGTCCTCGCCGACGAATTTCATCGTCAGCTTGCCGGCGCCGGGAAAGGTGAAATCCGTCGCTTTATACTGATCGCCAAAGGCGTGGCGTCCCACCACGATGGGCGAGGTCCAGCCGGGGACCAGGCGCGGGACGTTTTTGCAGATGATCGGTTGGCGGAAGACCACACCGCCCAGGATGTTGCGGATGGTGCCGTTGGGGCTGCGCCACATCTTTTTGAGGCCAAACTCCTCGACCCGTTGTTCATCGGGGGTGATCGTGGCGCATTTGACGGCGACGCCCACTTCTTTGGTTTTCTCGGCCGCGTCGATGGTGATCTGATCCTCGGTGCGGTCGCGTTCCTCGATGCCCAGATCATAGTAGAGCAGATCCAGATCCAGATAGGGCAGGATCAGCTTATCCTTGATGAACTGCCAGATGATACGGGTCATTTCATCGCCGTCCATTTCGACGACGGGATTGGCGACTTTGATCTTCGACATGGGTGGGGTCTCTCTGATTTGCCGTGGCTACAGGGGTGTTGTGCCTGAAAACCGGCCAGGGATCAAGGGAGTGTATGCAATTGTATACCGCAAATTGCCCTAATTCAGGCGCTGCTCGACCCGGCGCATATAAAGCAGACACAGGAAGGCCGACAGGCTGGTCAGCGCCACCCCGACGGTCAGGGGCAGGGGCGTGTTGGTAAAGCTCAGCCCGACGGGGATTGCCATGGCTCCGGCCAGAACGGTCGCCACCGCGCCCGACACACTGGCCACCATGCCGGCGATATGGCCCATTGGCTCCATCGTGATCGAGTTCAGATTGCCCAGCGTCAGCCCCGTCTGGAAAAACACCGAGGTCATCCAGGCGACAAACAGATAAAACCCGGCCTCTCCCAGCAGGCCCGACAGCCAGGCCAGGCTCATCAGGGTAGACAGAACAGCCTGCGCGCCCAGGGCGATGCTGGCCAGATTGCGCATCCCGAAACGCATCACCAGCGCCGCGTTCAGCAGGCTGGCCGAGCCAGACATCAGCGCCATTGCGGCAAACCAATAAGGAAAGCTGTCAGCCCGGCCAAAGGTGATGTCGAATATCGGGTGGATCAGCGTGATCGCCATGAACAGACTGCCAAAGGCCAGGGTCTGCGCCAGGATCGACAGGCGCACGGTGGGGTGGGCGAACATCTCTTGGATGGCGGCCATGATGACGGGCAGGCGCAGCGGACGGCGCTGTGCGGGGGGCAGGGATTCAGGCTGCCGCACCGCCAGCCACCCCGCCGAGAGCAGCGCAAACAGGATAAACGCGGCAAAAATCCCGCGCCATCCGGCCAGCGCAATGATCCCGGTGCCCATCAGCGGGGCGACGGCGGGGATCAGCGTGAACACCATCATCACAAAGGACATGATCCGCGCCATATCACGCCCGGAATACAGGTCTCGGACAATCGCCAGCCCCACCACGCGCGGCCCGGCGGCGCCCAGCCCTTGCAGGAAACGCGCGATCAGGATCGGCTCCAGCCCCTGGGCGAAAAACGCGGCGGCGGCGGCCAGCGTATACAGCCCGGCCCCCAGCAGAATGATCGGTTTGCGCCCGAACGTGTCTGACAGCGGCCCGGTAAAGAACGTCCCCACGCCCATGCCCAGAACAAAGCTGGTCAGGATCAGCTGAGCGCGGTTCACATCCTCGGGGCTGAGCTCGGCAGCGATCTGAGGCAGGGCGGGCAGCATCGAATCGATGGAAAAGGCGATCGTTGCAAAAAGCGTCGCCAGAAGGGCAACGAATTCAACGCGGGACAGAGCGGGGCGGCTGGTCATGGGATTTCCTGTATGCAACCCTTGGGCGCTAACATGGATTGCGGCGCGGGGCCATACAGGATTGCTACGGTGCTGTCCTCAGCCCCGCCGCCTGCGCCGCCGCCCGCCCGAGCCTTCGGACTTGGTGTTGAAACTGACCTGCGGCAGCGCCACCACCCGCGCCAGTTCGGGGAAAGGATCAGAGGCATGGGGGATCGCGTTGGCGGCGACGAAATGTTCCTGAAACCGCGGCTCGATCGCGGTTTCGATCTTGGTGATCTTGTGCACGGTCTGTTCGATCTCGGCCCTTGCCGCGATGTTGCACAGGGCGATACGCGCGCCCGTGCCGGCGGCGTTGCCCGCGCTTTGCACACGGTCCAGCGGGACATCGGGGATCATCCCCAGCACCATCGCGTGTTTGGGGCTGATATGCGCGCCAAAGGCCCCGGCCAGCACCACACGGTCCACGGTATCGACGCCCATTTCGTCCATCAGCAGCCGCGCCCCGGCATAGAGCGCGGATTTGGCCAGCTGGATGGCGCGAATGTCGCCCTGGGTGACGGTGATCAGCGGGCCGCCCTCGGCCGTGCCATCATGGATGACATAGGCATGGGTGCGCCCTTCGGCGATGCAGCGGGGCGTGCCGGTTTGTTCGGCCGAGCCGATCAGCCCCGAAGGATCCAGTAGCCCGGCGATGCGCATTTCGGCGACGGCCTCGATGATGCCCGACCCGCAAATCCCCGTGATGCCCGTCGCCGCCGAGGCCTGGGCAAACCCAGCATCGTCCGACCACATATCCACGCCGATGATGCGGAAACGCGGCTCTTTGGTGGTGGGGTCGATCTCGATCCGTTCAATGGCGCCGGGGGCCGCGCGCTGGCCTGAGCTGATCTGCGCGCCTTCGAACGCGGGGCCCGTGGGGGATGAACAGGCCAGCACGCGGGTCGTATTGCCCAGCAGGATTTCCGCATTGGTGCCTACATCAACAATAAGCGCCAGGTCTTTGGATTTATTAGGTTCTTCTGACAGGGACACGGCAGCCGCATCGGCCCCCACATGGCCGGCGATACAAGGCAGAACATAGACCTGCGCACGCGGGTTCAGCGCGCTTAGATCCAGCTGCGCGGCGGGCAGCGACAGGCTGTCCGAGGTCGCCAGCGCAAAGGGCGCCTGGCCCAGTTCCACCGGATCAATGCCCAGCAGCAAATGGTGCATGACGGGGTTGCAGACAAAGGTGGCCTCGACCAGCAGGGCAGGATCAATCTGCGCTTCGCTGCACAGATCGGTGGCCAGATCGTTCAGCGCGGTGCGCACGGCGGCTGTCATTTCTGCATCGCCGCCGGGGTTCATCATCGCATAGGAGACGCGGCTCATCAGATCCTCGCCAAAGCGGATCTGCGGGTTCATCAGCCCGGACGAGGCGATCACCGTGCCGGTTTGCAGATCGCACAGATGCGCGGCGATGGTGGTCGAGCCCAGATCAATCGCCAGCCCGTAAAGACCGCTGTCATGCAGGCCGGGCCAGACCTCAATCAGGCGGGGGGCTGTGCCGGTGTGATCGTGATGCAGGGCAACGGTGACCTGCCAGTTGCCCTTGCGCAGGGTGGGTTGCAGCTTGGACAGGATGGACAGATCGGCGCGCAGATCGTCAATCTGCCATTGATCGCGCAGGGCTGCCTTCAGCCGTTCGAAATCGCCGGTGGGGACGTGCATGTCGGGCTGAGCGACCTCGACGAAATACAGCCGCGTGGCCGGGTCCATGGTGATGGCGCGGGCGCTGGCGGCCTTGCGGATCACCTGTTTATGGACCTGGGATTCGGGGGGCACGTCGATGACGATATCGCCCTGCACGGTGGCCTGACAGCCCAGGCGGCGGCCCTTGGCCAGGCCGCGTTTGTCGTCATAGCGCTGCTCGACCGCGTTCCATTCGGACAGGGCGTTTTCCTGCACGGTGACGCCATGTTTGGGGAATTCGCCATAAGACGGGGTGATCTGGCATTTCGAGCAGATGCCCCGCCCGCCGCAGACCGAATCCAGATCGACGCCCAGCTGGCGGGCGGCTGTCAGAACCGGAGTGCCCACAGGAAAGCGCCCGCGTTTGCCGGAAGGGGTGAAGATGACGAGAGGATCGGTCATGAGGCAGGCCTTGGGTGTTCGCGTTGCGGCGGATCATAGGGTGTCTGCGCGCGAAGGAAAGCCGGGAAACGGCATTTGCAGCGCGCGGCGCGTCATTGCGGGGCTGGGGGGCATGGGAGGGGACGGGTGCCTCCGGCGGGAGTATTGTCAGAGCAAAGAAGCGCTTAGCGGTGGCCTTTGGCGTGGAAGATGAAGCCCAGGGTGTTGAGCAGGATTTGCGCGGCCAGGATCGCGGTGGAGCCGGTGGGGTCATAGTCGGGGGCGACCTCGACCAGGTCGATGCCGACGATCTGGTGGTTTTGGGCGACTTGCTGGAGCAGTTCGAGCACCTCGTAATAGAGAAAGCCGCCGTGGCTGGGGGTGCCGGTGCCGGGGGCGATCGAGGGGCAGAAGGCGTCAATGTCTAGGGTGATGTAGACGGGGGATTTGGCCGGGATGCGAGCGGCCAGGGCTTGGGGGCCGAGGGCGCGGGCCTGACGAACCGAAAGGATGTCCGAACCCATTTTGCGGGCGTCCTCGTAGCCTTCGCGGGCGGTGGACGAGACATTGCGGATGCCAACCTGGGTCAGGCCGGTGACATAGGGCTGTTCGGCGGCGCGGCGCATCGGGTTGCCATGGCCGTGGCGCACGCCGTGGCGTTCGTCCACGAAATCCAGGTGGGCGTCGATTTGCAGGATGTGGAACGGGCCCTGAGTGTCGAAGGCGCGGATGCAGGGGATGTTGACCGAGTGGTCACCACCGATGGTGACGGGCAGGGCCTTGGCGGCCAGCGCCGCGCGGACGGCGGTTTCGATATTGGCGTGGGATTTTTCGGTATCGGTGTGGACGATATCAGCATCGCCCATATCCACGATCCGGACCGAGCCGGGCAGATAGGTAGCGTCGTCTTCGTGATCATAGGCACCGGCATGGCCGAAGCTGAACAGGGTCGAGGCTTCGCGGACCGCACGCGGGCCGAACCGCGCGCCTGAACGCCATTGCGTGCCAAAATCGAAGGGGGCGCCGATGATGGCCACATCTGCATCCAACTGGCCCCAATCGGGCTGGTAGGGCCGTTTGCCGAAGGTCGCAATGCCGACAAAAGGCAGATCCAGTCTGCCGTTTTCATATCCGTGTGCCATGTGTCGTCCCCATCTGGTCTGGCCCAAGCATGGCCGCGCTTGGCCCTGGGGGCAATATCCCTTTGGCGCTGCGCCATTTGTTGTGGGGGGAATGAGTATTTGGGATCAGAAAGAAACCAGATTATGAGTTTAAGAGCGGGCGTGAGCCCTCATGACCGCGAATGCCGCTTCTTTCTGATGAAAATACTCATCTCCCGTCGGTGCAGCAGGGGCAGGCATTTAGAAGGCGTGGTGACGCATGATCCCGTTTGGGGCTTTTCTTTTGGGCGGATACATGAGAAAGGGACGTGCCAACACCGATCCCCATTTTCCTGGAGTCCCAAATGGAAATTCGTGAGGCCCTTACCTTCGATGATGTTCTTCTGGTTCCTGCCGCATCCAGCGTGCTGCCTTCGACGGCAGATACGCGCACGCGGGTGACCAAATCGATTGGATTGAATATTCCGCTGCTCAGTTCCGCGATGGATACCGTGACCGAGGCACGGATGGCGATCGCGATGGCTCAGGCTGGCGGTATGGGCGTGATCCACAAAAACCTGACCGTGGATGAGCAGGCCCAAGAGGTGCGCCGGGTCAAGCGGTTTGAATCGGGGATCGTCTATAACCCGGTAACGCTGACCGCGAACCAGACTCTGGCGGATGCCAAGGCGCTGGTCGAGCGTTACAATTTCACCGGGTTTCCGGTGGTGGATGAAAACGGTCTTGTCGTTGGCATCCTGACCAATCGGGATATGCGGTTTGCCAGCTCGGATGACATGCCCGTGTCTGAGATGATGACCAGCAACGATCTGGCCATGCTGGCCGAGCCCGCCGATCTGGATGAGGCCAAGAGCCTGATGAAGGCGCGCCGCATCGAAAAGCTGCTGGTGCATGACGGCCAGGGCAAGCTGACCGGCCTGCTGACGCTGAAAGACACGGAAATGGCCGTGCTGAACCCCACCGCCTGCAAGGATCAGCTGGGCCGTCTGCGCGTGGCGGCGGCCACGGGCGTGGGCGCGGCGGGCTATGAGCGCTCTGAGGCGCTGGTGGATGCCGGTGTGGATATTCTGGTGGTGGACACCGCACATGGCCATTCCGAAGGCGTGCTGGAGGCCGTCAAACGCGCCAAGAGCCTGTCCAACGAGATCCAGGTGATTGCCGGCAACGTCGCCACGGGCGAGGCAACCCGCGCTCTGATCGAGTCCGGTGCCGATGCGGTGAAGGTGGGGATCGGGCCGGGCTCGATCTGCACCACGCGGATGGTGGCCGGTGTGGGTGTGCCGCAGCTGACGGCGATCATGGATTGCGCCAAGGCCGCCGGGGACACTCCGGTGATTGCCGATGGCGGCATCAAGTTTTCGGGCGATTTTGCCAAGGCCATTGCGGCGGGGGCCTCTTGTGCCATGGTTGGCTCGATGATTGCGGGCACCGATGAAAGTCCGGGCGAGGTGATCCTGTATCAGGGTCGCTCGTTCAAATCCTATCGCGGGATGGGGTCTTTGGGGGCGATGGCGCGGGGCTCGGCCGATCGTTATTTCCAGAAGGACGCGGCCAGCGATAAGCTGGTTCCCGAAGGGATCGAAGGCCAGGTGCCCTATAAAGGCCCGGCCAACACTGTCATTCACCAGCTGGTGGGTGGGCTGCGCGCGGCGATGGGCTATACTGGCAATGGAACTGTCGAAGAAATGCGCAAAAACAGCTCTTTCGTGAAGATCACCAATGCCGGTCTGACTGAAAGCCATGTGCATGATGTGCAGATCACCCGTGAAAGCCCGAATTATCGCGTTGGGTGATATTTCAATTGCTTACGCGGCAAAGTTAAGGTGATACATGACGCCCGAGGCCCGAATTGACACGGCGGCCCTGCTCTTGGATCAAATTCTGGCAGGGACTTCGGCCGAGAAAGCGCTAACCGCCTGGGCGCGGCGCTCTCGGTTTGCCGGGTCCAAGGATCGGGCGGCCATTCGCGATCACGTGTTCGAGGCCCTGCGGTGCAAGCGCTCTTTTGCGGCTTTGGGTGGGGCGCTCAACGGGCGCGGCCTGATGGTGGGCCTGTTGCGCGCGGCGGGGGTGGACCCCCAGACGGTTTTCACCGGCCAGGGCCATGCGCCTTCTGTGCTCAGCCCCCAAGAACTGGCGCGCGGCCAGCAGCCCGATGCGGCCGAGGCCTGGGATCTGCCCGACTGGCTGATTGCGCGTTTTCAGGACTCTCTGGGTGATCAAGCCTTTGATGTTTCACAGGTTTCCCGGCATCGCGCGCCTGTCATGCTGCGGGTGAATCTGCGCAAATCCACGGTGGCGCAGGCGATTGAAATCTTGGCTCGGGACGGGGTGCGCGCGCAGGTGACGCAGATGTCTCCGACGGCTCTGTTGGTGACCGAAGGGCCCCGGCGGATCAATGCTTCCGAGGCGTATCGTACGGGGCTGGTCGAATTGCAGGACGGGGCCTCGCAGGCTGTGGTGGACATGCTGCCGCTGCGCGATGGGATGCGCGTTCTGGACTACTGCGCGGGCGGTGGCGGTAAGACGCTGGCGATGGCGGGGCGCGCGCAGGCCGCGTTCTTTGCCCATGACGTCAACATGCGCCGCCTGAAGGATCTGCCCCAGCGATCTGAACGCGCTGGTGTTTCGGTAAAGCTATTAGATCGTAATGAGTTGCAGGGCAAAGCTCATTTCGATCTGGTGCTTTGCGACGCGCCGTGCTCGGGCAGTGGTGCCTGGCGCCGCAGCCCCGAAGGCAAGTGGGATTTGACCCCTGAGAGGTTGCAGGAATTGACCGGAATTCAGGCCTCGATTCTGGAAGAGGCGCATCCTCTGGTGTCCGAAGGCGGGACGCTGGCCTATGCGACCTGTTCGGTTCTGGCCGAAGAAAACATGGCTCAGATCACCCGGTTTCTGGGCCGGCATCCAGAGTGGAGCCTGACCTGCGCGCAGCATTGGCTGCCGGGCACGGAAGGCGACGGGTTTTACGCCGCGTGCTTGACCCGCCGCGTAAAGTAACGCAACCATAGAGAGAAGTGGTGCGCGTTAAGCGCTGATTAACCGTTCCGCGCTGACATTGTCGGAACCGGAGAATCAATGGCGGATCAACAGGCATGAGCTTTACAGCGCAATCCACACCTATCGCGCGCCCGCAAACCGGCCGGGGGCGGGTTGCGATTCTGCTGGCATTGGGCCTGGGCGCGGTGCTTGCCGGGGGGATCGTGGCGCAGCGCTATGTTTCGCTGGGGCTGCTGGCGGTTGGGGTCGGGTTGCTGACGGCCTCGGGGCTTGTGCTGGCGGTTTATCTGCTGCGGCAGCGACGGCAACGGGCGCGCCGGCAGATGGCGGCCGAGTTTCTGGCAAACGATCCCTCAATGTGTTTCACCACGGATGAGTTGGGGCGCATCGGATTTGTGAACAAACCGGCGCAGGAACGGCTCAAACCCGAAGAGGGCAGCACGCTGGCCTCGGTTTTGCAGGATATTCTGGCCAATCCGGGCACCACGCTGGGCCGGATGCAGATTCGCGCCGAAGATACCGGCGGCGCGGTCGAGGAACTCTCGACGCGCCGGGGTCATATACGGCTGGCGGCCACGGCGCTTGGCCAGAACAGTTTTGCCTGGCGGATCGAAGAGATTCACGACACCCGCTCGCGCCTGGGAAATGCAACCCACCTGCCGATGCTGACCGCTGGGCGCAGCGGTGCGATCCTGTCGATGAACGAAGCGGCCCGCAATTTCGTCGGAAGCCGCGTGCGCAATCTTGAGGACGTGTTTTCCGAACTTCCCCTGCAATCGGGCCGTATCGTGCCTGTGCGCCACAATGACGCGACCTACCCGTGTTTTATCGTGGAATCTCAGGCCAGTACGGGAAAACGCGAGGTGTTTTTCCTGCCCACCAACGGCTCTGAGACGCGCGAAGATGCCGAGTGGGCGGCCTTCAACGGTCTGCCCGTTGCCGTGCTGTTGTTGGGAAGCGGCGGAGAGATCGTGCAGTCAAACCGGCTGGCGCGGGATTTGCTGGGGCTAAGCAGTACGGACGGCATTACCTTGCCCAAGGTTTTCGAAGGTCTGGGCCGTCCGATCAGCGACTGGCTGGAGGATGCACGCCGGGGGCGCGGCCTGGGGAAATCTGAATTTCTGCGTCTGAAATCTTCGGATAAAGAACTGTTTTTGCAGGTATCTCTGGGCCAGGTAGAGGACCGGGCAGGGGCCTCTTTGATCGCTATTTTGCATGATGCGACTGAACTGAAAAGCCTTGAGGCGCAGTTCGTGCAAAGCCAGAAAATGCAAGCAATTGGAGAGCTGGCCGGCGGCGTCGCGCATGATTTCAACAATCTTCTGACCGCGATTTCCGGCCATTGCGATTTGCTGATGCTGCGGCATGATCAGGGCGATTCCGACTATGCCGATCTTGTGCAGATTACCCAGAACGCCAACCGGGCTGCGGCGTTGGTCGGGCAGTTGCTGGCGTTCTCACGCAAGCAGACGCTTCGCCCCGAAGTGCTTGATTTACGGGAAACTCTGGCCGATCTGACGCATTTGCTGAACCGGCTGGTGGGGGAAAAAATCTCACTCACCCTGATCCATGATCCGGTGCTGAAACCCATTCGTGCGGACAAGCGTCAGCTTGAGCAGGTTTTGATGAATCTGGTGGTGAATGCCCGTGATGCGATGTCCAATGGCGGCGAGATCAGAATTGAAACCGGCAGCCAAAGACTCGACGCACCGCTGGCGCGGGATCGCGCGGTCGTGCCGCCCGGAGAATATGTCACAGTGCGCGTTTCGGACGAAGGGTGCGGAATACCGTCCGATAAGTTGCAGAAGGTGTTCGAACCGTTCTTCACCACGAAACGCACGGGCGAGGGGACGGGCCTTGGGCTCTCGACGGCCTATGGCATCGTCAAACAGAGCGGCGGCTATATTTTTGTCGATAGCGTCTATGGGCAAGGCACGGATTTTTCATTGATGTTCCCCGCGCATGTTCTGACAGAAGAAGAGGCGGCCCCACGGGCCGAGGCGCAGGAACCTGCCCAGCCCCAGAACATGAAACGCGAGGAAGGCGTGGTATTGCTGGTCGAAGACGAAGCGCCTGTACGCGCCTTTGCGTCCCGCGCGCTGAAGATGCGCGGTTATACCGTTGTCGAGGCCGGCACCGGAGAAGAGGCCTTGGATCTTCTGTCCGACCCGTCATTGCAGGTGGATCTCTTTGTAAGCGACGTGATCATGCCGGGAATGGATGGCCCAAGCTGGGTGCGGCAGGCTCGGGAAAACCGTCCGGATATTCGCGTGGTGTTCGTGTCAGGCTATGCCGAAGATGCGCTGGACGAGAGCACGGATCCGGTGGGCAATTCGGTGTTTTT
Organism: Youngimonas ophiurae (nom. illeg.); assembly: GCF_049803795.1. Taxonomy (NCBI): domain Bacteria; kingdom Pseudomonadati; phylum Pseudomonadota; class Alphaproteobacteria; order Rhodobacterales; family Roseobacteraceae; genus Thalassovita; species Youngimonas ophiurae (nom. illeg.). The sequence goes on from NZ_JBNAGJ010000005.1 coordinate 113,785, forward strand.
GCCCAAGCCATTCTCGTTGAACGATCTGCTGGAAACCGTGCAGACGCAGCTGGCTTAGGTGGCGCGGGCCTGTTCCCACAGGTCGAACTCATCGGCCTTTTTCCTGCGCAGCCGGCGTTCGATACCGGGGCTTAGCTGAAGATCGCGTTTTGGGGATACATTTTCTTGTTCGAGATGAAACTCTATGCCCAAACGCTCTTGTAGAAAGCTGTTCAGGCCGGTTTGATTTTCATACCGGAACAGATGGGTCACGGCCGTGCCATTCGGGCGCGGCTCAAGGAATTTCGCCTGGCTGCCGACATTGGCAAAACCGGGCGGTTTTCCCTTCATGTAGCCTTCGACAAAATCATCAAAGCTGAGATCGTGCGTGGCGTTCGGATGTCCCTTCATGAAAGGGCGTTGCCGATATCGGTACCAACTGCCCAGCCATCTGATCGGCTCTCGGACAACTGCTAGGGTTTCCATTTCCACATCGTTTACCTTCTGGAACATTGGGCGGAAAAAGCGGTTGTAGCGATACAAAGGCGCGTGTTTCAACTCGGGTGGATTGTTTACGATCATATCCGCAAAGGGTGCCAGGGCCGTCTGATATGCTGTTGTGCCGGTTTTGGGCACGGATAAAAATACAAGTTTTTCTTTCCAAAACATCATCATAGCGCTCATACCTCATGCCAGAATGGAGTTTTATATCGCGTGTCAATCAATCATTAACTCTCTTTGCTCAAATTGGAACTGTGAAAATTTATGTTGAAATGTTCTTACTTTGTACACATAAGGTGTATGGGAACATCAGGTGAACAAACGCAGCGATTGCCGCAGGGCGTCTGGTATGGGATAAGGAATCGAAACAATGGCAACGGCAGATCTTCTTTCGATGGACAGCAAACGCAACGCGGATAAGCAAAAGGCGCTGGATAGCGCGCTGGCGCAGATTGAACGGCAATTCGGCAAGGGCTCGATCATGAAACTGGGCGGCGAAAATGCCGTGCAAGAGATCGAGGCCACCTCGACCGGATCGCTGGGTTTGGACATCGCCCTGGGCATTGGCGGCCTGCCGAAGGGGCGGGTGATCGAAATTTACGGCCCTGAAAGCTCGGGTAAAACGACCCTGACGTTGCATTGCGTCGCCGAGGAACAGAAAAAGGGCGGGATTTGCGCCTTTGTCGATGCCGAGCACGCGCTGGACCCGCAATATGCCAAAAAGCTGGGTGTGAACCTGGATGAGCTGCTGATCAGCCAGCCGGACACGGGCGAGCAGGCGCTGGAGATCGTTGATACGCTGGTGCGCTCGGGCGCAGTGAACATGGTTGTCGTCGACTCGGTGGCCGCGCTGACCCCGAAATCCGAACTAGAAGGCGATATGGGCGACAGCAATGTCGGCGTCCAGGCCCGCCTGATGAGCCAGGCAATGCGCAAGCTGACCGGCTCGATCGCGCGCAGCAATTGCATGGTGATCTTTATTAACCAGATTCGGATGAAAATCGGCGTGATGTTTGGCAGTCCGGAAACCACAACCGGCGGGAACGCGCTGAAATTCTACAGCTCTGTCCGTCTGGACATCCGCCGCATCGGCGCGATCAAGGACCGGGATGAGGTGGTCGGGAACCAGACCCGCGTGAAAGTTGTGAAAAACAAGGTCGCGCCGCCGTTCAAACAGGTCGAATTCGACATCATGTATGGCGAGGGCATTTCCAAAACCGGAGAATTGCTGGATCTGGGCGTCAAGGCCGGGGTGGTCGATAAATCGGGCGCCTGGTTCAGCTATAATGACGAACGTCTGGGCCAGGGGCGTGAAAACGCCAAGGGCTTCTTGCGGGAAAACGCGGATGTCGCGCTGGAGATCGAGGACAAGATCCGCGCGGCGCATGGCCTGGACTTCGATATGGGCCAGGAAGACGAGGATGTGCTGGAGGCCTGAGCCCCAAAAACACCGCAGAAAACCGACAGGCCGGCCCGCAACGCACAAGCAATGCACAGGGCCGGCCTTTTGCGTCACCTAGCAGTGGACACCGGGGGCAAGCGGGGATAAATCTGCGGGGAATTTGGCCTTGTCCGGAAAGACCTGAAACGTATGCCCAGCTTGAACGAGATCCGCTCGACCTTCCTGAATTATTTTGAAAAACAGGGGCACACGATTGTGCCCTCCAGCCCGCTGGTGCCACGCAATGACCCGACGCTGATGTTCACCAACTCGGGCATGGTGCAGTTCAAAAACTGTTTTACCGGGGTGGACAAGCGCGATTACGTTCGCGCGACGAGCTCGCAAAAATGCGTGCGGGCAGGGGGTAAGCATAACGATCTGGACAATGTCGGCTATACCGCGCGCCACCATACGTTCTTTGAAATGCTGGGGAATTTCAGCTTTGGGGACTATTTCAAACCCGAGGCGATCCCCTTTGCCTGGGAACTGATCACCAAGGAATTCGGCATCGACAAAAGCCGCCTGTTGACCACGGTCTACCATACGGACGATGAGGCCTTTGAGATCTGGAAAAAGGTCGGCGTGCCCGAGGATCGGATCATCCGGATCGACACATCGGATAACTTCTGGCAGATGGGCCCGACCGGCCCGTGCGGGCCGTGTACCGAAATTTTCTATGATCACGGCGATCACATCTGGGGTGGCCCTCCGGGCAGCCCCGAGGAAGACGGCGATCGGTTCATCGAAATCTGGAACGTCGTTTTCATGCAGAACGAGAAGTTCGAGGACGGCTCGATGGTCGATCTGGACATGCAGTCGATCGACACCGGCATGGGGCTGGAACGGATCGGTGCGCTGTTGCAGGGCAGCCACGATAACTATGACACGGACCTGTTCAAATCGCTGATCGAGGCCTCGGCCCAGGCCACCAGCGTGGACCCTTATGGCGATAAGAACGTGCATCACCGGGTGATCGCGGATCACCTGCGCTCGACCTCGTTCCTGATCGCGGATGGGGTGATGCCCAGCAATGACGGCCGCGGCTATGTGCTGCGCCGGATCATGCGCCGGGCCATGCGTCACGCGCATCTGCTGGGTGCCAAGGATCCGATCATGCACCAGTTGGTGCCCGCGCTGACCGCGCAGATGGGCGATGCCTATCCCGAATTGCGCCAGGCCCAGGCGATGATCGAGGAAACTCTGCTGCTGGAGGAAACCCGCTTCAAGCAGACCCTGGATCGCGGGCTGAAACTGCTGGATGAGGAAGTCTCCAGCCTGCAAGAGGGCGGCGCGCTGCCCGGCGCGGCCGCGTTCAAACTGTATGACACTTACGGTTTCCCGCTGGATCTGACGCAGGACGCGCTGCGCGAAAAGGGCCTGACGGTGGATACCGACGGCTTTGACACTGCGATGCAAGAGCAGAAAGCCAAGGCGCGCGCGGCCTGGGCCGGCTCGGGTGAGGCGGCGGATAATGCCGTCTGGTTCGATGTGATCGACGCCGTGGGGGCCACCGATTTCCTGGGCTATGACACCGAAAAGGCCGAGGGTCAGGTCACGGCTCTGATCGTGGATGGCGCGCTGGTTGATACGATTGCCGAGGGTCAAACGGGATGGATCGTCGTGAACCAGACCCCGTTTTATGGCGAATCCGGCGGTCAGGTGGGCGATACCGGCGTGATCCGCCGTATTGAAAACCGGGATGAGGTGGCCGCGGTCACCGATACCCGTAAATTTGCGGATGGTAAGGTGTTTGCTCATCGCGTGGATGTCGAACGTGGCACTGTCACCAAGGGCGATTCGGTCGAGCTGGAGGTGAATCACACCCGCCGCACGGCCATTCGGGCGAACCACTCGGCCACGCATCTGCTGCACGAGGCCCTGCGCGAAACGCTGGGCGATCACGTGGCGCAGCGCGGCTCGCTGAATGCGCCCGATCGTCTGCGCTTTGATTTCAGCCATGCCAAGGCCCTGACCGAGCAAGAGCTGACCAAAGTAGCCGCAGACGTGAATGCCTTTATCCGTCAGAATACGCCCGTTGAAACCCGCATCATGACCCCCGATGACGCCCGCGCGATTGGCGCTCAGGCGCTGTTTGGCGAAAAATACGGCGATGAGGTGCGCGTGGTGTCCATGGGCCGCGCCGACACCGGCAAGGGGCATGATGGGCAGACCTATTCGTTGGAGCTGTGCGGCGGCACCCATGTCAAACAGACCGGCGACATCGGCATGTGCGTGATCCTGGGCGATAGCGCCTCCAGCGCCGGGGTGCGCCGGATCGAGGCGCTGACCGGGCAGGGCGCGCTGGACTATCTGAACGAACAGGCCAGGACGCTGAACGCGGTTCTGGGCGCGCTGAAGGCGCAGCCTTCGGAACTGACCGACCGGGTCGAGGCGCTTTTGTCCGAACGCAAACAACTGACCAACGAGGTTGCCCAATTGCGCCGTGAACTGGCGATGGCGGGCGGGGCCGGTCAGGGCGGCGGGGCCGAGCCCGAAGAGGTAAACGGCGTGAAATTCCTGGCGCAGGTGTTGTCGGGTGTCTCGGGGAAGGATCTGCCGGCGCTGATTGACGAACATAAGGCGCGGCTGGGCTCGGGCGCTGTGCTGCTGATCGCGGATGCGGATGGCAAGGTGGCCGTGGCCGCAGGCGTCACCGAGGACATGACCGGCACGGTCTCGGCCGTGGATCTGGTCCGCGCGGCAACCCCGGAACTGGGCGGCAAGGGGGGCGGCGGCCGTCCGGACATGGCGCAGGGCGGCGGGCGCGACGCCAGCAATGCAAAGCAGGCCATCGACGCGGCCAAAGCAGTTATCGGAGGATAGAATGGGTGCACTCTGGATCGCACATGTGACCGTCACGGATGAAGAGGCCTATGCCAAATACGCCAAGCTGGCCGGCCCCGCGATTGCCAAACACGGCGGCATGTTCATCGCCCGCGCGGCGCGTTACGTGCAGCTTGAAGGCAAGGAGCGCCCGCGCAATGTGGTGGCCCGGTTCCCCGATGTGGACACGGCCGTGGCCTGCTATCACAGCCCCGAATACCAAGAGGCGCTAAGCCACGCGCGTGGTGCCTCGGAGCGTGAATTGCTGGTGGTTGAGACCTCGGAGTAATCGCCGGGCGTCAGACGGAATAAGGGCCGCGCCTTCAGGTGCGGCCTTTTGTTTTCAGAGGGTTAGAAAGGGTTCTTGGCGCTGCGGTCTGCCGACAAAGACCCCTGCCGCGCCGTGACCAATTGCTCGATCGCGTCGGCCAGGTGCAGTTCCTGGATGTTATAATCGCCGCGTTCGACCCGCAATTTATGGGCCAGGATCATCACATCCGCATGGGTGCAGCCCATGGGGGGCTCGAATTTATAGCAGGCCAGTTCGATCAGCAGCCCCAGCGGATCCTTGAAATAGATCGAGTCCATAAAGCCGCGGTCCTTCACGCCAGAATGGCCGATCCCGCGGGCCTCCAGCCGTTCGGAGACCTGAGTGAAACTGGCGCGGCTGACGTTGAATGCCAGATGATGCACACAGCCCGGCTCGGTCGGGGTGCGGCGGCGGTTGGGGGTGCGGGTTTCATTGGTAAAGACGGTGATCAGCCGCCCATCGCCGGGGTCGAAATACAGATGCCCCTCGTCCGGGTTGTCCAGATTGGGCTGATCGAACACGAAGGGCATTCCCAGAACGCCCTCCCAGAAATCAATCGAGGTCTGCCGGTCCGCGCCGGTCAGCGTGATGTGGTGAACGCCCTGAGCCTGAATTTTGCGCATGAGTTTCCTCCGTTTGGTGGGAAAGTATCGCGCACAAAAAATCCCGGCAAGGCCGGGATTTGTGCATTTTTGCGCAGAAAATGTGCCGCCCGTTGCCGGGCGGCCCCCGGATCAGGCCTGTTTCGCCATCCGTTTGCGTTCATGCGGGTCCAGATAGCGTTTGCGCAGGCGGATCGCATTCGGTGTCACCTCGACCAGTTCGTCATCGTTGATATAGGCGATCGCCTCTTCCAGCGAGAGGGTGACAGGGGTTGTCAGGCGCACCGCCTCATCCGAGCCCGAGGCCCGCACGTTGGTCAGCTTCTTGCCCTTCAGCGGGTTGACCTCTAGGTCATTGTCGCGGCTGTGCTCGCCGATGATCATGCCCTGATAGACCTTGGCCTGCGCGCCGATGAACATTTTCCCGCGATCTTCCAGGTTCCAGAGCGCATAGGCCACGGCGTCCCCGTCCTCCATCGAGATCAGAACGCCCGCGCGGCGGCCGGGAATGGCACCCTTGTGTTCGGTCCAGCCGTGGAACACGCGGTTCAGTACGCCGGTGCCGCGGGTGTCGGTCAGGAACTCGCCATGGTAGCCGATCAACCCGCGCGAGGGCACATGCGCCACGATGCGGGTTTTGCCAGCGCCGGCGGGTTTCATTTCCACCAGCTCGCCCTTGCGGGTGCTGGTCAGTTTTTCGATCACGACGCCCGAGTAATCGTCATCCACGTCGATGGTGGCTTCTTCGACGGGCTCCATCCGGACACCGTTTTCTTCGCGCATGATCACCTGCGGGCGCGAAATCGACAGCTCGAACCCTTCGCGGCGCATGTTTTCGATCAGAACCCCCATCTGGAGTTCGCCACGGCCCGAAACCTCAAACGCCTCACCGCCGGGGGTTTCGCCGATCTTGATGGCGACGTTGGATTCGGCCTCTTTCATCAGGCGATCCCGGATGACGCGCGATTGCACCTTTTTGCCGTCGCGGCCTGCCAGGGGCGAGTCGTTGATGCCGAAAGTCACGGTGATGGTGGGCGGGTCGATGGGCTGAGCGTCCAGCGGTTCCTCGACCGCCAGAGCACAGATCGTGTCGGCCACGGTGGCCTTGGCCATCCCGGCCAGGGTTACGATGTCACCGGCGACGGCCTCGTCAATTTCCTGCATGGCCAGACCGCGGAACGCCTGGATCTTGGTGATGCGGAATTGTTCGATCTTCTGGCCGATGCGGCTGATCGCCTGAACGGTCGCGCCCACCTTGGCGGTGCCGGATTCGACGCGGCCTGTCAGGGTGCGGCCCATGAACGGATCGCTGCCCAGCGTGGTGGCCAGCATCCGGAAATCTTCGTCCTGACGGGTCAGCTGCTTGGGCTTGGGGACGTGGTTCACGATCAGTTCGAACAGGGCGTGCAGATCCTTGCGCGGCCCGTCCAGATCGGCGTCGGCCCAGCCGTTGCGCCCCGAGGCATACATGTGCGGGAAATCCAGCTGGTCCTCATCCGCGCCCAGGCTGGCGAACAGATCGAAACATTCGTCCAGGGCGCGGTCGGGCTCGGCATCGGGTTTGTCCACCTTGTTCAGCACCACGATCGGGCGCAGACCCAGGGCCAGCGCCTTCGAGGTCACGAATTTCGTTTGCGGCATCGGGCCCTCGGCGGCGTCCACCAGCAGGACAACACCGTCCACCATGCTCAGGATCCGCTCGACTTCACCGCCGAAATCGGCGTGGCCGGGGGTGTCCACGATGTTGATGCGGGTGGTTTTCCATTCCACGCTGGTGGGTTTGGCGAAGATGGTGATGCCGCGTTCGCGTTCCAGATCGTTACTGTCCATCGCGCGCTCGGCGACGGCCTGGTTTTCCCGGAAGGCCCCGGACTGTTTCAGCAATTCGTCCACCAGGGTGGTTTTCCCGTGGTCAACGTGGGCGATAATGGCGATGTTGCGCAGATCCATGAGGCGTATCCTGACTTGTTCGGGGTCCGCCTATACTGCCTTTGCGCAAAAGGCCAGAGGGAATGCCGCCCCAATGCCGGATCGCCCGCAACAGCGGCGAGACAAGCGGCAAATGCAGCCAGCTATGCCCCAGAACAACGGGGCGCGCGCCCGATCCCAGCTTGAACCGCGCCAGTCCGGGGGCGCTTTGGGTGTCCAGCGTGCCCAGGTCCAATTGGGCAAAGCCGCGCCGGTGCAGCAGCTGAGCGGCCCGCCACAAGAGCAGGGGATGCGCATTCAGGCGTCGCCCTGCGTGGCTGGCCCAGCCGATATGATAGCTGGCCGCAGAAGAGTGCAGCAAGAACAGCATCGCGGCGACCGGCTGGCCCTGATGCAGGGCCTGGATCAACAGGGTGTCCTGCCGAGGATAGGCGGTCACAAATGCGTGCGGCAGCGCGCGATAGCCCCGCGCCTGCCGTTGCGCCGTCTCATGCTGCAACAGCCAGCCATGGTGCGCCGGATCGAACGGGCCCTGCGTGATCCTGAGCGGCGCAGCCTCGGCACGTCTCAGCCGATTGCGCCATTTCCCATGCTGCGCGGCCCGGCGGTCCGCGTCCTTTGCTGTCAGGTCCATAATGGCTAGGGTCTGAGGCGTCACGACGGGGATACAGCCCTGCGCGTGCAGATGCCGGTCGGCCTGCGGATCGGGCGCATTGATCACGGTCAGGCCGTGCAGCGCGCCCATGCCGCGCGGAACATAGGTGACAGGCAGCCCGGCCAGCCGTTTGTGCAGCCGCAGCACGCCAGTGTCACGGCTGAGATCTGTGCCGATTTTGCGCAGTGCGGTTTCATACTGAACGGATTGTTGCAGGGGGGTGGGTTTCATCCCTCTGTTAACGCAATGAAAACCTAAATCATGGTTAACATTGGACATGAACCAAAAAGAAACTCGCGTTTTGGGCGTCCGTGCCCTGACACCTCGGCTGACGGTCTGGGCATTGACGCTGATCGCCAGCGCGGTGTCTGTCCCCGTGGCCGTGATCCTGTGGGCGATCGAATGGGTGTGGTGGTAACAAAAAGCCCGCAAGCGGGGGGCTTGCGGGCGGTGCTTTTCCGGGGTGGGGCGGTTTAGAACGGAATCTCGTCGTCCAGATCGCTGCGCGAGCCGCCGCCCTGCTGGCCGCCCCCATAGGACGGGCCGCCCTGATCGTAGCCGCCGCCATAGCCGCCACCGCCTTGGCTGCCGCCGCCGTAGCCACCGCCACCCTGGCCACCTTCGCCGCGGCCATCCAGCATCACCAGCGTGCCACCAAAGCCTTGCAGAACCACCTCGGTCGAGTAGCGGTCCTGGCCGGACTGGTCTTGCCATTTGCGGGTCTGCAACTGGCCCTCGATATACACTTTCGAGCCCTTGCGCAGGTATTGCTCGGCCACGCGGACCAGCCCCTCCTGGAAGATCGCGACCGAGTGCCACTCGGTCCGTTCGCGCCGCTCGCCGGTGTTGCGGTCTTTCCATGTTTCCGAGGTGGCGATGCGCAGGTTGCACACTTTGCCGCCGTTCTGAAAGCTGCGCACCTCGGGGTCGCGGCCCAGGTTGCCCACCAGAATTACCTTGTTCACCGATCCGGCCATCTGTCTCTCCCGTCGACTCGTTTGACCCTGCTTACACCATGGTCGTCCGGAAAGGTAAAGTTTTCAAACCGCGGATCGGCCCGCGCGGCGGCGCCGCGCAGTGGGCAAGCGTTTGCCGATCCGGCGGGCCGGGGTGGTAATCTGCAAAAACGCGGATAAACTGCGCATCGTGAAACCGACGAGCGAAACCGATGCGGGGGCCTCACCATGCGCAAAGTCCTGAGCCTGATCATTGCCCTGGCCATTCTGACCACGGGTGTGGCGCAGGCGGATGTGGTCTCGTCGAAATCGCGCACCCGGCTGTTCAAATCGCAGACCAAGGTTTTGGATACCCGCGCCGCGCAGCAATATAATTCAAGCGTACGGTTGCAGCCGCAGACGGTGCACACGCCCACGAAATGGGGCCCCAAACTGTATTCGGGGTCGTATCGCGGGCCGTTTTTGGACATGGCGCGCTCGGCCGCGCAGCGCCACGGTGTGCCAGAAGAGCTGTTCTTGCGGCTAGTGCATCAGGAAAGCCGGTTCAACAAGGATGCCAAATCGCACAAGGGCGCGCTGGGGCTGGCTCAGCTGATGCCTCAGACGGCGCGTTTGCTGGGGGTGGACCCGCTGGACCCCTATCAGAACCTGGACGGAGGCGCGCGCTATCTGGCACAGCAATACCGCGACTTCGGATCCTGGCGGCTGGCTCTGGCCGCTTATAATGCGGGGCCTCAGGCGGTGCGCAAATATGGCGGCGTGCCCCCCTATGCGGAAACGCGCAACTATGTGGATGTCATCTGGGGGAGTTGACCCCGGTTGGTATCGCTCATATCTGACTAAAACACTCAGCAACTTGTTCTGGATCAAAGCAGAGCCAGGCGGGCCGGGTAGAACCGCGTTAGCCATTTAACAAGGGAATCGGAATATGAGCCGGATACTGGCGATTGCGGCGGGGCTGGGCCTGTGCGCGGCGGCCTGGGCACAGGCGCCGCAGCTTTATGACAGCCGCGCATCATTGGGTGAGGCTCTGTTTTTCGATGTGAACCTGTCGCGGAACCGTACGCAGGCCTGCGCCTCGTGTCATGATCCCGAAACCGGGTTTGCCGATCCGCGCGGGACTTTGGCGGATATGCCCAGCTCTTTGGGCGATGATGGCAGCTCGATCGGGGATCGTAATGCGCCGACAGCCAGCTATGCGGCTTTTTCGCCCCGGTTTCACCAAAACGCCCAGGGCAAATGGATTGGCGGCCAGTTTCTGGACGGGCGCGCGGCGGATCTGAAGGGACAGGCGGGCGGGCCGCCTTTGAACCCGGTGGAAATGGGGATGCCGGATAGGGCCTCGGTGGTGGCGCGGCTGCGGGAAAATCCCAGCTATGTGAACAGTTTTGCCGCGCTCTATGCGCCGGATGTGCTGGCCGATGCGGACACCGGATATGATGCCATGACGGACGCGATCGCGGCTTTTGAACAGACCGAGCTATTTGCCCCGTTCGATTCCAAATATGACCGTTTCCTGCGCGGCGAGGCAGAGCTGACCCGCGAAGAAGAGCTGGGCCGGCTGCTGTTTTTCTCGCAGCAGTTCACCAACTGCAACCTGTGCCACCAGCTGCGCACCAGCCCCGTGGCCGCGGATGAGACATTTTCGAATTACGAATATCACAATATCGGCGTGCCCCGGAACCCAGAATTGCAAGAGGATCTGGGGCGCTCTCTGGTCGATAACGGGTTGAAAAACAACGTGGATGCACCTGAAAATGCAGGGAAATTCAAGGTGCCGACCCTGCGCAATGTCGCGGTGACCGGCCCCTATATGCACAATGGCGTTTTCACCGATCTGCGCACCGTCATCCTGTTCTATAACAAGTATAATTCCCGCGCCGAGGCCCGTCAGATCAATCCCGAAACCGGGCAGGTCTGGGGCGCGCCCGAGGTGGCGCAGAATATCTCGGTGAAAGAACTGGAAACCGGCCCCGCGCTTGAGGATGCGCGGATCGACGCGCTGGTGGCTTTCTTGAAAACGCTGACGGACGCCCGGTACGAGCCGCTCTTGTCCGATCCCGAAACCGCGCGCTAGACGCCGGGTTTCCCGCCGGCGCGGCGCAGGTCGCTGGGGCTCTGGCCGGTGTGCTGCAACATGAACCGCGAGAAATACGCAGGGCTGCCAAAGCCCAGAGTTTCGCTGATGGCCTTTAGCGGCGTTTGCGTGGTCTCGATCAGTTTGCGGGCCTCATAGAGGCTGCGGCGGGTCAGAATATCGGCGGCCGTCAGCCCGGTATGATCGCGGCAGGCGCGCGACAGATGGGTCGCGGTCACCCCCAGCATCCCTGCGTATTCCGCCATGGTTTTGCCGGTGCGGAACTCTTGCACGGCCAGCGCGCAGAAAGCCTGCACCAGGCGCTGCCCGGCGGTGATTTTGGGTTCGTCTGGGCCGTGCAGCGCCAGCGCCTGCCGCCGCATCCAGACCGAGATCAGGGCCACACGGGCGCGCGCGGCCTCGTCTACAAAGGGGGCGTTGTGTTCCAACTCGCGTTGCAGGGCGTCCAGCAGGCCGGTCAGTTCGGACTGGGCGTGGACCTCGCGAATACGCAGCAGCATCGGGGCGTCATGCAGCGTCAGCGCCGGATCGTGGGGCACACGTACGGCGATGCCAAACCCGGTGCGCCCCAGATCCAGCGAAAACAGCGTTCCGGCCGGAATATAGAAGGCATTATGCGCCCCGACCCCGCGCCGAATGCCTTGTAAAATGGCCAGCCCCTGGCCCTTGGTGACCCACAGCAGCAGATCGTGATCGCGGTCATGTAGTTCGGACAGGTGCCAGGCTCCGCCGCGCGTCAGCTGCGCAATCGAGGAAATCCGGATCTCGGCCGGGGGGGGCGGCTCTGAGGGCATATTGCTGTGTTTCGACTATTGAAAATCCGTGTGACTGCGGGAAGTCTGAGGCAGATAGTCGTGATTTGTAAAGTCTGAACTGAGTCAAATTGGGCGGAAACGCGCCCAGGACTTCATTTTTGACCGAAACCAGGTGCGCTGGCGTTTGGCGAACTGGCGGGTCGCGATGGTGGCGGCCTCGCGCGCGCCCTCAAGGCTGAGCGCACCGCGCAGATGGGCGATCAGTTCGGGCGCGCCGATCGCCCTGGAGGACAGCCGCGCGGGGTTCCAATCGGGCAGGTTGGCGCGGGCCTCGTCCAGGGCGCCTTCTTGCAGCATCAGATCAAACCGGCGGGCGATCCGCGCGTTCAGCCAGTCCTTGTCCACATCGAACACAATCGGCGTGGTCTGATCCAGCGGCAGCAGAGGCGGCGGCGTGGCGTCCTGCCAGGCAGCCAGGCCCTTGCCGGTGCCGTGCAGCACTTCCCAGGCGCGCTGGACGCGCATCGGGTTCAGCGTGTCGATCCGCGCGCGGGTTTCGGGGTCCAGCGCTTCCAGCAGGGGCTGATGGCCGTGGGTTGCAACGATCTGGTCCGCCTGGGCGCGGATATGTGCCGGCGTGGCGGGGATTTCAGCCAGCCCCTGGGTCAGCGCGGTGAAATACAGCCCCGTGCCGCCCACGATAATCGGCCGGTCCGGCCCGTGCAGCAGCGGCGCCACCTCGCGCAGCCAGTGGCCGACGGAATATTCTGCGTTTCCGGCCATATGCCCGTACAGGCGATGCGGCAGCTCGGCCTCATCTGCGGCAGAGGGGCGGGCGGACAGAACCCGCCAGTTCTCATAGACCTGTAGCGCATCGGCATTGATGATCACACCGCCCGCATCGCGCGCGATCTGCATCGCCAGCGCCGATTTCCCCGAGGCCGTGGGCCCCGCGATCAGCACCGGCCGGGTGCCGGGAATTTGCGTCAGCTCGATCATGCCCCCGCCATAGCCTGTCTGTATCCGATTGGCAAAGCACCCGTGGACCCGCCGCTGCCGGAAATCGTGCCCAAACGGGACTCTCGGATTGAACCCGGCGGCATTTTCCGACATTTTGCGCGCAATCAGAATTGCCTTAACCGGAGCACCCCATGGCCGATGACGCCCAAACCCCCGCCGCGCTGCCCTCTGACACCAAGTATAAAAGGGTGATGCTGAAAATCTCGGGGGAGGCGCTGATGGGCCCCCAGGGGTTTGGCCTGCACCCGCCCACCGTGGAACGCATCGCGCGCGAGGTCAAATCCGTCCACGATATGGGCGTTGAGATCTGCATGGTCATCGGCGGCGGCAATATTTTCCGCGGGCTGCAAGGCAGCGCCCAAGGCATGGAGCGCACGACCGCCGATTACATGGGGATGCTGGCCACGGTGATGAACGCGCTGGGAATGCAGGCCGCATTGGAACAGCTGGGCGTCTTTACCCGTGTGATCAGCGCCATCCCGATGGATCAGGTCTGCGAGCCCTACATCCGCCGCCGCGCCGTCCGCCACCTTGAGAAAAAGCGGGTGTGCATCTTTGCCGCCGGCACCGGCAACCCCTATTTCACCACCGACACGGCCGCCACGTTGCGCGCCAATGAAATGGCCTGCGAGGCGATCTTCAAGGGCACCAAGGTGGATGGCGTCTATGACAAGGATCCGGTCAAATTCGATGACGCCACGCGGTTTGATACGGTCAGCTATGACGATGTACTGGCGCAGCATCTGGGCGTGATGGATGCCAGCGCGATTGCTCTGGCCCGCGACAATAACCTGCCGATCATCGTGTTCTCTCTGGACGAGCCGGGCGGCTTCCGGGGTATTCTGGCCGGGCAAGGCACCTATACAACGGTGACGGGTTAAGGGTAACCTGTCACAAAGGCACTCAGACCCGGAAAGCGGGCAAACAGGAAGAGCAAACATGTCTGACGAAGAAATCATGATCGACACTGACGATCTGTCGCGCCGGATGGATGGCGCCATGAACGCGCTGCGCAACGAATTTGCCTCGTTGCGGACGGGGCGGGCGGCGGCCTCGATGCTGGATCCGATCCAGGTCGAAGCCTACGGCCAGATGACTCCGATCAACCAGGTCGGCACCGTCAACGTGCCCGAGCCGCGCATGGTCACCATCAACGTGTGGGACAAATCCATGGTCGGCGCCGTGGAAAAGGCCATTCGTCAAAGCGGGCTGGGCATCAACCCGCAGCTGAACGGCACGATCATCATGCTGCCCATCCCCGAGCTGAACGAAGAACGCCGCCGCGAGCTGACCAAAGTGGCCGGCGATTACGCCGAACGCGCCCGTATCGCGATCCGCAACGTGCGCCGCGACGGGATGGACCAGATCAAGAAGGCCAAATCGGGCGGCATGTCCGAGGACGACCAGAAATTCTGGGAATCCGAGGTGCAGGATCTTACGGACTCGCATATCGCGCTGGTCGATAAGGCGCTGGAGACCAAGCAAGCGGAAATCATGCAGGTCTGACGACCGGGAAGGGGGCTTTATGGCCGCCGATACCTCAAAGACAGCCGATTTGCAGGCCGGTCCGCGCCATGTGGCGATTATCATGGACGGGAACGGGCGTTGGGCACAGGCGCGGGGCAGACCGCGCCTGTTTGGCCATCATGCCGGGGCACGCCGGGTGCGCGAGATCGTCGAAGCTTGCCCCGATCTGGGCGTCAAGTATCTGACAATATTCGCTTTCTCGACTGAGAACTGGAAGCGCACCCAGGTTGAGGTCGCTGGCCTGATGAGCCTGTTTCGCCGCTACATCACCAAGGAGGCCCGCGCCCTGCTGGCCGAAGGTGTGCGCGTGCGCTTCATCGGGGACCGGGTGAAGCTGGACAAGAAACTGATCGCCCTGATGGACGAGCTAGAGCAGCTGACCTCGGGCAACGATAAGGTGCATCTGACGATCGCGCTGAATTATGGCGGCCGGGACGAGGTCGCCCGCGCCACCAAACGCCTGGCCGAGGACGTGGCCGCGGGCCGTCTGGATCCGGCCAGCGTGGACGAGGAAACCCTGCCCAAATACCTGGATACCTGCGTGCTGCCCGACCCCGATCTGGTGATCCGCACCAGCGGCGAGGCGCGGATTTCCAACTTCTTGCTGTGGCAATCGGCCTATGCGGAATATGAATTCATCGACACGCTCTGGCCGGATTTTTCCAAGGACGTGTTCGCACAGATCGTCAGCAGCTATGCCAATCGGGATCGGCGCTTTGGCGGGGTAAAGGTCTGAGAAAATGACGAAATGGGATGATTTGCTGCCGCGCGTGCTGTCCGCGATTGGCATGTTGGCGGTCGGAGCCTTCGCAATCATGCAGGGCGGGCTGGTGTTCACGCTGCTGCTGGCGGCCGTCTGCGGGCTGATGGTGTGGGAACTGGTGCGCATGTTGCAGCCGGACACGCCTGCGGCGGCGGTGCAGCTGGGCGCTCTGGCCTGCGCGGCGGTTCTGCTGGCGGTGTACCTGCCGCCGATGTTCTCGGTGCCGGTGCTGGTGGCGCCGGCCATTGTCGGGCTGAGCTTTGTCAAACGGCACCGCGCGATTTACCTGTCCTATATGCCTGCCATCCTGCTGGCCTGTCTGGGGGCAATCGTGCTGCGGCTGGATTTCGGCGTGTTGTGGATGCTGTGGCTGGTGGGCATCGTGATTGTCACGGATGTGGCGGGGTATTTCGCCGGGCGCATCATTGGCGGGCCGAAATTCTGGCCCAGGGTCAGCCCCAAGAAAACCTGGTCGGGCACTATTGCGGGCTGGCTGGCGGCGGCGGCCCTGGCGCTGCTGTTCATGCGGCAGACCGGGGCAGGGGGCAGCCTGATCTGGATCAGCGTGCTGGTGTCCTTTGCCTCGCAGATGGGGGACGCGGCCGAAAGCGCGATCAAACGGAAAACCGGGGTCAAGGACAGCTCGAACCTGATTCCCGGCCACGGCGGGCTGCTGGATCGGTTTGACGGGATGCTGGGCGCGCTGTTGCTGTTTCTGATCGCCAGCGCCGTGATCGGATTCCATCCGGGGGCGCAATGAGACGGGTTTCCATATTCGGCGCCACCGGATCCATCGGGCAGAACACGCTGGATCTGATCGCGCGCGCGCCGCACGATTACGATGTGGTGGCGCTGACCGGCGGGCGCAATATCGCGCAGCTGGCGCGGGATGCGATTGCCCTGCGGGCCGAGGTGGCCGTCACGGCACATCCAGAACTGCTGCCAGAGTTACGGGCGGCCCTGTCCGGCACGGGGATTGAGGCCACCGCCGGGCAAGAAGCCCTGACCGAGGCCGCCACCCGCCCCGCCGATTGGGTGATGTCCGCGATTGTCGGCGCGGCAGGTCTGGCCCCTGGGCTGAAGGCGCTGGAACAAGGCGCGACGCTTGCGCTGGCCAATAAGGAATCGCTGGTCACCGCCGGGCCCTTGCTGATGGGTACGGCGCGCGATCATAGGGCCACCGTGCTGCCCGTGGACAGCGAACATTCCGCCATTTTTCAGGGGCTGGTGGGGGAAGACATCGCCTCGGTCGAGCGCATCATCATCACCGCCAGCGGCGGCGCGTTTCGCGATTGGCCTCTGGATAAACTGGCGGGGGCGACGCTGGAACAGGCGTCCTCGCATCCCAATTGGGACATGGGGCAGCGGATCACGATCGACAGTGCCTCGATGTTTAACAAGGCGCTTGAGGTTATTGAAACCAAAGAGTTTTTCGGCGTTACCCCCGATCAGATCGAGGTGCTGGTTCACCCTGAATCGATGATCCACGCGTTGGTGGGATTCAACGATGGGGCGCTGATGGCCCATGTGGGCGCGCCCGATATGCGGCACGCCATTGGCTATGCGCTGCACTGGCCGCGGCGGCGCCCTCTGCCGGTGGAACGTCTGGATCTGGCCCGGATCGGGCAGTTCACCTTTCGCGCGCCCGATCCCGCGCGCTATCCGGCCCTGCGCCTGGCCGAAGAGGTCATGCAGACCGGCGGCATGATGGGCGCGATTTTCAATGCGGCCAAGGAACGGGCGCTGGATGGGTTCATTGACGGGCGTATCGGCTTTCTGGATATGGCGCGGATCGTCGAGCGGGTGATGACACAAATGTCATCCGATAATGGCCTTATTCGCGCCAGCTTTACGCTTGATAACGTCGCGCAGGCAGACCATCTGGCCCGTATACGGGCCGATGAGGCAATAAAGAACAGGTAAAACGGAACAGGTCTTTGGATATTCTTAGCGCAATTCCCGCGGCTGGCGGGGTTCTGACGACAATTGTGGCCTTTGTGGTGGCCTTGTCGGTGATCGTCGCGATTCACGAATACGGGCATTATATTGTCGGGCGCTGGTCTGGCATCCATGCCGAGGTGTTCTCGTTAGGGTTTGGCCCTGTGCTGCTGTCGCGTGTGGACAAGCGCGGAACGCGCTGGCAAATGGCCGCGCTGCCTCTGGGGGGGTATGTGAAATTCCTGGGCGACGCGAATGCCGCCAGCGGCCCGGACGAGGACGCCGTCGCCGCCATGAGCCCAGACATGCAGCGCCATACCATGCTAGGCGCGCCTTTGTGGGCGCGTACGGCGACGGTGGCAGCCGGCCCGGTGTTCAATTTTATCCTGTCTATTCTGATCTTTGCGGGGATTGGCCTGGCCACCGGCGTGATCAAGGATCCGCTGACCGTGGGCAAGGTGCTGCCCATCCCCTATGAGGTGCAGCTGGAGCAGGGGGACGAGATTGTCGCGATCGAGGGCCTGCCCCTGTCCGCCTACGAGGCCGGGCAGATGGATGACCTGATCGATGCGCTGCCGGTGCAATCGGCGCTGACCTATACGGTCAAGCGCGCGGGGCAGACGCTGGACGTGACCGCTCCGCATCCGATGACTCCGATCATCTCGCAACTGGCGCCGCAATCGGCGGCCTATGACATTGATCTGAAGGTGGGCGATGTGTTCCTGACGGTGGATGGTGCCCCGATTCAGGTGTTCGACCAGCTGAAAGACGCGGTTCTGGCCGCCGAGGGCAAGCCTCTGGTCGTCGAGGTCTGGCGCGCGGGGGAAACGCTGACTTTTACCCTGGCCCCGCGCCGCGTGGACGAGCCGCAGCCCGATGGTGGATTCGAGACAAAATGGCGGATCGGCATCGTCGGCGGCATGTTCTTTGAACCGGCCACGGAATACGCGGGGCTCGGCAGCGCGCTGATCGGCGGTGTGGCGATCACCTGGGAAATCATGGTGGGCTCGATCTCGGGGCTGTATCACATGATCACCGGCGCGATCAGCAGCTGCAACATGTCCGGCCCCCTGGGCATTGCCGAGGTCTCGGGCGCGATGGCCAGCCAGGGCACGCAGAGCTTTATCTACTTCATCGGTGTGCTGTCGGCGGCCGTGGGCCTGCTGAACCTGTTCCCGGTGCCGGTGCTGGATGGCGGGCATCTGGTGTTTTACGCCTACGAGGCCGTCACCGGCCGCGCCCCCAGCGAAAAAGCCCTGCGCATCCTGATGACCGTGGGGCTGGCGCTGATCCTGACGGTGATGCTGTTCGCCCTGTCCAACGATCTGTTCTGCCCCTGATCCTTACGGTGGGGCGCGGTCAGCGGATTGCCGCTGTTGCGCCCCATTTCCGCCGTTTTTGCCGCCTAGCCTTAAGCAGGACTTAAGAAAACTGCTCTGAAGGTTAGAAAGATGCACGCAATTCAGAATGGAACCCGTGGTTTGAGCCTGCTTTTGTTGCTCAATTGGGATCGTATCCTGGTTGTCGGCACGTTGATGCTGGCGCTGGCAGTCGGAGCATATTGGCGCTCGTTCTAGGCGCTTTGGGTCTGTCCCTTTGTCAAGCGCCCGCCGGTTCTCGCCGGTGGGCGCTTTGCCGTTTTGACAAGGCAGGGCTTTGGCGGTACTCAGGTGGCCAATGGGATGTCTGACTGGATTAACCGATGACCACTTTTCCGGGTGAGCGGCAGAATAACCGCGCAATCAATTTCACTCTGATGCGCCGTCTGGGCGCGATGATTTTCCTTTGTTTTGCAGTCGCTTTCGCGGCGCTGCCAACCCAGGCCGAGGCGCAGAGTTACCGCTTCAGCTCGGTGCAGATCGAGGGCAACCAGCGGATCGGCGGCGACGCGATCCTGACTTTTGCGGGAATCGCTCGGGGGAAAACCGTCAGCGCGGCCGAGCTGAACGACGCCTATCAGCGTATCGTCGGCAGCGGATTGTTCGAAAAAGTCGAACTGACCCCGCGCGGCAGCACCCTGGTGATCGCGGTGCGCGAATATCCCACGATCAGCCGCGTGTCCTTTGAGGGGAACCGCCGCCTGAAGGACGAAGACCTGCAAAACCTGATCCAGTCCAAACCGCGCCGCGTGTTCAGCCCCTCGGTGGCCGAAGCCGACGCCGCACTGGTGGCCGAGGCCTATAACCAAGAGGGCCGCCTGTCCGCCCGCGTCAGCCCCCGGATCATCCGCCGCAGCGACAACCGTGTCGATGTGGTGTTCGAGATTTTCGAAGGTGGCGTGATCGAGGTGGAGCGGGTCAGTTTCATCGGGAACAAGGCGTTCTCGGATCGTCGTCTGCGCCGGGTTCTGACCACCAAACAGGCCGGTCTGCTGCGCGGGCTGGTGCGGGCCGATACCTATATCGCGGACCGTGTGGAATTCGACAAACAGGTGCTGCGCGATTTCTATCAGTCGCGCGGCTATGTGGATATTCGCGTCACCGGCGCCAATGCCGAACTGACCGAGGAACGCGACGCCTATTTCCTGGCGGTGAACATTCAGGAAGGCCAGAAATTCCATTTCGGCCAGATCACCACCACCTCAGAGATCAGCCAGGCCGATGCCGAGGATTTCCAGGCGGTGCTTAAGATCAAACCGGGCGTTGTCTATAACCCGGCGCTGGTCGAAAACTCGATTTCGCGGATGGAGCGTCTGGCGATCAAGAAGGGCCTGAACTTTGTCCGGATCGAGCCGCGCATCACCCGCAATGACCGCGATCTGACGCTGGACGTGGAATTCCGCCTGACCCGCGGGCAGCGCGTTTTTGTGGAACGCATCGACATCGAGGGCAACACCACCACGATGGACCGGGTGATCCGCCGTCAGTTCCGCACTGTCGAGGGCGATCCTTTCAACCCGCGCGAAATCCGCCAGACAGCGGAACGCATCCGCGCGCTTGGCTTCTTTGAAGACGCGAAGGTGAACGCGCGCGAAGGCTCGGCGCCCGATCAGGTGATCGTGGACGTGGATGTGGTGGAAAAACCCACGGGCTCGCTCTCGCTGGGGGGCAGCTATTCTACCAACGGCGGGCTCGGCGTGATCGTCAGCGTCAAAGAGGATAACTTCCTGGGGCGCGGGCAGAAACTGTCGCTGTCGATCTCGGGGGCGACGGATAACGCGGTCTATGGGCTGAAATTCACCGAGCCCGCCTTCCTGGGGCGCAACGTGGCCTTCAGCTTTGATATCGGCTACCGCGAGGCCGAAAGCAACTTTGCCAATTACGATACGACGATTGCCACTTTCCGCCCTGGCCTGTCCTTCCCCGTCAGTGAAAACGGGCGTCTGGGGGTCTATTATCTGGGGCAGTGGTCCGACATGGAGCGCCATGTCGCATCCAGCACGCTGGATGACGATGGCAATGTCGTGGATACCTTTGCAACGGTCGGCGGTATCGTTTCGGATGAGATTGACCAGGGCGGTCTGTGGACCAGCGCGGTTGGGTATAAATACACCTACGATTCGCGCCGCACTGGCCTGAATCCGAATGCCGGCTGGCTGTTCGAGTTCGGCCAGGAATATGCCGGGCTGGGCGGCGATGCGGAATATATCAAGACCACCGCCAAGGCCATCGCTCAGACCAAGATCTGGCACGAAGAGGTCACGCTGCGGGCCTCGATCGAGGCGGGGATGTTCCATTACAACGGCACCACCACCGGCCGGTCAATCGATCGTTTCAACATTGGCTCGGGTATCATGCGCGGCTTTGAGCCGGATGGGATCGGCCCGCGTGAATACGATGAGGCCGGCGGGATCAATGACTCGCTTGGCGGTGACATGTTTGCCGTGGCCCGCCTGGAGGCTGAATTCCCGCTGGGCCTGCCCGAGGAATACGGCATCACCGGCGGCGTTTTCTACGATGTCGGCTCGCTTTGGGGGGTGTCGAACAGCGACGCGGCCACGGGGACTGTCCTGTATGACGATTTCTCGGCCCGCCATGTGATCGGCCTGTCGATGTTCTGGAACACGCCCATCGGGCCGCTGCGCTTCAACTTCTCGAAGGCGCTGAAAAAGGAAGAGTTCGACGAAGAGCAGAGCTTCAACCTGACCATCGCGACCACCTTCTGATGCGGTATCTGATTGAAAAAGGGCTGGCGGTGCTGGCCCTTCTTCTTTTGCTGGGCGGGCAGGCGGGCGCGCAGTCGGGCGCAGTGAACAGCCCGGTTCTGACAATCGATTCCGAACAGTTGTTCGTGCAATCCCAGTTCGGCCAGAAATTCGCCCAGGATTTCGAGGCCAGGGGCAAAATCCTTGAGGCCGAAAACCGCCGGATCGAGGCCGAGCTTATCGCCGAGGAAAAAGAGCTGACCGAGCGCCGCGCCACTCTGCCGCCGGCCAAGTTCAGGTCGCTGGCCGATGCCTTTGACGAAAAGGTGGAACAGATCCGCGCCGAGCAGAACGCCAAATCC
This sequence comes from Youngimonas ophiurae (nom. illeg.), assembly GCF_049803795.1. NCBI lineage: Bacteria > Pseudomonadati > Pseudomonadota > Alphaproteobacteria > Rhodobacterales > Roseobacteraceae > Thalassovita > Youngimonas ophiurae (nom. illeg.). Next base: position 135,528 of record NZ_JBNAGJ010000005.1, read on the forward strand.
CGTGCCCTGGCGCAGTCCACCGAAACCGTGCGCCGCCAGTTTCTGCTGGCAGCTGGCCCCGTGCTGGAAAAAATCCTGTTCGAATCCAATGCCGCCGTCGTGGTGGAACGGCGCACCGTCTTCCTAAGCGTGCGAGCGATTGACATCACGGACCTGGCCATTGCGCGTCTGAATGCGGAAATCGGGGATGGCTCGGATCTGGCGCAGCAAACCACGCCAAACGAAGATTCCGAATAGCCCGGCGCTTGCCCCACGCGGCCCATCTTGGTACTGGAAAGCCAAGGAAAAGAAAGGATCCCACCCATGTCAGAGCAGTTGCTGAGCGCGGATATCGCCTTGATCCAACGGATCATCCCGCATCGCTATCCCTTCCTTCTGGTCGATAAGGTGGTCGATATCGACGGGTATAAATCCGGGCGTGGCATCAAGAACGTCACCATGAACGAGCCGCATTTCCAGGGGCATTTCCCCGGTAAGCCGATCATGCCCGGCGTCACCATCATCGAGGCGATGGCCCAGACCGCCGCCATCACCGTGGGCACCGCGCTGGATATGGCCGATAAGAACATGCTGGTCTATTTCATGGCCATCGATAAGGCCAAGTTCCGCCGCATGGTCGTGCCCGGTGACGTGCTGGAAATGCAGGTGACCACCACGCGCGGCAAACCTGGCGGGAAGGTGTGGAAATTCTCGGGGCTGGCGACGGTGGACGGCGAAATGGCCGCCGAGGCCGAGTTCACCGCAATGATGGATCTGGGGGCGCAATAATGAGCGCGCAGATTCACCCCTCGGCGATTGTGGACCCTGGCGCGCAGCTGGGCGCGGACGTCAAGATCGGCCCGTTTTGCATCGTTGGCCCGAATGTGGTTCTGGGGGATCGGGTCGAGCTGAAAAGCCACGTCGTGGTGACCGGCCAGACCGATATCGGCGAGGATACGGTGATTTTCTCGTTCTCGGTGATCGGAGAAATCCCGCAGGATCTGAAATTCAAAGGCGAGGAAACCCGCCTGTCCATCGGCAAACGCAATCGCATCCGTGAACATGTCACCATGAACACCGGCACCGAGGGCGGCGGCGGTCTGACCAAGGTCGGCGATGACGGGCTATTCATGGCCGGCTGTCACGTGGCCCATGATGTGATCTGCGGCGACCGGGTGATCGTGGTCAACAGTGCGGCTCTGGCCGGGCATTGCATCATCGGTGATGACGTGATTATCGGCGGTCTGTCGGGCATTCACCAATGGGTCCGTATTGGGCGCGGTGCGATCATTGGGGCGGTGACGATGGTCACGGCGGACGTACTGCCCTATGGTCTGGTGCAGGCACAACGCGGTGAACTGGATGGGCTGAACCTGGTTGGGCTGAAACGGGGCGGCGTGGCGCGGACGGATATCTCGGCCCTGCGCGAGGCGCTGAAACGCCTGTCTGCGGGCGAGGGCACCTTCATGGAGCGCGCCAAATCCCTGGACAGCGACAGCGCTTATGTGCGCGAGATTGTCGAGTTCATCACCGGCGCCACTGACCGATCTTTCCTGACCCCCAAAGCATGAGCGACACGCTGGCGATATTGGCGGGCAGTGGCGGCTTGCCGGTGGCCTTGGCTGCGGCGCGGCCGGCGGCTGTCTGTATCACCTTTGCGGGTGTTTCACATGAGCTTTTCCGCGTAACCCATGAACATCGCTTCGAAAAAATGGGCGCGCTGTTTGACGATCTAAAGGCGCGCGGCGTCACCGAGGTGGTCTTTGCCGGGTCCATGTCGCGCCCACCGCTGGACCCGCAGGGGTTTGATCCGGTGATGATGGCGCTGGCGCCACGGCTGCTGGCGGCGATGCAGGGCGGGGATGATGCCCTGCTGCGACTGGTCGTTCAGATATTCGAGGAACAGGGGTTTACCGTGCGCGGGGCCCATGAAATTGCGCCCGATCTGACGGTCCCCGAGGGGCTGTTCGCGGGGCCTCAGCCCTCTCACGCGGCGCTGCAAGATACCGAGCGCGGGGCCGATATTCTCAGCGCGCTTTCGCCCGTCGATGTGGGGCAGGGCTGCGTTGTGGCGGGCGGTCTGTGCCTGGGGATCGAAACGATTCAGGGCACCGATGCGCTGCTGGAATTCGTCGCGCAGACGCCGAAACATCTGCGGCGCGGGGCAAGGGGCGTTTTCGTCAAAGCCCCCAAACGCGGTCAGGATCTGCGCGTGGATATGCCTGCGATTGGCCCTGAAACGCTGCGAAACGCCGCGCGCGCCGGGGTTGAAGGGATCGTGCTTCAGGCAGGATCGGTTTTGATTGTTGACACGAAGAGTGTCCTGCAAGAGGCTGAAAAGGAAAGTGTTTTCATCTTGGGGCGCGTGTTGTGATCCGGGTGTTCCTGATCGCCGGAGAGGCCTCGGGCGATAAGCTGGGGGCGGCCTTGATGGCGGGGCTGAAATCCCTGGTGGATGTGGAATTCCACGGGATCGGCGGCCCCCTGATGACGGCCGAGGGGCTGCGCAGCCGCTTTCCCATGGATGAGCTGTCGGTCATGGGCATCGCCGAGGTGCTGCCGAAATACCGGCATTTGAAACGCCGCATTGCGCAGACGGCCCAGGCCGTTCTGGATCTGCAACCGGACGTTCTGATCACCATCGACAGCCCCGATTTCTGCCTGCGTGTGGCCCGGCTGGTCAAAGACCGCAGCGATATTCGCACGGTTCATTACGTCGCCCCCACCGTCTGGGCCTGGCGCGCGGGCCGGGCGCAGAAAATGGCGCGCGTGATTGATCAGGTGCTGGCGCTTTTTCCGTTCGAGCCGCCCTATATGCAGGCCGCCGGGATGGCCTGTGATTTCGTCGGGCATCCGGTGGTGGCCGAGCCCGTCGCGACAGCACAGCAGGCGGCAGAATTTCGCACTGCGCACGGGCTGGACGCGCGGCCTTTGCTGATGGTGCTGCCGGGCTCGCGCCGGGGCGAGGTGTCCCGTCTGACGCCGATTTTCGGGCAGGTGGTGCAGCGCCTGCACGCGCAGCGCGCCGATTTGCAACTGGTGATCCCGACCACGGCCAATGTCACCGATCTGGTGCGCGATCAGGTGGCCGGCTGGCCGATCACGCCGGTCATTCTGTCGCCCAAAGGCCAGGATAAAGAGGCTTATCTGGCGCGCAAAGCGGCCTGTTTTGCCGCGGCGGATGCGGCGCTGGCGGCGTCTGGCACTGTCTCTTTGGAACTGGCGGCGGCAAACACACCGATGGTGATCGCCTATGATATGAACTGGCTGAGCCGTCAGATCATTGGCCGGATGCTCAAGGTGGACACGGTGACTTTGGTTAATCTGGTGTCCGAAACCCGCACGATTCCCGAATTCATCGGGGCCGATTGCAAGCCCGAAAGGATCGCGCCGGCTGTTCTGTCGCTCTTGCAGGGCGATGCCGGTCAGGCCGAGGCGATGCGCCTGACGATGGAGCGTCTGGGCCAGGGCGGCGAGGCCCCCGGTCTGCGCGCAGCCCGCGCGGTGTTGCAGGGATTGCAGGCTTAGAACGCGGCCTTCAGGTCGCTGAGCGCCTGAACCGGATCGTCCGATTTCCAGATTTCCTCGCCAATGCCAAAGAAATCCGTCACCGGGGCCAGCGCGGCGACCAGATCGGCCGAGAGGGCCCCCTCGGCCACCACGGGCACTTCGATCATCTGCGACCACCATTCGAACAATTCGTGCGCGGCGATGGTGCCGTCGAACAGCGGCGTCTGGCCCACCGGCCCGAACGAGACATAATCCGCCCCGGATTCGCCCGCGTTCATCCCGTCATGGCGCGAGGCCCCGCAGAAAGCGCCGACGATGGCATCCTCGCCCAGCTCCTTGCGCGCCTTGCGTACCGAGCGCGCCCCGTCCAGCAAATGCACCCCGTCCAGCCCCAGCCGTTCCACCAGCAGCAGATGGCTGTCAATCACAATGGCCACATCGCGGGCATGGCAGACCTCGCGCAGGGCATCGCCGGCGCGCAGCAGGCGGTCCTCGTCGCGGGTGGCCAGGCTTAGGCGCAGGCAGGCGATCTCATGCGTGTCCAGCACGCGGGCCAATTGATTGGGGAATTGCGACAGTTCGAACTCGGGCGGCGTGATGAGGTAGATCTGCGGGTGCTCAGTCTCGGCCATCTTGGGCTCCTGTCGGTGGTTTGAGGCGTCTATACAGGGGAAAATTCCGTTTGAAAATGGGGGGCGGGGCTGGAATTGAGCCCGCCCATCGCGTATCAGCGCCCGGTCAGTATCGGAGATAGATCAATGCCCACCGGGACCCCTCAGCCTGCCTTTGTCCTTGTCCGTCCGCAGATGGGCGAAAATATCGGATCGGCCGCGCGCGCCATGTGGAATTTCGGGCTGGATCGGATGCGGGTGATCTGCCCGCGCGATGGCTGGCCGAACGAGCGCGCCGTGGCGCTGGCCAGCGGGGCCGGGCGGCTGCTGGACGAGGCAATCCTGGCCGACAGCGTGGCCGAGGCCGTGGGCGATTGCACCTATGTGTTTGCCACTACGGCGCGGTCTCGCGGGCTGACAAAGCCGGTGGTCACGCCCGAACGGGCCATGCAGATCGCCGCCGAAAAAATCGCCGCGGGGGAAAAGGTGGCCGTGATGTTCGGCCCCGAACGCGCGGGGCTGGAGAATGACGATATTGCGCGGGCCAACGCGATTATCTCGGTCCCGGTGAACCCGGAATTTGCCAGCCTGAACCTGGCGCAATGCGTGTTGCTGATGGCCTATGAATGGCGCCGTCAGACCGCTGAAATCACCCCCGAGGTGACCGAAATGGCCGGCGCGGACTGGGCCAGCACCCTTGAGATCGAAAAACTGGCCGAGCATTACGAAGGCCGTCTGGATGACGCCGGGTTCTTTTTCCCCGAAACCAAGGCCGAGGGCATGAAGATCGTGCTGCGCAACTTGTGGTCTCGGATGCCGCTGACGCGCTCGGATGTGCAGATGCTGCACGGGATCATGCGTCAAATGGTGCGCTGGAAAGAGCGCGGCTGAGCGCTGGACGAACCCCCTTATGCGCCCTAGATTTGGCGCCAGAGACGACCCAAAAGGCACATCATGAGCGACAAACGCAGTATCTTCGAAGAGGTCTCGGACGAGGCGCCCAGCACCCGCACGCCCCCTGCGGGCGGGATGATTGACAAAGGCAAACGCGGGGCCCGGCGCGGCATTCGCGCCTGGCTGCTGGTGCTGTTTGCGCTGGTGGTTCTGATGATCGCGGTGGGCGGGCTGACCCGCCTGACAGACAGCGGCCTGTCCATCACCGAATGGAAACCCGTCACCGGGGCGATCCCGCCAATGAACGCGGCCGATTGGCAGTCTGAATTTGAAAAATACCAGCAGATTCCGGAATTCCAGTTGCAAAACAGTGGCATGAGCCTAGAGGAATTCAAATCCATCTATTGGTGGGAATGGGGCCACCGGCAGCTGGGCCGGGTGATCGGGCTGGTGTGGTTCCTGGGCTTTGCCGGCTTTCTGGCGGCGCGCGCGATCCCCGTGGGTTGGACCGGACGGCTGGTGCTGATCGGCGCTTTGGGCGGGTTGCAAGGGGCCGTGGGCTGGTGGATGGTCAGCTCGGGCCTGACGGGGACGATGCTGGATGTGGCCAGCTATCGTCTGGCCACTCATCTGGGGCTGGCCTTCATCATTCTGGGCTTTATCGCCTGGTACGTGTTCCTGCTGGGCCGCGAAGAACGAGACCTGATGCAGGCTCGCCGCAGCCGCGAGGCCAAACAATGGGGAATCGCGACGGGCTGGCTGCATCTGGCCTTTGTGCAGATCCTGCTGGGCGCGCTGGTCGCCGGGATCGACGCAGGCCAGAGCTTTACCGATTGGCCCTTGATGGGCGGGCAGGTTGTCCCGCCGCAGGCCTTCGATCTGACGCCGGTCTGGCGCAACTTCTTTGAAAATCCGGGGCTGGTGCAGTTCATCCACCGCTGCGTGGCCTATGTGCTGGCGATCTATGCGGTGATGGCGCTGCTGAAGGGGCGTAAATCGGCCCATGCGGGCACCCGCGCGGCCTTTTCCGCGGCCTTTATCGCGGTGCTGGGGCAGGTGGGGCTGGGCATTTATGTGCTGTTTTCGGGCGTGCAGGCCCATGTGGCGCTGACCCACCAGATCATCGCGGTGCTGGTCTGGGTGCTGATCCTGCGCGCGCGTTTTCAGGCCGGCTATCCGGTGGCTGACAAAATCAAAGGAGCCTGACCATGACCGCCTATGACGATTTGATGGGGTTCACCCGCCAGACCGAGGCCCTGGGACAGGTCGCCGGGCGTCTGGGCTGGGATCAGGAAACGATGATGCCGCGCGGCGCGGCCGATCAGCGGGCCGAGGAAATGGCCGCGATGGAATCCGTTCTGCACGCCCGGCGCACCGACCCTCGGGTGGGCGAATGGCTGTCGCAGATTGACGCGGCCGATCTGGATGAGGTGGGGCAGGCGCAGTTGCGGCACATCCGGCGCAGCTATGATCGTGCGATGAAAGTGCCCGCCGATCTGGCCGCGACATTGGCGCGCGTGACCAGCCGCGCCCAAGGCCAATGGGCGGCGGCGCGGGCGGCGGATTCATTCGCCGATTTCGCCCCCGTCCTGTCCGAAGTGGTCGCCCTGCGCCAGCAAGAGGCCCAGGCCCTGGCCGAGGGCGGCGATCTCTATGATGCGTTGCTGGATGGCTATGAGCCCGACACCAAGGCGGCAGAGCTGGAGCAGATGTTCTCTGCCCTGCGCCCCCGTCTGGTCGCCCTGCGCGAGGCCGCCCTGGCCAAACCCGCCCCCGCAGGCGTGACCGGCACTTTCGACGAACAGACTCAGATGAAACTGACCCGCCAACTGGCCCGCACCTTTGGCTATGACGGCCATCACGGCCGCGTGGATAAGGCCGTGCATCCGTTCAGCTCGGGCTCGGGGTTGGATGTGCGGATCACCACCCGCACCAGCCCCACCGATCCGTTCAACTGCCTCTATTCCACCATCCACGAGGTCGGCCACGCCTGCTATGAGCAAAACATCAACCGCGCCTATCTGCTGACGCCGCTGGGGCAGGGGGTGTCCATGGGCGTGCATGAATCGCAATCACGGATTTACGAAAATCAACTGGGCCGCTCGCGCCCCTTCACCGGCTGGCTGTTCGGCCAGATGCGCGATGCCTTCGGCGATTTCGGCATCTCGGATGAGGATAGCTTCTACGCCGCCGTCAACCGCCTGCAAAACGGCTTTATCCGCACCGAGGCCGACGAGGTGCAATATAATCTCCACGTCATGCTGCGGTTCGATCTGGAACGCGCCCTGATCTCTGGAAACCTGGCCGTCTCCGACCTGGAAACCGCCTGGAATGACCGCTTCAAGGCCGATTTCGGGTTCGAGGTCGATAAGCCCTCGAACGGTTGCCTGCAAGATGTGCACTGGTCCGTCGGGCTGTTCGGCTATTTCCCCACCTACAGCCTGGGCAATGTCTATGCCGGCTGCCTGAACGCAGCGCTGCGCCGGGATGTCCCAGATCTGGACGCGGCCCTGTCCCAGGGCGATACCAGCCCCGCGACCGATTGGCTGCGCCAAAATCTTCAGACTCACGGCGGGCTCTACAAACCCGTCGATCTGATCACCCAAGCCTGCGCTGCCGCCCCCTCCGAGGCCCCGCTTCTGACCTATCTGGAACAGAAATTCAGCGACCTCTACAATCTCTAACGGCACTGTCAAAACGGCACTGTCAAAACCGTCAGCCCGGCCCCTCTGCGCATTTCATTCTGATAAAAATACTTCGGGGGTCGAGGAAAATCCCCCGGATTTTCCTCCAGGGGGCTGGCCCCCTGCCGCGCGGCTTGCCCTCAGCGCCCGTCCAAATGAAAACCGCGGCCATCCGACAAAGCAGCAGGCCCCGCCGAAGCGGGGCCATCAGTCTCAGCTGTCTGCCTCATCCGCGTCTTCGTCGCCGCTTTCGGCAATCCGCGCGACCGAGACAACCTCTTCGCCCTTGCCGGTGTTGAACACTTTCACCCCACCGGCTGAGCGCGACCGGAACGAGATCCCCTCGACAGGCACCCGGATGGATTGCCCTTTCGAGGTTGCCAGCATCACCTGATCGTCCATTTCCACCGGGAACGAGGCCACCAGTTCACCGCCGCGCATTGCCTTGTCCATGGCCATCACGCCCATGCCGCCGCGCCCGCGCACCGGATAGTCGTGGCTGGAACTCAGCTTGCCCGCGCCCGCGCTGGTGATCGTCAGGATCAGGTTCTCTGCGGCCGACATTTCGGCATAACGCTCTTGTGGCAGGGCGGCGTCGGCATTGCCGCCATCCTCGTCGCCCTCGGCCTCTTCGGTGACACCGGCCATCAGGCGGCGCATTTTCAGATAGGCGGCGCGCTCGTCCGGGGTCGCGTCAAAGTGACGGATCACCGACATCGACACCACATTATCGCCACCCGACAGTTTGATCCCGCGCACCCCGGTCGAGTTCCGCCCCGCGAACACCCGCACATCCGTGGTGGGGAATCGGATCGCCCGGCCTGAATTGGTGACCAGCATCACGTCGTCATCTTCCGAACAAATCCGCGCATTGACCAGGCTGACCGAGCCATCCTCGGGCAGTTTCATCGCGATCTTGCCGTTGGATTTGACGTTGGTGAAATCCGACAGACGGTTGCGGCGCACATCGCCCGCCGAGGTGGCAAAGACGATTTGCAGGTCGGCCCAGTCGTCCTCAGGCACATCCACGGGCATGATTGCCGCGATCGAAACGCCCTGCGGGATGGGCAGGATGTTGATGATCGCCTTACCCTTGGCGGTGCGCCCCCCCTGCGGCAGGCGCCAGGTCTTCAGCTTGTAGACCATCCCGTCGGTGGTAAAGAACAGCAGTTGCGTATGGGTGTTGGCCACAAACAGCGTGGTCACCACGTCCTCTTCTTTGGTCTGCATCCCCGACAGGCCCTTGCCGCCGCGTTTCTGCGCGCGGAAATCGGCCAGCGGCGTGCGTTTGATATAGCCGCCCGAGGTCACGGTCACGACCATGTCCTCGCGCTCGATCAGGTCCTCATCCATCATGTCACCGGACCAATCGACGATCTCAGTACGGCGGGGGACGGCGAATTGTTCGCGCACTTCGCGCAGCTCATCGGCGATGATGCCCATGATACGATCGCGCGAGCCCAGGATTTCCAGGTATTCCTTAATCTTGCCGGCCAGCTCTTGCAGCTCGTCCGTGACTTCCTGCACGCCGATCTGGGTCAGCCGTTGCAGGCGCAGCTCCAGAATGGCGCGGGCCTGGGTTTCCGACAGATTATAGGTGCCATCGTCGTTCATCTTATGGGTCGGATCGTCGATCAGACGGATGTATTCGGCGATGGATTCGGCCGGCCAGCGGCGGGTCATCAGCTTTTCGCGCGCCTCGGCGGCGTCGGCGCTGGCGCGGATGGTCGCAACCACTTCGTCCACATTGGTGACGGCGACGGCCAGACCACACAAGATATGCGCCCTCTCGCGCGCCTTGCGCAGCAGATAGGCGGTGCGGCGCGCCACAACATCCTCGCGGAAGTCGATGAACGAGGTCAGGAAGCGCCGCAGCGTCAGCTGCTCGGGCCGCCCGCCATTCAGCGCCAGCATGTTGCACCCGAACGAAGTCTGCATGGGCGTAAAGCGGAACAGCTGGTTCAGCACCACCTCGGCGGTGGCATCGCGTTTCAGCTCGATCACCACGCGCACGCCGTTGCGATCAGATTCGTCCTGAACGTGGCTGATGCCCTCGATGCGTTTTTCGCGCACCGCTTCGGCGATCTTTTCGATCATCGAGGCCTTGTTCACCTGATAGGGGATCTCGTCGATGATGATGGCGTAGCGGTCTTTGCGCAGCTCCTCGACGCGGGTTTTAGAGCGGATCACGACGCTGCCGCGCCCTTCGAGATAGGCCTTTCGCGCGCCCGAACGCCCCAGCATGATGCCACCCGTCGGGAAATCGGGGCCGGGGACATATTGGATCAGCTGTTCGCTGGTCAGGTCCGGATCGTCAATCAGAGCCAGCGTGGCATCCACGACTTCGCCCAGGTTATGCGGCGGGATGTTGGTGGCCATACCGACCGCAATACCGCCGGCACCATTGACCAGCATGTTGGGGAAACGTGCGGGCAGAACTGTTGGTTCCTGGTCCTTGCCGTCATAGTTGTCCTGGAAATCGACCGTATCTTTGTCGATGTCGTTCAGCAGGAAGGCAGCGGGTTTGTCCATCCGCACTTCGGTGTAGCGCATGGCCGCCGGGTTATCCCCGTCCATCGAGCCGAAGTTGCCCTGACCATCCAGCAAGGGCAGCGACATCGAGAAATCCTGCGCCATCCGCACCAGCGCGTCATAGATCGCGCTATCGCCGTGGGGGTGGTATTTACCCATGACATCGCCGACCGGACGGGCCGATTTACGGTAGGCCTTATCGTGGCTGTTGCCGGTTTCGTGCATGGCATAGAGGATGCGCCGATGCACAGGTTTCAGACCGTCGCGCAGGTCCGGAATGGCCCGGCTGACGATGACGCTCATGGCGTAATCCAGATAGGACGATTTCATCTCGTCCGTGATCGACACGCTGGGGCCGCTGTATGTGGGGCGCTCTGGTGCGTTTTCTTGTTCGTTTTCAGGGGGTTGAGGCGTGTTGCTCACGTTATCTTACCGCTCTGTCTGGATCGTCTATATTTTGTTACATTGGTTATATCAGAGCCATCATATGGGGTGCAATGGCTGTCGCGATCTGATTACGCACAGACAAAAAGGCCCCGAAAAATCGGGGCCCTTCAACGCGATCAGAGCTCTGTCAGACGATGGTGATGGTGTCCGCAAGATAAGAAATTTCTCCGATCCCCCAGGGACCAAATGTGATGGATTCACCGCCATCGAATCTCAGAAACTGGTCCCCGTTGTTATCAACGCCTCCAAACAGATCCACCACTTCTTGGGCGGTCAGTGTGCCGTGGTCGCTCCACAGTGCGTCGTCCAACTGCAGAGTGTAGCGTTCACCGAAGAACATCAACGTATCATTCCCATCGCCGACCCCGAAAATAAACAGATCATTGCCGCCCACTACGTATAGTTCAGTATCGGCCCCGTAGAGAACGTCATCCCCGGCCCCGCCGATGATCGTGTCATCAAAGGCCGATCCATCAATTGTGTCATTCCCGGCGCCGCCCTCGATATAGTTGCTACCAGAGTTAAACCCAGCACCGCCATGGCCACCGGATATTCTATCATTTCCAGCGCCGCCAAATATGGAATCGTGGCCCCACGCGGCGTAGATATCATCATCCCCATTCCCGCCATAGATCAGATCATCCCCTTCGCGCCCGACTATGGAGTCATTTCCGTCGCCACCGAAGAGTCTGTCGTTACCGTGTGCTCCATAGAGGGTGTCGTGCCCATCGCCGCCGAAAATTGTGATGTTTCCATAAACAGGCGTGTAGACATCAGCCCATCTGACGTTGTCGTCTCCGTCGCCGCAGTGGATCAGGTGGTTTCCATCGCTGTAAAAGATTCTGTCATTTCCGGCCCCGCCGAAGAATGTGTCGTTGCCCTCTACTCCATAGAGGGTGTCGTCTCCGTCGCCGCCATTCAGCAAGTCGTCTCCGTCGCCGCCATTCAGCAGGTCGTCATCTGCGCCGCCATGGAGCGTGTCTTGGCCTTCCCCGCCGAAGAGCGCATCATTCGCGTCCCAACCCAATATCAAGTCGTTTCCTGCGTCGCCCAAAACCAAGTCTGCACCATACCCCGCGCTGATCTGATCGTTGCCGTCTCCTCCGAAGATCGTGTCATCCCCGCGGCCGCCGTAGATCACATCATCGCCCGTTCCGGCATCGATCAGATCCGCACCGAGGCCCCCGCCAATCAGATCATCTCCGTCGTCGCCATGGCTTATATCATCTCCCTCGCCGCCCCAAAGCGTATCGTTGCCTTGACCGCCGCTTATCAAATCAGCGCCCCCCCCCACCACGCAGAATGTCATCGCCGCGCCAGCCCCAGATCGTGTCGCTGCCGCCTGCGCCAGTCAGGCTGTCGTCACCTACGAATCCAAAAATCTCTTCGTCGTCCTCATCCCCGACGACTGTAATGCGGATTTGAGGAAGAAGAGTGGGGTCTCTCATCCAGGCTAGGATGTTGGACAGAAAAGTCGGCTGTTTGAAATAGGACCTATCGAGTTGCATGACATGTCTCTTTTACCGGTAAAATGAACTGGCAGCCGAAATGTCAAAGACAGGGCTGCCTGGCGCAATTCTAAACCATAAAAGGACGAAAAACCAACCAACTCCACCCGCAAAGCGAGCGTAAGCGAATAAGGTTTGGCAGGGCCTAATGGCCGCTGGCTGGGCTGTCGAATGGCCCGCGCTTCGGCAGGGGGCCGTTCGGTCTGAGTTTCAATAATCCGAGGGGGTCAGACGATGGTAATATCGTCGATCAGCCCGGTCAGATCGAAATAGCCGGTCAGGGTGACCGTTTCGCCTGAGGCGAAGGTCAGCACCACGCCACCGGCCTCGACCGCGCCGAACTGGTCAATCACCTGTTGAATGGTCAGCGTCCCCGAGGCCGCCCACAGATCGTCATCCAGCTCCAGCCGGTCGCCTTCGGTGGTGTCAAAATCCATGACCGTGTCCTGGCCGCCGCTGGTTGTGAAAAAGAACACATCCGCGTCGTCGTTCCCCCAAAGCACGTCATTGCCTTCGCCGCCGACCATGGTGTCGCGGCCCGCGCCGCCCTCAAGGGTGTCGTTGCCCTCGCCGCCATCGACCGAGTCATGGCCCGCGCCGCCCAGGCCCCAATCGTGTCCAGCCTCGCCGCGGACCGTGTCCTGGCCGTTGCCGCCTTCGATGATGTCATCGCCGTAATGGCCGTTGATCACGTCATTGCCCGAATTGCCATAGACGATGTCATTGCCGCTTCCGGCCCAGATTTCGTCAGCACCCATCCCGCCAAAAACCAAATCCGCGTGGGTTCCGGCAAAGATCGTGTCATTGCCCAGCCCGCCGTCAATTGTATCCAGGCCAAGCGCGCCACCGATGATGTCATCGCCGTCACCGCCGTTCAGAGTGTCCCGGCCGCTGCCGCCCCAAACCTGATCATTGTCCGCGCCGCCATCCAGGCTGTCAGCGCCCTGGCCGCCCATCAAGGTATCCAGCCCGGCCTCGCCCAGCAGGGTGTCATGCCCGTCAACGCCGCCAATCATGTCATCGCCCGCGCCGCCGAAGGCCAGGTCATTTCCTGCGCCTCCCCACAGGATGTCATGCCCGCCCATCGCATAGAGCGTGTCATTCCCCGCGCCGCCCAAAAGAACGTCATGCCCGTCCGAAGCCCCGGCAGCCGTGTCGTCACCATAGATCAGGTCGTCGCCGGTGCCGCCGCCCAGCTGGTCATCTCCGGTGCCGCCAAGCAAAGTGTCGGTGCCGCTGCCGCCCCAGACCTGGTCATTGTCCGCGCCGCCATCCAGCAGGTCATCCCCGCCGCTGCCCAGAAGCGTATCCTCACCGCCGGCGCCGGACAGGTCATCGGCGTCTCCGGTGCCGGGCAGCAGCTCGTTGGTGTCGTCTCCGACAAGGGTAATCCATGTCTGCAACGAGGCATTGCGCCCGGTCAGAGTGCTGGGCAATTCCGCAGAGAAAAACAATGGGCTGAATTCATGGCTGAGCAATGGCATAGCTGGTCTCGTTTACGATTTACGAATACGCCCCGGACGGGAGTCCGGGTTAATACGCCTCTAAGGTATTGATTTATTGGATTGGAACGCAAGGATAGTGCCGGTCGCAGGCGCTATTTGCCTTGAAAAACAACCGCTGGGGCGCGCATTGCGCGTGCTGGTTGAGGTCGCGGGGCGCACAAGCGATGCAAAGGGCCAAAGGGCGGTGCAAAGGGGGACGCCGGTTTCCAGGCGATTCCCCCAAGGTGCCGGATCAGGGAATGATCCGGGTGTATTTCAGACCTTCAAGGCTGGCACCGGCCAGCAGGCCCGCCTGCCCAAAGACCACGGCCAGAACCGGAGCGGTGGCGGTGGTGGTTTCGGCTCGGACATTTTCAGCCACATCCGAGAACACGTATTCCATATCCGCCCCTGCGGCCCAGCCCGATCCGCGACGGAAATCCTCAAGCGCGTCCTGCGTCATGAAGAACAGCACATGCGCATATTGCTGCGCGCCGGCCTGAAAACCAAAGCTGCCCTTGGCCGAGGAATAGTAATCCACCGTCACGCCATTGACGCGCAGCGCGCCCCGGCCATAGCCGCCGCCGACGATAAAGCCCGCCTCGGTCACCAGCGGCATTACCAGCTGGCCCACCGATTTGGCGGCCACGTCCTGCGTGTTGGGGTATTTGTTATAAAGATAGTCCAGCGTGGCATTCACGCGCGCATCAATCGTCGAGGCATTCGGAGAGCCGATGCCATTGCCACATGCGGCGGTCATCCCCGCACCGGCCAGCGCGGCCAGCGTAAAGCTGCGTCGGGTTAGGTTTGTCATGTCACTGTCGCCTGTCTGTCTGTTTTCCAGAGTGTTACCGGCCTTATCCGCAGCCGGTTCATGGGCCAAGTATAGGGCCGGGCAGGGGGGCTGTCACGTCTCGTGTGGGGCGTGGGCAGTTTTCGGCGCGCGCGGGCTGGGCTGCCTTGCGCCCCAGTATCTTACCCCCAGCTGCATCAGGTCTCTTGCAGGTGGCGCGCCACGGCGGGGGCGAAATAGGTCAGCACCCCGTCACAGCCTGCGCGTTTGAAACACATCAGGCTTTCCAGCATGGCGCGCTGCCCGTCGATCCAGCCATTCTGCGCAGCGGCCTGTATCATCGCGTATTCGCCGGACACCTGATAGGCATAGGTGGGCACGGCAAAGGCGTCCTTGACCCGGCGGCAAATGTCCAGATAGGGCATTCCGGGTTTGACCATCACCATATCGGCGCCCTCGGACAGGTCGCGCTCGATCATCCGCAGGGCCTCGTCGGAATTGGCGGGGTCCATCTGATAGGTGGTCTTATCGCCCTTCAGCGCCCCCGAGGCCCCAACGGCATCGCGGAACGGCCCGTAAAAGGCGCTGGCGTATTTGGCGGCATAGGACAGGATCATCGTGTCTTTGAAGCCCTCGGATTCCAGCGCCGCGCGAATGGCGCCGATCCGGCCGTCCATCATGTCCGAGGGGCCGATGATGTCCACGCCGTTGCGCGCCTGTTCCACGGCCTGTTTGACCAGCGCCTCGACGGTTTCGTCATTCAGGATCCTGCCGTCCTCGACCAGCCCGTCATGGCCGTTCGCGTTATACGGATCCAGCGCCACATCGGACATGATGGCAATCTCGATACCCGCCTCCTTGATGGCGCGGCTGGCGCGGTTGGACAGGTTATCGGGGTTCCACGCTTCCGAGCAGCAGGCGGTTTTCAGCGACGGATCGGTATAGGGAAACAGGCAGATCGCCGGAATGCCCAGATCGGCGGCCTGGCGGGCGGCCTCGATGATTTTGTCCACCGACAGCCGGTTCACGCCGGGCATCGAGGCAACAGGCTCCACAATGCCCTCGCCCTCGCGGACGAAAATGGGCCAGATCAGATCGCCCACGCTTAGCGTATTTTCCTGCACAAGAGCCCGGATTTGCGCCGATTGACGGGGCCGGCGAAAGCGCGTGGTGGGAAAAGGGGCCTGGGCGTTGTGGGGCATCTTGCGTTTCCTTCCTGAGTGCCGTGCATCCGTTGCATGGAATTTCCCGTCACTCAAGGGTAGGAATTGCCGCGCAGGCCGGGTAATCAAGCCAAAACGGCGAGGCAGTCAGGTGAACTGGTACGAACTTCTGAATGAAATGATCGATATGCGGTCCTTCTCGAACCTGTGGTTCTGGATTGCATTGGCGGTCATGTGGTCAACCACCAGCCACTGGGTGCTGGGCGTGCCCTTTGACATGGTGATCCGCGCCGCCCGCGCTGAAACAAAAGGCGAAGGCAGCCAGGCGCAGCAGGACCTGGAGGATATGGTGCGGGTGAATGTGAACCGGCTGCTGTATATCTCGGGTGTGTCGGGGCTGTGGATTCTGGGGCTGGCCTGTTTCCTGTTCACGATGCTGATCCTGCTGGGCTTTGTCTATGATGTGCAGCTGGCGCAGGCGGTGTTCTGTCTGTTGTTTCCGCTGTCCATTGTCGGCATCATGAGCCTGAACACCGCCCGCCGTATCCGCGACGAGGCCGAAACCGGCGCCGATCTGCGCAAACGTCTGACCCGGCACCGGATCTGGGTGCAGGTGCTGGGTATGGTGGCGATTTTCGTCACCACGATCTGGGGCGTTTATCAGAACCTGACCGTCAATCTTCCGAATAATTTCTGGCACTTGGGGCAAAATACTCATGTCGAAGAACCCAATGATCATGATCGGGGGCGCTCCTGAAGGCTATGACGCCCGGCTGATCCTGGCCGAGGTGGAAAAAGCCCAGGGCCCGGTGATCCACATCGCCCGCGATGACAAAAGACTGGCGGCCACCGAGGCCGCCTTGCGCTTCTTTGCGCCCGATATGCCGGTGATCAGGTTCCCCGGATGGGACTGCCTGCCCTATGATCGGGTCAGCCCTCATGCGGATATTTCGGCCGCGCGAATGGCCACGCTGGCGGGGCTGGTGCATGGGATGCCGGGGCAGTTCATCTTGCTGACGACGGTCAGCGCCGCGATGCAGCGCGTCCCCGCGCGCGAGGTGCTGAAAGAGGCCGCCTTTACCGCGCGCGTCGGTTCACGCGTTGATGAAAAAGCGCTTCGTAACTTCTTGGTTCGTATGGGTTTTAGCCAAGCGCCCACAGTGATGGAGCCGGGCGATTATGCCATTCGCGGCGGCATTATCGATATCTTTCCTCCAGGCGAATCCGGCCCTGTCCGTCTGGATCTGTTCGGCGACACGCTGGATGGCGCGCGCCGGTTCGATCCGGTCAGTCAGCGCACGGTCGAAAAGCTGGAGATGATCGAGCTGGCCCCGGTATCCGAAGTCATTCTGGACGATCCGGCGATTTTGCGGTTCCGGCAGAACTATCGTATCGAATTTGGCGCGGCGGGCACGGACGATCCCCTGTACGAGGCCGTCAGCGCAGGCCGCAAGCATCAGGGAATCGAGCATTGGCTGCCGTTTTTCCATGACCGTCTGGAAGTGCTGTTTGACTATCTGCCGGATGCGCCGGTCACGCTGGACGATCAGGTCACGCCGCAACGGCTAAGCCGTTGGGAGGGCATCGTTGACCAATATGAGACCCGCAAGATCGCAATGGCGCAAAAAGGGCGGCTGGACACCGTCTATAAACCCGTCCCGCCCGAGGGGCTTTATCTGGATGACACCGCCTGGGAGGCCGCGGTCACGGATCGCCGCGTCGTGCAATTCCATCCGCTGGCGCAGGCCTCGGGGCCGAATGTGGTGGATGCCGGTGGGCGGATCGGGCGCAATTTCTCCCTCGAAAGACAGCAGGAGAATGTAAACCTTTTCAGCGCACTATCGGATCATGTTAAAGTGAAAATGACCGCTGGTCCGGTGGTTGTCGCGTCCTATTCCGAGGGCGCGCGCGAACGTCTGGACGGGCTGCTGGAGGACGAGGGCCTGATCGGTGCCGTCCCGGTTTCGGACCTGCGCGGCGTGGGCAAACACGGGCTGCATCTGGCGATCTGGCCGCTGGAACACGGGTTCGAATCCCCCGGCCTGACGGTGATTTCCGAACAGGATGTGCTGGGCGACCGGCTGGTGCGCAAAACCGCGCGCAAACGCCGGGCTGAGAATTTCCTGACCGAAACGCAATCGCTGTCCCCCGGCGATCTGGTGGTGCATGTGGATCATGGGATCGGCCGTTATCAGGGGCTCGAGGTGGTCAGCGCCGCCGGGGCCGCTCATGAATGCCTGCTGCTGGAATATGCTGACGCTGCAAAGCTTTACCTGCCGGTTGAAAACATCGAGCTGCTGTCGAAATACGGCCATGACGAAGGCCTGCTGGACCGTCTGGGCGGCGGTGCCTGGCAGGCGAAAAAGGCCAAGCTGAAAGAGCGCATTCGCGAGATGGCCGACCGGCTGATCCGCGTTGCCGCCGAACGCGAATTGCGCACCGCCCCCGCGCTGGAGGCCGAGCACCACGCCTGGGAAAGCTTCGCCGCGCGCTTCCCCTATCAGGAAACCGAGGATCAGCTGAAGGCGATCGAGGATGTGATGGCCGATCTGGACTCGGGCCGCCCGATGGATCGGCTGGTCTGCGGCGATGTGGGCTTTGGCAAAACCGAGGTCGCGATGCGCGCGGCCTTTGTGGCGGCAATGTCGGGCGTGCAGGTGGCGGTGATTGCGCCCACGACGCTTCTGGCGCGCCAACATTTCAAAAGCTTCGCTGAAAGATTCCGAGGTTTTCCATTGCAAGTCAGTGCCTTGTCGCGCTTTGTTAAAGCATCGGATGCAACGCGCACCCGCGCCGGCCTGGCCGATGGCACGGTGGATATTGTCGTGGGCACCCATGCGCTGCTGGCGAAAAACATCCGCTTCAAAAACCTTGGCCTGCTGATCATCGACGAGGAGCAGCATTTCGGCGTCGGCCACAAAGAGCGCCTGAAACAGATGCGCTCGGACATCCATGTGCTGACGCTGACCGCCACGCCGATCCCGCGCACCTTGCAACTGTCCCTGTCCGGGGTGCGCGATCTGTCGATCATCGGCACGCCCCCCGTGGATCGCCTGGCCATCCGCACCTATGTCAGCGAATTCGATGCCGTCACCCTGCGCGAGGCCCTTTTGCGCGAACATTATCGTGGCGGGCAGTCCTTTTATGTGGTGCCGCGCATCAGCGATCTGCCGGAAATCGAGGCTTTCTTGCGCGATCACGTCCCCGAGGTCTCATTCATCACCGCCCACGGCCAGATGGCGGCGGGCGATCTGGATGAGCGCATGAACGCCTTCTATGACGGCAAATACGATGTGCTGCTGGCCACCACGATTGTCGAATCCGGGCTGGACATCCCCACGGCCAATACGATGATCGTCCACCGCGCGGATATGTTCGGCCTCTCGCAGCTGTACCAAATCCGCGGGCGGGTGGGGCGCTCCAAAACCCGCGCCTATGCCTATCTGACCACGAAACCCCGCGCGCCGCTGACGCCGGCCGCCGAAAAACGCCTGCGCGTTCTGGGCTCGCTCGATACGCTGGGGGCGGGCTTTACCCTGGCCAGCCAGGATCTGGACATCCGCGGCGCCGGCAACCTGCTGGGCGAGGAACAGTCCGGCCAGATGCGCGATGTCGGCTATGAGCTTTACCAGCAGATGCTGGAAGAGGCGATTGCCAAGATCAAAGCCGGCGAAATGGAAGGCCTGACCGAGGATAACGATCAATGGGCCCCGCAAATCAACCTGGGCGTGCCGGTGCTGATCCCCGACAGCTATGTGCCCGATCTAGACGTGCGCCTTGGGCTGTATCGCCGCCTCAGCAGCCTCCAGGGCAAGGTCGAACTCGAAGGTTTCGCCGCCGAACTGATTGACCGTTTCGGCAAACTCCCCAAAGAGGTCAACACCCTGCTGCTGGTGGTCCGGATCAAGGCCATGTGCAAACGCGCCGGTATCGCCAAACTCGACGGCGGTCCCAAAGGCGCAACGATCCAGTTCCACAACGACAAATTCGCCTCCCCTCAGGGCCTTGTCGAATACATCCAGGCGCAAAACGGCCTGGCCAAGGTCAAAGACAATAAAATCGTCGTGCGCCGCGACTGGCAAAAAGACAGCGATAAAATCAAAGGCGCCTTCGCCATCGCCCGCGACCTGGCCGAAAAAGTCATCGCCAAGCAGAAACGCAAAACATCAAAATAGCTTCTTTTTGATGAAAATACTCCGGGGGAGGCCGCAGGCCGGGGGCAGCGCCCCTTATCCCCTCGCGTCAAAGAAAGCGCGGATTTTCGGCGCGATCCAGTCCCACAATCCCGGTGCGCCATGGGCGACTTTGGCGCCAACCTTGCTGGCCACCGTGTCGAAATCCACGTTATATTCCACCCAGCTCCCCCCGCCCGAGGCCAGGTTCTGATTGGGCGGCTGGAATCTGTCCAGAGACTTGGCAAATGTCGCGTCCGGCGTCTGGTTGGCCTCGAACTCCTGCCATAGCGCCAGCAGTTCACCCCCCTGATCCCCCGGCAACAGCCCGAAAATCCGCGCGGCGGCGGCCTGCTCGTCTGCCTCGGTCGCGGCCGGATCATGGGTGCCGAAAATCGGCGCGTCGCCGGCGTCGATCTCGACCAGATCATGCAGCAGCAACATCCGGATCACCCGGTTGATATCCACGCCCTGCGGCGCATGTTCGGCCAGCGTCAGCGCATAAAGCGCCAGGTGCCAGCTGTGCTCGCCCGAATTTTCGCGCCGCGAGCCATCGCACAGCAGGGTGGCGCGATCCACGGATTTCAGCTTGCAGGCCTCGGTTAAGAAGGCCATTTGCGCATCCAGACGCGCCGTCATGGGTTGGCTGCGCCTTGCGCTTTGAGGGCCGCGTCGATTCTGGCATCCAGCAGCTTGCGCGCGCGCTTTTCCGCCATCCGCACGCGCACAGCGGTCAGAAAGGCCTCTTGCGTTGTGGTCGAGCTGTCCCCAAGGGATTTGGCGATCTGGTCGATCAGCAACTCATCGCCCAGCTTCTCGGCCGCTTCGATCGCGTCGCGGGCCAATGCGTCGGCCAGATCCTCGGTGACTCCCATGGTGTCCTCAGCGCGTGGTTTCGGTCAGACGACGTTTCACATAAGAGGTCACGTTACCGATCATGTGATCCATCTGCTCGTCCTTTTCAAAGAAATGGCCGGCGCCCTCGATTTCCTCGTGGGTGATGGTGATGCCTTTTTGCTCGTGCAGCTTGCTGACCAGCGACACGGTGTCGGCCGGCGGGGCCACGCGGTCAGCGGTGCCGTTGATGATCAGCCCCGAGCTGGGGCAGGGCGCCAGAAACGAGAAGTCATACATGTTCGCAGGCGGCGAGACGGACACAAAGCCGGTGATCTCGGGGCGGCGCATCAGCAGCTGCATTCCGATCCACGCGCCAAAGCTGAACCCCGCGACCCAGCAATGTTTCGAATTGCTGTTCATGGATTGCAGGTAATCCAGCGCCGAGGCCGCATCCGACAGCTCGCCCACGCCCTGATCATATTCGCCCTGGCTGCGCCCCACGCCACGGAAATTAAACCGCAGAACCGTAAAGCCCATGTTATAAAAAGCGTAGTGCAGGTTATACACCACCTTATTGTTCATCGTACCGCCGAACTGAGGATGCGGATGCAGGACAATGGCGATCGGGGCGTCACGGTCTTTTTGCGGGTGATAGCGACCTTCCAGCCGTCCTTCGGGACCGGGAAAAATAACCTCGGGCATATGTCTTGCGTCTCTCCTAAGTGGGTGCTTCATTCTTGACGAATTTGGTCAAGCACCTTAGAACGGTTCTAAATACCGGCCAGCCAGGCCAGTGGGCTGCATGGGAAATAAGCCTTGCAGGCCCTGTCGTCAATCAATTCACGAGGGAATCGCGCCGTGAAACTTAGTACCAAAGGACGATATGCAATGGTTGCCCTGGCTGACATCGCCTTGCAGCCGGGCGAAACGCTGGTTTCGCTGGGGGACATTGCAAAACGTCAGGATATTTCATTGCCTTACCTAGAGCAGCTTTTCGTAAAGCTGCGCCGCGCCGGATTGGTGGAATCGGTGCGTGGGCCGGGGGGCGGATACCGTCTGGCGCGCCCCACCAGCGAAATCCGCGTGGTCGAGGTGCTAAGCGCCGTCGATGAAACCGTGGATGCGATGCACAAAGGAGCAGGGGCGTCTGGCGCGCTGTCGGGCTCGCGGGCGCAGTCGATGACGAACCGTCTGTGGCAAAGCCTGTCGGCCCATGTCTATGTTTTCCTGCATAATGCGCGCCTGTCGGATGTGATTGACAATTCCCTGGCGCCTTGCCCCGCAGTGCCGGGGCTGTTTGCCGTCGTGGACGAAGAGTGATGCAGCGGGTCTATCTGGACCATAACGCAACCGCGCCCCTGCGGCCCGAAGCGCGCGCCGCGATGATCGCGGCGATGGATGCGGTGGGCAATCCCTCCAGCGTTCATGCTGAGGGACGCGCCGCCAAGGCCATCGTGGAAAAGGCGCGCACGCAGGTGGCCACGGCCTTTGGGGCGGATGGGGCGGATGTGATCTTTACCTCAGGCGCGACCGAGGGCGCGGCGCTGGCCTGCGCGGGGCGCGGGTTTATGGGCGCTCCGATTGAACATGACGCGGTTCTGGCCTGGATTGACGCCAGCCTGCCTGTGGATCCTGCGGGACGGGTGACCGTCACCGACCCCGAAAATACCGCCCTGCAACTGGCCAATTCCGAAACCGGCGTGATCCAATCCCTGCCCGAGGGGCTGGCGCTGAGCGACATGACCCAGGCGTTTGGCAAACTGCCCGTCGCCTTCAACTGGTCGGGGGCGCAGATGGCGCTGATCTCGGCGCATAAGCTGGGCGGGCCCAAGGGGATCGGCGCGCTGGTCGTCAAGCGCGGCACCGATATTGCGGCGCAATTGCGGGGGGGCGGTCAGGAAATGGGCCGCCGCGCGGGCACTGAAAACATCCCCGGCATCGCCGGTTTCGGCGCAGCGGCCGAAGCGGCGGCCAATGACCTGTCAAATGGTCGGTGGAAAGATGTACAGGGGTTGCGCAATTTACTGGAAGAGGTCATTGAGAGCGCGGCAAAAGATACTATTTTTGTCGGGCAACAGGCCGATCGGCTGCCCAATACCTCGTGTTTTGCCACCCCCGGCTGGAAGGGCGAAACGCAGGTGATGCAGATGGATCTGGCGGGCTTTGCGATTTCGGCGGGCTCGGCCTGTTCTTCGGGGAAATTGCGCGCCAGCCCGGTGCTGCGGGCGATGGGATATGACGAAGAGGTGGCCAGAGGGGCAATCCGTGTCTCTTTGGGGCTGGAGACCACCGAAAAGGACGTGCTGCGTTTCGCTGAAACGTGGCTGAAGAAACAACAGAAGTTTCACGCCCGCGCGGCGTGAGACCTAGACGCGAACAAGAGGTGTACCATGGCTGCTTTGGATCAAAGCGACGTCAAAGAGGGTGTCGATCAGGAAACCGTTGATGCCGTGCGCGAAGTGGGCGGCAAGTACAAATACGGCTGGGAAACCGAGATTGAAATGGAATACGCGCCCAAGGGCGTGAATGCCGACATCGTTCGGCTGATCTCGGATAAGAACGAAGAGCCCGAATGGATGACCGACTGGCGTCTGCAAGCGCTGGAGCGCTGGACCCAGATGGAAGAGCCCAAATGGGCCATGGTCAACTATCCGGAAATCGACTTTCAGGATCAGTATTACTATGCCCGCCCCAAAAGCATGGAGGAAAAGCCCAAGTCCCTGGACGAGGTGGACCCCAAGCTGCTGGCGACCTATGAAAAGCTGGGCATCCCGCTGAAGGAACAGATGATCCTGGCCGGTGTCGAAGGCGCTGAAGATATGCCCGCCGAGGGCCGCAAAGTGGCCGTGGATGCGGTGTTCGATTCCGTGTCCGTGGGCACCACCTTTCAGGCCGAACTGGCCAAGGCCGGTGTGATCTTCTGCTCGATCTCCGAGGCGATCCGCGAACACCCCGAACTGGTGAAGAAATACCTGGGCAGCGTCGTGCCGCAGTCGGATAACTTCTATGCCACGCTGA
Source organism: Youngimonas ophiurae (nom. illeg.) (assembly GCF_049803795.1). NCBI lineage: Bacteria > Pseudomonadati > Pseudomonadota > Alphaproteobacteria > Rhodobacterales > Roseobacteraceae > Thalassovita > Youngimonas ophiurae (nom. illeg.). The sequence continues at coordinate 159,160 of NZ_JBNAGJ010000005.1, forward strand.
ATTCGGCCGTGTTCTCGGATGGCTCGTTCGTCTACGTGCCCCCCGGTGTGCGCTGCCCGATGGAGCTGAGCACCTATTTCCGCATCAACGCGGAAAACACCGGACAGTTCGAACGCACGCTGATCATCGCGGATAAGGGCAGCTATGTGTCCTATCTGGAAGGCTGCACCGCCCCCCAACGCGACACCGCGCAGCTGCACGCCGCCGTGGTGGAGATCATCGTCGAGGAAGACGCCGAGGTGAAATATTCCACGGTCCAGAACTGGTATCCCGGCGATGAAAACGGCAAGGGCGGGATCTATAATTTCGTGACCAAACGCGCCGATTGCCGCGGGGATCGGTCCAAGGTGATGTGGACGCAGGTGGAAACCGGATCTGCCGTGACCTGGAAATACCCGTCCTGCATCCTGCGCGGCAACGAAAGCCAGGGCGAGTTCTACTCGATCGCCATCGCCAACAACATGCAGCAGGCCGATACCGGCACCAAAATGGTGCACCTGGGCAAGAACACCAAGTCGCGCATCGTGTCCAAGGGCATCAGCGCGGGCAAGGCGCAGAACACCTATCGCGGCCTTGTGTCCATGCACCCCAAGGCCAAGAACGGGCGCAACTATACCCAATGTGACAGCCTGCTGATCGGCGATAAATGCGGGGCCCACACGGTGCCGTATATCGAGGTGAAAAACAACTCGTCCCGCGTGGAACACGAGGCCACGACATCCAAAGTGGATGACGATCAGCTGTTCTACTGCCGTCAGCGCGGCATGGACGAGGAAGAGGCCGTCGCGCTGGTGGTGAACGGGTTCTGTAAGGACGTACTGCAAGCCCTGCCAATGGAATTCGCCATGGAAGCGCAACAGCTGGTGGCGATCTCTCTCGAAGGGTCTGTGGGTTAAGATTGCCCTGTAACACATTGTAAAGGTAGGAAAATGATCGTCACAACCACCCCTTCCATCGAGGGCCGCAGCATCACCGCCTATAAGGGTATCGTCGTGGGCGAGGCCATCATGGGCGCCAATGTGGTGCGCGATCTGTTTGCCTCGGTTACCGACATCATCGGCGGGCGCTCGGGCGCGTATGAATCCAAGCTACAGGACGCCCGCGACACCGCCCTGCGCGAGCTGCAAGAACGCGCCGCCGTTCTGGGGGCCAATGCCGTTGTCGGCGTCGATCTGGATTACGAGGTGGTGGGCCAGTCGATGCTGATGGTCAGTGCCTCGGGCACGGCTGTGGTGCTGGACTGAAACTAAAACAACACCTGGCGCGGATCACCCGCCAGAGCACGAAACAAAGACGTGGCCCTGGGTCGCGCGCTGAGATCAAAAGGAAAAAACATGCTGGAAATCAAGAACCTGCAGGTCAAACTTGAAGAAGAGGATAAACAGATCCTCAAAGGTGTCGATCTGACGATCGAACCCGGCAAGGTGCACGCGATCATGGGGCCGAATGGCTCGGGCAAATCAACGCTGTCCTATGTTCTGTCCGGCAAGGACGGCTACGAGGTGATCGGCGGCGAGGCCACCCTGGAAGGCGAAGACATTCTGGACATGGAGCCCGAAGAGCGCGCCGCCGCCGGTCTGTTCCTGGCCTTCCAATATCCGGTAGAGATCCCCGGCGTGGGCAACATGACCTTCCTGCGCACCGCTGTGAACGCACAGCGCAAGGCGCGCGGCGAAGAGGAAATGTCGGCCGCTGACTTCCTTAAGGTCGTGCGGGCCAAGGCCAAGACCCTGAAAATCGACGCGGATATGCTCAAACGCCCGGTGAATGTCGGCTTCTCGGGCGGTGAGAAAAAGCGCAACGAGATCCTGCAAATGGCCATGCTTGAGCCGAAGATGTGCATTCTGGACGAGACGGACTCGGGCCTGGATGTGGACGCGATGAAACTGGTGGCCGAGGGCGTGAATGCGCTGCGCTCCGAGGGGCGCTCGTTCCTGGTGATCACCCATTATCAGCGCCTGCTGGACCACATCAAACCCGACGTGGTGCATATCATGGCCGCGGGCCGCATCGTCAAAACCGGCGGCCCCGAGCTGGCCCTGGAAGTCGAGCAAAACGGCTATGCCGACATCCTGGCGGAGGTGCTCTGATGGCTCTGGCTCAGGCGAAACTGGACGCAACCGAGGCGCGCCTGTCGTCCCTGTCGCTGCCCACGCAGGGCGGCTGGCTGGATGCGCTGCGGCAGGACGCTGCGGCGCGGGTGCGCGCGATGGGGCTGCCCTCGCGCCGCGATGAATATTGGAAATACACCCGTCCCGACACGCTGACGGCGGCCGATCCCGTGCCCGCGGCGCTGTTCGACACGCAGGGCGAATTGCCGGTTTTCACCGAAACCGAGCGGCTGAAAATCGTCTTTGTCGATGGTGTGTTCGATCCCCAGGCCAGTGACGATCTGGCCCTGGAAGGCATTGAAATCGAACGTCTGGCCGAGGCCGGCGCCAAGGATATCCACTGGGCCAAGGATCTGTATGGCGCGCTGGAAACCAACGGTCAGAAACCTGTTGAACGCCCGCTGGCGGCGCTGAACACGGCCTTTGCCGAAGATGGCATTCTGATCCGCGTCACCGGCACGCCCTCGAAACCTGTCAGCCTGGTCTATTTCCACCGCTCTGAAAGCTCGGACGCGATGCTGCACCATGTGGTGAAGCTGGAGGAAGGCGCGCAGTTGACCTTGCTGGAAAACGGCCCCGCCGCCGCACGGTTCAACAAGGTGCTGGAGGTCGAGGTGGCCGATCGCGCGCAATTCCATCACGTGCGCGCGCAGGGCCGCGATCATCAGCGCCGCGCCGCGACCCATATTTTCGCCCGTCTGGGCACGCAGAGCGTATTCAAAAGCTTCACCATGACGGCCAATGGCGTGCTGACGCGCAACGAATGCGTGATCGAGCTGACGGGCGACGATGCCATCGCGCATGTTGCCGGGGCCTGTATGGGCGATGGCGATTTTCATCACGATGACACGGTGTTCATCACTCATGACGCGCAAAACTGCGAAAGCCGTCAGGTGTTCAAGAAGGTGCTGCGCAACGGGGCGACGGGGGTGTTTCAGGGGAAAATCCTGGTGCAGCCGGATGCGCAGAAAACCGATGGGTATCAGATCAGCCAGTCCTTGCTGCTGGACGATGACAGCCAGTTCCTGGCCAAGCCCGAGCTGGAAATCTACGCCGATGACGTGGCCTGTTCGCACGGCTCGACCTCGGGGGCGATTGACGAAGAGGCGCTGTTCTATCTGCGCTCGCGCGGGGTTCCCACCAAAGAGGCAACCGACCTTCTGGTGCTGTCCTTCCTGGCCGAAGCGGTTGAGGAAATCGAAAGCGAAGAGCTGCGCGACGAGATCGTTTCCCGTCTGGAGGCCTGGCTGGCCCGCCGGCGCGACTGATGCCGGTCACCCGCGATATCGTGGCCTCTTATCGGGGGCCGGGGCGCGTTGTGGCGCGCCTGTTGCAGATGGGCCAGCGCGAGGACCGCGCGCTGGCCATTCTGATGGCCGCCTGCACGGTGGTGTTCGTCGCCCAATGGCCGCGCCTGGCCCGCGAGGCCCATCTGAACCCCGAGGTCGAGCTGAACATGCTGCTGGGCGCGACGCTGCTGGCCTGGGTGATGATTGCGCCGTTGATGATGTATGTGCTGGCCTTCGTCTCGCATCTGATCGCGCGGGCGCTGCGGGGGCGCGGCACGGCCTATGGTGCGCGGATTGCGCTGTTCTGGGCGCTGCTGGCCTCGTCGCCGCTGATCTTGCTTCAGGGGATGGTGGCCGGTTTCATCGGTGCCGGTCCGGCATTGACACTGGTCGGGGGAATCTGGCTGGTGGTCTTTGTCTGGTTCTGGCTGGCCGGATTGCGGCAGGCCGAATGGGGGCCGCTGGCAGGGGCAGAGTGATGGCATTGCAAATTGATTTCAAATCGCTGATCACCGAGACAGTGACCGCACCGCGCAGCGCCGCCGAGCGCGTGCTGGCCCTGGGGCTGGGCAAGGAATCCCTGGGCCTGCTGGTTGCGCTGGTCGCGGTGGTGAACACGATCCTGTATTCGCTGTCGCTGAGCCTGTTTGAAAGCTCGACCGGGGTTCAGACGGGGATGAACCTGCCGATTCTGTACCTGATGATCCTGACCTCGGTGATCGTGCTGGGCGCGGTGGTGCTGCGCTGGGTGGGGCAGATGTTTGGCGGGCAGGCCAGCCTGGGCCAGCTGCTGTCTTTGATCGTCTGGCTGCAAGTGATGCGAGCGATCGCGCAGGCGGGACTGCTGGTGCTAACGCTGATTCTGCCGGGTCTGGCGAATATGGTTGCGCTGGTTCTGGGGCTCTTTGGGCTGTGGATCATGGTGAATTTTCTGGATGTGGCGCAGGGCTGGAACTCGCTTGGCAAATCCTTTCTGGTGATGGTGCTGGCGGGGGTTGGTTTTGTCTTTGGCCTGTCGCTTTTCATGCTCCTGATCGGGGCCAGCCCTATGGGAGTTTGATCCATGTATGATGTTCAGAAAATCCGCTCGGATTTCCCGATTCTAGCACGAGAAGTGAATGGTAAGCCTTTGGTTTATCTGGATAATGGGGCCAGTGCGCAGAAGCCTGGGGTGGTGATTGACGCGGTGACGCGCGGCTATGCCGAGGAATATGCAAACGTGCATCGCGGGCTGCATTACCTGTCCAATCTGGCGACCGAGAAATACGAGGCCGTGCGCGGTATCGTCGCCAAGTTCCTGGGCGCGCCGGATGAGGATGAGATCGTCTTTAACTCGGGCACGACCGAGGGGATCAACCTGGTGGCCTATAGCTGGGCGATGCCCCGGATGCAGGCGGGCGATGAGATCATCCTGTCCGTCGCCGAGCATCACGCCAATATCGTCCCGTGGCATTTTCTGCGTGAACGGCAGGGGGTGGTGCTGAAATGGGTGGAATGCGCGGCGGATGGCTCGATTGATCCGCAGCAGGTGATTGACGCTATCGGGCCCAAGACAAAATTGGTGGCAATTACTCAATGTTCCAATGTGTTAGGCACCATTGTTGATGTAAAAACCATCTGCGCGGCGGCGCGGGCGCGCGGGGTGCCGGTGCTGGTGGACGGCTCTCAGGGGGCGGTGCATATGCCGGTGAACGTGGTCGATCTGGGCTGCGATTTCTATGCGATCACCGGGCATAAGCTCTATGGTCCGTCGGGCTCGGGGGCGATCTATATTCGCAAAGAGCGCATGGCCGAGATGCGCCCCTTTCTGGGGGGCGGCGACATGATCAAAGAGGTCAGCCGCGATCAGGTGATCTATAACGATCCGCCGATGAAATTCGAGGCCGGCACCCCCGGCATCGTTCAGACCATCGGCATGGGCGTGGCGCTGGACTATCTGATGGATGTGGGCATGGACAACATCGCCGCGCATGAGGCCGATCTGGCCGCCTATGCCAGCCAGCGCCTGAGCGGGATCAACTGGCTGAACCTGCAAGGCACCGCGCCGGGCAAGGCGGCGATTTTCTCGTTCACGATGCAGGGCGCGGCCCATGCGCATGACATCTCGACCATTCTGGACAAAAAAGGCGTGGCCGTGCGCGCCGGGCACCATTGTGCCGGCCCCCTGATGGAGCACCTGGGCACACCCGCCACCTGCCGGGCCTCGTTCGGGATGTACAACACCCGCGCCGAGGTGGACGCGCTGGTGGAGGCGCTGGAACTGGCGCATGATCTGTTAGGATAAATTTCCGCTCGTGCGCGGTGTTACCGATTGCACCCCGCGCGGGCTTTGGGTAAGTACGCCCTCAGGCACCTGTAGCTCAGCTGGATAGAGCGCTGCCCTCCGAAGGCAGAGGCCAGAGGTTCGAATCCTCTCAGGTGCGCCATTTCCCCTTTGGACACCGTCAGACCCCGTAGCGCGCGACGAAATTGCGCAGGATTTTCTCGGGGCTGTGCACGTCGGCGGCGCGGCACATGGCGATCAGAGAGTCGGCCTCCTCGGGGGGGAAATAGCCCTTGTCCTTGTAAATGCGGATACGCAGTTCAAACCCGGCGCTGTCGGCCTCGGGGTGGAATTGCGTGGCATAGACGTTCTGTTTGTAGCGGATCATCTGGAACGGGCAGGGGGCCGAGGCCAGCAGATGCACCGCGCCCTGAGGCAGGTGTTGCACGGCCTCTTTGTGGCCAACAAAGGCCTGGAACTGCGCGGGCAGGTCTTGCAACAGGGGATCGGCCGCGCCCTCGGGCGTTCGGGTGCAATCGGTGGGGCCGACGGGTTCGCCATAGTTTTCTTTGCTGACGGTGGCGCCCAGGTGATGGCCCAGAATGCCGATCCCATAGCAGCAGCCCATAAAGGGCACGTCCTGTTCGGTAATCTGCGGCATCAGCGACAGGATTTCGGCCTCGATCCGGGCCTCCAGCGGGTCTTTCGTCGCGGGGGCATCGCTGACGCAGCCGGGCCCGCCGCCAACAATCACGCCCGAATAATCCGACAGGTTCAGATCCGGCAGGGTTTCGCGCTCCAGCCGGATACGATGGGTCTGATCGGCGCGCAGCCCGCCCTTGTCCAGAAATGCAGCATATTCATCGTCCGAGGCTTCGGATTCGGGGCGCAGTTGCAGGATCAAGAAAGGTTTCATCGGCTCATTCCAGTCAATCGCAGGCTGCAAGGGGGATAGAAGATCGGGCGCGCCGTGAAAAGATCATTCTTTGGAATAAGTTTTTGCACCGAATTGATCTGTATCAATACTTTGGCGGGGGATTCACATTCTTATTGCAGAATACGATTCCGCTTGCGAGGAGGACGCCCAGCCATGCGCATTTTCCGGCTGCTTGCCACCACAGCGGGGCTTGGAGTGATCCTGCCCGCCCTGGCACTGGCCCAACAATCCCAGCCGCATTTGCCGGCGCAGGCCAGCACGGCCGACCATTCGAAATTCGAGATTTTGCAAAAAGAGTTCACCTCGGGGCCCGAAGTCACCGAGGCCTGCCTGTCCTGCCATACCGAGGCCTCTGACCAGGTGCATATGCACTCGATTCATTTCAGCTGGAATTACGATCACCCGGAAACCGGCCAGAAACTGGGGAAGCGGAACGTGATCAACTCGTTCTGCGGCTCGGTTGCGGGAAACGAGCCGCGCTGTACCTCGTGCCATGCGGGCTATGGTTGGGAGGACATGAACCAAGATCCCCCGCAAGAGGCCAACGCCGTCGATTGCCTGGTCTGTCACGATACTTCGGGCAATTACACGAAGCTGGCCACCGGAGCAGGGCACCCGCCGCTTGAGGCCGCAGGCAAGACAATCACCGGCCAGCCCGCCTGGGCGGTCGATCTGAAAAAATCGGCGCAAAGCGTCGGGATGCCCACGCGCGACAATTGCGGCAACTGCCACTTCTACGGCGGCGGCGGCGATAACGTGAAACACGGGGATTTGTCCTCGGCGCTGTATAATCCCAGCCATGACGTGGATGTGCACATGTCCGCCAAAGAGGACGGCGGCGAGGGCATGGTCTGTTCTACCTGTCACGTCTCGTCGCAGCATGAATGGGCGGGGTCGCGCTATAATACGGTGGCCGCCGATAACGTGGGTCTGGGCAAACCCGGCCAGCGCCGCGATGTCGCCAGCTGCGAAAGCTGCCATGACACCAATCCGCACCCCGCCAATATCAAGGGGATGAAGCTGAACGATCACACGGATAAGCTGGCCTGTCAGACCTGTCACATTCCCAGCTTTGCACGCGGCGGAGTGCCTACGAAAACTCTGTGGGACTGGTCCACCGCCGGGCGTCTGGACGAAAACGGCCAGCCGATTCACGAGGATAACTATGTCTCCTCGACGGGTCAGCATCTGCATACCTATCTGTCCACCAAGGGCGATTTCGACTATGGTGAAAATGTCGTGCCCTATTACGCCTGGTTTGACGGGCAGGTTGAATACTCGACCATCGACCGCAAGATCGACCCGACCAAAACCGTCGAAGTGAACAAGATCAACGGCACCCCCAACGATCCGGACAGCCGCATCTGGCCCTTCAAACGGATGGACGGGCGTCAGGCCTATGACAAGGTGCATAACAATCTGGTCTATACCCATGTCTGGGGCCCGACGACGGACACCGCGTTTTGGACGAATTTCGACTGGGCCAAGGCGATCGACGCCGGGATGAAGGCCGCAGGCCAGCCCTATTCGGGCGAGTTCGACTTCGTGGACACGTATATGTACTGGCCGATCACGCATATGGTGGCCCCGTCCGAACAGGCGGTCGATTGTGCCGAATGCCACGCCGAGGATGGCCGAATGCAGAATGTTGCAGGCGTCTTCATGCCGGGCACCAATCCCAACGGGTTTGTCGGAATTCTGGGCAAATTGCTGGTTCTGGCCGCGCTGGCCGGGGTTCTGCTGCACGGCGCTCTGCGTCTGTTCAGCGGCAAGAAAGGAGAGCATCATGACTAAGCGTTTCGTCAAAGTCTATCCACGGTTCGAACGCCTGTGGCACTGGATGCAGGTTCTGCTGATCATGGTGCTGCTGTTCACCGGGATGGGGCTGAACGGGCTGCATACGGTGATCCCCTTTGGCCCGGCGGTGATGCTGCACACGATTGCCGCGCTGGCGCTGCTGGCGCTGTGGATCTTCGCCACCTTCTGGCTGTTCACCACCGGCACCTGGAAACAGTTCCTGCCCAAGATCGAGGGCATGATCGAGGTCGCCAAATTCTATGCCTACGGTGTCTTCACCGGGCAGGAGCACCCCTACAAGAAGATCTTCTGGCGCAAGCACAACCCTTTGCAGGCGGCCACATATTTCGGGCTGAAATGGTTCGTTTTCCCGGCGATCTGGGTCTCGGGGCTTCTGTATCTGACCTATAATTTCTGGGGGCAGGGGGCGCAGATAATCACCATCGTGGCGAATATTCACCTGCTGGCGGCCTATGTCATCGCGGCCTTTGTCATCGTGCATGTGTATCTGCTGACGGTCGGGCATGGCTTCCGCAGCCATGTGCGCCCGATGATCACCGGCTATGATGAGGTCGATCTGACCCCCGAACAACTGGCCTATCTGGAACAGAACGAACCCGACCGGCTGAAACCGGCCGAGTAAGCCCGAATACCAGTGCGTCAACTTGGCCCCGGCTTCGGTCGGGGCTCTTTTTATGCGCGATGTTCGATTTTCAGCAGGGGGTTGGGACTGCGGGCGATGAACGCGTCTTCGATCCAGCTTGGATCTTGATAAACGCAAAACCCGCCAGGATTGGCGGGTTTACAGAGACTGATCTGAGCCGTGTTTTGCGCGGCCCCGCTTACCGTCCCCAGGTACGCACCGGGCCGCAATCCATATGCACGAAGTTCGAGCGGCTATAGCGTCCGACACCGCCCGCCGAGCAGGACGAGGCCGCGCGGGCCATCTGGCTGACCGAGCGCGACGCCAGGCGCAGATCCGCAGCCTGTCCCTTCATATGCAGCGAGTTCTTCGCAACCGCGCGCGATTTCGAGCGCAGCATGGCGTTGGTTGCCGGGCTGCGATAGCCCGAAAGCAGCATGTAGGGCTCGTTCACGTCCAGCAGATTATGGGTGGCGGCGATGATGTCGATGGTGCGGGTGTCCATGTTCTTGGCCCCGTTTGTCCGCCAGTCGCGCATGAAGTGATTCACCTCTTTCAGCGCGTCCTTGATGTATTCGCCTTCGATCCAGTAGATCATGTCCAGCTTCTCGCCGGTGCGACCCGAATACATGCGGATGCGCCGGATGTCGCCCGACCCGCGCAGGAACCCCGCAGCTTTCGAGAATGTGGGTGCTGCCGTCAGCGTTGTTGCTGCGAATGCACCAAGTAGTGCACGCCGCGAAATGCTCGTTGAGCAATCGTTCGTCATGGTCAAGCGCCGCCCCGTCGCTTCTTGCCTGGCCGCAGTGTTATGCGGCACCTGCCTGTGTCATCCCCAGATGCATGGGTTTTATTGCACAAGTTTTCCCCGTGACCAACGGCGTTTTTTATCAAATTTTCGGAAATCAAGAGCAATCGGCAAAAAATTGCTGAATGTTTCAAAACTGTGGCAACTGCGTAAGGATCCGATGCGTGGATACATCACTGAGGGGGATGCTTCCCCTTCTGATGGAAATGTGATTAGACAGATATTTACTTTGCCTGTGACAGTTTAGGCTAATAATGCGCGTTCATACTATAAAGGGGACGAGATCATGCTGCTGCTGACCCGTTCCGGCTTTGTCCGGTTTCTTTTTGCCATTACCATGTTTGCGGCGTCGTTTGCCGCGGATCCCGAATCTGCTCGGGCTGAGGTGACGGCCTTCAAGCAAGCGGTGGCCGAGGCGGCCGCTCTGGACCGCGATATCGCGGAATTCTATCGTGAAACCGGGTATAAACCCGTCTGGACCGGCGAAAGCTGGAAGGACCGGCAACGCCGCAAGGCGCTGTTTGCCGCCCTGGACGGGGCCAGCGCCCATGGTCTGCCGGCCAAGCGCTATGATGTGGACAAGCTGACAAATATGCTGCGCACCATCCGTAGCCCGCGCGATCTGGGCCAGGCCGAGGTGGCCCTGTCCAAGGCGTTTGTCACCTATGCCCATGATGTGCAGACGGGTATCGTAACCCCCGGCAAGGTGGACGGTGACATCAAGCGCAAGGTTCCGCTGCGCGACCGCAAATCGTATCTCAGCGCCTTTGTTCAAAGCTCGCCCACTGCGTTCATGCGTGCCTTGCCGCCGCAGAACCCCGAATATGCGCGCCTGATGAAGGCCAAGTTGCAGCTGGAAAAACAGATTGCACATGGGGGCTGGGGGGCCAAGGTGCCGGGTAAGAAACTGCAACCGGGGGATAGCGGGGCTGCCGTGGTGGCGCTGCGCAATCGTCTGGTGGCGATGGGGTATCTGCGCCGCAGCGCAACGAAAACCTTTGACGGCACGATGGGCCAGGCCGTGCAGAAATTCCAGGCCGCGCACGGGCTGAACACCGATGGCGTGGCCGGTGGCGTGACATTGCAGGAAATCAACGTCGGCCCCGAACAGCGCCTGCAATCGGTCATCGTCGCGATGGAGCGCGAACGCTGGACCAACATGGAGCGTGGCAAACGTCACGTGCTGGTCAACCTGACCGATTACACAGCCAAGATCATGGATAATAACAAGGTCACGTTCCAGACGCGCTCGGTTGTTGGGGCCAATACGCATGATCGCCGCAGCCCCGAATTCTCGGATGTGATGGAGCATATGGTGATCAACCCCACCTGGAATGTGCCTCGGTCCATTGCGGTTAAGGAATATCTGCCGATGATGAAGCGGAACCCCAATGCCGCCGGCCATCTGAAGCTGATCAACGGGCGCGGACAGTCCGTCAGCCGCGCCAATATCGACTTTTCGCAATATAACGAGCGCAACTTCCCCTTTGACATCAAGCAGCCGCCCTCGCGGTCGAATGCGCTGGGGCTGGTGAAGTTCATGTTCCCCAACAAGTACAACATCTATCTGCACGACACCCCGGCCAAAAACCTGTTTTCGCGCGAAACCCGCGCCTACAGCCATGGCTGTATCCGTCTGCAACAGCCCTTTGATTTCGCCTATGCGCTGCTGGCCAAGCAAAGCAGCGACCCCAAGGGCGAATTCCATAAGCACCTGAAAACAGGCCGGGAAACCAAGGTGGATCTGGTTCAGAACGTGCCGGTACATATCATCTATCGGACGGCTGTGACCTCGCCCAAGGGGCAGGTGGGCTTCCGCCGCGATGTCTACGGGCGTGACGCCAAGATTTGGCGGGCCCTGGACGCGGCAGGGGTGGAACTGGGCTCGGTTCGGGGCTAAATCTCTCTCCAGGAAATCTGGAGACCTCGGCATGACGCATACAGTCAAAGACATTGCAACGGCGCTGGGAGCAGAGGCTTTCGGCGCCGTTGATCTGCCCATTGATGGCGTGGCCGAGCCTGCCATGGCAGGCCCCACGGATCTGGCCCTGGCGATGAGCCCGAAATATGCCGAAGGTCTGGCCAGCGGGCAGGCTCGGGCGGCGATGCTATGGGCCGGGGCCGATTGGCAGGCGCTGGGGCTAAAGGCCGCGATCGTTGCGCCGCGCCCGCGCTTTGCCATGTCGGGGCTCAGCGCGATGATGGATCAGGGGCAGGGCTATGATGGCGGCATCCACCCCTCGGCCGTGATCGACCCCAGCGCCCAGCTGGGCGCACGGGTCAGTGTCGGGCCTTTGACGGTGATCGGCCCGCGCGCGAGAATCGGCGCCGGATCGGTGATCGGGCCGCAGTGCTTTGTCGGTGCCGACGTGGTGCTGGGGCAGGGGGCCTATCTGCGCGAGGGCGTCAAACTGGGCGCGCGGGTCCGCATCGGGGCCAATTTCATCGCTCAGCCCGGTGCCACGGTGGGCGCGGATGGGTTTTCCTTTGTCACGCCCGAGGAATCGGCGGTCGAACGGGTGCGCGACACCCTGGGCGATCAGGGCGAAACCAAGGGGCAGTCCTATGCGCGGATTCACAGCCTGGGCAATGTCACCATCGGCGACGATTGCGAGCTGGGCGCCAATGCCTGTATCGATCGGGGCACCGTGCGCGACACGCGCATCGGCAACGGGGTGAAATTCGATAACCTGGCGCAGATCGGCCACAATGTAGAGATCGGCAATGACTGCCTGATTTGCGCGCAGGTGGGCGTGGCCGGCTCCACACGGATCGGCAATAACGTGGTTCTGGGCGGGCAGACCGGGGTCAGCGACAACCTGTTTATCGGCGATCACGTGATCACCGGCGGCGCTACCAAGGTTCTGGCCAATGTGCCCGCAGGCCGGGTGATGCTGGGCTATCCCGCGGTCAAGATGGACCAGCATATCGAGATCTACAAAGCGCTGCGCCGACTGCCTAAATTGTTCCGTGACGTGTCTTTGTTACAAAAATCGGTTTCAAGCACCACCAGGACTGACTAAATAAGCCTCATCACGAGGGAAGGGCCGGGATCATGAGCATCAAGGACAAAGTGATCGAAATCATCGCCGAACAGGCCGTGCTACAGCCATCGGACGTTTCCATGGACAGCACGCTGGAAAGCCTGGGCATCGACAGCCTGGGGCTGGTGGAATCGATTTTTGCCATCGAAGAGGCCTTTGACATCTCGGTGCCATTCAACGCCAACGAACCCGAGCAGAGCGATTTCGACATCTCTTCGGTCGCGTCGATCATCAAGGGCATCGAACAGCTGGTGGCCGAGCAATCCGCATGAACAGGGTCGTTATCACCGGGGCGGGAACCATCAATGCGCTGGGTCACACGGTTCCTGAAACGCTCGCAGCCATGCGCGAGGGCCGCTGCGGCATCGACACGCTGGAATTCCGCGATGTGGACCGGCTGGCCATCAAGATCGGCGGGCAGGTCAAGGGGTTTGATCCCGAAGAGCGGTTCAACCGCCAGCAGCTGGCGCTCTATGATCGGTTCACGCAGTTTACGCTGATCGCCGCGCGCCAGGCGATTGCCCAATCGGGGCTGGAATTTTCCGGCGATCTGGCGGTGCGCTCGGGCGTGGTGCTGGGCAATTCCGGCGGCGGGATGACCACGCTGGATGAAAATTACCGCTCGGTCTATGAGGACGGCAAAAACCGGGTGCACCCTTTCGTGGTGCCCAAGCTGATGAACAACGCTGCGGCCAGCCATGTCTCGATGGAGTTCAACCTCAAGGGCCCGTCCTTTACCGTGTCCACGGCCTGTGCCTCGTCCAATCACGCGATGAGCCAGGCGTTCCAGATGGTCCACGGCGGGCTGTGCAAGGCGATGATCACGGGCGGGTCTGAATCCATGCTGTGCTTTGGCGGGGTCAAAGCCTGGGAAGGGCTGCGCGTGATGTCCAAGGACGCCTGCCGCCCGTTCAGCGCCAATCGCAACGGCATGGTGCAGGGCGAAGGCGCGGCGATTTTCGTCTTTGAAGACTATGAGCACGCCAAGGCCCGCGGGGCCGAAATCCTGGCCGAGGTGGCCGGGTTTGCCATGTCCTCGGATGCGGCCGACATTGTGATGCCCAGCAAACAGGGCGCCGCGCGGGCCATTTCCGGCGCGCTGCGCGATGCGCGGATCAACCCTGATCAGGTGGGCTATATCAACGCGCATGGCACCGGCACGGCGGCCAATGACAAAACCGAATGCGCGGCTGTGGCGGATGTGTTCGGGCACCACGCCAACAAGCTGATGATTTCCTCCACCAAGGCGATGCACGGCCATCTGATCGGCGGCACTGGCGCGGTGGAACTGCTGGCCTGTATCATGGCGCTGCGCGACGGGATCATCGCGCCAACCATCAGCTATCAGGAATTCGATCCCGAATGCGCGCTGGATGTTGTCCCCAACGAGGCGCGCGAGGCGCGGGTGGAGTATGCCCTGTCCAACGCCTTTGCCTTTGGCGGGCTGAACGCGGTGCTGGCCCTGAAAAAAGCCTGACACAGCCCCACAACGAAACGACCCAAAGAAAAGGCCCGCCGGATGTGGCGGGCCTTTGATGCTCAGGGATACTCAGGGGCGGTCATCAGTTCTGCGTGGCCTGGATTTTGTCATATCCGGCCGTGAAGCCCTTAAGCGAAATTGCGACAGTCATCTGTTTGTCCGGCGCAACGAAGGGCACGACCTTGATTTCCGCCTTGGCACCGCGTTTCAGTTCGCCGATCTCGTCCGAGGTCAGGCCGATCCGGGCATAGCAGCCCAGCGGATCGCAGACAGAATAGGGGTAGCGACGCGCCTGAGCGCCGTCGATGCTGATGGTCATTTGCGCGGTCAGCAGAACCTCAAGAGGGACGGCGATCACGGCGCCGGCCTCGGCCTGGGCGCCATCGGGCAGACGGAACAGGCGGATATTGGCCAGGGGCTTGCCCTCGGCGTCATAGGCTTCCTGAAACAGCTGGCAGGGCTCGACCGCAGTGCCGGTTTTCAGACACTCCAGTTTCCAATCGCCCGATTCCTCGCGGAAATAGGGCTGGGGCGGGGCCTTGACCTCTTCGCCCATGGTCAGGCCTTCGTCGGCAGGTTTCTCGGCCTCTTGTGCAGTCAGCGGCGCTGCCATCGACAGCATCAGAGCAAAGGGCAGGGCGGCAAAACGATTTTTCATAGGTTTCCCATGTGCAGGTTCCGTTTGAGACAGGGCTTACCATGCCGCTATGGGCCTGTCAGGTCACAAATTCCGGACCAGCCCCCGCAGCGGGCGAAAAACTGCCATCCCGTTGGGGACATTGGGGAATTCAACCCGAGAAAGGGCCATGTAATATGCAGGTAAGAGGCAGGGGCCAAAATCAGGAAAAGGGACCCGGATGGATCCCCTTTCCAATTATTTTGCTCCCCGTCGGACTGGCCGACTTAGTCATTGCTGGGACGCTAGGCCAAAGGCTGGGAATGGTCAACCGGCATTTCAAGGGGCGCGCCCAAAAAAAGACCGCGCTTAGAAAAGCGCGGCCAGTCTGACAGGGAGGAAGTCATCCCAACAGCCAAGAGGACATGTGCCACCGGGATGAATTTCACTGTGGCATAAAAGGGTTAAGAGTGTATTTTCATCCAGAACGGTTATTCAGGGGGCCAGAGTGCAGGATTCAATCTTTATCGGTGGCGGTGGTGAAAATTATGGCACACAGCAGGGATTGACCCTGAAATACGCCAACCGGCACGGGCTGATTGCGGGGGCCACGGGCACCGGCAAGACCGTAACCTTGCAGATCATGGCCGAGGGGTTCTCGGCCGCGGGGGTGCCGGTGTTCATGTCCGATGTCAAAGGCGATCTGTCAGGCATCGCCAAGGCGGGCACGCAGACGTTCAAACTGCACGATGCCTTTGCCGCCCGCGCCGAAAAGATCGGGTTTGACGATTACAGCTACGGCGCCTTTCCCGTCACCTTCTGGGATATGTTCGGCCAGCAGGGCCACCCCGTCCGCACCACCGTGGCGGAAATGGGGCCGCTGCTGCTCAGCCGACTGCTGGAACTGTCCGAAGCCCAGGAAGGCATCCTGAACATCGCTTTCCGCCTGGCCGACGAACAGGGGCTTGCGCTGCTGGATCTGAAGGATTTGCAGGCGCTGCTGGTCTGGCTGGGGGAAAACCGCAAGGACCTGAGCCTGCGCTACGGCAATATCTCCACCGCCTCGATCGGAGCCATTCAGCGCCGTCTGATGGTGCTGGAAAACCAGGGCGCCACCCAGCTGTTCGGTGAACCGGCGCTGGAACTGGCAGACATCATGCGCACCGATCCGGACGGGCGCGGGCGCATCAACATCCTGGCCGCCGATAAGCTGATGGCCTCGCCCCGGCTTTATGCCACCTTCCTGTTGTGGCTGCTGTCCGAACTTTTCGAACAACTCCCCGAGGTGGGCGATCCCGACAAACCCAAGCTGGTGTTTTTCTTCGACGAAGCCCACCTGCTGTTCGAGGACGCCCCCAAGGCGCTGGTCGATAAGGTGGAACAGGTCGCCCGCCTGATCCGGTCAAAGGGCGTGGGTGTCTATTTCATCACGCAAAACCCCGCAGATGTCCCCGAGGATATCCTCGGGCAGCTGGGCAATCGCGTGCAACACGCCCTGCGTGCCTTCACCGCCAAGGATCGCAAGGAATTGCGCATGGCCGCCGAAACCTACCGCGACAACCCGCGCTTCGACACCGAAGAGGCCATCCGCGAGGTCGGCGTCGGCGAGGCCGTGACCTCTTTCTTACAGAAAAAAGGCGTGCCGGGCATTGTCGAACGCACCCTGATCCGCCCGCCCTCGTCGCAACTGGGTCCGATCGATCCCTCCGAACGCAAAGCCCTGATCGACAGCTCTCCGATCGCGGGAAAATACGAAACGCTCAGCGATCGCCACTCGGCCTATGAAATCCTGACAAAACGCGCCCAGGACGCCGCCCGCGCCGCCGAAGAGGCCGAACGCCAGGAAGAAGAGGCCGCCGCCGAGCGCGAATACAAAGCCGCGCGCCGCTATTCCGGCACCCGCGTCACCCGCTCCACCTCGCGCAGTAGCCGCAGCAATTCCCGTGGCGACACCATGGGCGAGGCCCTGGGCAAAGCCCTGATTAAGGAACTCAAAGGCACCACCGGCCGCCGCATCGTCCGCGGCATCCTGGGCAGCCTCTTCAAAGGACGCTAACCTCTGGCGGTGGCCCTTTTATCGGATGTCGGATTATGAGTATTTTTAGCAAGATGAAATGAGAAGAGGCGCCAGCATGTCCCGGCGCCTCTGTTTCTTTCTGATTGCAAATACTCCCGCCGGAGGCGTCCCTCGGGCGCAAATCTGCGCTATTTCTCGGGGATCAGCCCCCGCGGACTGAACCGCAGCACCAGCAACAGGACCACGCCCATCGTCAGCAGCCGCATATGCGCTGCGCTGTCGATCAGATGCTGGCGCAGCCCGCTGTCTTCGGCCATGCCGCTGGTGATGAGCTGCATCAGCCACAGGCCGACGGGCTCGACCTGCACCCATAGGAACCAGATCAGAAAGCCCCCCAGAACCGAGCCCAGATTGTTCCCCGATCCGCCGACAATGACCATCACCCAGATCAGGAAGGTAAAGCGCAGCGGCTGATAGGTGCCAGGGGTCAGTTGCCCGTCCAGTGTGGTCATCATCGCGCCCGCAATCCCGCACACGGCCGAGCCCAGAACGAAGATTTGCAGATGCCGGCGGGTCACGTCCTTGCCCATGGCCTCGGCCGCGGTTTCATTGTCGCGGATCGCGCGCATCATCCGGCCCCAGGGCGAATGCAGCGCCATCTGAGCCATCCACAGGATGATCAGCAGCACCACCGCAAACAGCCCGGCATAGAGCGTCTTGACCCACAGGGTTGAGGCCGTGGTCGGATCCAGCCCCAGCGTGGCGGCGCGTTCGACGAACGAGGCGCTGTTTTGCAGGTCCACCTCATAGGGGACGGGGCGGGGCAGGCCGATCACGTTTTTCACGCCGCGCGCCAGCCAGTCCTCGTTTTTCATCACGGCGATGATGATCTCGGCAATACCCAGCGTCGCAATCGCCAGATAGTCGCTGCGCAGCCCCAGGGCGGTTTTCCCGATTGCCCAGGCCGCGCCCGCCGCCAGCAGGCCTCCGACCGGCCAGGCCAGAAGCACCGGCAGGCCCAGCCCGCCGATATTGCCCGCCGAGGCCGGGTTGATCGCCTCGACCGCGGCAACGCCCGGATCGAACACCCCGCGATAGAGGAAAAATCCGCCGATCAGCACTGCCAGCAACACAGCCGTGCGCAGCAGTCCTTTGGGCATCCGTTGATAGATCAGCGTCGCGGCGGCAATCGTCAGCGCGCCCAGAACCAGCCCGCCGATGATGCCCAATCCGCCCGAAGTCCAGGCCTGGGGGATGGGATCGGTGCTGACCAGAACCGTGGCCAGCCCGCCCAAGGCGACAAAGCCCATCACGCCGACATTGAACAGCCCGGCAAAGCCCCATTGCAGGTTCACCCCCAGCGCCATGATCGCGCTGATCAGCCCCATGTTCAGGATCAGCAGCGCCGAGTTCCAGCTTTGCATCACGCCGGTCAGCACGATCAGCCCGCCGACAATGGCGAACAGGCCCAGTTTCTTTGCTGTATCGCTCATACCGATTTCCCCTTGAACAGGCCGGTGGGTTTGAACAGCAGCACCACCAGAAGAATGGCAAAGCTGACGGCAAATTTGTAATCCGTGGACAAAAGCTGCGCCAGGCTGGACGGCGCCAGCCCCTCGGGCAGCGCATAGCCCAGCACTTTTTTCCAGGCATAGGTGATCGTCACCTCAGAGAAGGCGATGACGAACCCGCCCGCAATCGCGCCCAGCGGATTGCCCAGCCCCCCCACGATGGCCGCCGCAAAGATCGGCAGCAGAAGCTGGAAATAGGTGAAGGGTTTGAAGGTCTTATCCAGCCCATAGAGCGTCCCGGCCACGGTGGCCAAGGCCGCCACGATCAGCCAGGTGATCATCACCACGCGCTCGGGGTTGATGCCTGACAGCAGTGCCAGATCCTCGTTGTCGGAATAGGCGCGCATGGATTTGCCCGTGCGCGTGCGGTTCAGGAACCAGAACAGCGCCGCCACCACGATGACGGCGGTGATCACGGTCAGCCCTTGGGTGGTGCGAATGGCCAGCCCCTCGGGCAGGCCGGTCAGGTTCTTGAATTCGCGCACCGAAATGATGAAGCGCTCCCCATCCAGGAATTTCTGATCGTCCGGCCCGATGATGAACCGCACGACCCCGTTCATGATGAACATCACCCCCATGGACACGATCACCAGAATGACCGGCTTGGCCTTTTGCGCGCGGTAGAATCGGTAAACCGCCCTGTCGGTGAACAGTACCAGTGCCGCGCAGGCCGCGATCCCAAAGGGCAACGCCAGCAGGGCGGTGGGCAGCGGCCCCAGGCTCAGCCCCCAGCTTTGGAACAGCCAGGTGACCAGCACCACCACCATGGTGCCAAAGGCCATCGTATCCCCATGCGCAAAATTCGAGAACCGCAGGATACCGTAAATCAGCGTCACCCCCAGCGCGCCAATCGCCAGCTGGCTGCCATAGGCCACAGCAGGGATCAGCACGAAATTGGCCAGCACGATCAGAGCATTCAGAAACTCCATCAGACCTGTCCCTCACATGTTCCGGTGAATGTCTTGTTGCGGTTGCCCAGATAGGTGAACCGCCCGCCCGCGTGCAGCTGCAACTGGTGCTGCCCGCCAAAAGCCGCCACGCGCCAGTGCTGCGCAGCCCCGGCCATGGGCTCGGCCGGGTAGGGGCCCTGACGGTCAATCCACAGCCGCGTGTACCCGCCCTGGCGCACCAGCTCGATCCTTAACGAGGACGGCGCACACATGCTGCGCGCATCGCCCCGGCATTGTTCCTCGGCGGTGCAGATCACCCCGGCCTGCGCCAGTACCGGCATCACCGCCAGAACAACAGAAAACAAACGTCCCATCGCCTCAGCCCCCCAGGAAACTCTGCCGAACTTCGGGATCGGCCAGCAAATCCTTGCCCGTGCCGGTATGCGCATTCGCCCCCTGCACCAGAACATAGCCCCGATCCGCGATCTCCAGCGCCTGACGCGCGTTCTGTTCCACCATCAGGATGGAAATCCCGGTGCGCGCCACCTCGATGATGCGGTCAAACAGCTCGTCCATCACAATGGGGCTGACCCCGGCCGTCGGCTCATCCAGCAGCAACACCTTGGGCTGGGTCATCAAGGCCCGCCCCACCGCCACCTGCTGACGCTGCCCGCCCGACAATTCGCCGGCCGGCTGGCGCCGCTTGTCCTTGAGGATCGGAAACAGATCATAAACCTGCGCCATCGTATCGGCGAAATCATCGGCGCGGATAAACGCCCCCATCTCCAGGTTTTCCTCGACCGTCATCGAGGTAAAAATATTGTGGGTCTGCGGCACGAACCCCATCCCCTTGATCACCCGATCCTGAGGGCTCAGCCCCGTAATATCCTCCCCATCCAGCCGGACCGAGCCCCGCCGCAGGTTCAACATCCCAAAGGTCGCCTTCATCGCCGTGGATTTGCCCGCGCCATTAGGCCCCACGATGACAGCAATCTGCCCCCTGTTCACCGCAATCGTGCAATCATGCAGAATATCGGGCCCGGTCTTGCCATAGCCGCCGGTCATGCTGTCCCCGATCAAGAAAGCCTCACCCGAATGCACCCGCGCACCCGTCCCCGGCGCAGGCTGCATCTCGCCCCCCCCTTCCGGATTGGTGATCGAGGCATCCTTGTTCCCATGATCGTCCTGATAAGGGTTCTTGCTCAAACGCCCAGCCCTTCTTTTTGATGAAAATACTCCGGGGTCTGGGGCAGAGCCCCAGCGCCTGCCAGCCCAAACCGCCCGTTAATCATCCAAGCCCCTCGCCAGCTCATACGCCCACCTTGTCCTTGTTCTTCAACCCTGTGCCCAGATAGGCCTCAATCACCTGCTCATTGGCCTTGATCTCGGCCAGGCTCCCCTCGGCCAGAACCTTGCCCTCGGCCATGCAGATCACCGGGTTGCAGATTTTCTCGATGAAATCCATGTCATGCTCGATCACGACAAAGGTATAGCCGCGCTCTTCGTTCAGCTGTTTGATCGCATCGGCGATGGTGTACAGCAGCGTGCGGTTCACGCCCGCGCCCACCTCGTCCAGGAACACGATCTTGGCGTCCACCATCATCGTGCGGCCCAGCTCCAGCAGTTTTTTCTGCCCGCCGGACACCTCGGCTGCCTTCAGATCGGCAATATGTTCGATCGTCAGGAATTCCAGCACCTCATCGGCCTTGGCGCGCAGGGCGCGTTCCTCATCGGCGATGCGTTTGCGGCCGAACCAGGTGTTCCACAGGGTTTCGCCTGACTGCCCGCCCGGCACCATCATCAGGTTTTCCCGGCAGGTCATCGAGCCAAACTCATGCGCAATCTGGAACGTGCGCAGCAACCCCTTGTGGAACAGGTCATGCGGCGGCAGGCCGGTAATGTCCTCGCCATCCATCAGCACCCGGCCGCTGGTGGGCGGCAGCACCCCCGCGATCACGTTGAACAGCGTGGTCTTGCCCGCGCCATTGGGGCCGATCAGCCCGGTGATTGATCCGCTTTCAATGGTCAGAGACGCGCCATCCACAGCGCGAAATCCGCCAAAGTGCTTATGAAGGTCTTCGACGACAATCATAGGCATCCCCCGTCCTGATGCGCGTTTTTGCGCTGTTATTATGAAACAGCCCGGCAAATGGCCGGGCTGTCTCGGATCGTCAAGCGTGACTTAGCGGTATTTGACCGTGGTCAGTTTGCCGCCCTGAACTTCGATCTCGCGGTAACCGCCAGCGGCTTCGCCGGGGCCGATCAGTTCCACGGCGGTGGCGCCCACATAGTCGATCTCGCCGCCTGCGGTCAGGATTTCCAGCGCCTTGCCCAGCTCACCGGGATAGATTTTCTCACCAGGTGCGTTGGCCACATCCATGATCTTGGCTTTGTAATCGCCTGCCTCGGCCGAGCCAGCCGCCTGCATCGCCAGCAAGATCAGCGCGGCCGCGTCATAGCTTTCGCCCACATAGGGGCCGTCACCGCCTTCGATGCCGGCGTCTGCGATCATCTTGGCCATCATGGCCGCGCCTTCGCTTTCGGTGCCGGGCACGGTGCCGATCGAGCCGTCGATCTCATCGCCGAAGGTTTCCTCAAGCGCCGAGCCGATCATGCCATCGGGCAGCACGAAGGTTTCAAAGGCACCGGCATCCAGCGCGGCGCGGATCACACCGGGGCCGCCCTGATCGACATAGCCGGCCACAACCAGCGCATCGCCGCCAGCCGCCGCCAGCGCGCCCACTTCGGCCGAGTAATCCGCCTTGCCGTCCTCATGCGCGGCGGTGGTGGTCACGGTGCCGCCCGCAGCCGCATAGGCCGCGGCAAAGCTGTCGGCCAGGCCCTTACCATAGTCGTTGTTGGTATAGGTCACGGCAACGGATTTGATGCCTTTTTCCATCAGCACATCGGCCAGCACCTGCCCCTGACGCGCATCCGAGGGCGCGGTGCGGAAGAACAGGCCGTTGTCCTCGGCTGCCGACAGCGCCGGCGAGGTGGCCGAGGGGCTGATCATCACGATACCGTTGGGCACGGCGACATTGGCCAGAACGGCCCCCGTCACACCCGAGCAATCGGCCCCCATGATGCCCTTCACCCCATCCGAGGTGATCAGACGTTCAGCCGCTGCGGTGGCCGCGCCGGCATCCACGCAGGTCGAATCCGCGCGCACTGGCTCGACATGTTTGCCGCCCAGCAGTTTGTGGCTTTCGGTGACTTCGCTCATGGCCAGCTCGGCACCGGCGGCCATGGCCGGGGTCAGCGATTCAATCGGGCCGGTAAAGCCCAGGATAACGCCCAGTTTCACGGCATTGCCATGCCCATCCGCCATTGCGGTGCCGGCCAGCAGGGCGGTTGCGGCCGTAGCCATCAGAAATTTTTTCATGTCATACTCCCAAGATTGGAACATTCGTCCGAGCAAGAGCCTAGACCTCGTGTTTAAAAAAGAAAAGCGCCTTTCGGGCCGGGTATTTCATAAGGATTACACCTGACTGACTGGCTTTTTTGACCGCGCGGTCTAGCTGACTTGGGGGAAAGGGGATCGCAATGCCCAAACCGTTCACACCTGTTCTGAACCTGTGCCGCGGGGTGGCGATTGCCGTGGCCGCTTTGGCTGCGCTGCCCGCGCTGGCGCAGTACCGGGTAACGCTTGTGGCCGAGGGCTTCTTCGTTCCCTGGGCGCTGGATTTCCTGCCGGGCGGCGCGATGCTGGTGACGGACCGCGAGGGCACGCTGTGGCAGGTCGCACAGGACGGCAGCAAACATGCGATTCAGGGCCTGCCTGAAATGGCGATCGAGGGGCAGGGCGGGCTGCTGGATGTGGCCGTTGCGCGGGATTTCGCGACAACGCGACGGATTTACCTGAGCTATGCCAAATCTCAGGGGCGCGGATCGGGGACGGCTTTGGCCCGTGCGGTGCTGCCCCAGGGCGCAACGCGGCTAACCCAGGTGCAGGAAATCTTCCAGATCAGCCCCGGCAGCCGGGGCGGGCGGCATTTTGGCGGCCGGATTGTCGAGACCCCCGATGGCGCGCTTTTCCTGACAATCGGAGAGCGCGCAGACCGGCCCTCGGCGCAGGATCTGACGCGCCATAATGGCAGCGTGATCCGCATTCACCCCGATGGCACCCCCGTCGGAGCCGGCCTGCCCGGCGCGTTGCCGGAAATCTGGTCTTACGGGCATCGAAATCCGCAGGGGGCGGCGCTGGACAGTCAGGGGCGGTTATGGGTCAGCGAACATGGCGCGCGCGGCGGGGATGAGGTGAACCTGATCAAGCGCGGGGCGAATTACGGCTGGCCCGTGATCGCTTATGGGCGGCATTATTCGGGCCTGCGCATCGGAGAAGGCACGCACAAAGAGGGCATGGAGCAGCCTGAACTTTACTGGGATCCGTCGATTGCGCCTTCGGGGCTGACCTTCTATGACGGGGCGCTATTCCCCGACTGGCGCGGCGATGCTTTTGTCGGCTCGCTGAAATTCGACTATATCGCGCGCCTGTCTGGGCAGCCTCTGCAAGAGGTCGCGCAGATCAAAACGCCTGAAACCCTGCGCGTGCGGGATGTGCAGACCGGACCGGACGGCGCGCTGTGGTTCCTCAGCGAGGGGCAGGGCGCGCTCTATCGGATCGTACCGGATTAAGCGCTGGATTTCGCCCCGTGGCTGCCGCGCTCGCGGTAGGGGGTGGTGTCGTAATGCGCGCGGTAGCATTTCGAAAAATGCGAGGGCGAGGCAAACCCACAGGCTAGCGCCACGTTGATCACGCTCATGTCCGTCTGCATCAGCAGGTTACGGGCCTTTTGCAGGCGCAGTTCCATATAATAGCGCTTGGGCGAGCGGTTCAGGTAGCGGCGGAACAGCCGCTCCAGCTGCCGCGTGGACATGCCCACCTGGCTGGCCAGAACGGCGGGGCTGATCGGATCCTCGATATTGGCCTCCATCTTCTGGATGACCTGCGCCAGTTTGGGATGGCGCACGCCGATCCGGGTGGGGGTGGACAGGCGCTGCGCGTCCTTATCCGTCCGGATCGAGCTGTAAATCTGCTGATCGGCCACGCCATTGGCCAGCTCTTGCCCGTAATCGGCGGCGATGAAATGCAGCATCAGATCAATAGAGGACGTCCCCCCCGCCGTGCTGAACCGATTGCCATCAATCACGAAAACCCGCTTGGTCAGGTGCACGTCGTGGAATTCCTCGGCAAAGCTGTCCTGATTTTCCCAATGGATCGTCGCGCGTTTTTCCGAGATCAGCCCCGCGCGCGCCAACGCATAGGTGGCCGTGCACAGCCCGCCCATCATCAGCCCCCGGCGGGCCTCGCGGCGCATCCAGGACAGCAGTTTGCGGGTCACCGCGTCCTGAATATTCAGCCCGCCGCAGATCAGCACCGTGTCGTCGCGGGACAGCTCGCACAGGTCATCGTCCAGGTTCATCTCGACCCCCGAGGAGCAGCGCATGGTCTGCCCGCCCTCGCCAATCAGCGTCCAGCTGTACAGCTCTTTGCCGGCCATCTGGTTGGCCAGGCGCAGACTGTCCAGCGCCGAGGCAAAACTCAGCAGCGTAAAATTCGGAAGCAGGACGAAAACGAAGCGGCGTGGCTTGCTGGTAAGCGGCGCAACATCCACAGACGGGAGTGTGTCTTCCATTCGGGGCCTTTCAAGAATCTGAACGAAAGTATCAGCACCTTTGCCCCACCCGTTCAAGAGCCCGCAAACACAACCGCCCAATGTCGTAGAAGTTTCGCGCAATTCTGTGTGGCGCATGGGCAGGGGCTTCTGTATAGAAGAACGACCGAAATCAGGACCAACCGGAGTGGAACGATGAGTGAGTGGCAAAAAACCAGCTGGCGCAGCAAGCCCAGGGTTCAGATGCCCGACTATACGGACGCGGCAGCCCTGACCGCCGTCGAGTCGCAGCTGTCGAAATATCCGCCCCTGGTTTTTGCCGGTGAGGCACGCAAGCTGAAGGAGTCTCTGGCGGCTGCCTCGCGCGGCGAGGCCTTTTTGCTGCAAGGCGGCGATTGCGCCGAAAGCTTCGATCAGTTCAGCGCCAATGCGATCCGCGATACGTTCAAGGTGATGTTGCAGATGGCGATGGTGCTGACCTATGGCGCCAAGGTGCCGGTGATCAAGGTCGGCCGTATGGCGGGCCAATTCGCCAAGCCGCGCTCGGCGCCCACGGAGACCGTGGATGGCGTGGAACTGCCCAGCTATCGCGGCGACATCATCAACGAGCTGGATTTCACCTCGGACGCACGTATCCCGGACCCGGCCAAGATGCTGCAAGCCTATACGCAATCGGCGGCCACGCTGAACCTGCTGCGCGCCTTCAGCACCGGCGGTTACGCGGATGTGCATCAGGTGCACCAGTGGACGCTGGGCTTTACCGAAGGGGAAAAGGCCGCGAAATATCGCGAAATGGCCAACCGGATCAGCGACACGCTGGACTTTATGAAGGCCGCGGGCGTGGACAGCACGCGCACCAACGCGCTGCAAACCGTCAGCTTCTACACCAGCCATGAATCGCTGCTGCTGGAATACGAAGAGGCGCTGACCCGGATGGATTCGACCTCTGGCAAATGGCTGGCTGGCTCGGGTCATATGCTGTGGATCGGCGATCGTACCCGTCAGCCCGATGGCGCGCATGTGGAATTCCTCAGCGGTGTCATGAACCCGATCGGTCTGAAATGCGGTCCCACCACCACGGCCGAGGATCTGAAGGTTCTGATGAACAAACTGAACCCGGAAAACGAGGCGGGCCGCCTGACCCTGATCGCGCGTTTCGGCGCGGGCAAAGTGGGCGAACACCTGCCGCGTCTGATCAAAACCGTGCAGGAAGAGGGCGCCAATGTCGTCTGGTCCTGTGACCCGATGCATGGCAACACGATCAAGTCGGCCTCGGGCTATAAAACCCGGCCCTTCGATAGCGTGCTGCGCGAGGTTCAGGAATTCTTTGCCATCCACCGCGCCGAAGGGACCGTTCCCGGCGGCGTGCATTTCGAGATGACCGGCCAGGACGTGACCGAATGCACCGGCGGCGTGCGCGCTGTCACCGAAGAGGATCTCTCGGCCCGGTATCACACTGCATGTGACCCGCGCCTGAATGCCTCGCAATCGCTGGAACTGGCTTTCCTCGTGGCCGAGGAACTGTCCGCGCTGCGCGATGAAAAGCAGGCCGAAGCGGTTTAAGACCGCCTCATAATATATTGAAAAGGCGCGCTTTAATTGGCGCGCCTTTTTTTGTCAGACTGGCTTTTGCAAACTGGTTTTCCGATCTAGTCGTCGGTTTTGACCAGTCGCAGATAGGGCTGATCGTGCATGCCCTGCGCACGGCGTTGATCGGGCCGGTCAAAAGGCTGAGGCGTCTCGGCGAAACTGTAAACCCTCTGCTCTTGCTTGGCCGCGCGCGGCAGCGGAACGGCCCCGTCCAGCGGGCGCAATTGCTGCGATGTCATGGTGAACCGGCGCGGCGCGCGGCCGATTTTCCCGTGGACCGACAGACACCCCAGAGCACGGGTGATCCGGTTTTCCGTATCTGTCAGCGGCAGGATCAGCAGCCGCGCCTCGCATTTCGGTTTGCCCAGGGCGCGCTCGGCGCTCAGGTCGGCCACCAGTTTCGCGGGCGCGGTGAAAACCTGCTCCAGATAATCGGCGAAACGGGCGCGGGTTTGCGGCGCCATGAAGCTGGAAAAGGGCATTCCGCGCACTTCCATTCCCATCAGATCGTTCAGATCGTGGCCCGCCAGACGAATGCGCGCGATGCCCGGCGCGATCCGTTCCAGCAGGAACACAGAGGACAGGGCCCCCTCGATCCCGCGCGGGTCGATCTCCAGCCGGGCGGGCACCTGACGCGAGCCCTTCAGCGCCGTCCAATAGGCATCCACCTCGGCAATTTCAGGAAAACGGTTCTGCATCAGATGCTGGCCGATCTCGACAACATTGGTTCCGTTGCGCCCAGCATCATGCCCATTATACCCACCGAAAAACATCTCTTTCACCCACGGTTTCATGCCCCACCAGAGGCGTGAAACCATTTGTTAAGAATGGTTACACGCCCAAAGGTTACCCAAGGATTAATATAGGCCGGTTTCGCTAAAATTGCTCTTGAAATCGCGTCAAATGGTTAACCCCTCGTGCAGCGGGTTGCCCCGCCTGGGCAAAATGGCTAGGGCTGTGCCCAGCCAGAAAAAGGAGAGCGCCTTGACCCATTCGATGACCGGATTTGCCTCGGGGACGGGTGAGAAAGCACCTTTCAGCTGGACGTGGGAGCTGCGCTCGGTCAATGCCAAGGGGCTGGATCTGCGGCTGCGGGTGCCCGATTGGATTGATGGTCTGGAGCCCGCCCTGCGCGCGGTTCTGGGCAAATCCATGGGGCGCGGCAGCGTGTCCCTGTCGCTGAAGCTCGCCCGCGAGGAACGCGCCGGAGCGCTGGCCGTGAATGCGGAAATTCTGGCCTCGGTTCTGGACGGTCTGCAACAGGTCAGCCAGGCGGCGGATGCGGCGGGGCTGCCGCTGTCTCGGGCCAGTGCGGCGGATGTTCTGGCGGTCAAGGGCGTTCTGGAAACCCGCAGCGATGACGATGACATTGCGGCGCTGAAGCGGGCCCTGCTGGCGGATTTCGACCGCGTTCTGACGCAGTTTTTGCAGATGCGGGCGACCGAGGGGCAGGCCCTGAACGGCATCTTGGCGGGGCAGATCGTGCAGATCGCGGATTTGGTGGCGCAGGCCACCACCGCCGTGACCGCCCGCAAAACGGACATGGAGCGCGCGCTGCGCACCGCCCTTGAGAAGGTCACGCATTCGGTGGCCGAGGTGGATGAGACCCGCGTCGCCCAGGAACTGGCGCTGATCGCCGTCAAATCCGATGTCACCGAAGAATTGGACCGCCTGACCGCGCATATCGAGGCCGCGCGCGCGTTGCTGGCGCAGAAGGGGCCGGTGGGGCGCAAGTTCGATTTCCTGATGCAGGAATTCAACCGCGAGGCCAATACGCTGTGCTCGAAATCGCAAAACGTGGATCTGACCCGCATCGGGCTGGAACTGAAAACCGTCATCGACCAGATGCGCGAACAAGTGCAAAACGTGGAGTAACCCGATGAAAAGACGTGGCCTTTTGATCATCTTGTCGTCGCCCTCGGGGGCGGGGAAATCCACCCTGACGGGGCGTCTGCGCGCCTGGGATCCTGAGATTAACTTCTCGGTCTCGGCCACCACCCGCGATCCGCGCCCCGGCGAGCTCAACGGCGAGCATTACCATTTCATGACCCAGGATGAGTTCAAGGCCACCGTCCACGCGGACGGGATGCTGGAACACGCGCAGGTCTTTGGCAATTACTATGGCTCGCCCAAGGCGCCGGTTCAGGCCGCAATCGAAAACGGCAAGGACGTGCTGTTCGATATCGACTGGCAGGGCGCGCAGCAGATCACCAACTCGTCCTTGGCCGCGCATGTGCTGTCGATTTTCATCCTGCCGCCCTCGATCACGGAGCTGCACCGCCGTCTGGTCAGCCGCGGCCAGGACAGCGCCGAGGTGATCGCCAAACGCATGGCCAAAAGCTGGGACGAGATCAGCCACTGGGGCAGCTACGATTATGTGCTGGTCAATGACGATTTGGACAAGACAGCCGAAGAGCTGAAGACTATCGTAGCGGCAACCCGGATGCGCCGGGTTCAGCAGCCCGTGCTGGTGGATCACGTGCGCCAATTGCAAACGGAATTCGAGGAACTGCAATGACACTCTATGCGCTGAACGGAAAGACACCCGAGCTGCCCGAAAACGGGGATGTCTGGGTGGCGCCCGACGCCAATGTGGTGGGGAATGTGCGGCTGGGGCAGGGGGCCTCGGTCTGGTTCGGCTGCACGCTGCGCGGAGATAACGAACTGATCGACATCGGGGATGGTTCCAACGTGCAGGAAAACACGGTGATGCACACGGATGCGGGCTATCCGCTAAGCATCGGGGAGAATTGCACCATCGGGCACAAAGCGATGCTGCATGGCTGCACGATCGGGGATAATTCGCTGATCGGGATGGGCGCAACGGTGCTGAATGGGGCCAGGATCGGCAAGAACTGCCTGATCGGCGCGAATGCTCTGATCACCGAAGGCAAGGAAATCCCCGATGGCAGTCTGGTCATGGGCTCGCCCGGCAAAGTGGTGCGCCAGCTGGACGAGGCCGCAATCCAGCGCCTGACGCTGAGCGCGCTGCATTATCAGGAAAACATGCGCCGGTTCCGTGATGGGCTGACCGCTCTTTGAACGGGTCCAGAGGGCAGCGAATTTAGGGCAGACATGAGCGACACTCTTATCACCGATACGCTGACGGCCATTCCCATGCCCGCTTTGCTGGTGGCCACCGGGGACCGGATCGTTGCGGGAAATGCAGCGGCGGCCAAGCTGCTAGAGACAGATGCGCTGGCCGACCGGCACCTGCTGACGGTACTGCGCCAGCCCTCGGTTCTGGACGCGATCGAGGCCTGCCGTGCCAGTAACAAACCGCGCACCACACGCTATCTGACCACCCAGGGGCGCAATGACATGACCTTTCGGGTGCATTGCGGATATATCCGGGATACGGATCGCGCCGGGGTTCTTGTCACATTCGAGGACATCACCCATCTGGAAGCCGCCGAGCAGATGCGCCGCGATTTCGTCGCCAATGTCAGCCATGAACTGCGCACGCCCCTGACCGCGCTGCTGGGGTTTATCGAAACGCTACAGGGGCCGGCCAGGGACGATGCCGCTGCCCGAGACCGCTTTCTGGGGATCATGTCCAACGAGGCCGGGCGGATGAACCGCCTGGTGCGCGATCTGCTGTCGCTCAGCCAGGTCGAGGCCCAGGAACGCGTGCGCCCCGAAGAGACGGTCAACCTGGGCGATCTGATCACCTCGGTGCTGCGCAATCTGCAACCTGTGGCCGAGGCCGCCAATGTCACGATGCGCGCCGATATGCCGGCCGATCCGGTGCACTTGCCGGCCGATACCGATCAAATTCGGCAGGTGCTGACCAATCTGGCGGAAAATGCGATCAAATATGGCGGGCCGGATGGCACGGTGACGCTCAGCTTGTCCACGATGGATCGGGATCCGGCTTTGCGCGCCCCGGCTGCGCGGGTGACGGTGCAGGATACCGGCCCCGGAATCGACCCGATTCACCTGCCGCGCCTGACCGAACGGTTTTACCGCGTTGACAGTCACCGCTCGCGCGAGATGGGGGGCACGGGGCTGGGGCTGGCGATTGTGAAACATATTATCAACCGGCACCGCGGACGACTGAAGATCGAAAGCGAGCTGGAAAAGGGCAGTCGTTTTACTGTCATATTGCCGCTCTGAGCGGGGCGTGGCTGCACCGCTTTGTGCAGGCAAAATCGTCCCCCCGCGCTGCGTTTCATGACATGCGGTTAATTTTTTGCGGGACGGGCTGGGGCGCAATGGAATGCGAAAAAACATCAAAACCAAATAAAAACAAAGCATTACGCCAAAAAACATCCCCTCGGCACGCTTTTGCGGGAACTGTTTTTTAACAAAAACCATGCTTTTTGCCGGATGTGTCATGAACCTGTTACAAACCCGTCACAAAAGGTTGGCATAGCCCATTTAGGACGCGCAACAGAGGTCGCCGACGAGTGCGCCCCGTAACCGAAATCAGGAGTTATCCTCATGTCCTTCGTGAAACTGACCGCCTCCACTCTGGCGATCGCCGCTGTTTCCGCAACCGCCGCTGCCGCCCGTGATCAGGTGCAGGTTGCCGGTTCGTCCACCGTTCTGCCCTATGCTTCGATTGTTGCCGAAGCCTTTGGCGAAAACTTCGACTTCCCCACCCCCGTTGTGGAATCGGGTGGCTCGTCCGCCGGTCTGAAGCGCTTCTGTGAAGGTGTTGGCGAAAACACCATCGACGTGGCCAATGCCTCGCGCAAGATCAAAGACAAAGAGATCAAGAAATGTGCCGAAAACGGCGTGACCGACATCATCGAGGTCCGTATCGGCTATGATGGCATCGTTTTTGCCAACGACATCAAGGGCGAAAGCTTCCAGTTCACCCAGACCGACTGGTTCCTGGCGCTGTCGGACGAAATTCTGGTGGACGGCAAAATGGTTGCCAACCCGAACAAGACCTGGGCCGATGTGAACCCCGCGTTCCCCGCGCAGGCCATTCAGGCCTTCATCCCCGGCACCAAGCACGGCACCCGTGAAGTGTTCGAAGACAAGGTGATCCTGGAAGGCTGCGAAGCCACCGGCGCATTCGAGCACCTGCTGGCCCATGCCGAAGGCGACACCGCCAAAGCCAAGAAGAAAGCCGCCGAGAAAGCCTGTATCTCGCTGCGTACCGATGGCGTGTCCGTGGACATCGACGGTGACTACACCGAGACCCTGGCCCGCATCGACAGCAACAAAGACGGCATCGGCGTCTTCGGCCTGGCCTTCTATGAAAACAACACCGACAAGCTGCAAGTCGCCACCATGGCGGGCGTTGTGCCTTCGACGGAATCGATTGCAACCGGCGAATACCCCGTGTCGCGTCCGCTGTATTTCTACATCAAGAAGGCCCACCTGGGCGTGATCCCCGGCATCAAAGAATACGCTGAATTCTTTGTCTCGGACGAGATCGCAGGCCCCGATGGCCCGCTGGCCGAATACGGTCTGGTTTCCGACCCCGAGTTGGTCAAAACCCAAGAAGCCGTGGCTGACGAAGCCATCCTGGGCTCGAACATGTAAACCCCTCGAAGAGAGCGGCCCGCCCGGTCGCTCTCTTCATTCCAATTCGCCGCAAGGCTTCTTCACACTTCGGAGCGGATATGCCTGTTTTCTGGCTTCTCCTGATTATTCTGGGCCTGTCTTTGCTGGGATACGTACTCAGCCGGGCACGCGCCTTATCCTCAGCCGGCGGTGACAGCCGGATTTTGCATTCTCAGCCCAAATACTACGGGATGAACGCCGCGATTTTCACGGCGGTTCCGTCGCTTCTGGTGCTGGGTATCTGGCTGTTCGTGCAGCCCATGGTGATCAATTCGGCCGTGTCGGGCATGATCCCCGAACATCTGGTTTCCGAGGGGTCTTCGCTGGATCTGATGATGTCGGATGTGCGCCGCGTGGCGGACGGGCTGGACATCGCCGTGGCCAAAGGCGCCATGACAGAAGAGGACGCCCGCAACATGCGCGCGGGGCTGACCGATGTGCGCGGACGTCTGGGCGAGATCGGCGTGGCTTTGGGCTCGGATGTGCGCCCCGAGGTGCTGAACGCCGCGCAGGAATATCGCGCGATGACTGCCCAGGGCAATCTGATGCAAACCATCGCCGTGCTGGTGGTGGCGCTGCTGGGCTTTGGCTATGCGATCCTGAAATCGCACAAGGATTTCCGGGCCCGCAATGCGGTTGAAGGGGCCATCATGGTTCTGCTGATCGGGGCGGCCTCGCTGGCGATCCTGACCACCGTGGGCATCGTTCTGTCGATGCTGTTCGAGACGGTGAACTTCTTTGGCCTGCACGACTGGACCGACTTCTTCTTTGGCACCACCTGGGCGCCGAATTTCCGGGGCGATTCAGAATTGTCGATCCTGCCGCTGCTGTGGGGCACGCTGTATATCTCGGTGATTGCGCTGCTGGTGGCGGTGCCGATCGGGCTGTTTGCCGCGATCTACCTGTCCGAATATGCCGGCCCGAAAACGCGCAGCTTTGCCAAGCCGCTGCTCGAAATTCTGGCCGGTATCCCGACCATCGTTTACGGTCTGTTTGCGCTGCTGACGGTGGGTCCGCTGCTGCTTAATGCCTTTGGCGAGGGCGGTCTGCTGGGGGTCGATTGGATGAGCGGCGCAACCTCGGTTCTGACCGCGGGCGTCGTGATGGGCATCATGCTGATCCCGTTTGTGTCCTCGCTGTCCGATGACATCATCAACGCCGTGCCGCAATCCATGCGGGATGGCAGCCTGGGCCTAGGCGCCACCCCGTCCGAGACCATCCGCCAAGTCGTCATCCCCGCAGCATTGCCCGGCATCGTCGGCGCCATCCTGCTGGCCGCCAGCCGCGCCATCGGCGAGACGATGATCGTGGTCATGGGGGCAGGGGCGATTGCGAAATTCTCGGCCAACCCGCTGGAAAGCATGACCACCATCACCACCCGTATCGTCAGTCAGCTGACCGGGGATGGAGACTTTGCCAGCCCTGAAACCCTTGTGGCCTTTGCCCTGGGTCTGACTCTCTTTGTTCTGACTTTGGGCCTGAACGTCCTGGCGCTGTATATCGTGCGCAAATACCGGGAGCAGTACGAATGACCGACGTAACCACCTCGATCCTGACGCAGGACGCGCGCACCAAGAAGCGCAACGCCGCCGAGGGCCGGTTCAAGCTATACGGCATTGCCGCGATCGGTGTCGGCCTGGCCATGCTGATCCTGCTGATGGTCACCATTCTGGGCAACGGCGTGGGGGCCTTCCAGCAGACGTTTATCACGCTGAACGTCGAGCTTCTGGAAAGCAAGCTGGACAAGAAGGGCAACCGCGATCCGGCGGATCTGAAGAAGGTCACTACCTTTGGCTATGCTCCGCTGATCAAGAATGCCTTTGGCGCTGCGGTCACGCAAACCGGCATCGAAACCGATCTGAAATCCAAGGATCAGGCCAAGCTTTTGTCGAAATCGGCGGCGGCCGAGCTGCGCAACTATGTGCTGGCCAACCCCGATCAGATCGGCCAGACCGTGACCTTTACCTTTCTGGCCAACAGCCGTGTGGATGGCTATCTGAAAGGCCGCGTCACCCGTGAAAGCATCGCCAACGATAAGAATATCAACGCCGCGCAGCTGGATTTCGTGGATCAGCTGAAACAGGCCGGCGTGCTGGAGAAACGCTTTAATGCGGACTTTATCCTGGGCGCGGATGCGTCCGACCAACGCCCCGAGGCCGCAGGGATCGGTGTTGCCATGGCGGGCTCGTTCTTCATGATGCTGGTGGTGCTGGCGCTGGCGCTGCCCATCGGTGTGGCCGCCTCGATCTATCTTGAGGAATTCGCCCCCAAAAACTGGATCACCGACATCATCGAGGTGAACATCTCGAACCTGGCGGCCGTGCCGTCCATCGTGTTCGGCATTCTGGGTCTGGCGGTCTTCATCAACTATATGCACCTGCCGCAATCGGCGCCGCTGGTGGGCGGGCTGGTGCTGACGCTGATGACCCTGCCGACGATCATCATTTCCACCCGCGCCGCGCTGAAATCGGTGCCGCCCTCCATTCGGGACGCGGCGCTGGGGATTGGCGCGTCGAAAATGCAGGCCGTGTTCCACCATGTGCTGCCGCTGGCCGCGCCGGGCATTCTGACCGGCACCATCATCGGGCTGGCGCAGGCACTGGGCGAAACCGCTCCGCTGCTGCTGATCGGGATGATCGGGTTTATCGCCTCGAACGCGCCGGGTGGCATCACCGAGGGGCTGATGTCGCCCAACTCGGCCATGCCGGCACAGATTTACGAATGGGCAAAACGGGCTGACCCGGCCTTCTACGAACGGGCCTGGGGCGGGATCATCATCCTGCTTGTTTTCCTGATCACCATGAACACCATCGCCGTCATCCTGCGCCGCCGCTTCGAGCGCCGCTGGTAAGCGAGAGGGGGTAAAAATGTACGACGCACCAAGTCTGGAGAAAACCGTGGACCAGAAAGCTACCAAGATCGCCGCCAAGAACGTCCAGGTCTATTACGGTGACACCCATGCCATCAAAGACGTCAGCGTGGATCTGCTGGACAAGACCGTCACCGCCTTTATCGGCCCGTCGGGCTGCGGCAAATCCACCTTCCTGCGCTGCCTGAACCGGATGAATGACACGATTGACATCTGCCGGGTCGAGGGCGACATCCTGCTGGACAGCGAAGACATCTACGACCCCAAGGTCGATCCGGTGCAGCTGCGCGCCAAGGTGGGGATGGTGTTCCAGAAACCCAACCCGTTCCCCAAATCCATCTACGATAACGTGGCTTACGGCCCGCGCATCCATGGCCTGGCCCGCAACAAGGCCGAGCTGGACGAGATCGTGGAAAAATCCCTGCGCCGCGGCGCCATCTGGGACGAGGTAAAGGACCGGCTGGATTCCCCCGGTACCGGCCTGTCGGGCGGTCAGCAGCAGCGCCTGTGCATCGCCCGCGCCGTCGCCACCGAACCCGAGGTTCTGCTGATGGACGAGCCGTGCTCGGCCCTGGACCCGATCGCCACCGCCCAGGTCGAAGAGCTGATCGACGAACTGCGCGAGAATTTCTCGGTTGTGATCGTGACCCACTCGATGCAGCAGGCCGCGCGTGTCAGCCAGAAAACCGCCTTCTTCCATCTGGGCAACCTGGTCGAATACGGCGACACCACCCAGATTTTCACCAACCCCGTTGATCCGCGTACCGAAAGCTACATCACCGGCCGGATCGGGTAAGGATAGATACCATGACCGATAAGCATATCGTCTCTGCCTTTGACCGCGATCTGGAAGGCATCCAGACGCAAATCATGAAAATGGGCGGGCTGGTCGAAGCCGCCATTCTGGACGCCGCCCAATCGCTGGAAGACCGCGACGAGGACATGGCCGAACGTGTCCGCTCGGGCGACCGGGCGATTGACGATCTGGAAGAGCTGATCAACGAAAACTGCGCCAAACTGATCGCCCTGCGCGCGCCCACCGCCGTGGACCTGCGGGTGATCCTGACCGTGATGAAGGTCTCGGGGAACCTGGAACGCATCGGCGATTACGCGAAAAACATGGCTAAGCGGACCGGCGTTCTGGTGCAGATGACTCCGATCAATGGCAGCCACGCCGCCCTGCGCCGCATGGCCCGCGAGGTCCAGCTGATGCTGAAGGACGCGCTGGACGCCTATATCCGCCGCGATGCGGAACTGGCGCTGGACGTGATCCACCGCGATCAGGACGTGGACCAGATGTATAATGCGCTGTTCCGCGAATTCCTGACCTTCATGATGGAAGACCCGCGCAACATCACCTCGTGTATGCACCTGCATTTCATCGCCAAGAACACCGAACGCATGGGCGATCATGTGACGGCCATCGCCGAACAGGTGGTCTATCTGGTGACCGGCAAACCGCCCGAGGACACCCGCCCCAAAGGCGATCACACCTCGGTCAATGCCGAACTGGGCAACATCTAAGAAGGCGCTGAACCATGTCTGCAACGCCGCAACCCACTGTTCTTGTTGTCGAAGACGAGCCCGCCCAACGCGAAGTTCTGGCCTATAACCTTGAGGCCGAGGGATTTCGCGTGGTCAAAGCCGAAAACGGCGAAGAGGGCCTGATCATGGTGGACGAGGAAACGCCCGACATCATCGTTCTGGACTGGATGCTGCCGAATGTATCCGGAATCGAGGTCTGCCGCCGCCTGAAGACGCGGACCGACACGCGGACCATCCCGATCCTGATGCTCTCGGCGCGCTCGGAAGAGGTGGACAAGGTGCGCGGGCTGGAAACCGGGGCGGATGACTATGTGGTCAAACCCTATTCCGTGATCGAACTGATGGCCCGTGTGCGCGCGCAACTGCGCCGCACGCGCCCGGCCACCGTGGGCGAACGTCTGGAATACGAAGACATCGTTCTGGACGCCGAAACCCACCGCGTCACCCGCGATGGTGACGAGCTGAAGCTGGGCCCCACCGAATTCCGCCTGCTGTCCACCTTTATGGAAAAACCCGGCCGGGTCTGGAGCCGCGAGCAACTGCTGGATCGGGTCTGGGGGCGCGACATCTATGTCGACACCCGCACCGTGGACGTGCATATCGGCCGGTTGCGCAAGGCCTTGACGCGCTTTGGCGGCACCGATCCGCTGCGCACGGTGCGTGGGGCAGGGTACGCGCTGGGATAGTTTAGCGCGGCAACCCATCCTCGGTTTCGGCCTGCGTGGCCAGCCAATCGCGGAACAGGCACAGGGCCTGTTTGCGGGCTTTTTCCTTTGGCCAAACCAGAGAGTAGCTGCCCAATGTCCGCGTGGCCGAGCCATAGGCGGGCACCAGACGCCCGCTCTGCAATTCCGAGTGCGCCAGATAGTCGGGCAACAGCGCGATCCCCAGCCCGTGAATGGCCGCCTGAATGATCGTCGAAAACTGATCGAAAGTGGTGCCGTTCAGCTGCCGGGCCTGCACCCCGAAAGAGCCCAGCCATTGCGCCCAGGCCTGCGGCCGGGTCTGGATCTGAAGCAGCGGATAGCTCAGCAGATCGCGCGGATGGGCAAGGGTCTGCCCGGCGATCAGATCGGGGGCACAGACCGGCAGAACATGTTCCGACATCAGCCTCAGCCGGTCGGTTCCCGGCCATTCCTTTTCGCCATATTGTATAGCAGCATCAAAGGGTTCTGCGGAAAAGTTCACGCTCTGCAACCGGGTGGACATGTTGATTGTCACCTCAGGGTGACGCTGCGCGAATTCGGACAATCGCGGCACCAGCCAGCGCATCCCAAAGGTGGGCAGGATCGCCAGGTTCAGGCTGCCGCCCTCGGGGTTTACGCGCAGATTCAGGCTGGCCTGCGCAATCTGCTGAAGCGCGGCGCGCACGTCCTTTACATAGTCCTGCGCGGCCGGGGTCAGGGTCATGCGTTTGCGCTCGCGCAGGATCAGATCGGCCTCCAGATAGGCTTCCAGCGATTGCAACTGCCGGCTGACCGCGCTTTGCGTCTGGTTCAGCTCTTCTGCGACGGCCGTGGCCGACCCCAGACGGTCCAGCGCCTCAAGCGCCCTAAGGGACGCGATCGAGGGCAGCAGGCGACGTGACAGACTCATATATGCGGTTTACTCATGTATTTATGTGGATTTCTCGCTGTTTTTGGCCTCTTGTAGCCTCTATTGTCAACATCAACGCATAATTCCATAAATTCAGGACGGAAAAATGACCGAAAAACCCACCCTGCGCGCCAAGGATGCCCCCGATCTGCACGGCTTCATCTGGGACGACCCGTTCAAGCTGAACGATCAACTGCAAGAGGACGAGCGGATGATCCGCGACAGCGCCGCCGCCTATTGCACCGAAAAGCTGCAACCGCGCGTGCTGGAGGCCTTTCAGAACGAATACACCAACCCCGAGATTTTCCGCGAAATGGGGGAAATGGGCCTTCTGGGCACCACCATCCCCGAGCAATATGGCGGGCTGGGCGCGGGCTATGTGTCCTACGGTCTGGTCGCCCGCGAGGTCGAGCGGGTGGATAGCGGATACCGCTCGATGATGTCGGTGCAAAGCTCGCTGGTGATGTACCCGATCTATGCCTATGGCACTGAAGAGCAACGAAAAAAATACCTGCCTAAACTGTCCAGCGGCGAATGGATCGGCTGCTTTGGCCTGACCGAGCCCGACGCGGGCAGCGACCCGGCCGGCATGAAAACCCGCGCCACGAAAACGGATGGGGGCTATGTGCTGAACGGCTCGAAAATGTGGATTTCGAACAGTCCGATCGCGGATGTTTTCGTGGTCTGGGCGAAATCCGACGCCCATGGCGGTAAGATCCGCGGCTTTGTGCTGGATAAGGGCACCAAGGGGCTGAGCGCTCCGAAGATCGAGAAAAAGATGTCGCTGCGGGCCTCGATCACCGGGGAAATCGTGCTGGAAAATGTCGAGGTGGGCGAGGACGCGCTGCTGCCGCATGTTGAAGGGCTGAAGGGGCCGTTCGGCTGCCTGAACCGCGCGCGCTATGGCATCAGCTGGGGCGTTCTGGGCGCGGCCGAGTTCTGCTGGCATGCCGCGCGCCAATACGGTCTGGACCGTCACCAGTTCAAGAAACCGCTGGCCGGTACGCAGCTCTATCAGAAAAAACTGGCCGATATGCAGACCGAGATCGCCCTGGGCCTGCAAGCCAGCCTGCGCGTGGGCCGATTGATGGATCAGGCCGATGCGGCGCCGGAAATGATCAGCATCGTCAAACGCAACAATTGCGGCAAGGCGCTGGAGATCGCCCGGATGGCCCGCGACATGCACGGTGGCAACGGAATCAGCCTGGAATTCGGCGTCATCCGCCACATGGTGAACCTGGAAACCGTAAACACCTACGAGGGGGCCCATGACGTGCACGCGCTGATTCTGGGGCGAGCTCAGACGGGGCTACAGGCGTTTTTCTGACCACTGCGCAGGTGTCAGAGGGCAGGGCGCTCTCTGACACGCATCCCAGGCTTGCAGGCGCGCAGCCGCGCAGGTACCGCTAAGCTATGAAAAAAGCCAATAAAAACCTGTGGGCCGCCACCTGTGCCGAGCGGATCGAGACCCAGCCCCATACTGGGGACACCTCGGTGGATCTAGCCATTATCGGAGGCGGGTTCACCGGCTGCTCGGCCGCGCTGAGTGCGGCCCGCCAAGGGGCCAGCGTGATTGTGCTGGAGGCCCGGACCATCGGACATGGCGGATCGGGCCGGAATGTCGGGCTGGTGAATGCCGGGCTCTGGCTGCCCCCCGATCAGGTTATTGCGCAAATGGGCCAAGAAGCCGGCGAGCGCCTGAATACCGCGCTTGCTGCGGGGCCGGGGCGGGTCTTTGATCTGATTGACCGCTTTGATATCCAATGCGAGCCCGTCCGGAACGGAACCCTGCATTGCGCGCATTCCGCGCCCGGCCTGGCGGATCTGCAAAACCGATACAGCCAACAGCAGGCGCGCCAGGCTCCGGTGCAGATACTGGACATTAAGAGCGCAGCGCAAGCCATTGGTTCTAATAAGTTTCACGGAGCATTGAAAGACCATAGGGCAGGGACCGTTCAGCCGCTTGGCTATGCGATGGGCCTGGCGCGCGCCGCGCAACAAGCGGGCGCCCGACTGCACGAACACAGTCCGGCAGACGCGATTTTTCATGACGGTGATTGGCGGATCGAAACGCCTCTGGGCAAGGTCACGGCCCGAAATCTGCTGATTGCCACGAATGCTTATCATCAGGATTTCAATGGGTTAAAGACCGATCCTATTGTGCCGGTGCATTTCTTTCAATTGGCCACCCGGCCACTGCCGGAACCGCTTGGGGCCGAGATTTTGCCAAATAACGAGGGCTGCTGGGACACCGGGCTGATCATGACGTCTTTTCGAAAGGATCAGGCAGGGCGCTTCATTCTGGGCGCAATGGGGCAGCCGGATCGTCTGGGCATTCATAGGGCATGGGCGCAGCGGGCGCTGGCACGGCTTTTCCCGCAGCTTGCCGGACAGAGCTTTGCGCATTTCTGGTCCGGACGCATCGGCATGACCCAAGATCATGTGCCCAAAATCCGGCGCATCGGCCCGAATGCGCTGGCCGTGTTCGGATATTCGGGACGCGGGATTTCACCGGGGACTGTGTTCGGAGAAAGCTGCGCCAGGGCTTTGCTGACACAAAACGAGGCCGCGTTGCCGATTGCCCCCATCAACGCATATTCGGAACGCCTGACAGGGGCAAAAGGGCAGTTCTACGAGACAGGCGCGCGGATTATACATTTCCTGGGGCATCGCACCCAGTAATCGCATAATCAGTATTATGGTAATATAATGAGCCATTGTGTGACATATTTGAGTTTTTTTACTTTTCGGTCCGCTCTTTTCTCGACAAGCCGGTTTGCAGCGTTGTAAATCAACTTCAGCCACACACATTCACACTCTTGTGTCCCCATCGTTTACCCTTTTGCAGGGAGTTTGCCGTGAACCTGTCTCAGTACCTGACCGCTCTGACCAACACACAGAGCATCGAGGCGCTTTGGGACATGCATACACGCAAGATGGCCAGCTACGGGTTTGACCGGCTGCTGTATGGCTTCACGCGCTATCGGTCTGGGAACTCTTTGGGCGACCCCGAAGACTATGTTGTTCTGTCGAACCACAAAGCCGAATATACCGACGTTTTCATGGGCCAAGGGCTGTATTCCCATGCGCCGATGGTGCGCTGGGTGCTGGAAAACGAAGGCGCGTGCAGCTGGAGCATCCTGGGCCAGATGACCGAAGAAGGCGCGCTAAGCGAGGCTGAGCGCAAGGTCATCGCCTTTAACCAGACGATGGATGTGACGGCCGGATACTCGATCAGTTTTGAATCGATCTCGCCGCGTTCGAAAGGTGCGATCGCGCTGACCGCGCAGTCGGGCTTGTCTCAGGACGAGGTGGATGCGATCTGGCACAAGCATGGCGAGGATATCCTGGTCATCAACAATGTGGCGCATCTGAAGATCATGACCCTGCCCTATTCGGGCCCCTCGCGGCAGCTGACAAAGCGTCAGCGCGAGGCATTGGAATGGGTCGGCGACGGTAAGACGACGCAGGACATCGCCATTCTGATGGGCCTGACGCCCGCCACGGTCGAGAAACACCTACGACTTGCGCGCGAAGCCCTGAGCGTTGAGACGACCGCGCAGGCGGTTCTGAAAGCCGCTTTGCAGAACCAGATGTTCGTGATGGAAGTCTAAGCCGGCAAACGGCTTCGGCGGCTTTTTCAAGTCAATGCGAACCGGCCCGCCAAAGGGTAAGGTATTCCATACTTTTCGCGTTCTCAAAGGGATAGAGGGCCAAAGGTAGGGAATCCCATACTTTCTTAACCCGGCGTAAAAGTCCAAATTCAACGTGTTCCGTGAGTGGTGGCTTTGGCCTAGGAGCATAGGGTCGATACCCTCTGAGATTGCAGAGCTCTGTCGATACCCCGGATTTTTCCGGACGCCGGCCTGTGGGGTTATTCTACTCTACAGGTCGGTACTAAGACCGGCGCCCGCTTCATCCCCATTTAGTCAGGGGCTGGTCGAATTCAGGCGGTGCTGTCCTGTGGCTGGACAGCGCCGCCTCTTTTTATGCGCCCTAGGCGCCCTGCCCTGCGGTTTAAACCACATAAAAAAACCCCAAGCCAAAGACCTGGGGTTCTTTTGGAACTTATGCAGCTGGGCTTAGCCCTGAACGGCTTTGGCCACCTCGGCTGCGAAGTCTTCTTCTTTCTTCTCGATGCCTTCGCC
The DNA here is from genome assembly GCF_049803795.1 of Youngimonas ophiurae (nom. illeg.). Lineage (NCBI taxonomy): Bacteria > Pseudomonadati > Pseudomonadota > Alphaproteobacteria > Rhodobacterales > Roseobacteraceae > Thalassovita > Youngimonas ophiurae (nom. illeg.). The sequence continues at coordinate 201,509 of NZ_JBNAGJ010000005.1, forward strand.
CACTTCCATGCGGACGAAACCGACGATCTCGGCGCCAGCTTCTTTGGCGGCAGCTTCGACGGTCAGATCGGGGTTCACAACGAACGCCTGACCCAGCAGAGTCGATTCAGCGATGAATTTCTTCATGCGGCCCTTGATCATGTTTTCGATGATGTTCTCGGGCTTGCCGGATTCGCGTGCGATGTCGATCTGAACCTGCTTTTCCTTCTCGACAACGGCCGGATCCAGATCGGCTTCGCCCAGGGCGGCGGGGTTCGCGGCTGCGATGTGCATGGCAACCTGTTTGCCGAATGCCTCGTCACCGCCGTTCAGGCCGACCAGAACACCGATTTTACCCATGCCATCCGCGGCGGCGTTGTGCACATAGGTGACAACGGTGCCCGCCTCGATCGAGGCCATGCGGCGCAGCGACATGTTTTCGCCGATGGTGGCGATCTTGTCGGTGATGATGGTTTCGACGGTCTTGCCGCCGATCTCGGCCGCTTTCAGCGCGTCAACATCGGCAACGGTCAGCGCCGCGCCGGCGATGTCTTTCACCATGCCCTGGAATTCGGCGTTTTTCGCAACGAAGTCGGTTTCCGAGTTCACCTCGACAGCAACACCCTTGCCAGCGTCCACGGCGACGGCCACCAGGCCCTCGGCGGCGGTACGGCCGGCTTTCTTGGCGGCTTTGGCCAGACCTTTGGTGCGCAGCCAGTCAACGGCGGCTTCCATGTCGCCATCGTTTTCAACCAGGGCTTTTTTCGCGTCCATCATGCCAACGCCGGTGGATTCGCGCAGTTCTTTTACCTGTGCAGCAGTGATCGCCATAGTGGCTCTCCTCGAATTGAAATCTATGTGTCGGGCGCGGACAATGCCCGCAGCCCGTATCAGTTTGATGACGGCCAGGCCTTAGGCTTCGGCGCCTTCGATGGCTTCCTCGACGGTCTCTTCCAGAGCGCCCAGGTCCACGCCGGCGGCGCCCATCTGAGCGGTCATGCCGTCCAGGGCCGCGCGCGACACCAGATCGGTGTACAGAGCGATGGCGCGGGCGGCGTCATCGTTGCCGGGGATGATGTAGTCGATGCCATCGGGCGAGCAGTTGGTGTCAACCACGGCCACAACCGGAATGCCCAGTTTCTTGGCTTCGGCGATGGCCAGCGCTTCTTTTTTCACGTCGATGACGAACAGCAGATCCGGCACGCCGCCCATTTCACGGATGCCGCCCAGCGAAGCTTGCAGCTTCTCCTGGTCGCGTTCCATGTTCAGGCGCTCTTTCTTGGTCAGGCCTTCGGCGCCGCCTTCCAGCTTTTCGTCGATTGCTTTCAGACGGTTGATCGACTGCGAAACGGTCTGCCAGTTGGTCAGGGTGCCGCCCAGCCAGCGGTGGTTCATGTAATACTGTGCGCAGCGCTCGGCAGCGTCCGCGATCGGGGCTGCGGCCTGGCGCTTGGTGCCGACGAACAGCACGCGGCCGCCCTTGGCAACGGTGTCACGCACAACATTCAGAGCCGCGTCCAGCATGGGAACGGTCTGGGTCAGGTCCATGATGTGGATGCCGTTGCGGCTACCGTAGATGAACTCGCCCATACGGGGGTTCCAGCGTTGGGTCTGGTGGCCAAAGTGAACGCCTGCTTCCAGCAGCTGGCGCATGGTGAACTCGGGAAGAGCCATGTCGTTTTCCTTTTCCGGTTTCGCCTCAGCGGGGGTGAGAAGCGGATGCTTCAACCGGCGGACACATAAGGATGTCTCCCTCATGGGCCCAACCCCGCCTGCGGGTTTGAATGGCGCGCGTATAGACGGGTTTTGCCCAGGGCGCAACCCCCCTGCCCTGCGGCGCGCAGATGGGCGGGGAAAACCGGAATTCAGCGGGGCGGCAGGGCGGCTCGGAACGGGTTAACGAAAAGGCAGGCTTGCCAATCGCCGCATTCCGGGCAAAGGCTGAGGCATGACAGAAATATTGTGCATTGGCTCGGTCCTGTGGGACGTGATTGGCCGCTCGCCGGCGGTGATGCGGCGCGGCTCGGATGTGCCGGGGCGGATCACGCGCCTGCCCGGCGGCGTGGCCCTGAACATTGCCATGGCGCTGGTGCGCTTTGGGCTGCGTCCTTCGGTGCTGACGGCGATTGGCCGCGACGCCGAAGGGGCCGAGCTGATCGCCGCCTGTCAGCGCCTGGGCGTGGCCACCGATCTGGCCTATCGGTCAGAGGATCTGCCGACCGATCGCTATATGGCCGTGGAGGGCGCGAACGGGCTGGTCGCGGCCATTGCCGATGCCCATTCGCTGGAGCTGGCGGGCCGCAAGATCCTGACCCCGCTGACCGAGGGGCCTTTGGGCGATGAAACCCGCCCCTATGAGGGGCTGATCGCGCTGGATGGCAACCTGACCCAAGCCCTGCTGGAGGAAATCGCCCTGCATCCGGCCTTTGCCCGCGCCGATCTGCGTGTCGCCCCGGCCTCGCCCGGTAAGGCCGAGCGCCTGCTGCCGTTTCTGCGCCATCCGCGCGCCGTTCTGTATGTGAACCTGGAAGAGGCGGGGCTGCTATGCCAGACCGCTTTTGCCGATGCCGCTCAGGCTGCGCATGGGCTGATTGCGCGCGGGGCCAAGCGCGTGCTGGTCACCGATGGCGGCAATATGGCCGCCCAGGGCAGCGCGCAGGGCATTCTGACCGCCACCCCGCCTCAGGTTCTGGTCACGCGCGTGACCGGCGCGGGCGATACCTTCATGGCGGCGCATATCGCCGCCGAACGCGCGGGCCACCCCGCCGATATTGCGCTTGCGCAGGCCCTGCGCGCCGCAGCCACCTATGTTTCCGGAGAACCCCCAGCATGACCTTGCCCCTGATCCTGTCCCCCGAGGTCGCCGCGGCCCTTGATGAAAACCGTCCCGTGGTGGCGCTGGAAAGCACGATCATCACCCACGGAATGCCCTGGCCGCAGAATTTCGAAACCGCTCAGGCAGTCGAGGACATGGTGCGCGATATGGGCGCGGTGCCGGCCACGATCGCGGTGCTGACCGGCACGCTGCATGTGGGCCTGACCACCCCTCAGCTGACAGAGCTGGCCCAGGCCAAGAACGTGGCGAAACTGTCGCGGGCCGATCTGGCCGCCTGCCTGGCCACCAAGGGCACGGGCGCGACCACCGTTGCCTCAACCATGATCGCTGCCGCGCTGGCGGGGATACGTGTCTTTGCCACCGGCGGGATCGGCGGGGTGCACAAGGGTGCCGAGCTGAGCTTTGACATCTCGGCCGATCTGGCGGAACTGGCCCAGACCCCTGTCACCGTCGTGGCCGCCGGGGCCAAGGCCATTCTGGACCTGCCCAAAACCCTGGAGGTGCTGGAAACCCAGGGCGTGCCGGTGATCGCCTATGGGCAGGATGCCTTTCCTGCGTTCTGGTCCGCCGACAGCGGATTGCCCGCGCCGCTGCGCATGGACAGCGCCGCCGATATTGCCGCCAGCCACCGGATGCGCGCCGATCTGGGCCTGCCCGGCGGGCAGCTGATCGCCAACCCCATCCCGGCCCAGCATGAAATTCCTCCGTCTGAGCTGACCCCGATCATCGCCGAGGCCACACAGAATGCGCAAGAGCTGGGGATCGCCGGCAAGGACGTCACCCCGTTTCTGCTGCGCCGGATTTTCGACCTGACGGGCGGGCGCTCGTTGAATGCGAATATCGCGCTGGTGCTGAACAATGCCGCTTTGGCCGCCAGAATTGCCGCCGAGCTGGTGAAACAGGATGAAACCCGCCCATCGGGCTGAACCAGCCATTGTGACAGGGGGGCAAAGCTCCTACATAGCGCAAAAGCCCGCAGCTTATTCAGGACCAGATGACCACACCTTTTGACGAAGACCCCGCGCCTTTGCGCCGGCCCGGCCTGCTGGCCCGGCTGCGCTCCAGCTTTCTGACGGGTCTGGTGGTGATCGCACCCGTGGGCCTGACGATCTGGCTGGTCTGGACCCTGATGGGATGGATTGACAGCGTCGTGCTGCCGCTGGTGCCCGAACGGTTCCAGCCCGAACCCTATATCGGCATCAACCTGCGCGGTGTCGGGATTTTCTTTGGCATCGTGTTCACCATCATCATCGGCTGGGTCGCCAAGGGGCTGCTGGGCCGGTCCCTGATCCGCTGGGCTGAATCGCTGGTGCACCGGCTGCCTGTCGTCCGCTCGATCTATTCGGGGGCCAAGCAGATCGCCGAGACCGTATTCGCCCAGTCAGAACGCTCGTTCGAGAAAGCCTGCCTGATCGAATACCCGCGCAGGGGCATCTGGGCGATCGGCTTCGTCTCGACCCAGGCCAAGGGCGAGGTCGCAACCCGCGGCGGCACCGACAGCCCGCTCATGAGCATCTTCGTCCCCACCACGCCGAACCCAACCTCGGGCTTTTTGCTGTTCTTTCCCAAAGAGGACGTGATCGAGCTGGACATGAGCGTCGAGGACGCCGCCAAACTGGTGATCTCGGCCGGGCTGGTCTATCCCAACCCCAAAAACCCCGCCACGCCACCGCAAACGCCGACAGATACTGCGCCGAACGCGCCGGTCAGGTGAACATCTGCTCCAGATCAACGCTGCTACGCTTGTTCAGATCGCCCTTGTGCTGCGCCAGGAAAGCCTCGGCCGCCTCGCGCCCGGCGTCTTTCATCCGGATCAGCAAAAACGGGCTGGGCACCAGCTTCGTGGAGACAGACAGCTCGTTCATCAGCACATCATCGGCAATCATATGCACGTTCAGATTCTTCATCCCGTCGCCATTGCTGTCCCAGGCCTTGCGCATCTGCTGGGCGTAGGAAATCACCCGCAATTCACGCAACAAGGACGAATTAAAACTGATCTCATTGATCCGATTCTGAATCTCCTGCGGGGTCACCGGCATATCGCGCCGCTCCAGCGGGTTGATGTTCACAATCAGAATATCATCGGGCAAGTCCTTGTCGAACAACGGGAAAAGCGCCGGATTACCCGTATACCCCCCATCCCAATAAGCCTCGGTCTGCCCGGTTCCCGCATCCTCGATCTCAACCGCCTGAAACAGCGTCGGCAAACAAGTCGAGGCCAGCAGAACATCCGCCGACATCTCCTCGCCTGAAAACACCCGGATCCGCCCGGTACGCACATTCGTCGCCCCGACAAACAGACACGGCCCCGCGCGCGCACAAACCTTCTCATACTCAAAGGCCTCGGCAATCGGCCGCAACGGGTTCTTGTAAAACGGTCCGAACGCATAAGGCGAAGACATCCGCGACACCGTATCGGCAAAGGTAAAGGGCAGCGAATATTCCAGCGCCGTATGCAGCAGATCGGTGGTATCGGGCATCAACCCCGCCAGCCAAGTCGTCATGCGCATATCATGCACCGCCCCCAGCTTCCCCCACAGCCAGTCCAGCTTGTCACGCGCCCCCTGCGCCCCCCCTTCAATCCAGCCCGACTTCAACGCCGCACCGTTCATCGCCCCAGCCGATGACCCCGAAATCGCGGCAATCTCAATATCATCCTCTTCCAGCAGCCGGTCCAGAACACCCCATGTAAACGCCCCATGCGCCCCGCCCCCCTGTAGCGCCAGGTTGATCCGCTTTTTCACCAAGAAACTCGCCTCTTTCTTTGTTCTCTAAATACTCCGGGGGGCGCGCCCTCAGGCGCGGGGGGCAGCGCCCCCCTGACCAACCTCACTAAGGTGCCCTTACAGCGCGGTCCAACCGCCATCCACACTGATCGAGGTTCCCGTAATCTGCTGCGCCGCATCCGAGCACAGGAACACCGTGGTCCCGCCCAGCTGCTCGACACTGGCAAACTGTTTCGAGGGCTGGCGCTCCAGCAGCACCTTCTCGATCACCTCTTCGCGGCTCATCCCGTATTTCTCCATCGTATCGGGGATCTGCGCCTCCACCAGCGGGGTAGACACATAACCCGGACAAATCGCATTACAGGTAATCGGCTCGCGCGCGGTTTCCAGCGCGGTCACCTTTGTCAGCCCCACAACCCCGTGCTTGGCCGCCACATAGGCCGATTTGAACGGGCTGGCGGTCAGCCCGTGGGCGCTGGCGATATTGACCACCCGGCCCCAGCCCGCTTTGCGCATCATCGGCAGCGCGGCCGCGGTGGTATGAAAGGCCGAGCTCATGTTGATCGCGATGATCGCGTCCCATTTTTCCACCGGGAACTCATCAATCGGCGCGACATGCTGAATACCTGCGTTGTTCACCAGAATATCGCAGGCGCCAGCCTGCGCGATCAGCGCGCGGCAGTCGTCGCCCTTGGACATGTCCGCCCTGATATAGCGCGCCTCGACCCCGAATTCCGAGGCGATCTGGGCGGCGATCGCGTGATCTTCCTCGCGGTCGGTGAACGAGTTCAGCACCACATGCGCCCCCGCCCGCGCCAATTCACGCGCAACGCCCAGCCCGATGCCAGAATTCGACCCGGTGATCACGGCGGTTTTTCCAGTCAGAGTCATGTTGATGCGTCCTCCATCTTTCGCACTTGCAGCATTCAGGATCGAGATAGCACGCCCGCGCCGCGAATGGGGAAAAAACCGTATTCGTAGAAATGCGTATGCGGCGCGCGGCCGCCGATCCTGCTGCCTGGCATTTAGGCAAAAAAAACGCCGGCACGAAGCCGGCGTTAAGTTATTGAGGCAGGTTTCATACAGGCAAGAAACCTATCGAGCAGTGAATTCTTTATAAGCAATTGCCTGCCCGACTCCAAGCCAAAAGTTTGAACTGGCCTCAAATCATCGCTACGCTAAGTGCCAAGAAACAAAGGGCAGAGCAGGATTGTCCCCAAAATGAGATCACTATTTTTCCGATGCGCGCGCCCCATTCGCACCAGTTTGGCGCTTGTTTTCTTGGCCTCGGGGGCGCTGGCCGATCCCAGCCATGGTATTGCGATGTATGGTCAGCCTGCTCTGCCCCCAGATTTTGTGTCCCTGCCTTATGTGAACCCTCAGGCCCCCACCGGAGGCCGCCTGGTCGAGGGCAATACCGGCGGATTCGATTCGCTGAACCCTTTCATACGGAAGGGAACGGTGCCCTGGCAGTTGCGATTCCTCACGCATGAATCCCTTATGGCGCGAAATTTGGATGAACCATTCACCCTATACGGTCTTTTGGCCGAATCGGTCGAAACCCCCGAGGACAGATCCTGGGTGGAATTCACCCTGCGCCCCCAGGCGCGATTCTCGGATGGCAGCCCGGTGACGGTGGCAGATGTCATCTGGTCCTTCGAAACGCTGGGCACCCAGGGCCACCCCCGCTACCGGGGATTTCACCGCAAACTGGCCAGCATCACCCAGACCGGGCCACGCTCGGTCCGGCTGAGCTTTAACACCGAGGACCGCGAGCTGGCGCTGATCGCCGGCCTGCGCCCCATCCTGAAAAAAGCACAATGGGAGGGGCGCGATTTCACCGCCACCACCATTCATGATGTCCCCATCGGCAGCGCGCCCTATGTGGTGAACGATTACGAACAGGGCCGCTATGTCCGCCTGACCCGCAATCCCGAATACTGGGGCCGGGATCTGCCGATCCGTCAGGGTATCGCCAATCTCGATGAAATCCGGATCGAGTTTTTCGGCGACAGCACCGTCCTGTTCGAGGCCTTCAAAGCGCAAGAGCTGAGCTTCTACCGGGATTTCAACGCCGAATCCTGGGCCAGCGAATATGGGTTTCCGGCCGTTGCACGCGGCGATGTGGTGCAATCGGAAATCCAGCACCAGCGCCCCACCGGCATGACCGGCTATGTGATGAACACCCGCCGCCCGCAGTTTCAGGACTGGCGCGTGCGCGAGGCGCTGATCCATGCCTTCAACTTTGCCTATATCAACGACACGCTGACGGGGGGGCGGCAGGATCGGATCGGCTCGTATTTCTCGAATTCGGAACTGGGGCTGCAACCCGGCGCCGCCTCGGGCAAGGTGGCCGATCTGCTGGCGCCTTTCGCCAAGACCCTGCTGCCCGGCACGCTTGAGGGCTACACCCTGCCCGCCGGCGACACCCGCCCACGCAACCGCAAGGATCTGCGCCGCGCAATGGAGCTGCTGCAACAGGCCGGCTGGACCGTTCAGGACGGCGTGTTGCGAAACCCAGAGGGCCAGCGCTTTGCCTTTGAGATCCTGCTGCGCCAGGGCGACACCACCGGCCAGGCGATTTTCAACATCTACGCCCAGGCGATGGAGCGACTGGGCATTCAGATGACGCTCTCGACCGTGGACAACGCCCAATATGCCGAACGCGAGCGCGAATATGACTTTGACATGATCTATTTCCGCCGCGATCTGTCGCTGTCTCCGGGCAATGAGCAGAAACTCTACTGGGGCTCTGCCGGGGTGGACACACCCGGCACGCGCAACCTGATGGGCATGAACAGCCCCGCCGCCGAGGCCATGATCGACGCCATGCTGACCGCCCAGGACCGCACTGATTTCATCGCGGCCGCGCGGGCGCTGGACCGGATTCTGACCGCAGGCCGCTACGTTATCCCGATCTGGAGCTTCGGCCCCGACCGCATCGCCCACAGCAAGGCGCTGCACTATCCCAAAACCATACCGATCTACGGCGCGCGCACCGGATGGGTGCCCGATGCCTGGTGGTCTCAGGAGGCAGAAAAATGAAGAAACTGATGCTTATCGCCGTGATGGCAACGCTGGCCGGATGCGCCACCGTCGAAGGGGTGGGACAGGATATTTCGGGCGGGGCCCGCACCGTGCGCGGCTGGTTCTAAACCAACGAGGTCACCCACAGAATCGTCGCGTCCTCATCGCTGAGCGAGACCACGTTATGCCCCATGGTGGCGTCGTAATAGGCGCTATCGCCCCGGCGCATTTCCAGGGGCTCGTAAAATTCGGTATATAGCCGGATCACCCCGGTCAGCACATACAGGAACTCTTCGCCGTCGTGGCGCACCCAGCCGTCGAATTCCTCCATGCTGCGGGCGCGCACGCGGGCGCGATAGGGCAGCATCTGCTTTTTCGTCAGCGCGCTGGCCAGCAGATCGTGTTCATAGGTTGCGGTGGCATGGGCCGCGCCCTCGCCTGCGCGGGTCACCGCCATACGCCCGTTCACCTGCTCGCGCACCGGAGGCGTAAACAGCTGCGGCACCGATATTTCCAGCCCCGTCGCCAGCTTTTTCAGCGCCTCATAGGTGGGCGACATCTGCCCGTTCTCGATCTTGGACAGGGTCGAGCGCGCCAGCCCCGCCTGCTGCGCCGCCTGTTCCAGCGTCATCCCCCGGCCCTTGCGCAGCTCGCGCACGCGGGTGGCCAGGTTCAGCGGCTCGGCCAGCTCTTCGGTTCCGTTTTCACGGGCGATGCGGATGATGGATTTGGGGTCACTTTCGCTCATGCTGTCAGACATAGGCCGCGCGCGCGGCGCTTGCAACTGGCGAGAGCCGGGCCTAGACCTGCCACTATGTTGTCGATCTTTGATAAGGGCGGCCATGCGCCCTGCCCCACCCCGTTCAATCTGGCCGCTCATGTGCTGGCCCGCGCCGAGGATGACCCCGATAAGATCGCCCTGGCGATCCTGTCGCCTTCGGGCTCCGAACGCTGGAGCTATGGCCGCCTGAAAGCTGCCATTCTGGGGATCGGCACGGGGCTGTTGCAGGCCGGGTTCCAGCCGGGGGACATCCTGCTGATGCGGCTGGGCAATACGGTGGACTTCCCGCTGGCCTATCTGGGCGCGATCGCGGTGGGGATGGTGCCGGTGCCGACCTCCTCGATGCTGACCGCCCCCGAGGTCCAGCGGATGATGGATCAGCTCTCTCCTGCCGGGGTCTTGCACGATCCGCAGATCGCCTGCCCGCAGACGGACATCCCCGTTCTGGATATTGCGCAGCTGACGGCCATGCACGATCTGCCCCCCGCCGCCTATCACATGGGGGATCCCGAGCGGCTGGCCTATATCATCTATACCTCGGGCACCTCGGGCGTGCCGCGGGCGGTGATGCACGCCCATCGTGCGATCTGGGCGCGGCAGATGATGCACCGGGACTGGTATGGGCTAAGTGCGCAGGACCGGCTGCTGCACGCCGGCGCCTTTAACTGGAGCTTCACCCTGGGCACCGGCCTGATGGATCCCTGGAGCGTCGGCGCCACCGCACTGATCCCTGCTCAGGGCGTCCAGATCGAGGCTCTGCCGCTGCTATTGCACCGCCATGACGCCAGTCTTTTTGCCGCAGTTCCGGGTGTTTACCGGAAAATCCTAATCCATCACACGAAGATTAACCTTCCCAAGCTGCGGCACGGTCTGGCCGCCGGGGAAAAGCTGTCGGATACCATCCGCACCCACTGGGCCGAGGCCACAGGCGGCAAGAAAATCTATGAGGCCTATGGGCTGTCCGAATGCTCGACCTTCATTTCCAGCAGCCCCGATGCGCCGGCGATTGCTGGCAGTCTGGGCCGCCCTCAGATCGGGCGAAAAGTTTCCATCATAGATGAAGAAGGCCCCGTAGGCACTGGAAAAGACGGCATTATTTGCGTGCACCGCAGCGATCCGGGGTTGATGCTGGGCTATTTCGGTGCCCCCGATGAAACCGCACAGAAATTCCAGGGGGACTGGTTCATGACCGGCGATCACGCCGAGATGACTCCGCAGGGCGATATTGTGCTGCATGGGCGCGTCGATGACATGATGAACGCCGGCGGCTATCGCGTCTCTCCGCTGGAAATCGAGGCCGCGCTGCTGCCCCATCCCGCCATTCAGGAAATCGGCGTGACCGATGTCGAGATCAAAGAAGACACGCGCATCATCGTCGCCTTCTACCGCGCGGATACCGAGATTCCGGCCGCAGATCTGACCCGCTATGCCGCCGAACGGCTGGCCCGGTACAAACAGCCCCGCGCCTGGGTGCGCCTGACAGAAATGCCCACAAACCCGAACGGCAAACTATCCCGCCGAGCGCTAAAGCCCTTGTTTAACGGGATTTAACTGCAATGTGACGGGCTTGGGGGTTTTCCTTACCGCCAACAGGCTTTACCAATACGGGACCCAAAAGGAGACCCCGATGGTCAAGCTTGATATTCTGTCCGATCCGATCTGCCCGTGGTGCTATATCGGCAAAACCAACCTGGATCGCGCGTTAGAGCAGCGCCCGGATCATCCCTTTGTGATCGAATGGCACCCCTTTCAGCTGAACCCGGACATGCCCCGCGAAGGCATGGATCGCCGCACCTATCTAGAGGCCAAATTCGGCGGCAAGGATGGCGCGGTGCAGGCCTATGCCCCGGTTGTGGAACACGCCAAAACCGCCGGGCTGGACATCAACTTCGAGGCCATGCAGCGCACGCCCAACACGCTGGATGCGCATCGGCTGATCCTATGGGCCGGCATTGAGGGGCGGCAGACGGCGGTTATCTCGTCCCTGTTCAAGGCCTATTTCGTCGAGGGTCTGGATATCGGCGATCGCGACATCCTGGCCGATATCGCCGATGGCTGCGGCATGGATGCCAGCGTGATCTTGCGGCTTCTGGCCACCCAAGAGGACGAACAGGCGATCCGCGACAAGGACACCGCCGCGCGTGAAATGGGGGTGAACTCCGTGCCCACGTTTATCGTGGCCTCACAGCACGCCGTGCCTGGCGCGCAACCGACAGATCTGTGGCTTAGGGTCATGGATGACATCATCGCGCAGCGCACCGCCGACGCATGACAAGCCTGTTGAAGATCATAACCCTGCTGGTCACGCTGGCTCTGGTGGTGCTGGGGGGCACGGTCTTCTTTCATTATGTCGAGGGCTGGAGCTGGCTGGATTCCTATTTCTTTACCGTCGTGACGCTCTCGACCGTGGGGTATGGGGAAATGGTGCCGGCCTCGGCCATGGGGCGGATCGGCACCACGGTGTTTATCTTTGTCGGCCTTGGGATTTTCGCCGTGGCCGTCCAGCAATTCGGCGCCTTTACCGTGCGCAAACGCGAAGAGCACACAGAATGGCTGGTGGCGCGGCTGGGGCATCAGCATCAGCCATCCGAACCTTCGGCCGCCAATGAGGACGACATCCCCGAGCCCCCTAAGCGCCGCACGTCCAAGACACCATAATTGCGCTTGATCTTGGCGGTGGGCGCTGTATATCTCAGCCCACCATTGCGGGTATGATGTAATGGTAGCCTGTCAGCTTCCCAAGCTGAACGCGCGGGTTCGATTCCCGCTACCCGCTCCATTCCTATCAAAATAGTATCCTTATAAATCAGCGCCATACGCTGAATTTTGGCCGTTTCCGCAAAAGCCAATCAAGAGTGGAGACTGGAAGATTCGGGAGCGCGAGTCCCGAAGGCACTTCCGAAGCCCTGAAGCGCCTTCTCAATCCGGCCATCCGCTTTGCGCCCTGCACATATCCCCTGGCGCGCTAGGGCGGAATCTCTTGTTGCAGCGCGATTGTTATGTAATATAGCTATCAGCAGCTTCGCGAATTCCGAAATGACACTACAGACCATCCTGTTGACTCTTTTGCTGACCGCCCTGTCCGGAGCGGGCGGGCTGGTGGCGGCCGGGCTGCATCTGCCGCTTCCGTTCATGCTGGGCTCTTTGGTCACGTCGGGCCTGATCGCGCTGTTCGCCGCGCCGCGCCTGCCGGATGACTATCGATTCCCGATGAAATTCCGCGCCCTGTTCATGATTATCATCGGCGTCATGATCGGCACGCGCGTGACCCCGGATGTTCTGGGCGCGCTGCCCGGCTATCTGCCCTCTTTTGCGCTGTTGATCGTGTTCGTGGCCGCCGCGCATGGGGTGAACTATGTGATTTTCCGCAGGCTGGGCAGGTATGATCCGGCCACGGCCTTCTATTCGGCAACGCCCGGCGGGCTGATGGAATCGCTGGCCATGGGCGAAGAAGCCGGCGCGAATGTCGCAATCCTGACAATGCAGCAATTTCTGAGGATCATTGCCGTGATCGTGCTGGTCCCGGTCGGCCTGTCGCTGTGGTACGGCGCGCCTGTGGGCTCGGCCTCGGGGCAGACATTGGCCAGCGCGGACGGAGACCTGAGCACCCTGCCCCTGGCCCTGGTGATCGGCGCCGCCGGGCTGTTTATCGGCCGCGCGATCCGATTGCCCGCCGCGCAGCTGACCGGCCCCCTGCTGGCTGCTGCCGCCGTAACGGTAAGCGGGCTGGTCGCGCTGCCGATCCCGCAATGGGCGATCAATCTGGCTCAGGTCGTGGTGGGCACCAGCCTGGGGATGCGCTTTGCCGGGCTGAAGGGGCGCACGATGCTGCGGGCCTCGGGGCTGAGCGTGCTGTCAGTCAGCGCGATGCTGGCGCTGGGGCTGATCTGCGCGCGGATTCTACAGCCTGTGACCGGGCTGGAGCTGGATGTTCTGCTGATCTCATTCGCCCCCGGAGGCGTCACGGAAATGGCGCTGGTCGCGCTCAGCCTGCACGCCAATCCCGCGATCGTCACCATGCACCACATTTTTCGCATCATCCTGACCGTTGTTGAAATGACCCTGGCCGCGCGGTGGCTGAAACCGCAACACCGGCCCGAATAAACCACCATCACACCATTCCCAGAGGAGAGGAAACCAAAATGCAAATGAACGAAACCTGCGCCGTCATCACTGGGGGCGCTTCGGGCCTGGGCGAGGCCACCGCCCGCCTGTTCGCCGCGTCGGGGGCCAAAGTGACCCTGCTGGATCGTGACACCAAGCGCGGCCCGCAGGTCGCGGCTGAGATCGGCGGCACTTTTGTCGAAACCGACGTCACCAGCGAAGACTCGGTGCAAAACGCCATGTCCGCTGCCGTTGCCGCGATGGGTAAGATCAACACCGCGGTGAATTGCGCGGGCATTGGCACGGCCGAAAAGACCCTGGGCAAAAACGGCCCGCACAGTCTTGAACATTATCAGCGCATCCTGAACGTGAACCTGGTGGGCAGCTTCAATGTGGCGCGCCTGGCTGCCGCTGAAATGGCCAAGAACGATCCCACCCCGGACGGTCAGCGCGGCGTGATCATCTCAACCGCCTCGGTTGCGGCGTTTGATGGGCAAAAGGGCCAGGTGGGCTATGCGGCCTCGAAGGGCGGGATCGTGTCCGGCACCCTGCCCATGGCCCGCGATCTGCAACGCGAAGGCATCCGCGTGATGGCCATTGCGCCGGGGATTTTCCTGACCCCGATGCTGATGTCCCTGCCCGAAGAGGTGCGCGACCAGCTGGCTCAGGACGTGACCAACCCCAAGCGCCTGGGCGATCCCAGCGAATATGCCGCGCTGGCGCGTTTCATCTGCGAATGCGGCTATCTGAACGGCGAGGTGATCCGTATCGACGGCGCCCTGCGGATGCAGTAAACGGCCGGGCGCGTCCGACTGGGGCGCGCCCTACCCGGCCTTTTCCTCAAGCTCCAGCCACTCTTCTTCGGCGGCTGCCAGAGCCTGCTGACGTTCGACCAGCGCATCGGTCGCTTTTTGGAATTTCACCGGCTCTTTGGTAAACAGATCCGGATCCATCAGGAACTCTTCCAGCTTGGCGATTTCCGCTTCCAGCCGCTCAAGGATCGCTGGCAGGGCCTCCAGCCGGTGCTTTTCTGTAAAGCTTAACCCGTCCTGAGCGGTTTGAGGGGGCTTTTCTTGCTTTAACTTATCTGCTTTGTGCTTTGTTTTTACAGGAGTTTCCGAAGGATTTTCCTGACGCTGAGACTGATAGTCCGACCAGCCGCCAGCATAGACAATCGCCTGGCCATTCCCCTCCATCGCGACAGTCTGCGTGGCGACCCGATCCAGAAAATCCCGGTCGTGGCTGACCAGAAGAACCGTGCCATCATAATTGTCCAGCAGTTCCTGAAGCAGGTCCAGCGTTTCGACATCCAGATCGTTCGTCGGTTCGTCCAGCACCAGCAGATTGCTTTCGCGCGCCATCAGCTTGGCCAGCAGAAGCCGCGCTTTTTCCCCACCGGACAAGGACTTAACGGCCGCTCTTGCCTGGCGTTCGTCAAACAGAAATTCCTTTAGATAGCCCACCACATGTTTGGGCTGGCCGCGCACCAGCACCTGATCGGCCTTCCCCGAGACCCGCATGTCCGGATCGCCCGTCAGACTGTCCCACAGGCTCATTTCCGGATCCAGCTGCGCGCGGGTCTGATCGAACACCGCGGGCAACAGATTCGTGCCGATTTTCACGCTACCACTGTCGGGCACCTCTTGGCCCATCAGCATTTTCAGCAGCGTGGTTTTACCCACGCCATTGGGCCCGACAAAGGCCACGCGATCCCCGCGTTCGACCTTGATCGAGAAATTTCGCAGGATAAGCTTTTCCCCGTAAGTCTTTGTAATACTGTCCGCTTCGAACACCTTCTTACCGGATTTCGGCCCCGAGGCCAGCTCCATCGCGGCGGTGCCCTGCCGTTTGATCTGCGCGCCGCGTTCGGCCTTGAGCGCGTGTAGCGCCCGCAGCCGCCCCTGATTCCGCTTGCGCCGCGCACTGATGCCTTCGACGGCCCAGCGGGCCTCGGATTTGATCTTGCGATCCATCTTGTGGCGCTGGGTGTCTTCCTCTTCCCAGACTTTATCGCGCCATTCTTCGAAATCCGCGAAACCTTTTTCCTGACGCCGCGTCATTCCCCTGTCAATCCAAAGGGTTGCACGCGTTAGTTCACGTAAAAATGCCCGATCGTGGCTGATCAGAACATAGCCCGCGCGGGTCTGTTTCAGCTCATTTTCCAGCCAGGCAATGGCCTCGATATCCAGATGGTTCGTGGGTTCGTCCAGCAGCATCAGCTCAGGCGCTTCGGCCATCAGTTTTGCCAAAGCCGCGCGCCGCCGTTCCCCGCCCGAGGCCGTTGCTACCTCGCGCGCGGGATCGAATTTCAGCCCTTCGCCCGCCATTTCGACCTTATACATCTCGGATGGGTCCAGCGCGCTGGCGGCATAGTCCCCCAACGTGGAAAATCCTGACATATCAGGATCTTGCTCCATATAGCCAACGCTGATTCCAGGCGGGATGATACGCGTTCCGTGGTCCGGCTCGACCAGTCCGGCCATCACCTTCATCAATGTGGATTTGCCCGAACCATTGCGCCCCACCAGCGCCACCCGGTCGCCCGGCTGAACCACCAAAGACAGGTCATGAAACACAGGATCGCCGCCAAAGGTCAGCGAAATATCGGTCAGCTGTAAAAGAGGTGCACGTGCCATGGCGCGCAGCTAACCACGCAGCTCAGTGGCGTCAAGTCACATCCGGAAATGCTTGGACAGCTTCAGCCCCTGACCCTGATAATTCGACGCAATCCCCGCGCCATAAAGCTGATCGGGCACCTCGGCCATGCGTTCATAGACCAGACGGCCCACGACCTGCCCATGCTCCAGCACAAAGGGCGCCTCGTGACAGCGCACCTCCAGCACCCCGCGCGAGCCGGCCCCGCCCGCATCCGCATTGCCGAACCCAGGATCAAAGAAGCCCGCATAATGCACCCGGAATTCCCCCACCATTGCCAGATAGGGCGCCATTTCCGCAGCATAGGCGGGCGGGATATGCACCGCCTCGCGGCTGACCAGGATGTAGAACGCGCCGGGGTCCAGAATGATCTGACCGGATTTGGTGCGGATTTCCTCCCAGAACTCGGCCGGGTCATATTCGCCGATCCGGTCCAGATCAATCACGCCGGTATGAGGCTTGGCGCGATAGCCCACCAGATCGCCCTGCGCCGGGCACAGATCCACGGAAAATCCCAGCCCCTCGTCGATCACGGCCTCACCATCCACCAGCGGGGCCTCAGCATGAAGCGCGCGCAGCGCGTCATCGCTGAGCACCGCCTGACCCGAGCGGAACCGGATCTGATTCAGCCGCATCCCCGGACGCACCAGAACGGAAAACGACCGCGGGCAGATCTCGGCATAGAGCGGCCCGGCATAGCCCGGCTGAATACGGTCGAACTCTTCCCCGCCATCGGTGATCGTGCGGGTCAGCAGATCCAGCCGCCCGGTCGAGCTTTTGGCGTTGGCGACAGCCTGCACACCCTGAGGCAGGGCCAGACCCTCCATCAGCTCAACGACGTAAACGCAGCCCTTTTCCAGCACCGCGCCGTGGGTCAGATCAATCTGGTGCATCTCGAATTCGCTCAGCCGCTGGGCCACGGTGCGCCCCTGCCCGGCCAGAAAAGACGCACGCACGCGCCAGGCCCGCACACCCAGGCGCAAATCCAGGCTGGCGGGCTGAATCTGCGCATCAATCACCGCCGGTTCCGCGGTAATCTGACCTTGCGCAATCATGGTTTTCAGCTGTTGGCTGGGCAGGACGCCTGTCATCGCGATCTCCTCTGAGTTCACCCGTCTTAGCGCGTCCGAAAGGGCAGGAAAAGGCTGAGAAGTCAGCCTTTCCCCGATATTGCGTCACTCCGGGCGCACGCGGGCCGCGGTTTTGTTGGCAAAGGCCTCAAGCCGCCCGCGCGAGGCCGGCTGCGTGTTCACAATCCCGGCCACCACGGATTCGGCATAGGCCGCATCCAGCGCCGACATGTTCTGCATATGGCTGATCGCCGAGCAGATCGCGAAATTGGACAGCGGCGGGTTCGTGGCGGCGGCGCGGGCGATTTCATAGGCTTTGGCCTCGGAATCCTCGACCAGATATTGCGCCAGACCGACCTGGATGGCCTCGTCCTGTTTGTAGACGCGGCCCGTCAGCATCATGTCGATCATCCGCGCCTTCCCGACCAGATCTGCCACGCGAATTGTGGCGCCCCCGCCGGTGAACAGGCCACGCTGGCCTTCGGGCAGAGCGAAATAGGTGGACTGATCAGCGACGCGAATATGAGCCGAGCTGGCCAGCTCCAACCCGCCCCCCACAACCGCGCCCTTCAGCGCCGCGATGATCGGCACCCCGCCATATTCCATCTTGTTGAATGCCTCGTGCCAGCGCAGGCACAGGTGCATGAAAGCCT
Source organism: Youngimonas ophiurae (nom. illeg.) (assembly GCF_049803795.1). Lineage (NCBI taxonomy): Bacteria > Pseudomonadati > Pseudomonadota > Alphaproteobacteria > Rhodobacterales > Roseobacteraceae > Thalassovita > Youngimonas ophiurae (nom. illeg.). Next base: position 219,340 of record NZ_JBNAGJ010000005.1, read on the forward strand.
CGGGTCGGCGGTCTTCCTGATGGTGTTCGACCAGATCCAGACCGGCACAGAAATGCGTGCCCTCGGCCCGCAGAACCACGGCACGCGCGCCCATGCGCGGCAGATTCGAGAACACCTCGATCAGCTCTTCGACCGTCTCGGCATTCAGGGCGTTGCGTTTCGAAGCGCGGTTCAGCGTCACGGTGGTGATACCGTCATCATCCATCTTAACCAGCAGATTTTGCAGGATAAAATCGTCTAAACTCTTGGCCATTCTTCCCTCCCATTCCCGTTGGATATGCCCTTAGGCTCTGGGGATAGCTTCGCTGAGCCTGCGGGGAAGTCAAGCCGGATCGACAGATAAATCGACCGGACGGACGGTTTTGCCGCAACGGAACAAAACCCTGCCATTGCCCCAAAATCAGGGGCAAACACCATCGTATTGCAGAGGGAAAATGGTCGGGCTAGCAGGACTCGAACCTGCGACCTTCCGTCCCCCAGACGGACGCGCTACCAGGCTGCGCTATAGCCCGACGGTTTGCTCTTCTTACTGATTTTCCGGGTGGGGGCAAGAGCGTTTCGACGTTTTTTTCGCCCCAAAGATCAGTTCTGTGTCAGCCGCCCTGTCAGAGCCCTGATCTGCCCGCGCAGTTCCTGCAAAAGCGCGGGCTCGGCGGTCAGCCCGGCGGATTTCGCCTGCATCAGCCGCGTCAGAATCCCCGCCCCCGCCTGCGAGTCGGCGTCAACCGGCACATCCACCACGGCGGGCATGGCTGCGGGGGGAGATGTGTCCGAAAGCTCAGGCTCTTCGCCGCAGGCCTGCGCTGTCTGCTCAGCCGTTTCTTCTACCGCTTGCTCTTCGATCTGCGGTTCGGCGGGCGCTTCGCCGCTGTCCCCGTCGAACATAGAAAAGAACGACGGCGTGGCGTCTTCGGCCGAGGGCGTGTCCTCTGGCAGATCCGAAACCGGCGTTTCCGGCGCGCTGGCCTCCTCTTCGGGTGTCGAATCCGCAAGGGGCGCCAGCTCTTCCTCGGTCTGCTCATAAGGGGCGCCGGTCAGGTCGGTCTCGGCCTCGGCCCCGCCGGGGAAGTGCAGCAAAGTGGCCGAGTCCGGCTCTTGTGGTTCGGTCTGCACCTTCAGCGCGGCAACCTTTTCGGGCGATGGGACCAACTCGCCTGTTTCGGCATGTTCATCCAACGGCTGAGACAACCCGGACACATGCTCAACCCCTTGTTCACGCAGGATTTTCTGCACACCTTTGATGGTCAGCCCATCGTCGTGCAGCAGCTTCTTTATGCCCCCCAGCAGCAGCATGTCCTGCGGGCGAAAATACCGCCGGCCTCCGGCCCGTTTGATCGGGCGGACCTGGGTGAACTTGCTTTCCCAAAACCGCAGAACATGGGCCGGGCGATCCAGCCAATCCGCAACTTCGCTGATGGTGCGAAAAGCGTCGGGGGATTTGGACATGCTACCGCCCCCCAGCTATCAGGCCTTGTTTCCGGCGGCGACCCGCTCTTTCATCAGATGCGACGGACGGAAGGTCAGCACACGGCGCGGATTGATGGGAACTTCTTCGCCGGTCTTGGGGTTGCGACCAACGCGGGCGGCCTTCTCGCGAACAGAGAATGTCCCGAACGACGAAATCTTGACTTGTTCGCCATCCACCAAAGCATCCGACATATGCAGCAGCACGCTTTCGACCAGCTGACTGGCGTCGTTCCGTGACAGGCCGACCTCACGAAAGATTGCATCACTCAGATCCATGCGCGTCAGAGTCTTTTCACTCATATCCGTCCCCTTGTTTTGAACACCATGGGCGATGGGATTTTCCGAGTCAATATCAATGGCTTGCGCGGCACAATTTCAGCGGGTTCCGCCCTACCAGCGCAGCACGACCGAGCCCCAGGCCAGACCGCCGCCAATCGCCTCGGCGACCAGCAGATCGCCCGGTTTGATCTGTCCGCGTTCGCGCCCCACCGACATGGCCAGCGGAATCGAGGCCGCCGAGGTATTGCCGTGATCCTGCACCGTGACCACGACCTGCTCCATCGGCAGGCCCATTTTCTTGGCGGTGCCCTGAATGATGCGGATATTGGCCTGGTGCGGGACGATCCAATCCACCTCGGATTCGGAAAAACCGGCCTTCTCCAGGGCCTTATGCGCCGTCGAGGTCAGTTTCTCGACCGCCTGACGGAACAGCGGATTGCCCTGCATCCGCAGCTTACCTGCCGTGCCCGTGCTGGACACGCCGCCATCCACATAGAGCATCTCGCGGTAGCGTCCGTCCGAGTTCAGATCGGTGGCCAGCACACCGCGGTCGGATTTGTCTCCGGTGCCCTCTTGGGCCTCCAGAACCAGCGCCCCGGCGCCATCGCCGAACAGCACGCAGGTGGCGCGGTCGGTCCAGTCCATGATGCGGGAAAACGTCTCGGCGCCAATCACCAGTACACGGTCCGCCTGCCCGGCCAGAATCAGCGCATTGGCATTGGCCAGCGCGAAAATAAAGCCCGCGCACACGGCCTGCACGTCAAAGCCAAAACCGCGCGTCATGCCCAGTTTCGACTGCACCATCGTGGCCACGGATGGAAAGGTCAGATCCGGCGTGGACGTGGCCACAACCACCGCATCTATATCGTCGGCCTGCAACCCCGCATCGTCCAAGGCCGCCTGGGCGGCCTTGACCGCCAGATCCGAGGTCATCTCTCCGTCAGCGGCGAAATGCCGGCGTTCGATCCCCGATCGGGCGCGAATCCATTCGTCACTGGTATCCAGAGTTTTCTCGAACTCGCTGTTCGGAACCACTTTTTCCGGCAGGTAGTGGCCAACGCCCTGCACAACGGCGCGTTTAGTCATGTTTATTCGCTGCTTTCCGCTTGGTCAGTTCCGGCATTCTTAGCCTGTGCGGTGGCGGATGCAACCCGTGCCGCCAGTTTCTGGGAAAACCCGGACTGAGAAAGTTGAAAAGCCAGCTTTACCGCAGCCGAAACCCCCGTCGCATCGGCCGAGCCATGCGATTTCACCACCGTGCCGTTCAGCCCCAGGAAAACCCCGCCATTCACCCGGCGCGGATCCATGCGTTTGCGCAGTCGGCGCAGCGACGTATAGGCCAGAAGCGCCGCCAGCTTGGACAGGGGCGAGTGCATGAAGGCCTCTTTCATCAGGTCGCTGATCAGGCTGGCCGTGCCCTCGCCGGTTTTCAACGCCACATTGCCGGTAAACCCGTCGGTGACGATAACATCGCAGGTATCGCCCGGAATATCGCCGCCTTCGACAAATCCGACAAATTCGAAATTCGCCGAGGGCGCGGCCTGGCGCATCAATTCATGCGCGGCTTTCAGTTCGGCGCGGCCCTTGTGTTCCTCGGTGCCGACGTTCAGCAGGCCGACGCGCGGGCGTTCCAGCGCCAGGCCGTTGCGCGCATAAGAGGCCCCCATCAGCGCGTATTGCAGCAGATCCTGTGCATCGGCGCGGATATCGGCCCCCACATCCAGCATCACGTTAAATCCCTGAGGATTGCGCGAGGGCCACAGAATCGCAATCGCCGGACGGCTGACCCCAGGCAATTTGCGCAGACGGATCATGCTAAGCGCCATCAGCGCGCCGGTATTGCCGCAGGAGACGCAGACATCGGCCTGGCCTTCGCGCACCGCATTCAGCGCCGACCACATCGAGGTCTGCTTACCGTGCCGCATCACCTGCGAGGGCTTGTCCTCCATGGTGACGACATCCTGCGCGTCGCGAATCTCGACCCGGCCCTCCAGCGGTTTGCGCTTGGCAACCAGCTTTTCCAGCTCGTCCCTGGGGCCGTGCAGAATGAACCCGATATCCGGATTCGCGGCGGCGGAATCAGAAATACCGGCGACAACAGCCGCCGGTCCCCGGTCTCCGCCCATAGCATCGACAGAGATAATGGTGCGCCCGGCACCCGCTTTGGCCTGATCGTTCTGAACGGACATGCGGACGCCGGTCCCCAATAGGTTTATGCTGCGTCTTCGTCCAGTTCGACTTCGTCGGCCATCGCGACGACTTCGCGGTCTGCATAGTGGCCGCAGGACGGGCAGACGTGGTGCGGGCGCTTCAGCTCACCGCAGTTGGAGCACTCGTTCGGGTTTGCCGCAACCAGCGCGTCATGTGCGCGGCGGTTGTTGCGGCGCGACTTGCTTACTTTGTTCTGTTGGACAGCCATGTCACAATCTCAATTTGCTGTGGGCGTGTCGCCCGGTTTCACGTGGGTGCGTGGCTCATATTCGGTCAAAGCCGACATGTCCAACCCAAAATTCGGATGAGGGGCGGAAAATACTGTCATTTCCAAAAGTCGCAAGGGTTTTTTACCCATCCGAGCCCTCATTTCCCGCCAATTTATCCCGCAGGGCGGCCAAACCGGCAAATGGCTTCAGATCTTCGTCTTTCAGCGCCTCTTTGCCCGGTTCGGTATAGGTGGCCGCGCCGATTTCGGCCCCATCGGCCCGCGGATACAAAGGCAGCGCCAGGGCCAGGGCCTCGATCATCACCGCTTCGGGGTCAATCACGCTGCCCAACGGTTCGATCGAGTCGTCCTCGGCCATTTCGATTTCTTCGTCATCCTCGGCCAGATCGGGCATCTGAGCCAAAAACCGCCGAAGCACCTTTTCCTCGATCCGGGTGGTCACCGGCGCCAGCGTGACGACACAGGGCTGCACCACCGTGGCCCCCAGATGCCCCTCTAGCCGCCAGTCGCGTTTGCCCTCGGCCACGATCTGGCCCGTGAAACGCAGCTTGCGCAGCGCCTTGAGATCCAATTCCCGAGCGATTCCATGCAGCGCCGGCTCTTCGGGGATCAGGGTAAAGCGCGTGGGGCGCGTTTGCGACAGATCAGAGACCCGCAGCGCTTGGGTTGAGGCATTTGTCATCGGTGGCCAGTCGTCCTTTGCTTGAACCGGGGGCATTCCTTCTATAATCGGATTAAAAGGCACGAGGTGCCAAGACAAGAGGGCACCACCAAGGGGGCAGCATGTCAGGCATGGGTTCGAAACTGAAAACCACGATCGCGGCAGGCGTTTTGCTGATCGCCGCCGGGTGCAGCACGCAATACCGCAACCATGGCTATGTCCCGCTAGAGGAAGACCTGGCCAATATCGTGGTCGGGGTTGATACCCGTGACAGCGTGGCCGAATCCGTGGGCACCCCTTCGACCGGGGGAATTCTGGATGACAGCGGCTATTACTACGTCTACAGCCGCGTGCGCCATTTCGGCATGTTCGAGCCCAAGGTGATCGAGCGCGAGGTTCTGGCCATCACCTTTGACACCCGCGGCGTTGTGGCCAATATCGAGCGTTTCGGCCTGGAGGACGGCAATGTCGTGCCCCTGTCGCGCCGCGTGACCAGCTCCAGCGTCGCCAACAAGAGCTTCTTGCGGCAGCTGCTGGGCAATCTGGGACGCTTCACCGCCTCTGATTTTGTCGAGTAAGGCTCGTCACAGCTTTGATACATCTTATATGCTAGGCGGGGCGAAACGAGAGTTCGCCTCACCCGGCGCGGAGATTGTGGGATGCTGTCACTCAAGAAAGGTCGCTATCTGACGCGGCTTGCCGAAACCCCCGAGCAGATCAGCGCCGCGCAGCGCCTGCGCCACCGCGCCTTTCACGGCTCTGAGGGGCTGGATGTGGACGCATTCGATGCGATCTGCACACACTTTCTGGTGGAAGATCAGCGCAGTGGCCGTCTGGTCTGCTGCTTTCGTGTGCTGCCCCTGCCCGGCGGCGATCAGATCGGCCGCAGCTATTCCGCCCAGTTCTACGAGCTGTCCGCCCTGGCGCATTTTCCCGGTCCGATGGTTGAAATGGGCCGCTTCTGTATCGATCCAGAGATCAAAGACCCGGACATCCTGCGCGTCGCCTGGGGGGCGCTGACCCGCTATGTGGACGAGAATCAGATCGAAATGCTGTTTGGCTGCTCCTCGTTTCATGGCACGGATGCGGCCGAATACCTGGATGCCTTCGCAGTGCTAAAGCAAAGGCACCTGGCCCCGCGGCGCTGGCTGCCACGCGTAAAGGCCCCGCAAGTATTTAAATTCGCTCAGAAATTACGGCGCGAACCGGATGCGAAACAAGCCATGCTGCGGATGCCGCCCCTGCTGCGCACCTATCTGCTGATGGGCGGGTGGGTCAGCGATCATGCGGTTGTCGATCGTCATATGAATACGCTGCATGTGTTCACCGGGCTAGAGATCAATGCGATTCCCCCCGCACGCAAGCGTCTGCTGCGCGGTGTTGCCGGCTAAGGCGCGCTCATTCCCGCCTATTTCTGGATTTGCCTGAAAAAGTTGACGTCTACGTAAGGTCAATTTCTTGATCGCTTGGTTAAGGCTTGACCAGACGATATGAAAACGCGCTAATCTCTACTTATGAGAGTTTTTAGCCGCCCAGTTCCTCTGCTGACGGCTGCTATCGGGGTTATCGGAGCCAATTCGCTTGTTTTGCCACCAATCGCACCGGCGGTTGCGGCCGATCTGACAACCGAAGTAGCCACAATTCTACGCGCCGCTGCCGCTTATGGGGCCGGGACAGCGTTATCTGCGCTGCTGCTTGCGCCGCGCGCGGATGTTGTGGGCTCGGATCGGGTGTTGCGCAATGCCAGCCTGCTTTTGATTCTGGCGCTGGTGCTGTCGGCCCTGGCCCCCAATGGCTATGTGCTGATGCTTGGGCAGGCGCTGGCCGGGCTGTGCGCGGGTGTGGCCCTGCCCTCGATCTATTCCCTGGCCGCGCAGGTAGCCCCCACCGGACAAGAGAAAAAGACGATCAGCCGCGTTCTGACGGGGTGGACCCTGTCTTTGATCGGGGGCGTCACCCTGTCTGCGGTGATCGCCGATCAGCTGGGCTGGCGGGCGGTGTATGGGCTGATGGCCGGGCTGACGATCGTGATCTGGCTGTGCCTGCGCCTGTGCGACATGCGGGCCGAAAAACTGTCAAGCCGCCCCACCTCGCCCTTTACCGCGCTGCGGGTGCCCGGCATTGTCCGAGGCCTGTTTTCGAATGCCATGCTGATGCTGGCCTTCAATGGTGCCTATATTTTTATGGGCGCGCATGTCGTTGAAAACATGCAGCTTTCAACCAGCGCCACCGGGGTGATCACGTTGCTGTACGGTCTTGGATTCGCGCTGGCCGTCGCCTTTAACCGCTACCTTGAGATGATGACGCTGCGCCGGTTGGGGCTTTTCGCGTTCAGCGGGCTCAGCGTGACCTATCTGCTGATGGATCACCTCTCGATGAGCTTTGCCCTGTTACTGCCGATCAGCGTGGTCTGGGGGGTGTTCCAGCATTTCGCGCTGAATCTGGTGGTGGACCGGCTGACCAGCCTGGACCCGGCACAGCGCGGCGCCATCATGGGGCTTAACTCGGCCGTGACCTACCTGACAGTCATGAGCGGCGCGATCCTGTATCGCCTGCCCTATGAATACGGCGGATTGGCCCTGTGCCTGGCTTTCTCGGCGCTGTTTGCCGCCATCGCCGCCGTCGAGGCCTACTGGCCTCAGCGGCTCAAAACTTATTCAGCCGCCGAGTGACCTTCATCGCGCGCCGCGCCTGTTTGGCGGCGGGGGTTGGCTGGCCGCGCTTCGGGCCGCCCGCCATACGGTTGATCCCTGCATTCATGCCCTTGTTCACCGCTTTGCGCACGAACAGACGGACGATCATATTGATCAGTTGATTGGCATTCATCGCTCTGCCTCCGGGTTGCCTGAGGCTGATATAATGCGCGATTGTGCCGTTTTCAGGGCGGCCGCGTTAATTGTCGTCGAACAGTTCGGTCTGATCGTCGTCATCTGTGTCCTCGGGGTCTGGGATTTCGGGGGGCGGACGGCTGTCCAGCAACCCGGCCGAGCGCAGCTCTTTCAGGCCCGGCAGATCGCGGGCGTTCTCCAGGCCAAAATGATCCAGAAACTCTTGCGTCACAACGAAAGTCACCGGACGGCCCGGCGTCATGCGGCGGCGGCCGAAGCGAATCCACTCCATTTCCAGCAACTGATCAATCGTCCCGCGTGACACGGACACGCCGCGGATTTCCTCGATCTCAGCGCGTGTGACGGGCTGGTGATAGGCGATGATCGCCAGGGTTTCGATTGCGGCGCGGCTAAGCTTGCGGGTCTCAACCGTTTCCTTCTGCATCAGGAAACCCAGATCGGGCGCGGTGCGGATAGCCCAGGCCTCGGCCACTTTGATCACATTCACGCCCCTGCCCTCGTAGCGGCGGCGCAGATGGTCCAGCGCCTGGGCGGCATCGCAGCCATGCGGCATCCGCGATTCCAGTTCACGCACGCTGACCGGCTGAGCCGAGGCAAACAGGATCGCTTCGACCATGCGTTCCTGTTCGGCCATCGGAGGGGCTTCGAACAGGCTTTCTTCGGTTCCGATGTCCTCAGCCATCACGGCCCTCCCGTCTGCGAAGATGAATGGGCGCAAAGGTTTCCGTCTGGCGAATCTCGGCCTTGCCTTCCTTGACCAGTTCCAGCGAGGCGGCAAAAGTCGCTGCCGTGGCCGAGCGCCGCTTCACCGGGTCATCCTCCCATCCGGGGGGCAGATAGCTGCTCAGATCGGTCCAGCTACCGGCAAAGCCGATCATCCCGCGCAGCCTGTCCAGCGCCTGCTCCATGGTGAAGACCGACTCGCGGTCCATCACGAAGGGGCGGAATTCATCGCGCGTCCTGATCCGCGCATAGCCCTGCATCAGATCCAGCAGCGTCGCGGTATAAGTGACGCGCTTCACACGAGAGATGTTCTCGGGGATGCCGCGCACAAAGAAATCCCGGCCCTTCTGATCGCGCGCCATCAGCCGCGCGGCGGCCTCGCGCATTGCCTGAAGCCGCTCCAGCTGAAAGGCCAGATGCGCGGCCAGTTCTTCGCCCGAGGGGCCCTCTTCGGTTGGGTCGGGCGGCAGCAGCAGGCGGGATTTCAGGAACGCCAGCCAGGCCGCCATCACCAGATAATCGGCAGCCAGTTCGATCCGCAGCTGTTTGGCGCGCTCAACGAAATCCAGATATTGCTGCGCCAGATGCAGGATCGAGATTTTGCGCAAATCCACCTTCTGCGTGCGGCTAAGCGTCAGCAGCAGATCCAGCGGGCCCTCATAGCCATCGACATCAATGATCAGGGCCTCGGCGGCCAGCCGTTCGGCGACGGTCTGATCTGCAAATTCCTGGGACATGCGCGCCCTATCCGTTCAATAAGGCGTCCAGCTTGGCTCGCAGGGCTGGAATGTCAACCTCGGCGGGCGTTTTTCGCGTGGCAATGGCGGCGGCGGCGCGGCGCTGGCCTGCGGCATCCAGGGGGCCTGCGGCCTCGGCCACCTGACGCTTTTCGTCCAGCGACCCGTTGCAATGCAGCACCACATCGCAACCCGCCGCGCGCGCGGCCGCGCTAAGCGAGCCCAGATCGCCACTCAGCGCCTTCATCGAGATGTCATCCGTCATGATCAGCCCGTCAAAGCCGATCTGGTCGCGGATCAGCCCCATCATTTTGGCTGAAATCGTCGCCGGTTGCGGGTCGATCTGTGTATAGACCAGATGCGCCGTCATCCCCATTGGCAGATCGTTCAGCGCCTTGAAGGGGGCGAAATCAATACGGCTCAGTTCGGCGGGATCGGCATCCACATGCGGCAGCTCCAGATGGCTGTCGGCCACCGCGCGCCCATGGCCGGGGATATGTTTCAGAACCGGCAGAACGCCGCCATCCAGCAGACCATCCGCCACCGCACGGCCCAGGTCTGCCACGCTTTGGGCGTCGGTCCCATAGCAGCGGTTTTTCAGAAAAGGATGCGTGCTGTCCTGCGCCACATCCACCAACGGCGCGCAATTGCTGTCTATGCCAAGCTGTTGTAATTCATGCGCAATAATCCGGTAGCGCAGGTACATCGCCTGCGCCGCATTGCCCCCGGCGCGGGTGGCGTGCTCAAGCGGAGGCAACCATTCGGTCCAGTCCGGAGCGCGCAGGCGCTGCACCCGTCCGCCCTCTTGGTCGATGGTGATCGGAGCGGCGCGGCCCACGGCCTCGCGCAGATCGCCGCATAGGGCGCGGATCTGATCGGGACTGTCCAGATTGCGCGCAAACAGGATGAAACCAAACGGGTCCGTATCGCGGAAAAACGCCTTTTCCTCGGCGCTCAGGCGCAGACCCAGCGGGTCCAGTATGGTTGCGCCGCTCACCGGGTTGTCACCGGGATACACTCGGCTTTTTCGGCCACCAGAGCCGAGCAGAACCGCCGCGCATCGTTGATGTCGCCAAAGCCATGCGCGCGCAGGCGATAGAAGGTACGCCCGCCGCTTTCGGCCTTTTGGATCACGCGCTTTTTGTCTTCCATATAGTCCCCGAAACGCGCGAACAGACGGTCCCATTCCTTGCGGGCGATGGCGGCGTTTTCATAGGCGCCCAGCTGCGCCAGACGGGTGCCTGCGGGAATGCTGGCGGCGGCGACATCCAGCGACCCAGCCGTCGAAATCGCAGCCGGAGCCGCCACCGTGTTCAGCCCCTTAGGCCGGGAATGCGGACGCAAAGACCGCCCCAGACCGCCAATGACCTCGGACGTCGCGGGGGGCGCGGCATCGGGTGCGGCATCGGGCGCTTTGAGCGCGACAGGCTCGATCTGCTCCAGAGGCGCGGCGTCTTTGGTCAGGCTGGCAACCAGATCCTCGACCGACATGTTGCCGGGCTGAGCGGGCTGCGTGGTGGCCGCGGGCATGGCGGTGCCCAATGCGCCCTGCGCGACGTCCTCGGCCGTCAGATCCACGGGTTTGGGCGCCAGGATCAAGCGCTCGGCGGGGGGCTCGGCGCTGCCTTGGGCGGCCACCATATTCACGGCCAGCCCCTGATTGACAGCGGCGGCCCCGCCCGGTTCTTCGGGTTGGATCCGCATTGGGCCTTCGGCGGCGCGCACAACGGGAATGCCGCTTATGTCCCGCGTCGCCAGCTGATAGCCCCAAACCCCGACGCCAACGACCAGCGCCAGCGAAACCGCCGCACCTGTCCAATTCGCCAGGGTGCCGAATGCAATGGAAGTCTCAGGGGCACCGATGCCCCCGTTTGCCTGTATCTCCGCCATGTTCGCCTCTGTTCTTCGGGACGCGCGCGCCCGTCAGTCTGCTATGGTCGTCTGCTCTGCGACACCGGCGGATCTGTGCGTTTAGCGCATCTCTTCCGCCGGAGTTACGCCCAGAATACCAAGACCTGCGGAAATAACAATGGCAACGGCCCGCGCCAGCGCGATTTTCGCCTGGCTGGTGGCGGCGTCGCCCTCTTGCAGGAACCGCAGGGACATGTCGTCATTGCCGCGGTTCCACAGCGAATGGAAATCCGAGGCCAGCTCATAGAGGTAAAACGCCACGCGGTGCGGCTCATTCGTGCGGCCGGCGATTTCCACCAGGCGCGGCCATTCGGCCAGCTTCTTGGCGACGGTCAGCTCCGCCTCATGGGTCAGGCCGGACAGATCGGCGGCGGCCAGGGTGGCGTCGTCATGGTCAATGCCTGCCTCGGCCGCCTTACGCAGCACCGAGCACACCCGCGCGTGCGCATATTGCACATAGAAAACCGGGTTGTCCTTGGATTGCTCCAGCACCTTGTCGAAATCGAAATCCAGCGGTGCATCGTTCTTGCGGGTCAGCATGTGGAAGCGGGTGACATCGGCGCCCACCTGTTCCACCACATCGCGCAGCGTCACGAAAGTGCCCGCCCGTTTGGACATCTTGAACGGTTCGCCATTTTTGAACAGTTTCACCAGCTGGATCAGCTTGATGTCCAGCGGCACCCGGTTTTCCGACAGGGCCGCCACAGCCGCCTTCATCCGTTTGACATAGCCGCCATGATCGGCGCCGAACACGTCGATCAGCAGGTCAAAGCCGCGCTCGACCTTGGTATAGTGATAGGCAATGTCGGGGGCGAAATAGGTCCACGAGCCGTCCGATTTCATCACCGGGCGGTCCACGTCATCGCCGTATTGCGTGGATTTGAACAGGGTCTGCTCGCGCGCTTCCCAGTCTTCGGGCAGTTTGCCCTTGGGCGGCTCCAACGTGCCCCGGTAGATCAGGCCAAGCCCCTTCAGCCGTTCCAGCGCGGCCTCGATCTGGCCGGTGCCATAGAGCGATTTTTCGCTGTAATAGGTGTCCATTTTCACACCCAGCGCGGCTAGATCGCCCCGGATCATTTCCATCATCGCTTCGGTCGCGAATTCGCGGATGTCCGCCAGCCAGACATCCTCGGGCTGGTTCAGCAGGCTGTCGCCGTATTTTTCCTTCAGCGCCTCGCCGACCGGGATCAGGTAATCGCCAGGATAGAGCCCCTCGGCAATCTCAGGCTCCAGCCCGTTGGCCTCGCGGTAGCGTTCATAGGCCGAGCGCGCCAGCACATTCACCTGCGCACCGCCGTCATTGATGTAATATTCGCGGGTTACGTCATAGCCGGCGTAATCCAGCAGGCTGGCCAGCGCATCGCCGAACACCGCGCCGCGCGTGTGACCCACATGCATCGGCCCCGTCGGGTTGGCCGAGACATACTCTACATTCACCTTCTTGCCCTGCCCCAAATCCGAGCGCCCATAAGCCGTGCCCGCAGTCAGCGCAGTCTGGATGATGCCCTGCCACAGCGCCCCGTCCAGACGCATGTTCAAGAACCCCGGCCCGGCCACCTCGGCGCTGGAAATGCGCGGGTCGGCCCGCAGGCGCTCGGCCAGTTTGTCGGCAATATCGCGCGGTTTCATCTTGGCCGGTTTGGCCAGCACCATCGCCGCATTGGTGGCCATATCCCCATGGGCCGCATCGCGCGGAGGCTCGACCGTCACGTTTTTGGTGTCCAGACCTTCGGGCAGCTCTCCGGCCTGGACCATCTGGGCCAGAGCGTCCAGCACCAGCGCGCGGATTTCGGTGAACAGGTTCATGGGGCATATTCCTTTCGGCTTGGCCGGTCAGCTAGGCCGGGGTTTACCACGCAAAGGCCAAAGGTCAACGCCCCAAACAGCGCTAACCGCCGCGCTGTTCGGGCGTGGCGCGCCGCCCGGCCGGAATGGCCTGCCGCCCGGTCAGCCGCTCGTGTTCCTGCAGCGCAAACCTGTCGGTCATCCCCGCGATATAATCCGACACGATCCGCGCCAGATCGGTATCCGCCTGCGCCTGCTGCACATCCTTGCGCCACTGACGGGGCAGAATATCGGGCTGCTGCATATAGATGGCGAACAGCTCGCGCACCACCTCGGTCACGTAGGATCGCACCTCGACCACCTCGGGCGCGCGATACATGCGGTGGAACAGAAACTCGCGGATGACCTTCAGATCCTCCCACAAAGGCTGTGAGAATTGCACCATCATCCGCCCCGCCGCCCGCACATCGGCAACGGAGTGCGGCCCCAGATCGGCCAGGTTCTGCTGCGTCACCGCAATCACATCCTCGACCAGAACCCCAAAGAACCGGCGCAACGCCTCGTGCCGACGGCGATAGTAATTCAGCCCCGGAAACAGCGCATCCACCTGGGCAAAACACCCGTCCAGAATGGGCATCTCGGCCAGCTCATCGGTGGAAAACAGCTCGGCGCGCAGCCCGTCATGCAGATCGTGATTGTTATAGGCAATGTCATCGGACAAAGCCGCCACCTGCGCCTCGGCGCTGGCATGGGTGTGCAGCTCCAGATCGTGGCGCGCGTCATAAGCGGCCAGAGCCCAGGGAATATCCCCCGTCACCGGCCCGTTATGCTTGGCGATCCCTTCCAAGGTCTCCCAGGTCAGGTTCAGCCCATCCCATTCCGCGTAATGCCGCTCCAACCCGGTGACGATCCGGATCGCCTGCGCGTTATGATCAAACCCGCCATAAGGGGCCATCAGCGCGGCCAGCGCATCCTCTCCCGTATGCCCAAAAGGCGTGTGCCCCAGATCATGCGCCAGCGCCACGGCCTCGGTCAGTTCCTGGTTCAGCCCCAAAGTGCCCGCAATCGTCCGCGCCACCTGCGCCACCTCGATCGAATGGGTCAGCCGGGTGCGGAAATAATCGCCCTCATGCTCAATAAAGACCTGAGTCTTATGCTTCAGCCGCCGAAACGCGCTGGCGTGAATGATCCGGTCCCTATCACGCTGAAAACACGACCGAAACGCGCTCTCCTCTTCGGGATAAAGCCGCCCCCGGCTCTCAGCCGGGTCAGATGCGAAACACGCTGCCATATGAACTGGTCCTTGTCGCCTGTCTTGGCCCCACATATATTGTATTGCACAGACCAAAGGAACCGCGTAGGAGCCCCAAACCCATGCAATTGCCCCCAAAAGTGACCGATCGCGCCTTCGCCCGCCTCTCTGAAATCGGTGCGGGCACCCAGGGTCAGGCCCTCCGAGTCGCCGTCGAGGGCGGCGGCTGCTCCGGCTTCCAATATGACATCAAGCTCGACACCCCCGCCCAGGACGACCTGATCCTCGAAGGCAGCGGCGAAAAAGTCCTGATCGACAGCACCTCCCTACCCTTCCTGGCCGGCGCCACGATCGACTTCACCGAAGAACTGATCGGCGCGCGGTTCGTCATCGACAACCCCAACGCCACCGCCTCCTGCGGCTGCGGCACCTCTTTCTCGATCTGACCCCCCTTTCTTTGCTCTTGCAAATACTCAAATCCCCCGCGCGCCCCAGGCGCGCCACTCTGCTCTTGCGCGCTCCCTTGTGAACGGGCCATACATCCCCAAACAGAACGGAGAGCCCCATGAAAATCGCCACCTTCAACATCAACGGCATCAAGGCCCGCGTGAAGGCGCTCAGCGATTGGCTGGAGGAAACCCAGCCCGACGTCGCCCTGCTTCAGGAAATCAAATCGGTCGATGAAAACTTCCCCCGCGAACTGTTCGAGGACATGGGCTACAATGTCGAAACCCATGGCCAGAAAAGCTTCAACGGCGTGGCGATCCTGTCCAAACTCCCGCTCGAAGATGTCACCCGCGGCCTGCCCGGCGATGACAGCGACGAACAGGCCCGCTGGATCGAGGCCACGGTAGTCGGCAAAACCGCGATCCGCATCTGCGGGCTCTATCTGCCCAATGGAAACCCGGTCGAGCTGAGCGCCGACGGCACCCCCGTGCCCGGTGGCAAATACGCCTATAAACTGGCCTGGATGGAGCGCCTGAAGGCCCGCGCCCAGGCCCTGCTGGCCGATGAAATGCCCGCGCTCATGGCCGGGGATTACAACATCATCCCCCAGGCCGAAGACGCCAAAACCCCCGAGGCCTGGCGCGAAGACGCGCTGTTTCGCCCCGAAAGCCGCGCCGCCTTTCGCCGGATCGTGAACCTTGGCTTTACCGAGGCCTTCCGCGCCCGCACCCAGGGGCCGGGTCACTACTCGTTCTGGGATTATCAGGCCGGCGCCTGGAACAAGGATAACGGCATTCGCATTGATCATTTCCTGCTGACCCCGCAATGCGCGGACCTGCTGCTGGACTGTAAGATCGACCGGGCCATCCGCGGTCGCGAAAAACCCTCGGATCACGTGCCCGTCTGGGTCGAGCTGGACGCCTAAGCGCTGCGGCGCGTCTCATCGTGCAGGTATAGCCAGTCGAACTGGTGCATCATCCGCCCCGGCGCGAACACGCCCCCCAGCCGCAGCGCCGTATGCGCGGCAAAGCGCAGCGGGCCAAATCCCAGATGGTATTTCCAGGCATTGCCCGAGGCCGCGTTGATCACACGGGTGGCCCGCGCATGACGCCGCAACTGATAGGCGGCCAGCGCGGCGGCCGGGCTATCAGAGGCTGACAGCTCCTCGGCCAGCGCCCAGGCATCCTCCAGCGCCATCGAGGCCCCCTGCGCCAGAAACGGCAGGGTCGGATGGGCCGCATCGCCCAGAATGGCTGTGTTTTGCCCGTGCCAGACCCTGGCCACCGGGTGACGGAACAGCCCCCACAGACGCACCTGCTGCACCTGCGCCAGCATGTCCTGTACCTCGGGGCCGAAATCGGCGAAGGCGGCGCGCAGATTGTCCGGGGTGTCGGCGTGGTTCCAGCCTTCCTCGACCCAATCGGTGCGCTCCTGCACCGCGACGAGATTCACCTCGGTCCCGCCGCGCAGAGGATAGCTGACCACATGCCGCCCCGGCCCCATATGCACCCGCGCCACAGGCGGCAGATCCAGCGTATTGGGGATCACCGCGCGCCAGGCAACCTGCCGGGTAAAGAACGGTTTGTCCTGCCCGTTCAGCGCCAGCCGGGTTTTCGAATGCAGCCCGTCCGCACCGATCACCAGATCGGGCGTCAGCTCGGATCCGTTGGCCAGCTTGATCACCGGAGGCGCGCCGGGAATGACCGCGGACACCTGCTGAAGCAGGCGGATTTTCACCCCGGCCTCGCGTGCGCCCCTGGCCAGCAGATCAATCAGATCGGCCCGGTGCACGAAAAAGTAGTTTCGATTCTGCAACCGGGTCAGATCCAGCCGGACGATCTGCCCCTTGCGATAATCGCGCAGGCTGACGGCCTGGGCCTGCACCGCGGGGGCGGCCAGATCGGCCCCCAGTCCCAGCGCGTCCAGCACCGCATAGCCATTGGGGCTGATCTGCAAACCGGCGCCCACCTCGGTGATCTCGCAGGCCTGCTCCAGCACCGTGACCGAGGCCCCCCGCATCGCCAGCGCACGCGCGGCGGCCAATCCGCCGATGCCGCCGCCGATCACGGCAATCTTCATTCCCAATAGGTGCATATCTGTCCCTTGAAACACAAAAGCGCCGAAGGCCAGCCCCCGGCGCTTTTGAATCCTTTAACTTGTCCGGACCTAGCTTGGCCAGACCCGGATCCCAGACCCCGAATCCCAGACCCCGGATCCGCCGGGATCAATCGTCGCGATGGACCTTTTCGCGCCGCTCGTGGCGTTCCTGGGCCTCAAGGCTCATGGTCGCGATCGGGCGCGCATCCAGCCGCTTGAGGCTGATCGGCTCGCCGGTGACCTCGCAATAGCCATACTCGCCCTCGTCGATCCGGCGCAGGGCCGCGTCGATCTTCGAGACCAGCTTGCGCTGACGATCACGGGTGCGCAATTCCAGCGCGCGGTCGGTTTCCTCGCTTGCGCGGTCGGCAATGTCGGGGATGTTGCGCGTGCTGTCCTGCAAGCCTTCAATCGTGTCGCGGCTATCGGCCAAAAGTTCGTTTTTCCAAGCATGGAGCTTGCGCCGGAAATATTCCAGCTGGCGTTCATTCATGAACGGTTCGTCTTCTGCCGGACGGTAATCATCGGCAAGAATTGTTTCCGCCTTCATTTCACTTCCCTCATCAAGGTCCATCTCAGTCAAGGCATTCTCTTCTGACATATATGGTACCCTCCCGACGCCGGATTTAACGCAAGACATGTTGCTTGTCACTACCCTTAAACGCCACACATTGCGGCTCACATCTGTTCACGCTACTGTGCGCCTCGAACAGGGCAGAAGGGTGATTAAATCATGAAATTTCAGGGTACAGACGCGTATGTGGCCACCGACGATCTGAAGGTGGCGGTCAATGCCGCGGTCACGCTGGAACGGCCGCTGCTGGTCAAGGGCGAGCCTGGCACGGGCAAGACCGAACTGGCCAAACAGGTGGCCAGCGCGCTGGGTCTGGAAATCATCGAGTGGAACATCAAGTCCACCACCAAGGCGCAGCAGGGCCTGTATGAATACGATGCGGTCAGCCGCCTGCGCGACAGCCAACTGGGCGAAGAGCGCGTCCATGACGTGAAAAACTACATCAAGAAGGGTAAGCTGTGGCAGGCCTTTGAGGCCGGCAAGAAAGTCGTGCTGCTGATTGACGAGGTCGATAAGGCCGATATCGAATTTCCGAACGATCTGCTTCAGGAACTCGATAAGATGGAGTTCCACGTCTATGAAACAGGCGAGACCATCCGCGCAGCGCAGCGCCCGATCGTGATCATCACCTCGAACAATGAAAAGGAACTGCCCGACGCTTTCCTGCGGCGCTGTTTCTTTCACTACATCCGCTTCCCCGAACCCGAAGTGATGAAACAGATCGTCGAGGTCCACCACCCCGACATCAAGCAGAAACTGCTGACCACCGCGCTGACGCAATTCTACGAAATCCGCGAGACCTCGGGGCTGAAGAAGAAACCCTCGACCTCTGAAGTTCTGGACTGGCTGAAACTGCTGCTGGCCGAGGACATGACCCCCGAGGATCTGAAACGCGACGGCGCCAATGCCCTGCCCAAACTGCACGGCGCGCTGCTGAAAAACGAACAGGATGTGCACCTGTTCGAACGTCTGGCCTTTATGGCGCGCAATCAGCAGCGCCGGTAAGCTTTTGCCGGCAAGCTTTTCGCCGCAAACGCGTATGCCGGAACAAAACCCCATTGTTCCGGCGCGCCGACACGGGCAGGATAGGCGCATGAGAAAACTGCTCTTTAGTTTTGCGGCGATATGTACGCTGGCTGGGTGTATGCCCGCCGGCACAGGCGGCCCCGCCAGCCGCGCCGCCGCCAGCCCCATCGGCGGGCTGCCCCCGATGAAAACCTTCTCCAGCCAGCCGCTGGAATCCGTGCGCGCCTCGAACCGTGACATCGCGCGCGATTTTCTGGACCTGGCCTTTCAGCTGGAATCGGGGCGCGAACTGCCCGTCTTTACCCGGTTCGAAGGCCCGATCACCCTGCGCGTTACCGGCCGCGCTCCGGCCCATATGCGTAACGATCTGAACCGCTTGCTGGCGCGGCTGCGCCATGAGGCCGGGATCGACATTACCCTGACCAACAGCGCCAGCGCCTCGATCACCATTGCGGCGGTCAAACGCGCCGATATTCAGCGGCACCTGCCCCAGGCGGCCTGTTTCGTGGTGCCCAATGTGTCTTCTTTGTCCGAATATGCCCGCGCCGCCCGCGCCGTCAAAACCGATTGGGTGCAACTGAATGCCCGCAGCAAAATGGCGATTTTCGTGCCGGTCGATTCCCCGCCGCAGGAAACGCGCGATTGCCTGCACGAGGAACTGGCCCAGGCGCTGGGGCCGCTCAATGACCTGTATCGCCTGCCCGATTCGGTGTTCAATGACGATAATGTGCACACGGTTCTGACGCGCTATGACATGCTGATCCTGCGCGCCTATTACGCGCCCGAGCTGCGCAACGGCATGTCCCGCGCCGAGGTGGCCCGCCGCCTGCCCTCGATTCTGGTGCGGCTGAACCCGGCCGGGCAATCGCGCACCTCGCGCGGGCTGTCGCAGACGCCGCGCGCCTGGATCGAGGCAATTCAGACCGCCCTGGGCCCCGGCACCCGCCCCGTCGCGCGCCAGCAGGCCGCGCGCAGGGCCCTGGCCATCGCGCAGAATGCGGGCTGGACCGATCATCGCATGGGGTTCTCGCATTATGCGCTGGGGCGGCTGACCCAAAGCATCAACGCCCAGGTCGCCCTGTCGCATTTCCGCGCCGCGCAGGCCTATTACACCCGTGATCCGGTCACGCAACTGCACGCCGCCCATGTGGCCGCGCAGCTGGCCGCCTTTGCCATCACCGAAGGCAACGGCGCCGAGGCTCTGCTGCTGACCGGCCCCTATCTGTCCGTCGCCGCCCGGCACGAGAACGCGGCGCTGCTGTCCACGCTGCAATTGCTGCGCGCCGAGGCGCTGGAGCTACAGGGCCGCCCGCGTGAGGCTCAGGCCGTCAGGCTGGACAGTCTGGGCTGGGCGCGATACGGATTTGGCGCGGACCGGGCGGTGCGGGCAAAACTGCACGAAATCACCTCCCTGTCCCCGCTGAACAGAGGAAACGGGCAATCATGATCGTCATCGCAGGCGCAATTTTGGGTTTGATCTTCGGTATTTACCGCGCAAAGAAACGCGGCGGAAACGGCAAGGACATCGCGCAACATGCGGTGGTTTACATGTTGTTGTTTCTGATTATCGGCCTGTTTGTCACCATTATCATCCACCGCGCGGCGCTTTGATCCATGTTCCTGCCCTTCTTTGAAAACCTCAGAAAAACCGGCGTGCCAGTGTCCCTGCGCGAGTATCTGAGCTTTCTGGAAGCGATGAAAGCCGGGCTGGTCACCTACGATGTCGAAGGGTTCTATTATCTGGCCCGGATCTCGATGGTGAAGGACGAGCGCAACATCGACAAGTTCGACCGCGCCTTTGCCCAGACCTTCAAGGGGCTGGAGCAGATCCAGCTGGGTGACGTGCTGGAGGCAATCGACCTGCCTGCGGACTGGCTTGAAAAAATGGCCGAAAAATATCTCAGCGATGAGGAAAAAGCCGAGATCGAAGCTTTAGGAGGCTTCGATAAGCTTATGGAAACGCTGAAAAAACGCCTGGAAGAGCAAAAAGGACGTCATCAGGGCGGGAATAAATGGGTCGGCACGGCGGGCACCTCGCCTTTTGGGGCCTATGGCTACAATCCCGAAGGGGTGCGCATCGGCCAGAAAGAAAGCCGCCATCAGCGCGCGGTCAAAGTTTGGGATAAGCGTGAATTCAAGAACTTAGACGACAAAGTTGAACTGGGAACGCGCAATATCAAGGTGGCTCTGAAACGTCTGCGCAGCTGGGCGCGCGATGGCGCCCACGAAGAGCTGGACCTGGACGGTACGATCCGCGCCACCGCCGAGCACGGCTATCTGGACGTGCAGACCCGACCCGAGCGGCGCAACGCCGTCAAGGTGATCCTGTTTCTGGACGTCGGCGGCTCGATGGATCCGCATATCAAGGTGATGGAAGAGCTGTTTTCTGCCGCCAAATCCGAATTCAAACATCTGGAACACTACTATTTCCACAATTGCCTGTACGAAGGCGTGTGGAAAGACAACAAGCGTCGCTGGGATCAGCAGACCCCCACCTGGGAAGTTCTGCGCACCTATGGCTCTGATTATAAATGTATTTTCATCGGGGACGCCTCGATGTCGCCCTATGAAATCCACTATCCGGGCGGCGCGAATGAACATTGGAACCCCGAGGCCGGCCAGGTCTGGCTGGAACGCGCGCGCGAGCAATGGCCCGCGAATCTGTGGATCAACCCGGTGCCCGAACGCTATTGGAGCTACACCCAATCCATCAAGATGATCGACGAGATTTTTGAAGGAAGAATGGTCTCTATGACATTGGAAGGATTGGAAAAAGGCATGAAAGAGCTAACGCGCTAAGCAAGCCGCCTTTTCTAATCGCAGTGCCATTTACACCAAATTAGGGTTTCTCGCCCAATGTGAATCGAAATTGCCGCGCGGGCTCTTTCCTTTGCGCCGGGGATGGCCATATTAGCGCTATGCTGAAACTCATGCCCCTTTTGCTGGCGCTGCTATATGGCGTTGCGATGTACCGCGTGTCTGCCTGGCGCACCCGCAAAGAGCTGGATTCGAAATCCACGGTCCTGGACGATCCCGAACTGGCCAGGGTGACGGACCGCCTGGCCGCCGCGCTGGAAATCCCCAGGGTGCGTGTCGATATTTTTGAGGTCGATCCCGTCAACGCGCTGGCTGCCCCCGATGGACGGGTTTTTGTGACGCGCGGCATGATCGAGCGCTATCAGCGCGGCGACATCCTGCCCGAGGAAATCGCCAGTGTGATCGCGCATGAACTGGGCCATGTTGCGCTGGGGCATACCCGTCGGCGGATGATTGATTTTTCGGGGCAAAACGCGTTGCGGACGGCCTTGGGTGCGATGCTGTCACGGTTCTTGCCCGGAATCGGCGGTCTGATCGCCGGGCTGATGACCCGCGTTCTGGCCGCGCATTTATCGCGCGCGGATGAATACGAGGCCGACGAATACGCCAGCGCGCTGATGGTCAAGGCCGGGTATGGCACCGGCCCTCAAAAGGATCTGTTTGCCAAGCTGGATCAGATGACCGGCGCGCATGGGGCTGCGGGCGTCGCCTGGCTGATGAGCCACCCCAAAAGCCGCGATCGCATCGCGCGGATCCAACAGAACGAGCGGAAATGGGGTATCAGCGGCTAAGCGCCTTACCCAGGCGCGGCAGCCGGGCCTTTTTCAGCAGCTTGCGCGTGTCCCAGGTCTCGCCGGACAAAAGATCAGCCTGTTGGCGCACCTGTTCAACGGCAGCAGCCACGGCCGAAGGGGCCGCCAGCCAGCAATGATACAGCAGCTCATCGGGGGTTTGGCGCGACAGGCCTTCCTCGGCCAGGGTGTGTTTGGGGAAATCCTTGGCGTTCATCGTCAGCAGCACATCGGCCGAGCCCGCAATCGCCGCCGCCAGCACATGCACATCGGCCGGATCGGGCAGATAAAGGCGGTTTTCCAGCGAGGGCGGCCAGCTGACCTCGGCCCGTGGCCAATCGCGCGAGACCAGCGCGATCTCGGTGCGGGCCTGCGGCTCGCCCGTGGGGCCCAGTTTGCGCGCCGCCCGCGCCCATTCCTCAAGGATCCGCGCAGACCAGAGCGGCTGAAACGCGCCGGTGCGCGCCACGGCCAGCAGAACCTCTCGCATCACGGTGGGGTACAGAACGCAGGTATCCAGCAGCACCTTCATAGGCGGAAGAACAGCGCCTTCAGATAGCCGCTTTCGGCCAGTTGCGGCATCAGGGGATGGTCCGGCCCGGCATAGCCCGTGTGGATCAGCTGAGCCGCGCGCCCTGCCCGTCCGATCCCACGCACACAGGCACCACGGAATTTCGTCAGATCGGCGGCGTGCGAACATGAACACAGCCCCAGATACCCCCCCGGCGCCACCAGAGGCGCGGCCAGCCGGGCAACGCGTTCATAGGCGCGCAGGCCGGCCTCCAGCGCCTTTTTCGAGGGCGCAAAGGCCGGCGGATCGCAGATCACCACGTCGAATTGCGCGCCTTCCTCGGCCAGTTTTGTCAGCACGTCAAAGGCATCGCCCTTGCGGGTTTCGAACCGATCCGCCGCGCCCATGGCCTCGGCCCCCTGGGCTGCCAGATCCAGCGCCGCCTGCGAGCCATCGACAGCCAGGGCGCTGCGCGCGCCCCCGGCCAGAGCGGCCAGGGAAAACCCGCCCACATGGCTGAACACGTCCAGCACACGCGCGCCATTGGACAGGCGCGCGGCGAAGGCGTGGTTGGGCCGCTGATCAAAGAAAAGGCCGGTTTTCTGCCCCGCAACCAGATCGGCCATATAGACCGCTCCGTTCATCGGCACCGGGATGGGCGCGTCCGGCAGGGCTCCGGCGGCGATACCGCTGTCCTCGTCCAGCCCCTCCAGCGCCCGCGCCCGCCCCGAGGCGTTCTTCAGCACATGTTTCACGCCCGTCACCTGGATCAGCGCCGCCACCAGCGCATCAAACCGCGCATCGGCCCAGGCCGCATTGGGCTGCACCACGGCGGTGTCCGCGAAGCGATCAATCACCACGCCGGGCAGCCCGTCGGCCTCGGCATGGATCAGGCGGTAAAACGGGGCATCGTACAGGCGCGCGCGCATTTGCAGCGCTTTCTCGATCCGGGCAGCGAACCAGGCCTGATCAATCTGGGCCGTCACGTCCCGGTCCAGCATCCGGCACATGATCCGGCTACCGGGGGTGACCGCCACCAGCCCCAGATCGGCGCGGTTCTCATCCTGCAATACGGCCACGGTGCCGGGGGTCAGGGATTTGGTGCGCCGGTCGGTGACCATTTCATTGTCATAGACCCAGGGAAACCCGTGCCGGATGGCGCGGGCGTTGGATTTGGGCTTCATACGGACGGTCGGCAGGCTGGTGGGCTGGGCTGTATCTGTCATGCAGCCCTCATAGACAGCTTGCGCCGTCATGAAAAGCGATCAATCCGGATCGCCCACCAGAATAAACGGTGCCCAATAGGCCGGGTGCGACCAGGCGGGCTGCTGAGGCGTGTCGATCATCGCCAGAATGGCCTGGCGCTGCGCCTGAGCGGCGCGCAGATCGGGATCGGCGGCGCGGCGGGCGAACAGATCGGTCATCAGCGCCACGGCCGAGCGGCTCTCGACCGGCCAGTGCGACACCATCAACGCCCGCGCGCCCGCATAGGTAAAGGCCTGCGCAAGCCCCGACAGCGCCTCGGCCCCCGGTTCATCCCCGACGGCGGTGTTACAGGCCGACAGCACCACCCAATCGGCATTCAGCCTGAGCGAGGCAATTTCCGAGGCCGTCAGCAGCCCGTCCTCGCCCTGCCCGGCGGTCAGCGCCAGCGCGGGTTCCGCCAGTTGCTGCTGCGCGGTCACCATATCGCCCGCCACCAGCCCATGCGTGGCGAAATACAGCACGCGGTAATCCGACAGGCTCTGGGCTTTCAGCTGCGCCTCGCTGGCCATGGACTGGGCCAGAACGTCCCTGTCCTGCGCGGCCCCGACGGCCTGCGCCACGGCGCGCACCTCGATTGCGGTTTCGGGCAAGGGCGCCAGCGCGCCGCGCATCGCCGCACGGGTGACATCCAGCCCGGCCACCCGATCCCGATTTTCTGACGGGTTGGATTCCGATTGGCCGAAAATCGGATCGGCCAGACCAAGGAACGGTTTGCTGGCCCTTTCGGTCTGGCGGGCAAGAGCCGTCAGCCGCAGCGAATCCACCGAAGGGATCACCGTCATCGCATGGTGGCGGATCAGCCAATCGGCCTGGCTGCGATCCGGGGCCGCATTGCGCACCAGCAATTGCGGCGGCACCGAGGACATAGGCCCGCGCAGCTCGGTATAGATGTGGGTTTTTCCCTCCAGAAGATCGGCCACCACCCCGAACGTCTGGGTATAAATCCAATGCGCCGCATAGACATCAAAGGCATCGCGGCTGGCCTGTTTGGGCTGTTTCAGAGCAATCCCTGCCCGCACCCCCATCCGCAAATCAATCGAGCCCCGCAGATCGCGGATCGCCATGTTCAGACTGTCCAGGCTAACCGGCATTTCGCGCCATTCGGCCCGATCGCGCGTGGCGACGAAAATGAAATCCCAGTCTTGCTCTTGGTCGCCGATGTCCAGAATGACCAGCGCCTCCTCGGGGCCCAGCATGGATTGGACCTCGGCCAGGGACAGCGGCGCAGCCCCATAAAGCGCATCAAAAGGCAGATCCCGATCACGCAGGCTGGCGCCGACCGCGTTGATCCGATCAGACAGCGCAGAGATCTCGGCCCGGATCTGGCGCTCTTGCTCGGGGCGGCGCTGCGCGTTGGGCAGGCCGGCGAAGTAGGAAATCTCGTCTTGCAGCTGGGCCTGGCGGCGCTGCATATCGGTGAAATCGCGCATCATCTGCGATTTGGCCGTATCCTGCACCTGCACCCGCTGCGCAAGAGTGGCATAGGCCGCCCGCGCCGCGCTGCTATAATTGACCTGCAAAATGCGAAAGGCCTGGCGCGTCACCTCGGCCGGGTCCAGCGCGCCGGAGTCTTTCGCCCGCCACAAGGTCTGCTGCAACAGCAGGCGGCTGCCATTGCCTGCGGCCTCGGCCTTCAGGGCCAGATCCCAGGCGGCGCGGTGATGGCCCAGATCGGACTCCATCGCGCCCAGATTCAGATAGGCCCGCCCGGTGAACGGATGGGTGGCCGAAAGCAGGCGTTCACGCAGAGCAACGGTTTCGCGCATATCCTGCAAGGCCAGATCGAACTGAGCCGTGCCCAGCGTCCCCCAAGACCGCATAAGCGCCCGGTGCCCCAGATATTCCGCATAGGGCAAGGATTCCCGGCCGAACCTGGCCAGAATACCCGTGTGCCATTGCTCCATGATCCGCGCCATCTGCTGCATGTCGCGCAGCTCGTACAGCACCAGGGCATATTCCCCCAAAGTGTGCACCGTTTCAGGATGGTTCGGCGGGCGGCAGGTCTGCGCGCGGATCAGACTGTCCGCATAGGCATCGCGGGCTTGCTCTGTCTGCCCCAATTCCTGCAACAGATGCGCCCGCTGACGGGCAACAGCGCAGGCATAGCTGGCGGCGCGACCATCCTCAGAGACATCCATAAGCGGCAGAACCTGTTCAAAAATCCGCAGCGCCTCGGCCTGGAACCCCAGCCCCTTCAGAATGCCCGCCGTGTTGTATTGCCACAGCAATGTCTGGCTGTTTTCAGCCCCCCACACGGTTTCGGCAAAGCGGGTTGCCTCTAACGCCAGAGGCAGCGCATCGTTGGCCGATCCCATCCGGGCCAGGTGCATCGCCAATTGCATGGCCGCATCCATCCGCGCGGGGTGATATTTGAAATAGTTCTGTTCCCACAGCTTATAGGCTGCCTCCATTTCGCGCAGAGCCTCGGCGTCGCGCCCGCGCAGATGTATGATATTGGCCAGAGCCTGCCGCAGCCGCAGGGTCTTGATATGCGCTGGCCCGCCGGCCTCGGTGACCGTCTGGATCAGCGGACGAAGCGCGGCCTCGGCCCCGGCATAATCGCCTTGTCGGAAATGGCTGTCCATCAGCGCCTCTTGTGCGGCAATCTGACTGTCCAGCGGTTCGCCGAACATCTGCGCATCAGCGGAATCGGCCGAGATAAAAGCCAGAAATAAGGCCAGAAACAGGGCCAGAAACAGGGCCCGAGAAAGAGCATTAATCAAACGTATCATGCCGGAAAAATACGCGTCTTATTGCGCGTTCGTCCACTGATTTGACATGACAAATGCGGTTCGCGTGGATGGGTTGAACCGTTATCGCTAACAGTCTATAGGCTAAACAGGCAGGAGGGACTCATGAATCTCAACGATACCATCGCACGCGTCACCGATCGGATCATTGCCCGCAGCGCCCCGACACGCCAGGCCTATCTTGCGCGCACCCAGGCCGCAATTCAGGCCGGGCCCGCCCGCACGCATCTGACCTGCGGCAACCAGGCCCATGCCTATGCCGCCATGGGCGCGGATCAGGACGCGCTGATTCAGGGACGCGCGCCCAATCTGGGAATCGTGACCGCCTATAATGACATGCTGTCCGCGCATCAGCCCTTTGAGCATTACCCCAGCCTGATCCGCGACACAGCCCGCGCGAACGGTGCCACAGCGCAGGTGGCGGGCGGCGTTCCGGCCATGTGCGATGGTGTGACCCAGGGCCAGACCGGGATGGAGCTGTCTCTGTTTTCGCGCGATGTGATCGCGATGGCGGCGGGCGTGGCACTGTCGCATAACACTTTTGATGCTGCGATCTATCTGGGGGTCTGCGATAAGATTGTCCCCGGCCTGGTGATCGCTGCGGCCACTTTTGGCCATGTGCCGGCGGTGTTCCTGCCCGCCGGGCCGATGACCAGCGGCTTGCCCAATGATGAAAAGGCCCGCGTGCGGGCGCAATTCGCTGCCGGTCAGGTCGGGCGCGATGCGCTGATGCAGGCCGAGATGGCCAGCTACCACGGCCCCGGCACCTGTACCTTCTATGGCACGGCCAACTCGAACCAGATGCTGATGGAGATCATGGGGCTGCACCTGCCCGGCGCGTCTTTTGTCACGCCCGGCACCCCGCTGCGCGAGGCGCTGACCCGCGCGGGCACCGAACGCGCCCTTCAGATCACCGCTCTGGGGAATGATTTCACCCCCGCCGCCCATGTTCTGGACGAGCGCGCCTTTGTGAATGGCATCGTGGGGCTGATGGCGACGGGGGGCTCGACCAACCTGCTGATCCACTTACCCGCCATGGCAAAAGCGGCGGGTATCCAGCTGACAATGCAGGATTTTTCCGAAATTTCCCAGGTGGTTCCCCTGCTGGCCAAGGTCTATCCGAACGGCTTGGCCGATGTGAATCATTTCCATGCGGCGGGGGGTTTGGGCTTTGTCATCGGGCAGTTACTGGAAACCGGGCTGCTGCATGACGACGTCCAGACCATCGCCGGTACCGGCCTGGCCCGTTATGCCCATGAGCCGCAATTGATTGAGGGCAAACTGGGCTGGGCCTCGGCCCCGCGCAGCAGTGAGAACGATAAAATCCTGCGCCCGCCCAGCGATCCGTTCCAAAAAACCGGCGGGCTGGCCCTGATGCAGGGGAATCTGGGGGCCGGGGTCATGAAAATCTCGGCCGTCACGCCCGACCGTCACCGGATCGAGGCCCCCGCGCGCGTCTTCGATAGCCAGGAAGCCGTCAAAGCGGCTTTTCAGGCGGGCGAGTTCACTCAGGACACCGTGGTGGTCGTCCGGTTTCAGGGGCCGCGCGCCAATGGGATGCCCGAATTGCATGGGTTGACGCCGACGCTCTCGGTTTTGCAGGATCGCGGGCTGAAGGTTGCGCTGGTGACCGATGGGCGGATGTCCGGGGCCTCGGGTAAGGTGCCCTCGGCCATCCATGTCTCGCCCGAGGCCGCGATGGGAGGGCCCCTGGCCCGTGTTCAGGACGGGGATCTTCTGCGCGTGGACGCGACGGCCGGGACGCTGGAAAACCTGACCCAGGGGTTCGAGAGCCGCAACCCCGCGTCCCCCGACCTGAGCGCCAACACCACCGGCATGGGCCGCGAGCTGTTTGAAACCTTCCGCCAATCGGTCGGCCCGGCCACCGAGGGCGCCAGCTCATTCACATGAGGTTTGCATGATAACACCTTCTGAAACATCAGTTTTCACTGAATCTCTGTGCGCAAAAGCCCCCGTCATTCCGGTGCTGGTGGTGCATGAACCCCGCCACGCCAAAGGGCTGGCGCAGGCGCTGATTTCCGGCGGACTGCCGGTATTGGAGGTCACCTTGCGCACCCCCGCCGCTTTGGATGTGATCCGTGAAATGGCTGCGGTTCCGGGGGGAATCGTTGGGGCGGGCACTGTGTTGACCCCGCAGGATGCCCATGACGCCAAAGCGGCCGGCGCGGCCTTTGCGGTGTCACCCGGAGCGACGGACCACCTACTAAGTGCTTGTGAACAGGCGGATTTACCACTATTGCCCGGCGCGGCCACCGCCACTGAGGCGATGGCATTGCTAGAGCGGGGCTATCGTGTGCAGAAGTTTTTCCCGGCCGAGGCCTCAGGCGGAGCCCCCGCGCTTCGGGCGATCGGCGCCCCGTTGCCTCAGATCCTGTTTTGCCCGACCGGCGGGATTGGGCTGCATAATGCGTCCGACTATCTGGCGCTTGGCAATACGCGCTGCGTCGGCGGCAGCTGGGTGGCACCGCAGGATCTGATCCGCGCCGAGGATTGGAGCGGGATTGAAACCCTGGCACGCGAAGCTGCGTCCCTGCATTAACTTCGCGACATAATATCATTAACTTCGCGACATAATATACTGTTTTAATTTCTTATTCTACTTTTCCATCCGCCACGTCTGCGCGGTGAAGACATCTGATGAAGCCCCTCGGCCAGAATCGCGACCATCGGGTGATCGGGGTGTTTTTGCGCATAGAGAGGGTGCAATTCCGTTAACGCTTTGTGCGCCTCAACCCCCTCAAGGCTGAGCGCCCAATCCAGAAAAATCGTCCGGCATTCCGCCGCGGTTATCCCTTCAATCCGAAAAGATTCACGGATCAATCCTTTTGGGTCCAGTGGGTTACGATCCATTATTCAACCTTTCCATGAGCCCGATAGAAACGCGTCAATAACCGCGGCGGCTTGAGCGGTTTGCCCGGCCAGCGCGTCTTGTAATGCGTTAATCGTGTCATACCCTGTCTCACGCAATAGCATCACGCGCCCGCCCTCGCCAATCTGCTGCGGATCAAGCGGTTTATCGGTCAGAAGCTTCGACACCACCTGCACCTGCCAACAGAGATCATACGCTCTGAGCAGACATTCCTGCTGGGCGTCCGTCAGGGCATCCACGGCAACAGCCGCCGCAATCCCCGCGCGAACACTGTGCCCGCTATGCCCCGTCAACAAGGCGCAGGTCTGCGCGATCAGCTCGATATCCTGAAGCCGTCCAGGGCCGATCTTGGCGTCCCAGATCCCGGCCGGAGCCTTTGTTGCGGCGATGCGCCCACGCATTTCAGACACATCGGCCAGAACCTTTGGCGCATCCTGCGGCTGGGTCAGCACCTCGGAGCGCACCAAGGCCACGGCCTGGGCGACGGTGGCCTCGCCCGCGACGGGCCGGGCGCGGGTCAGGGCCAGATGCTCCCAGGTCCAGGCCTCGGACGTCTGGTAATCGCGAAAAGACCTGAGACTGACCGCAACCGGCCCTTGCGTGCCGGACGGGCGCAGCCGCATGTCGATTTCGTATAGCCGCCCTTCGGACATCAAAGCCGTCACCGCCGTCACGATCGCCTGCGTCAGGCGTGCGTAATAGGGCCGCGTGGCCAGCGGGCGCTTGCCATCGGAACTTTCGACCCCATCGGCATCATAGATCACGATCACATCCAGATCCGAGGCCGCATTGATCCGCCCTGCCCCCAGCGATCCCATGCCCAGCAGCATCGCGCCCTTACCCGGCTGAGGCCCATGTTTCAGGGCGAAATTGTCCGTCACGACAGGCCACAAAGCGCCCAGAACGGCCTGCGCCAGATCGGCATATTCCTGCCCCGCAACATCAGCCGAAATCAGCCCGCGCAGATGGTGAACGCCGATCCGGAAATGCCATTCCTTGGCCCAGCGACGGGCGGTATCCAGCTTGCGTTCGTAATCTGGCTCGGTCTGCATCCGTTCGGACAGCTCCGCTTGCAGGGCGTCCAAACCGGGCCAATCTTCGAAGAAACCGCCCCCGATTACCGCATCGAACACCCCCGCATGGCGCGACAGATGCGCCGCCAATGCCGGCGAGATTCCAACAATATCCACAAGCAAATCAATCAGTTGCGGGTTTGCCTCGAAGAGAGAGAACACCTGCACCCCGGCCGGAAGCCCGGACAGGAACCCATCCAGCGCGACCAGCGCCTCGGCAGGTTTGGCCGCCCGCCGCAAGCGCGACAACAGCTCGGGGCGCAAACGGTCAAAGATCGCCACCGCCCGTTCCGAGCGCAGCGCGGGATAGCTGGCCCAGCGTTGCAAGATGGTCTCATCGAATTCGGTCTCGGGCTGCGGGCGCGGCGGCGGCGCGGCGTCAGGCGCAAAGAACCCCTCGGTCAGGCTGTGCACCTCGTCCAGGCGCGCGGTCAGATCCGATTGCAGCGCAGCGACATCCGTGTCCATGAAGGCCGCCAGCCGGGCAAAGCCTTCGTCGGATTTGGGCAGCAGATGGGTCTGCGCGTCATTGATCATCTGCACCCGGTGCTCGACCTCGCGGTGATAGCGGTAGTGCCGGGTCAGGGTTTCAGCAACCTGAGAGGGAATCCAGCCTTTCTCGGCCAATGCAGCCAGCCCGTCGCAGGTGCCGCGCAGGCGCAATTCAGGGTCACGCCCCCCGGCGATCAACTGACGGGTCTGGGTGAAAAACTCGATCTCGCGAATGCCGCCGCGCCCCAGTTTCATGTTGTGCCCGGTCAGGCTGCGCCGCCCGCCGGTGCCCTTATGTTCACGGATACGCAGGCGCATGTCGTGGGCGTCCTGAATGGCGGCGAAATCCAGATGTTTGCGCCAGATGAAGGGCCGCAGCACCTTTAGAAACCGCGCGCCAGCGTCCAGATCCCCGGCCGAGGGGCGCGCCTTGATATAGGCGGCCCGTTCCCAGGTGCGGCCCATGCTTTCGTAATAGGTCTCGGCGGCGGCCATGGCGATGCACACGGGCGTGACCGAAGGATCCGGGCGCAGGCGCAGATCGGTGCGGAACACATAGCCCTCGGCTGTGACATCGTTCAGCATGGCCGACATTTTGCGCGTCGCCCGCACGAACGAGGCCCGCGCATCGTGATAATCGGCCGGGTCGAACCGCGTTTCATCAAACAGGCAGATCAGATCAATATCCGAGGAGTAGTTCAGCTCATAGGCGCCCATTTTCCCCATCGCCAGGCTGACCATGCCGCCCGCGCTGGGGATGTCATCCTCGGTGGCGCCGGGCAGTTTGCCGCGCCGGATTTCCGCCCCAACAGTGGCCTGCAACGCCACGTCGCTGGCCAGATCGGCAAAGCGGGTCAGCGTGCCGGTGACCATCTCCAGCGGCCAGACCCCGGCCAGATCGCACAGCCCCGACAAAAGCGCGATGCGCCGCTTCGCCTGCCGCAGATGCGCCGCCAGTTGATCGGGCGGACAGGCGCGCGCCTCAGCGAACAGCGCAACAACCGCCTCTTCGGGGTTGTCCAGCGCGGGTGTCAGCCAGGCGTGCTCTTTCTCCATCAAGGTTTTCAGATAGGGGGCGCAGCCGGCGGTGCCCTCAATGACCTGCAAGACTTCGGCGGGCAGGTCCGGAAATAAATCGCGCGCTTCGGCCCCGCGATCGGGATCAAAGGGACGCGGCGATCGGCTGATACGGGATGCAAACTTCATGCGCGCAGATGGCCACGAAGCCGCCCGGTCGTCAACAGGACAAAGCGCAGCCCCTTTACATCTTATGCGGGCTTCGCTCTGCTCGCGCGGGACCGAGCGAAAGGAATCGCATCATGAGCAAAAGCCTCAAACGCGTCACCCGCGCCTTGCAGGATCTGGGGATCGAGACCGAAATCAAAGAGCTGGGCCTGGCGCGCACCGCCCAGCAGGCCGCGGATGTCGCCGGGTGCGCCCTGGATCAGATCGCCAAATCCATGATCTTCAAGGGGCTGGAGAGCGGCCAGGCGATCCTGTTCCTGACGGCGGGGGGCAATCTGGTGGACACAGCCAAGGCCAGCACCGCCGCCCAAGAGCCCCTGGGCAAGGCCGATGCCGCGCTGATCCGGGCGCAGACGGGCTTTGCCATTGGCGGCGTTGCGCCCGTCGGCCACCTGAACCCGATCCGCGCCTTTCTGGATCCGCGCCTGCTGGAATTCTCTGAAATCTGGGCCGCAGCGGGCACGCCGCATCATGTTTTCCCGATCAGCCCGGCCCTTTTACTGGAAAAAACCGGCGCTCAAATATCTGATTTCACTCAGTAAACAAAAATAATGTAAAAAACATTCACATCACCCCTTGTGGCAGACAGGTGCAATCCCAATCTAGTGTAATGTGAAAGACATTCACATCGCAACACAACACGGAGAACCTGATGACACCCGCCGCCTCTTATACCGCCAGCACCCCCCATCGCATGGGGTGGCTGTCCCGGACCGAGGCCTGGCTGGACAGCAAGGGGAAAGGCGCCTGGATCGCCACGATGGTCCTGGGCTTCATCTTCTTCTGGCCGGTTGGCCTGGCCCTTCTCTTTTACATGATCTGGAGCAAACAGATGTTTGGAAAAAAATGCCGCCGCGGCAATACCCACATGACCCGCCACGGGTTCCACGCCATGCGTTCTTCGGGCAATGCCGCCTTTGACGCCTACAAGGCCGAAACCCTGCGCCGCCTGGAAGAGGAACAAGAACAGTTCGAAAGCTTCCTTCAGCGCCTGCGCGAGGCAAAGGACAAGGCCGAATTCGACGACTTCATGGACGAGCGCGCCCGCAAGGCAAGCGACGCCCCCGCAGACGAGCGTACGGACGCCTAACCCCCCTGCATTGGCCCGGCACCCCACCGGGCCCTTGCCCCTCTTTTAGATCCTTTTTACCCCAATCATACAGGACCCAAACCCATGACCGCGTGGCACCTGCCCGATCCGCAAACCCAGCCTGAGTTTTATTCGGATGTCGCCTTTAAACGCCTGCTGGCCTTTGTGATCGACACCGTTCTGATCGTGCTGATCTGTCTGGCCATTCTGCCGTTCACCGCCTTTACGGGGCTGTTTTTCTTCCCTGCACTGATGGCTGTTGTCGGGTTTCTGTACCGGGTGATCACCATTGCCAATGGCTCGGCCACGCTGGGGATGCGTTTCCTGGCGATCGAGTTCCGCGCCGCCGATGGCCGCCGGTTCGATCTGGGGCAGGCGTTTTTGCACACCGTTGGCCTGACCGTCTCCTTTGCCGTGGCGCCGCTGCAATTGGTGTCCATCGTGCTGATGGCCACATCCCAGCGCGGCCAGGGGCTGACCGACATGGTGCTGGG
The DNA here is from genome assembly GCF_049803795.1 of Youngimonas ophiurae (nom. illeg.). Taxonomy (NCBI): domain Bacteria; kingdom Pseudomonadati; phylum Pseudomonadota; class Alphaproteobacteria; order Rhodobacterales; family Roseobacteraceae; genus Thalassovita; species Youngimonas ophiurae (nom. illeg.). Next base: position 253,007 of record NZ_JBNAGJ010000005.1, read on the forward strand.
CTCGGTCGCGATTAACCGCCGCGCCCGCTATTAAGCCTGCGTTGAAACAGGTACTTGGCGCGTCAGGGATTGGTTGCTATCGTTTACCGCAACCCGACAAGATATATCCCTGATGCGCCATACCCTACCCCTTGCCCCTCAGTTCTATGTGACCGCGCCGCAGCCCTGCCCCTACCTGTCGGGCCGGATGGAGCGCAAACTGTTCACGGCTTTGCAGGGCGAAAGCGCGGCGCGTCTGAATGATGAGCTGTCCAAGCAAGGGTTCCGCCGGTCGCAAAATGTGCTGTACCGCCCGTCCTGTACCGATTGCGCCGCCTGCATGTCCGCCCGCATCCGGGTGGCCGATTTCACCCCCTCGCGCAGTCAGCGCCGCGTGATCAAGCGCAACGCCCATATGGCCCGCCGCGCCACCTCGCCCTGGGCAACCGAGGAACAATACGATCTGTTCCGCCGCTATCTGGACAGCCGTCACGCCGATGGCGGCATGGCCGATATGGACATCTTCGAATTCGCCGCCATGGTCGAGGAAACCCCGATCCGCACCCGCGTGATCGAATATACCGATCGCGACAGCGGCGCGCTGCTGGCCACCTGCCTGACCGATATTCTGGATGACGGGGTGAGCATGGTCTATTCTTTCTATGACCCCGAAACCGAGCGCAACTCGACCGGGACATATATCATTCTGGACCATATCCAGATCGCCCGCGAGGCCGGCCTGCCCTTTGTCTATCTGGGCTATTGGGTGCCGGGCAGTGCCAAGATGGGCTATAAGGCGAAGTTTTCCGGCGTCGAACTGTATCTGGGCGGCGCATGGCAGAAAATGCGCGCCGAGGATGATTATTCAGCCGAGCTGCACCCTCTGTCCACCGATCCGATTGCCGAACAGGTGGCCAATATCAGCCTGCCCGATCTGCGCGACCGCTAGGCCGTTCGCGTCACATTCCCTTATGCAAAAGCCGCCCCGAAGGGCGGCTTCTTGTTTTCTACGCAGGTCCGTTTTCTTAGTTCGGGATCAACGCGGGCACGATGGTCACGATCGAGGGGAAGAACCACAAGATCGCCAGACCCACCACCTGGATCAGCACGAAAGGAATGATCCCGCGGTAGATATGGCCCGTCGTCACGCTGGCCGGGGCGACCCCGCGCAAATAGAACAGCGCAAAGCCGAACGGCGGTGTCAGGAACGAGGTCTGCAGGTTCACCGCGATCATGATCGTCACCCATTTGGGATCGAAGGTGCCGCCATAGATGACGGGCCCCACGATCGGGATCACGATGTAGATGATCTCTAGGAAGTCCAGCACAAAGCCCAGGATGAACAGCACCAGCATCACGATCAGGAAGACTGTGAACTCGTTGTCAAAGGACTTGAGGAACTGCTGGATGTAATGCTCGCCCCCGAAAGAGATCACCACCAGGTTCAGCAATTGCGAGCCGATCAGAATGGTGAACACCATCGAGGTCACCTTGGCGGTTTCGCGCACGATGGGGCTGAGCACCCCGCCCGCGAACAGCACCCAGCCTGCATAGACCAGCCCAAAGGCCGAGAACAGGAAGGCCGCATAGGCCACAAAGAAGGCAACCCAGGTTTCGAAGCTGACGATCTCGTTGTTGATCCGCAAATCGAAGTTGGTGCCGACCAGCAGCATCAGGATCACGGCAAAAGTGGCCCAGATGATGACCTTACCGGATTTGCCCTGATCTTGAAGCTTGCGATAGGCGGCCAGCATGACAGCCCCGCCCGCCCCCAGCGCCGCGGCCGGTGTCGGGTTGGTGATGCCACCCAGAATCGAGCCCAGCACCGCAACGATCAGAACCAGCGGCGGGAACACCACGCGGATCAGCTCGTTTTTGGCACAGCGCGCGGCGGCCTCTTTCGCGCCATAGAGCGCCAAGGCCAGCGGCAACAGGATCAGCACAACCGTCACGCCCGGACTGGTCGTCGGTGCGATCAGCACCATGTCCACCGCAGCGATCAGCAAAAGCCCGATAGCCCCCAGGATCAGCGGCTTGGGATCCGCCGAAGGGGCAACCCCACGGCCAACAATCAGCACCAGCCCCAGGATCACGATCAGCGTTGCCAGCCCCGAGCCAATCGGCGCCGCATCGGCGATTTTCTGAACGCGCAGTTCCTCGATCTGTTCGGGGGTCAGGCGCTCGGCCTCGGCGACACCGCCAGCGGCGTCAATTGCCTCTTGCTCGGCCACGGCCGTGTCCCATTTGTCCTGGCCGTGCAGGTCGATCATCGCCGCCTTACAATCGTCCGAGACATTGGTCCGCAGGCTGGCCGTCTGACCCGCATCCGAGAACCCCGACACAGTGATGTCCTGGCTGCCCACAACACCGACCTGCCCCAGCAGCATGATGCCCGCGATCAAGCCAACCGGCAGACCGACGAACCAGGTAAAGCCCTCGCCCTTGCTGATCGGCTCGTCGCTGGTGGCCCCCAGTTCCACGGCGGGTGCCTTGGACGGGTTGAACATCGCATAGCCGAACGCATAGAGCGCATAGAGCAGCGCCAGCATGATCCCCGGCAGCATCGCCGCCTGGAACAGCGTCCCGACGGACACAACGGCCGGCTCGCCCAGATAGGTCAGCGCATCCGAACAGCCCGCCGCCACGGCGCGGCTTTCTTGGGCGGTGGAATACAGATCCCCCGCCAGCGTGCCCAGCAGAACGATCACGATCGAAGGCGGAATGATCTGCCCCAACGTGCCCGAAGCCGCGATGACCCCGGTGGACAGTTCCGGCGAATAGCCGTTGCGCAGCATGGTCGGCAGGCTCAGCAGGCCCATGGTGACCACGGTGGCCCCCACGATCCCGGTCGAGGCCGCCAGGAACGCCCCCACAACCACAACCGACACGGCCAGACCGCCCGGCAGCGGGCCAAAGACGCGCGCCATGGTGGTCAGCAGATCGTTCGCGATCTTTGACCGTTCCAGCGTGATGCCCATCAGGACGAACATCAGCACGGCCAGCAGGGTTTCAATGGATTGGCCGGCCAGCACCCGCTCGTTCATGCGGTTCACGATGAACGAAATGTTGCGATCCAGCGCGGTTTCCCAGCCCTGCGGGAAGACCGAGACGGCCTCGCGTGGCAAATCCGGGTATCGGAAAATCGAGATCGTATCAGATTTGACCCCCGCATTCACCAGATCGCGATACGCCTGCGAAGACGTATCAATCGCCTGGTGGATCAGCAGGCCCGCGCTGTCCAGCGCGGCAATGATCCCGAAGGAAATGACCCCGGCCCCACCGATGGCAAAGGCCACCGGGAAACCGGACAGGATGCCTCCGAAAAGGCAGAAGAAGACGATGAGCAGGCCGATTTCGACGCCATCAAGACCGAATAGCATGTTCTATGACCCTTTGATTAGTGCGTGCCTTCGTAGGCTTCTTCGCCCTCGCCAAGGGAATCCTTGTCAAGGTTCTTACCGATGCTTTCCTCGCCCTCGATGAATTCGAGCAAGGAACGGTAGAAGAAGGCTACGGCGTGAAGAAAGACCATTGCGGCGAATGCGATCAGCAGGATCTTGAACAGGAAATACCCGTTGAATCCGTTGGGCGAAAACCCGATCGTTTCCACATTCCACCGCAAGGCGCGGGATTTCATGACCAGACGTTCCACAGTGTCGCTGGCCGAGGGTTTCGGCACGATCAGATGCCGCCACATGAAGAACCAGCCATACATCCAGACCAGAACCGCCATCGGCATCATGAACAAAAGCGCGCCCACCATATCGACGACCCGCTTGGCCCGGTGCGAAATGCCCGAATAGATCAGATCCACCCGCACATGCCCGCCCTGCACAAAGGTGTAGGTGGCGCACAGGCAAACGACCATGGCGTTATACAGCTTCAGCTCTTCGGCGAACCAGCTGATGTCCATTTGCAGCGGAATACCGAAGCCGAACGACATGTCGGGCCGGGCGAAAACGCGCTGCATGAAGACGATCACGATCTGCTGAAACACCATCAGCAACCCGGCCCAGGCAAAGAACCGCCCCACCGTGTTGGCAAAGCCCTCCAGCCCGATCACCATGCCCCACATGAACCGGCGGAACACCAGCCCAAAGGCCGTCAGCACCAGAAAGAGCGTGAAAACCACAAAAAAGAACTCGACCGAGCCCCCGTAATAGACAAAGCGCATGATCGAGGCCTTGTCCGCCCAGTCCAGCCAAAGCTGCGGGTGGGTGGCTGCGTAGCCAAGATTATAGAAGGCAAGTCCGATGTTCTGAATGACCCACCAGAGCCCGTCAAACAGGGCCCCAATGGCCGATACGCCACTTTCTTCCTGCATGTATCCCCCGGATAGTTGCTTGCTGCTGGCCGGCGTTTGACGCCTGTGCTGTCAGCAAGTGAAAAACGGCCCCCCGCACGCGGCGGGGGACCAGATTGGTGCTAAGCGTGCGAATTAACCCAGAACGCGGTCGCGCTGTGCGGTATAGGCACCCGACGACATGTTCAGCCAGTTCGACGACGCCTTCATCGAGGCCATCGCGCTGTCGTGGATCTTCTTATACAGATCGTCGCCCAGGTTTTCGGCGTGCACTTCCATCGAGGCCTTGCCGAAGGCATCCCAGACGCTGTCGGGGAATTCCATGACCTTCACGCCGCCGGCTTGCAGACGCTGCAAGGCGGCACCGTTGTTGGCCAGGAACAGCGACAGGTTCCACTGGTGGGTTTCGGCGGCTGCGATCTCGATGATCTTCTGATGCGCGGGGCTCAGGCCTTCGAACACGTCACGGTTGGTGGCCAGCGACAGGGCTGCGCCCGGCTCGTGGAAACCAGCGGTGTAGTAGATCTTGGTGATTTCCTGGAAACCGGCCTTTTCATCCGCCCAGGGGCCGATCCACTCGGTGCCGTCAATCGCGCCCGAGGACAGGGCCTGGTACACTTCGGAGCCGGGAATGTTCTGCACCGAGGCGCCCAGTTTACCCAGGGCCTTGCCGCCCAGACCGGGCATACGGAATTTCAGACCGTTGAAATCTTCGGGGCCGTTGATCTCTTTCGAGAACCAGCCGCCCGCCTGCGCGCCGGTGTTGCCCGCGATAAAGGACTTCAGGCCAAAGATCTGGCCCAGCTCGTCATGCAGCTCCATACCGCCGTCGTGGTAGTACCAGTTCACCAGTTCCTGCGCGGTCATGCCGAAGGGCACAGCGGTGAAGAAGGCGTAACCGGGGTGCTGACCCACAAAGTAGTAGTCAGCGGCGTGGTACATGTCAGCCTGGCCCGACGACACGGCGTCGAACACTTCGAAGGCCCCCACCAGCTCGCCGGCGGCTTTGATTTCGACGGTCAGTTCGCCATCGGACATGGCGGTGATCATGTCGGCCGAACGCTGTGCGGCGTCAAACACACCCGCCAGGCCACGGCCCCACGAGGTAACCATGGTCAGCGTGCGCTTGCCCGACGCATAGGCCGGCGCGGCCAGTGCGGTGGTCGATGCGGCAGCGGCGCCACCCAGAGCAGAAGTTTTCAGAAAAGAACGACGATCCATCGGTATCCTCCCAGATAGTTTAACTGTCCGCCCCTTTGGGCAGACGGATCGTTTGAAGTGTGACGAAACTACCTGACCGCCTTCGTATTGGAATACCTACTACTACGTAGTCCGCCGCATTTTTTGTCACAAATTACCCCCGCAGCCCCGATTACGACCGATCCTTCCAAAGGCTGCGGCGCAGAAACAGAAAGCTCTTGGCGTTGCCCTTTGCGTTTTGGGCGAACTTCTCGTATCGATTCGGCTTATGTCGTGGTTTCGCAGCCTTTCCAGCCCCTCTTACGCGCAGAAGCTGTTTCTTCTGGCGACGATACCCCTTGTGGTGGCGGTGGCGGCGATTGCGATTCTGGTGGCGCATCAGTCGCGCGCCTTTGCCGAGCGCGAAATTCAGGCGCTGGAGGCCCAGATGCTGGCCGCCAAGAAAGAAGAGCTGCGCAATTACGTCACCCAGGCGCGCAACGGATTTTACTTTATCTACGGGCTTGCCTCGCCCGAGGATGAGGACGCCAAGCGCCAGGTCGCGCAGATTCTGGCGGCGATGATCTATGGCTCGGACGGGTTTTTCTTTGTCTATGACTATAACGGCACCAATCTGGTCAGCCCGCGCCAGACGGAATATATCGGCCGCAACTGGACCGGGCTGTCGGATTCGAACGGCACCCCCATCGTGGACAAGTTCATCGATCTGGCGCGCGGCGGGGCGGGCTGGCACGAATTTCTGTGGGAAAAACCCTCGACCGGGCAAGAGGCCGAAATGGTCGCCTATGTTCTGGGGCTACAGGATTGGCAATGGGCGATCGGCACGGGCGTGTTCATCGACGACGTGAAGGCCAGCGTCGCCGCCGCCCGCGCCGATGTCGAGGACCGCGTGCGCCGCACATTTTATTATATCGGGGTGATCACCTTTGCCGCGCTGATGCTGGTGTTCATTTCCGGCATGGCGCTGAACATCCGCGAACGCCGGCTGGCCGATGCCAAGCTCAAACAGCTGACCCAGCGGGTGTTCGACGCCCAGGAAGAGGAACGCGGCCGCGTCGCGCGCGAATTGCATGACGGGATCAGTCAGAACCTGGTCGGGGTGCGCTATGCGCTGGACAGCGCCAGCCGGCGGCTCAGCCAGACCGACATGCGCGAGGATCGGGGCGTTGCCCTTCTGGACCGCGGAATCGAGCACCTGTCAGGCGCCATCCAAGAGGTCCGCCGCATCAGCCGCGATCTGCGCCCCGGTGTGCTGGACGATCTGGGCCTGGGCCCCGCCGTCAAATCCCTGACCGAGGATTTCAGCGCCCGCACCGGGATCACCGCCGATTTTTCGACCGTGGTGTTCCGCAACCGGCTGGATCAGGAATCCAAGATTGCGCTGTACCGGATCGCCCAGGAGGCGCTGACCAACATCGAGCGCCACTCGGGCGCGACGCGGGTTTCAGTGGATCTGCGCGGCCACCGGACTGGCGCGACCTTGCAGATTCAGGATAATGGGTCGGGGATTGCGCAATCTGTTCTGTCAGAACGCGGCAAAGGAGGGCTTGGATTGCGCAACATGCAAGAACGGATAGACCAGTTGGATGGGACTTTGACGATTTCCAGCACCCGCTCGGGCACGCTGATCGAGGCCCGCGTGCCCCTGTCGCACCTGCTGCCCCCCGAAGACGTCTCGGACACCAATAAGAAGGCCGCTGAATGAATACTCCGATCAAAGTCGTGATCGTGGACGATCACCCCATGGTGGCCGAAGGCATCCAGGCCGTGCTGGAATCCTATGACGATATCCAGGTGCTGTGCGCGCTGAAAACCGGCCGCGAGATCGTGGACCAGGCCGAGGCGCTGGCCGCGGATGTGATCCTGATGGACCTGAACATGCCCGAGATCGGCGGGCTGACCGCCACCGAGATGATCCTGGAGCAGCGCCCCGACACGCGTATCCTGATCCTGTCGATGCATGACAGCCCTGAATATATTTCCTCGGCGCTGAGCCACGGGGCCAAGGGATATGTGCTGAAAGACGTGCCAACCGAAGAGATCAAGACCGCCATCGACACGGTGATGCGCGGCGAGCGGTATCTGTGCACGGGTGCCAAGGGATCCTTGCAGCCCGAGGGCGATGGCGCGCGCGAGCAGCTGACCGGGCGCGAGCAGACGGTGCTGCTGCAACTGGCGCAGGGAAAATCCAACAAAGAGGTTGCGCTGGCGCTGGATATCTCGGTGCGGACGGTGGAGACGCATCGCAAGAATATCAAACGCAAGCTTGGGATATCCTCGACCGCGGGCCTGACACGCTATGCGCTGGAACACGGGGTGTTGCAGGGGACGGGTGTGAGCCTTTGATCCGAAGGGGCGCGCCCTGACGGGCGCGCGCTGGATATCTCGGCATTCGGCCTAGCGGCCTGCTGCCTCGGGAAAGGGGGCGCTGGCGCGCCCCCTGCCCTTGCTGATCGGTTAGCCGATCATTTCGCCATCTTTGCGCCAGACCGACACGACCGAGGAACGGGGTTTGCCGTTGCCATCGGGCCATTGGCCGCCCGGGTGCTGTACGCCGACAAAGGCCACTTTCTTGTCCGCCGACCAGCACAGGCCGGTGACTTCGGCGCCTTTGGGGACGGTCATGAAGCGGGCGATCTCACCGGTTTCGGGGTTGCCCACCAGCATCTGGTTATTGCCCATGCCGGCGAATTCGCCTTCGTTGCTGTCTTTGCCGTCGGTCTGGATCCACAGCATCCCGTCGGACGAGAACGCCATGCCATCGGGCGAGTTGAACATGTTGCCCGCGTTGATATTGTCCGAGCCCGCATAGGCGTTGTTATAGACGGTCGGGTTGCCCGCCATCACGTAAAGATCCCAGGTGAAGCTGTCTGCGGCGTGGTTTTCATCCGCCGGGGTCCAGCGCACGATCTGACCGTAGTTGTTGGTCTCACGCGGGTTGGGGCCGTTAACGGAGATGTCATCGCCGCCCTTGTTGGGCTTCTTGCCGCGGTTTTTGTTGTTGGTCAGGGCGCAGTATGCCTCGGGTTTCAGCGGGTTGGCGGCGACCCATTCGGGGCGGTCCATGGTGGTGCCTTTGACGGCCGAGGCGCCCATACGGGTGAAGGCCAGGATTTCAGCGGCGGACATGCCGGTGGTTTCCGGGGTCAGGGCCAGCCATTCGCCGGTCTGGTCGTCGTTGAACTTGGCCACATAGAGCGTGCCGTCGTCCAGCAGGCCTTCGGTGCTGCCACCGGGCGTGTAGGTGCCGGTCGAGACATAACGGTACAGATATTCGCCGCGTTCGTCATCGCCCAGATAGACCACGATACGGCCGTCCTTGGCGTGGACCATTTCGGCGTTTTCGTGCTTGAACCGGCCCAGAGCGGTGCGTTTCACCGGGGTGCTGGTGGGATCGGTGGGGTCAATCTCGGTGATGAAACCGTGGCGGTGGGGCTCGTTCGGTTCATTCGAGATGTCATAGCGCGGGTCGAACTTTTCATAGGCATAGCGGCCCTGCCCGCCGATACCATAGCGTTTGTAGCCCTCGCCCGCGGGCATGTCGCCCGTCGCGCCGAAATAGCCGTTAAAGTTTTCCTCGCAGGTCAGATAGGTGCCCCACAGCGTCTTACCCGAGCCGCAGTTGTTCATCGTGCCCAGAACGGTGCGGCCTTCGGGATCGGCCTTGGTTTTCACCAGATCGTGCCCCGCCAGAGGCCCCGCCAGAACCATCGGAGTTTCATGGGTGATGCGGCGATTATAAGGGCTGTCCAGCACAACCTGATAGCCATTGCCGCTGTCGGCCACTTCCATCACGGTGACACCTTGCAGGTTTTTCAGCAGGTTCACCTCATCGGCGCTGCGCGGGGTGCCCGCAGCCTCGGCCGGCAGGTTGATCTTGGGGTTCACATATTCCGAGTTCACCGCGATCAGCTGTTTGCCGTCTACCTCGAACAGCTCCATCCCGTCGGTGTTTTCGCCGAATACCTTGTCCGACATGTCCACCGAAACGCCGGTTTCGGGCGAATAGGCGCCCTCGGCCTCGGAAAACAGCGCATCGCCCCAGCGGGTCAGCACCTTCCAGTCATAGCCTTCGGGCACGTGGATGTCGTAATCGGTGGCAATGTCGATGGGCTGGAAGTTGAACCCGTTGGTCATCGCCGCCGCGCTGTCCAGCAGGCCCGCGCCAAACACAGCCGCACCCGAGCCAAAGGCCAGCGCCCCGCCCAGGAACCCACGGCGCGAGATCGCGCGGTCCACCACGGCATCAAAGCCGTTTTCCGCCGGGCGCGGATCGCGCATTTCGTCAAATTCATCCCAGGACAGATCGCTGCTGTCGTTTTGCATGGCTCGTCTCTCTTGCTATGTATGAGGTTCAAACTTGAAGGGCCCAGACTGCCCGGCCCCATCCTGACCGACAGGTCGCGCGTTTTCGTGACAAAGATGTAAAGCAAATATGAAGACTATCTAACAGAGCGCCGCCCCACGCGTAAATCCGCACACAGGCTGCCCCTGAGGCAAATCAGCAGGAAAAGCGTCAGAAACCCCGCCCATTTTTTCGCTTTGTTGCGCAAAAAATAATGAAATCGCAATTTTCGCAAAGATTTTACACCAGAAATGTTCGGCAAAGGTGTGTTTTCGCGGTTGACGCTCCTGTTCTGCGCTCCTAATGTCGCGCTCGCACGAAGGAGCCTTTGGATGAGCACGCTAGTCGTAATCGTAGGTAGATGGCGCATGGGCCGGTAACGGACACCATAACGGTACCCCATGCGCCCCCGACTGAACATCGGGGGCTTTTCTTTGGCAGATACAGTGACGTCGTAAACGGAGCAAACAAGATGACACGTCAAATGACCGGAGCGAAAATGGTAGTTCAAGCCCTCAAGGATCAGGGTGTGGACGTCGTATTCGGATACCCCGGTGGCGCTGTGCTACCGATTTACGATGAGATTTTTCAGCAAAATGACATCCGTCACATTCTGGTGCGCCACGAACAGGGCGCGGTGCACGCCGCCGAGGGCTATGCCCGCTCGACCGGGAAACCGGGCTGCGTTCTGGTGACCTCGGGGCCTGGGGCCACCAATGCGGTGACCGGGCTGACCGATGCGCTGCTGGACAGCATCCCGATTGTTGTGCTGACCGGCCAGGTGCCGACCTTCATGATCGGCTCGGACGCCTTCCAAGAGGCGGACACGGTGGGCATCACCCGCTCGTGCACGAAACATAACTGGCTGGTCAAGGAAACCGATCAGCTGGCCGCCACCCTGCACGAGGCCTTTCACGTTGCCACCTCGGGCCGCCCTGGCCCGGTGCTGATCGACATTCCCAAGGACGTGCAATTCGCCACCGGCGAATATACCGCCCCGCAGAAGGTCTCGACCAGCCGCTACAAACCGCAGGTCAAAGGCGACATGGAGGCCATCACCGAGCTGGTCGCCGCGATTGAGACCGCAAAGAAGCCGGTTTTCTATACCGGCGGCGGGGTGATCAACTCGGGCCCCGCGGCCAGCACCCTGCTGCGCGAACTGGTGGAACAGACCGGATTTCCAATCACCAGCACGCTGATGGGCCTGGGGGCCTACCCGGCCTCGGGCGATAAATGGCTGGGGATGCTGGGGATGCACGGCCTGTACGAGGCCAACATGGCGATGCACGACTGCGACCTGATGATCAACATCGGCGCGCGGTTCGATGACCGGATCACCGGCCGCATCGACGCGTTCAGCCCAGGCTCGGTCAAGGCGCATATCGACATTGACCCGTCCTCGATCAACAAGGTGATCCGCGTGGACATCCCGATTGTCGGCGATGTGGCCCATGTGCTGGAGGACATCCTGAAAGTCTGGAAAGCCCGTGGACGCCAGACCGACAAGGCCGCGCTGAGCGAATGGTGGAAACAGCTGGACGCGTGGAAATCGGTGAAATGCCTGACCTACAAGGGCTCGGACAAGATCATCAAACCGCAATACGCGCTGGAACGGCTGGAGGCCCTGACCAAGGACCACGACCGCTATATCTGCACCGAGGTCGGCCAGCACCAGATGTGGGCCGCGCAGTTCCTGGGCTTTGACGATCCCAACCGCTGGATGACCTCGGGCGGTCTGGGCACGATGGGCTATGGCACGCCGGCCTCGATCGGGGTGCAGATGGCGCATCGTGACAGCCTGGTGATCAACGTCGCGGGCGAGGCCAGCTGGCTGATGAACATGCAGGAAATGGGCACCGCCGTTCAGTTCCGCCTGCCGGTGAAACAGTTCATCCTGAACAACGAACGCCTGGGCATGGTCCGCCAGTGGCAGGAACTGCTGCATGGCGAGCGCTACTCGCATTCGTGGTCCGAGGCCCTGCCCGATTTCGTCAAGCTGGCCGAGGCCTTTGGCGCCAAGGGCATCTATTGCGACAACCCCGACGATCTGGATGACGCCATCCTGGAGATGATCAACTATGACGGGCCGGTGATCTTCGATTGCCTGGTGGAAAAGCACGAAAACTGCTTCCCGATGATCCCGTCGGGCGCGCCGCATAATGAAATGCTGATGGGCGATGCCAACACCCAGGACGCCATCGGCAAAACCGGCGCCGTTCTGGTGTGATGAGCCTCGGGGGGCCCAGCGTCCCCCGCCCCCAAAGGATAGAAAAGAAGAGAAACGACATGTCTGCTCTACAAATCAAAAAAGGCTCGTCCAAGCATTCCGCCTATAACCTGCGGCCCAATTTTTCCGATGTCAGCGAAAAGCACACTCTGGCCGTCATCGTGGATAACGAGGCCGGGGTTCTGGCCCGCGTCATCGGCCTGTTTGGCGCGCGCGGCTATAACATCGACAGCCTGACCGTGGCCGAGATCGACCACGCGGGCCATCGTTCCCGCATCACCATCGTCACCACCGGCACGCCGCAGGTGATCGAACAGATCAAGGCGCAGCTGGGCCGCATCGTGCCCGTGCACGAGGTCCATGACCTGACCGTCGAGGGCGACGCGGTGGAACGCGAGCTGGCGCTGATCAAGGTCCAGGGCGAAGGCGACAAACGGGTCGAGGCCCTGCGTCTGGCCGATATTTTCCGCGCCAATGCGGTGGACAGCACGCTGGGCAGCTTTGTCTTTGAAATCACCGGCACGCCCGAGAAAATCGACGCCTTTGCCGATCTGATGCGCCCTCTGGGCCTGGTCGAGGTGGCGCGCACCGGCGTGGCCGCCCTGTCGCGCGGGCTGTAATTCTTCCCGCTAAATTTGCCGCCCCCCGGAATGCCCGTTCCGGGGGGCGGTGTCGTTTTAGCTCTGCTGCGGCAGCAGGCCCGCCTCGACCATTGCGGCGGCCTCGGCGGCGTCCAGCAGACCATCGGCCGAGATGTCATAGCCGTTGAACACGTCCTGAGTAACGGCATCGGACACGGCCTGCACCTCTTGCAGGCTGTAGGCGCCATCCCCATCCGTATCAATGGCGGCGTCGATGCCTTCGGCCCACAGCGGAGTTGCCAGAGTGACAGCGGCAGCGGCGATCATGTATTTGGTCATTTTCAGGGTCCTTTCCGGTTTTAACGCAGCGCGTCTGTGCGCTGTACACAGACCATGCCCCCCACGCGCAGATGCCGGAACCTCGGGCGGTTTAGCCCCCGTTTTCCAGCGCACATTCGCGTGAATTGCCCCTGCGGCTCGGCAAGGAAAGGACCAGAAAAACCCCCGCGCGGCCGCTTGCCTGCTGCCCGGCCCCGAAACAGCAAAACGCCGCCCAGTTCGGCGGCATTTCCCTCATAAGCTGAATTTTGCCAGATCTGCTGCCCGATCAGGATTCGGATTCGGGCTGCGCCTCGGCAGCTTCGATCAGCAGATGATAGAGGTGCCAGGTTGCGTGCCCCAACAAGGGCAGCACCACATAGAGCCCCAAAAACCCCGGCAGCATCCCCAGAAACGTCACCACCGCGATGAACACGGCCCAGACCAGCATCGGCACGGGATTTTGCGCGACGGTCTGAAAGCTGGTGATCATGGCGGTGACGAAATCGACCTCGCGGTCCAGCAGCATCGGCAGGCTGATCACCGTGATCATATACAGCAGCAAGGCAAACAGCGCCCCCACAACCGTGCCCACCGCCAGCATCATCAGGCCATTCGCGGTCAGGTACACCTCGAAGGACGAGGACACATTGGTCATCGTGCTCAGCCCCAGAAACAGCGCAAAAATCATATGAGCGATGAAAAACCAGAACAAAAACATAAAGATAACGATAGCGCAGATCGAAGGCAGCTGCCGTTTGGACTGCATCATCACCACGCCGAAAATCTGGTACAGGTCCATCGCGCGCCCCTGCTGGATGCGCCGGCTGACCTCGTACAGACCGACCGCCGCGAAGGGCCCGATCAGCGGGAATCCAACGGCCGCAAAGATCAGCCAATAGGATTTTCCGGTGGCAACCGTGATCCAGGCAAAGATCAGCCCCAGCCCCACATAGACCGACGAGAACACAAATCCGAACCCCGGCGCGCGCTTCATATCGGCCCAGGCGCGGCGCAGCGCCTCTTTGAGCATATCAAGATTGGCACGCCCGAATTCAGGCGCCCCGTGCTCCAGCACGTAGGGCATACACTCCTCCCAGAAATATATTCCTATTTCAGAGTATGGGAGCGGGTTTTGACGCATAAATCAAGCGCCAGGGCTGCCCGGTGACTGATAAAATGCCGCAAAACGCGTTTTCGCGCCGCAGGTACGTGGGGGTTAGTCCTCGGAATTGGCCTCGGCGCGGGATTTGCCAGAAACCTGCATCGCCAGCGTGGCCGCCATCAGCCCGTCCAGATCGCCATCCAGAACGCCCGCACTGTCCGAGGTCTCATAGCCCGTCCGCAGATCCTTTACCATCTGGTAAGGCTGAAGCACGTAGGATCGGATCTGACTGCCCCAGCCCGCGTCGCCCTTGGATTCATGCGCGGCGTTGATCGCCTCGTTGCGGCGGTCCAGTTCCATCTGGTACAGGCGCGATTTCAGCGCTTTCATGGCGATGTCGCGGTTCTGGTGCTGCGATTTTTCCGAAGACGTCACCACGATCCCGGTGGGCATGTGGGTGATCCGCACCGCCGAATCCGTGGTGTTGACGTGCTGGCCGCCCGCCCCCGAGGACCGATAGGTATCCACGCGAATATCGGCCGGGTTCACCTCGATTTCGATGTTGTCATCCACCACCGGATACACCCAGACCGAGCTGAACGAGGTATGCCGCCGCGCCGAGCTGTCATAGGGCGAGATCCGCACCAGACGGTGTACGCCCGATTCCGATTTCAGCCAGCCATAGGCGTTATGCCCGCTGATCTTATAGGCGGCGGATTTGATACCTGCCTCTTCGCCGTAGCTGATGGATTGCAGCTCGACCTCGTACCCCTTTTTCTCGGCCCAGCGGACATACATCCGCGCCAGCATCGAGGCCCAGTCGCAGCTTTCGGTGCCGCCCGCGCCCGAGTTGATTTCCAGGAAGGTATCGGAACTGTCGGCCTCGCCGTCCAGCAGGGCCTCCAGCTCTTTTTCGGCGGCTTTGACGGCCAGGGCCTTGATCGTGTCCTCAGCCTCTTTGACGACCTCGTCGTCCTCTTCCATCTCGCCCAGTTCGATCAGTTCGATACTGTCGTTCAGTTCGGTCTGGATATCATTGTGACCGGCCACCGCATCCAGCAGGGACTGGCGTTCGCGCATCAGCTTCTGCGCGCCTTCGGGATCGTCCCACAGGGTCGGATCCTCGACGCGGGCGTCGAATTCCTCAAGCCGGTATTTCACCGTGTCCCAGTTCATGCGCTGCCGCAACAGGGCCAGCGATTTCTCGATAGCTGCAACGGTGTTCTGAACTTCTGCGCGCATGGGAGGCCCCTGAATTTACGTGTCCGGATTGGGTGATAGCCCAGCCCGCAGGCCGGGGCAAGCGGGGCTGCGTTAATACAGCCCCCCCGAGGACACCGACCCGAACGAGGCCTTCGGCCCCACCACCGCGCGCTGCCCGGTCGAGGTGGTCACCTCTTTCGAGCGCTCCTGCACCTCATCGAACAGCGGCAGATTCGAGCCCATCGCGAAACCACCGTCATAGGTGATGCCGAAAATCGGCTCTTCACCGTCGCGGAAATATTCGGCCACCACATTTTCACCACGCGCATCATTGGCCAGGCGCGCGCCGGTGAAACGGTCGATCTTGATGAAATGCCCGCCCTCGGGGACGCGGAATTTGCCGCCGCCGTATTTCGCGGTCGCCTTTTTCATGAACTCCTGGAACACTGGGCCGCACATGGTGCCGCCATAGGCCCCCCGCCCCATCGGGCGCGGCGTGTCAAAGCCGATATAGCAGCCGGCCACGATATTGCTGGTGAACCCGACGAACCACACGTCCTTGGAATCGTTGGTGGTGCCGGTCTTGCCCGCGGTCGGCACGCCCAGACGCACAATGCCCGATGCCGTCCCGCGCTGCACCACGCCCTGCATCATCGAGGTCAGCTGATAGGCGGTGATCGCATCCATCACGCGCTCTCGGTTGGTGACGATATGCGGGGCCTGGCCGCTGGCCAGCATCGGATCGTAGCAATCGGTGCAGCTGCGTTTGTCATGGCGATAAATGGTCTGGCCGTACCGATCCTGCACGCGGTCCACCAGGGTGGGCTCGACCCGCTCGCCGCCATTGGCGAACATCGCATAGGCGGCGACCATCTTGAACAGGGTGGTTTCCTCGGCCCCCAAAGAGTTCGCCAGGAACTCGCCCATACTGTCATAGACGCCGAATTTTTCCGCATAGGCCGCGACGACATCCATGCCCACCTCTTGGGCCAGGCGGATCGTCATCAGGTTCCGGGACCGTTCGATCCCGGTGCGCAGCGGCGTCGGGCCGTAGAACTGGTTGGACGAGTTTTTCGGCCGCCACAGACCCTGCGGTGTGTTGATCTCGATCGGGGCGTCGATCACGATCGTGGCCGGGCTATAGCCGCTGTCCAGCGCCGAGGCATAGACGAAGGGCTTGAAACTGGAGCCGGGCTGCCGCTGCGCCTGGGTGGCGCGGTTGAACACCGAATGCTGATAGCTGAAACCGCCCTGCATGGCGATCACGCGGCCGGTGTTCACGTCCATCGCCATGAACCCGCCCTGCACCTCGGGCACCTGACGCAGGGTCCAGCGGATAAAGCTGCCATCGCTGTCCTTGGTCATGGCGCGGACCAGAACCACCTCGCCCACGCTCAGCAGATCGCCGGCGACGCGCGCCTTGCGGCCCAGTTTATCGTTTTCCAGCCGTTTGCGCGCCCAGGTGACGTCCTTGGCGGGAATCCAGTGGCCATCCTCGTCATCGGGAATGCTTTCGATTCCGATACGGGCGTCGTTCTTGCCGACCTCCAGCACCACGGCCGGATACCATTGACCATCCAGCGCAATATCACGCGGCACATCGGCAGCGGCCAGAGCCGCGCGCCAGGCGTCTTGCGATTTCAGCGCCTCGGGCGGCAGGCTGACGCCCGTGCCATTCCATACCCCGCGCGAGCGGTCGTATTTCTCCAGCCCCCGGCGCAGAGCCTGCGCCGCATCCACCTGCATTTCAGGGTCAATCGTGGCGCGCACGGACAGACCGCCGGTAAAAAACTCTCCCTCGCCGAATTCATCGGACAGCTGGCGGCGGATTTCATCGGTGAAATAATCGCGCGGCGGCAGCGCGGTCTTGAAGCTTTCGAAATCGCCATTCTGGACCGAGCGTAGCGGCATCGCCCTTTCGGATTCGTAAACCGCTTGGGTGATATAGCCGTTTTCGGCCATTTCCTTCAGAACGAAGTTCCGCCGCGCCAGCACCCGATCCTTATTGCGGACGGGGTGGAATTTACCCGGCGCCTTGGGCATCGAGGCCAGCGTCGCCGCCTCGTGCGGGGCCAGCTCGCCCAGGGTCTTGTTGAAATAGGTCTGCGCGGCGGCGGCCACCCCATAGGAATTCTGACCCAGGAAAATCTCATTCATATAGAGTTCCAGGATCCGGTCCTTGGGCAGGGTTTCCTCCAGCCGGGTGGCCAGAATGATTTCCTTGATTTTCCGCTCGATCTTGCGTTCGCCGCCCAGCAGGAAGTTCTTCATCACCTGCTGCGTGATCGTCGAGGCCCCGCGCACGTTCTGCCCCCGCGATTTGACGGCATCCACCGCCGCCGAGACCATGCCCCGCGCGTCATAGCCCTTATGCGTATAGAAATTCTTATCCTCGGCGCTGATAAAAGCCTGCTTGACCATCTCGGGGATTTCATCGGCCGGGGCGAACAGGCGACGCTCTTTGGCGAATTCGTCGATGATCTGGCCCTCGCCCGAATAAATCCGGCTGATGGTGGGCGGCTTATACTGCGCCAGGCTTTCGTGGCTGGGCAAATCCTGCCCATAGATCCAGAACACCGCCCCGATGGACAGCGCCACCACGGCCAGCCCCAGCGTGACCATGGTAAAGATAGAGCCAAAGAAAGAGAGTATGAACCTCAGCACGGGTGCCCGCCTCTATTGGATTTGCAGCGTCTCTATACTGATCACAGCCCCAAGCGTCAAAACAAGAAGCGTTGATCACATGGCGAGTTTCCGCTGCGCCCCCGCCGCCATCAGGGGGAATTTTCACAGGTTTTCCCCCTAATGGCGCACCAGATCCTTCAGGGCGGCATCCTCGGTCAGCCATTGACGCAGCGCATCGCGCAAGGCCACCGCCGTCTGGAACCGCCAGTTCCGATCGGTCAGGTTCTTCATGTCACGGGCCGAGGACATGAATCCCACCTCGATCAGCACCGAGGGAATATCGGCCGATTTCAGCACCGAAAACGAGGCATGGCGAATGGGCCGCGAATTCACCGGCGTGCCCGCCTGTTTCAGCCCCCGCACCAGGGTCCGGGCCATCCGCTCGGCCCGCGGCTGCGTTTCCTGACGCGCCAGATCCATCAAGATACCGGCCACCACATCGTCCTGACCGCTCAGATCGACGCCGGACAGGATGTCGTCGCGGTTGTGGCGCTCGGCCAGTTGGCGGGTTGCCTCGTCACTGGCGCTGTCGCGCAGCAGATAAACCGTCGCACCATGCGCCTGCCCGTTGCCCTCAGCCAAAGCATCCGCGTGTAGCGACAGAAACATATGAGCGCCCGCCTCATGGGCAATGGCAATGCGCCGCTCAAGCGAAACAAAACTGTCATCCTCGCGCGTCAGCACCACCTTGAACCGCCCCGAACGCACCAGCACTTCCTTCAGCTGCCTGGCAAAGGCCAGCACCAGATCCTTTTCCCGAAAACCATCGCGCTCGGCCCCCGGATCAATCCCGCCATGGCCGGGGTCCAGAACCACCACATAGGGCCCCTCGCCCTGCGCCTGCTTTTTCGCCACTCGCGCCGGAGGGGGCAGATCCCAGCGCGGATCATACGGCGCCCCGGCCCCCGCAGCAAACGCCTCCTCCGAAACCTTGGCCAGCAGAACCCGCAACCGCGCCCTGCCGCTTTCTGCGTCAATCTTCATCTCCACGGTTTGCGGCGCCAACGGCTCGGCCAGATCCACCACCATCCGCGACCATCCGGGCCGAAACGCCCCGAACCGCACCCCCGAGGCCCGATCCGCATTCAGCAGCACATCCTTGCTCACCCCGGTCCAGTCGATCTCGCGAAAATCCAGAACCAGCCGACGCGGATCATCCAGCGTATATACACGATACGGCACCCCCTGAGACAAGGCCAGCTCCAGCGACAGCCCCCCGCCCCAGGCATCCTTGATCTGCGAATGGCCCACCTCGACTCGCGCCAGCGCGCTCAGCTCCTGGCCCTGCCCTGCCGCTGGCCACAACGCCAGCATCAGCGCCACTATTCGAAAAAATCCACTCATCCGCCCTGTTCCGGCTGCCTCACGCTCACCCTACACCAAGCCCGACTGACCTGCACAGCCCCCCGCTTCTTTCTGATCCAAATACTCAACATCCCGCCATCGCCTCAGGCACCGCGCTGCGCCATGAAACGCCGCAACCGCCGCAGCCCCTCCTCAATATCCGCCGTCGCGCGCGCATAGGAAAACCGCAACGTCCCCGCCCCGCGGGTCTTGTCGAAATCCAGCCCCGGCGTCACGGCCACCCCCGCCTGTTCCAAGATCTCAGCGGCAAAGACCCGGCTGTCCTGGGTCAAATGGCTGACATCCGCATAGATGAAAAACGCCCCATCGGGCGGCGCGATCCGGTCGAATCCGGCCTTGGGCAGCCCCGCCATCATCAGATCGCGGTTGCGGGCATAAATCGCCAGATTCGCCTGCAATTCCTCCTCGCAATCCATCGCGTGCAGGGCCACGACCTGACTGGCATGAGGCGGGCAGATGAACATGTTCTGCGCGATCCGCTCGATCCGGCGCACGTGATCGGCGGGCACCACCATCCAGCCCACGCGCCAGCCGGTCATGCTGAAATATTTTGAAAACGAGTTGATCACATAGCACTCATCCGTCACTTGCAGCGCGGTCACGGCCTTTTTGTCATATTCGATCCCGTGGTAGATCTCATCGCTGATGAAGGTCGTCCCTGCGGCGCGGCACGCCTCCACCAAGGCCTCCATCGCGGGCAGGTCCAGCATCGTGCCCGACGGGTTCGCAGGCGAGGCCACCATCAACCCGTCCAGCCCCAGCCCTTCGAAATCGGCGGGCACGGGTTGCAGGCGGTTTTCCGGGCGCGCTTGCAGGCCCACGGGCTCCAGATCCAGCGCGGACAGGATCTGCCGATACGACGGATAGCCAGGCTCGCCGATCCCCACCCGAGCGCCAGTATCGAACAGCGCGGTAAAGGCCAGGATGAACGCCGCCGAAGACCCCGAGGTCACCACCACCCGGTTCCAGTCCAGATCCACCCCGTACCAATCGGCATACATCTGCGCGATTCGTTTGCGCAGCGCGGGCAGGCCCAAAGCCACCGTATAGCCCAGGGCATCGGCCTCCATCGCGCGGGTCAGCGCCGCGCGGGCGGCGGCGGGGGCTGGCGTGCTGGGCTGGCCCACCTCCATGTGGATGATGTTGCGGCCGGCCTCTTCTGCGGCGCGCGCGGCCTCCATCACGTCCATCACAATAAAGGGATCGACCTCTCCGCGTCTTGAGTTTTGCATGTGTAGTTTCCTATGGTGCCGCAAGAGAGCCCAATTCATCGCGAAACGGACAGATCGTCAATGCGTTACCTCGGCCAAACGGTTGCAATCCTGCTGCTCTGTCTGAGCATGGCTGCGCCCGCCCGCGCGGTTACCCTGCTGCGCGACGCCGATATCGAACACGCGCTGAAACAACTGGCCCGCCCCATTCTGACAGCGGCGGGGCTGCCGGTGTCCTCGATCCGGGTGCTGGTGGTAAAAGAGAGCGATTACAATGCGTTCGTGGTAGACAGCCGGCATATTTTCATCACCTCTGGGCTGCTGATGAAACTGACCAGCGCGGCGCAGCTACAATCGGTGCTGGCGCATGAGGCGGCGCATATTTCGAACGGCCACCTGTCACGGCGCGTGCAGAATGCACGTGCGGCCAGCTCGATTGCGGGGCTGGGGCTGGCCCTGGCGGCGGCGGCGGCAGCGGCGGGCAGCGATCAGGCCGCCGTGGGGCTGGGGCTGGGCGTGTCCAGTTCCGCCCAACGGGTGTTTTTCGCCCATACCCGCGCCGAGGAAAGCGCCGCCGACGCCTCGGGGTTGCGGTATATGATCCGGGCCGGGGTCAATCCGATGGCTTTCCTTGAAGTGCTGGAGATTTTCCGCGGGCAGGAATATCTGGCCGAGCATCGCCAGGATCCTTACGCGCGCACCCATCCGCTCAGCCGGGACCGGCTGCGCGCCATTCAGGCACGGGCCGCCTCGGTCACGCCGCCGCGCCCGGACACGCAGGATGGCTACTGGTTCGCCCGCGCCAAGGGAAAGCTGGCCGCATGGGAGCGCGCGCCCAAATGGACGCTGCGCCGGGCACCGCAATCGCTGACCCCGGATATTCGGCTGCTGCGCGAGGCCTCGGCCTATCATCGCATCCCCGATGCCAAACGCGCCATTGCCGCCGCCGACCGGCTGATCGCGCTGCGCCCCAAGGATGCCTTTGCCCATGATCTGCGCGGGCAAATCCTGCTGGAAAACCGCCGGGTTCAGGCCGCCGTTGGGGCCTATCGTACCGCCTCGGCGCTGGCACCCAAGGATGCGCTGATCATGGCCGGCTATGGCCGCGCGCTGCTGGCGGCCAAGGACTATGGCTCTGCCCGCAAAGTGCTGGAGAAAGCCCGCCGCCTGGACGGGCGCGACGCGCGGATGCTGCGCGATCTGGCGCAGACTTATGCCGCGCTGAAACAGCCTGGGCTGGCCTCGGTCGTGACGGCCGAACGCTATGCGCTGATCGGGCGCCCAAAGGATGCCCTGCTACATGCGAAACGCGCCGGGGGGCTGTTGCCCCGCGGCTCTGCCTCTTGGCTTAGGGCGCAGGATGTGATCTCTGTGTCAGAAGCCGCCGTTAACAAAAGGAATTGATATGAAACGACTTCTTGCCTCTGCGGCGCTGTGTATTGCCGGGCTGGCCGCCCCGGCGCAGGCCTTTGACATCACCGCCATGTCCGACGATGAACGCACCGCTTTTCGTGCCGAAATCCGCGCCTATCTGCTGGACAACCCCGAGATCATCATCGAGGCCTACCAAGTCTACGAAGAGCGCGCCACCCAGGCCAAGGCCGAGGCCGAAAAACAGACCCTGGCCGCCTATTCCGCACAGATGTTCGAAGACCCCAATTCCTGGGTTGGCGGCAATCCCGAAGGCGACATCGTGCTGGTCGAATTCATGGATTACCGCTGCGGATACTGCCGCAAAGCCCATGAAGAGGTCATGCAACTGCTGGAACTGGACGGCAACATCCGCTTTATCGTCAAGGAGTTCCCCATTCTGGGCGAACAGTCCGTTCTGGCCTCGCGCTTTGCCATCGCCACCCGGATGGTGGCCGGGGATGACGCCTATGAAAAGGTCCATAATGAGCTGATGGTCTTCAAGGGCAACATCGCCGAAAAATCGCTGAAACGTCTGGCGGACAAGCTGGACCTGGACGCCGGAGCGATCATGGCGCAGATGAACGCCGCCGAAGTGGATAAGATCATCGGTGAAAACCACCGCCTGGCCAGCGCCTTTCAGATCAGCGGCACCCCCACCTTTGTTCTGGAGGACGAATTCCTGCGCGGATACGTGCCCCTGGCCGATATGATGGAACTGGTGGCAATCGCCCGTGAAGGCTAAGCTGTTGATCTGGCTCGGCTTGCTGGCCGGGCCGCTTCAGGCAGCCGAGACCGATTTTCAGCACCTGACTCAGGCCGAGCGATCGGTGCTGGGCCAGGAGCTGCGCCAGACTCTGCTGCATAATCCCGATATTGTCGCCCGTGCGCTGCGGCCTGCCCCCACGTTTCAGGACAATGTGCAGGCCGACCACGACAGGCTGACGCAGCTGGGCCCCAGCCTGTGGGCCAACCCGGTCGCCGGCCCCGCTGGCGCGCCCAAAGTTGCGATCCTGCTGGGCCCCGGATGTGCCGCCTGTGAGCAAATGACGCGTATCCTGACCGAATGGGCCAAGGACGGAGAATTGCAGCTGCACACCCTGCCATTGGAATCGGATGCGGCGCGTGCTCTGGGCCTGGATACCGCGCCCAGCTATGTGTTCGAAACCATGATCGTGCGCGGAGACGTGCCAGAGATCGCCCTGCGAAAATATCTCAGGCGCTAGACGTCCTCGTCCATGACCTCGACCGCGCCGTCCTCGATCTGGGCGGCGCGTTTTTCCACCTCTTCGACGATGTGATCGACCATCTGGTCGTTAGACATCTTATGGCTGGCCTTGCCCGCCAGATAGACCATCCCCGACCCGGCCCCACCGCCGGTGAAACCGACATCGGTCATCAGCGCCTCGCCCGGCCCGTTCACCACGCAGCCGATGATGCTGAGGCTCATGGGGGTCTTGATGTGTTCCAGCCGTTTTTCCAGCGTTTCCACCGTCTTGATCACGTCAAAGCCCTGCCGCGCGCAGGACGGGCAAGAAATGATATTGACGCCCCGGTGCCGCAGCCCCAGGGATTTCAGGATCTCATAGCCAACCTTGACCTCTTCCACCGGATCGGCAGACAGGCTGACGCGGATCGTATCGCCAATGCCCATCCACAGCAGGTTCCCCAGCCCGATCGAGGATTTGATCGTGCCAGACATCAGCCCCCCGGCCTCGGTAATGCCCAGATGGATGGGGGCGTCCGTCAGGTCGGCCAGTTGCTGATAGGCGGCGGTGGCCATGAACACATCGCTGGCCTTCACGCTGATCTTGAATTCGTGAAAATCGTGATCTTGCAGGATCTTGATATGATCCATGCCGCTTTCGACCATGGCATCTGGCGTTGGCTCGCCGTATTTGTCCAGCAGGTGTTTTTCCAGCGATCCCGCATTCACCCCGATCCGGATCGAGCAATCATGATCGCGCGCCGCCTGGATAACTTCCTTCACCCGATCCTCGGAGCCGATATTGCCCGGATTGATCCGCAGACAGGCGGCCCCGGCCTCGGCCGCCTCGATCCCGCGTTTGTAATGGAAATGGATGTCGGCCACGATGGGCACCGGGCTTTCGCGGACGATTTCCTTTAGCGCACGCGCGCTGTCCTGATCGGGCACCGAGACCCGGACAATATCCGCCCCCGCCTCGGCCGCGCGGATCACCTGATCCAGCGTGCCCTTTACATCGGTGGTCAGCGTGTTCGTCATCGTCTGCACCGAGATCGGCGCATCCCCCCCCACAGGCACAGAGCCAACATGGATTTTCCGGCTTTGGCGACGATAGATATTGCGCCACGGGCGAACATGGTTCAGCGACATGGGAGTCCCGTCCTCGGGTCTGTTGGCGTTGTGTTGGCTAGATAGCGCCCGAAGGCCCCCGCATCAATGGCTAGTCCACCTGCGTCAGGTTCTGCGCGACGGTACGCGCCAGTTCCTGATGCTGCTCCAGATCCGCGACGGTGTAGCTGGCGGTCAGGTTATCCACGCTCAGCGCCAGTTTGCTGGTGACAGTGCCGCGATTGCCGGCGGGGCCGTAGTGCTGGCCGTTCACCGCGAAATAGATCGCGCTGGATTCGCCCACGCGCAGGGTGGCGGGCTCTTCGGTCTGGGGGACGGTCCAGCGGTCGCCGGCCTCCATGATGCCTTCGAAGATCACCGTTCCATCGGCCGAGCGCACCCGCACCCAGGCCGGGCGCACAGCCACCATTTCAACCCCCGGCGCGGGTGTTTCCACCACTTGCGGGACGGAAACGGGCTCGCGCGGGCTGACCTGGGCCAGTTGCACGGGGTCTTGTTTGTGGAAACTGCCGACAGTATCGGGATTCAGCGTGGAAATCGGCGCATCGCGGGCCACCATCACCGGCACATCCAGCGCCTGCGGACGATAGAGCCGGTCCAGCGCTTCGGCCTGCGGGGTCACCAGACCGCCGCTGTTGTCCGCCATCTGCGGCGCGCCGCCCGGACGGTCCTGAAGCGGGTCCAGATCGGCCAGCACATCGGGGGTATTTTCCACCGGGGCCAAACGCACGCGCTGTACCTCGTTCAGCACGGTATAGCCGCCAAACCCGATCGAGCCGATCAGCAGCATCAGCACCATGGCCGAGCCAATCGCCCCCGGTTCGATCCGAGACAGCAGGCCCTCACCCTCGGGAGCGAAGGGGGTGTTATTGCTCATGAACGGATCGCGCACCGCCCCGCTGGTTTGCGCAGGCGTTTCAGGTTTGCGAATCGAGGACGCCTCGGCCGACATGCCATGCGCGGTGGAAAACCCGCTTTCGGTACAGAAATCGGCAAAGGCCTGATCGGGATCCATGTTCAGATAGCGCGCATAGGACCGCACATAGCCCGCGATGAATCCAGGCGTATCAAAGGCGCTGGGATCCGCGTTTTCGATGGCAGCAATATAAGAGGCTTTGATCCGCAGCTCGCGCTGTACGTCCAAAAGGGATTTGCCCATCGTGGCACGCTCGCCGCGCATCACGTCGCCCAGACGCATCTCAAATGCGTCAAAGCCCTTTGGCTCATCCTGTGGCTCTTCGTCGATCCGCCGAGTCCTGCGCCTGATCATCCCATCCTGCCCCTAAGCATGTCGCTTACCGAACCCCCACGATTCGAGACGCGACCTTTGTTTCGTGCAACCTATCACAACTCAAGGAGAAAAGCAGCCCGGCGGGGGTCAGGCGGACAATTCGGCACGATTTAGCTCACATCGGGACCACAGCGCATCCAAAGCCCGCACCAGATGATCCATTTCCTCGGCCCCATGCACCGGCGACGGGGTAAAGCGCAAACGCTCGGTTCCGCGCGGCACTGTGGGGAAATTGATCGGCTGGACATAGATGCCGAACTGCTCCAGCAGCATATCGGACAGCTGTTTGGTATGCACCGGATCGCCCACGATAACGGGCACGATATGGCTGCCGTGATCAATGATCGGCAGCCCCAGCCCCTTGAGCCGCAATTTCAGCTTGGCCGCCTGTTCCTGATGGGCCTGGCGGCGCGCCTGATCGGTTTTCATGTGGCGCACGCTGGCCGCGGCCCCGGCGGCCACGGCCGGCGGCAAGGAGGTGGTAAAGATGAACCCCGGCGCATAAGAACGGATCGCATCGCACATTTTCGCGCTGGTGGCGATATAGCCGCCCATCACGCCATAGGCCTTGGCCAGGGTGCCGTTGATAATGTCCAGCCGGTGCATCAGCCGATCACGCTCGGCCACGCCCGCGCCGCGCGGGCCATACATGCCCACCGCGTGGACCTCATCAATATAGGTCAGCGCGCCGAATTCATCGGCCAGATCGCAGATCGCCGCGATCGGGCCGAAATCCCCATCCATCGAGTAGATCGATTCAAAGGCAATCAGCTTGGGCGCGGCGGGGTCATCTGCGGCCAGAAGATCACGCAGATGGGCCACGTCATTATGCCGGAAAATCCGTTTGGCCCCGCCATTGCGCCGCACGCCCTCGATCATCGAGGCATGGTTCAATTCATCCGAATAGATGATCAGCCCCGGAAACAGTTTCGGCAGGGTGCTTAGCGTTGCGTCATTGGCGATATAGGCGCTGGTGAACAGCAGCGCGGCCTCTTTGCCGTGCAGATCGGCCAGTTCGGCCTCCAGCTGTTTGTGATAGACCGTGGTGCCGCTGATGTTGCGCGTCCCGCCCGAGCCCGCGCCAGTGGCGTCCAGCGCCGCGTGCATGGCCGACAGAACCGCCGGATGCTGGCCCATGCCCAGATAGTCATTGCCGCACCACACCGTCACATCACGGGCCGAGCCATCCTCGCGCCGCCAGATCGCGTGCGGGAAATTGCCTTGCTGGCGCTCAATATCAATAAAGGTCCGATAGCGGCCTTCCTGGTGCAGCGTGTCAAGCGCCTGGGTGAGCTGGGCTGAATAATCCACGGGCCGAATCCTTTTCCGTCTGTTCGCTGGGGGACGTCTAAGGGGGCTGCGGTCAGCTTTCCTTGATTTCCCTCAATACCGGCGCTGGACAGCGGCGCGCGCGGTGCTAGGGTCGGCTGCACCGACTCAAAGGAGCCTGACATGAGCCTGGATCCCGTCCTGTCCCGCATCGACGCAGACCTGCCCCAAGCACTGGAGCGCCTGCTGGAATTGCTGCGCATTCCCTCGGTTTCGACCGATCCGGCCTATGCGGACGATTGTCAGAACGCCGCCGACTGGCTGGTCTCTGATCTGCAAAGCATTGGGGTCGCAGCAGAAAAACGCCAGACGCCCGGCCATCCGATGGTGGTGGGCCATGTCGAGGGCGACGGCCCGCATATCCTGTTTTACGGCCATTATGACGTGCAGCCCGTAGACCCGCTGGAGCTGTGGAACCGGGATCCCTTTGATCCGGCCATCGAAGAGGAAAACGGCAAACAGGTGATCCGCGGGCGCGGATCCTCGGATGACAAGGGCCAGCTGATGACCTTTGTCGAGGCCTGCCGCGCCTGGAAAGAGGTGCATGGCTCCCTGCCCTGCCGCATCACCTTCTTCTTTGAGGGCGAAGAGGAGTCGGGCTCGCCCTCGCTGGTGCCGTTCATGCAGGACAACGCGGACGAGCTGAAATCGGACATCGCGCTGATCTGTGACACCGGCCTGTTCGGCGAAAGCACCCCTGCCATCGTCACCATGCTGCGCGGGCTGCTGGGCGAGGATTTCACCATCACCGGGCCGGATCGTGATCTGCATTCGGGGATGTATGGCGGGATCGCGATGAACCCCATCCGCGTGCTGACCCGTATCCTGGCCGATCTGCATGACGAGACCGGCGCGATCACCCTGCCCGGTTTCTATGACGACGT
Source organism: Youngimonas ophiurae (nom. illeg.) (assembly GCF_049803795.1). Classification (NCBI taxonomy): domain Bacteria; kingdom Pseudomonadati; phylum Pseudomonadota; class Alphaproteobacteria; order Rhodobacterales; family Roseobacteraceae; genus Thalassovita; species Youngimonas ophiurae (nom. illeg.). Next base: position 280,778 of record NZ_JBNAGJ010000005.1, read on the forward strand.
GCCCGAGCTGCCCGACGCGGTGCGCGCGCAGTGGCAATCGCTGAATTTCGATCACGATGCCTTTCTGGGCGAGGTCGGGCTGAAAGCCCCGGCTGGCGAAATCGACCGCACTCCGCTGGAGATGATCTGGTCGCGTCCGACCTGTGATGTGAACGGGATCTGGGGCGGCTATACCGGCGCAGGGTTCAAAACGGTGTTGCCCAGCCAGGCCAGCGCCAAGGTGTCTTTCCGCCTGGTGGGGCAGCAAGACCCCGACAAGATCCGATCTGCGTTCCGCGAATATGTGGAAAGCCGCCTGCCCGAGGGGTTCTCGATCGAGTATCGGACCAACAAGGGGGCGCCGGCCTCGCAGATGTCGATCGACAATCCGATGTTCGACAAGGCGCGCGCGGCGCTGTCGGATGAATGGCCCAATGCGGCGGCCTATGTGGGCTGTGGGGGCTCGATCCCGATTGCGGGCTATTTCAAGGACATTCTGGGCACAGATGCCATGCTGATCGGATTCGGTAAGGACGATGACCAGATTCACAGCCCCAATGAAAAATACGATCTGTCCAGTTTCCACCACGGGATTCGCAGCTGGGCGCGGGTTTTGGAGGCTTTGACCCGATAAGCTGCGTGCCGCGCGGGAAAGCGCAGCGCAGTTGAGTATTTTAAGAGCAAAGAAGCGGGGCGGGCCCGGTTTTTAAATGACGCCGGTGAATCTGTCGGGCAGGCGGAATTGCAGGTCATAGTCGGGCCGGTCGAATTGGAAGAAGCCGGTCTCGCCGCGCGGTTTGAAGCTGCGGTGCATTTTTTTGCGGTAGGGGCGCATGTCAAAGCCGTCTTGAAGCGGGAGGGCTGCGAGATCATCGAAGAGAGCCTGATCCTGGCCGCGGGCCTGGGCGAACCAGTGGCGACCGATGGAGACGTCCTTGGGATCGCCCAGGGTTTGGGTGATCGTGTTGCGCCGGTCCATGGCGGATGTATATTCGCCAAAATCGCAGAATTTGAGGTGCAGCAGGTAGAGGCAATCTGGTGTAAAGAGCTGTTCGAATTGGGTAAAGTGGCCTCCGCGCGCGATTTTCGTGCCGGTTGAGAGGATACAGGGTTTCGAATAATGCGGGGCCAGGCGGACGTGGCGGCGCGGGCCTAGGATGTGGTCTTGGATCGGGTCCGGCTCGATGTCGGTGCGGTGGATCACTTCGAGCCCCAGCGGGGTGTAGACCCGATTTTTGCGGACCTGTTGCAGGAATTCAAGCAAGGTGCGGCCATCAGCGGGATCAATCACCACCAGCTCGTCCACGTCGCCGACGATCACATGGGTGTAATAGCTGCGCAGCCCCATCACCAGGTTGTTCAGCAGGCGCCAGCGTTTCATGTCGAAATTCTTATGCGGATCGCCGGGGATGCCGATGATATTGCAGCCGGCCGCCAGTCTGGCGACGTCCTCACCGCGGCCGTGATTGATGATATAGAGGTTCTCGCGTCCGAACAGCGCCCCGTAGTGCCGCAGCCAGAAATCCAGGAAAAACAGATCGTCCCGCACCATGGTGACGACCGCAACGGTAGATTGCATTTTACGCGCTTTGCCTCTGCTCAACTGCCTTTTGGCAAGACTAACCATTTTATGTGTATAAGAGAATCGATTTCTTAGTCCGGTCGGAGCGCGCCTGTGTCATTGCCCCCTGATTTCGCCGAAACCGGCCTGTTGATCCGTCCGGGTGCGCGGCCTCCGGCCCGGTTTCAGGTGATCGGAGAGCGCAGCAGCGGCACCAATTACGTCAAACGTCTGCTGGGCCGGAACACGCCACTGGAGCCGACGGAATTGCTGGGCTGGAAGCACGGTGGATTCCAGGCAATGGCGGTGCCGCGCGATCTGGTGGTGATCCTGTCGGTGCGCAATGCGCGCGATTGGGCGCGCTCGATGTTTGCTAAGCCATGGCACACGGGGACCGCCCTGCAAAGCCTGCCCTTTCATGCGTTTTTGCGCGCGCCCTGGGAAACCGTGATTGATCATCCCAAGTATTTTGCCAATGCCGGCCCGGCCATGCTGGGCCAGCCCTTGCAGCAGGATCGCGATCCGGTGACGGGCCGCCCCTATCCGAATCTTTTCGCCTTGCGCAGCGGGAAATTGCGGACGCATCTTAGCCTTCTGGGGCGCGATTGCGCCTTTGTTCTGTGCCGCCACGAAGAGCTGATCGCGAATCCCCAGGCGTTTTTGGCGCAGTTTCGCGCCGGGCTGGGGCTGCCCGTGTCAGAGGCCCCGCTGCGCCCTGTCGTCAAACGTCTGGGATCACGGTTTAATCCGGCGGTCGAACGCCCTGCCCCGCCTCGGGACTGGGCCGAGACCGATCTGGCATTCATGCGCGCGGCGTTGGATATGGGGCTCGAATCCCAGCTGGGGTATCGCTACTGACGGGTTTGCAGGCTGCGCACCGCCTTTAGCAAGGCCACGCCCCAGGGCAGCCCGTGAAACAGCAGATCGAACCAGTCCAGCGGGGCCACCAGCGTGCCCGCGGCCAGCATTTTCAGCTTTTCCCAGATATGCGGTTCGGGCACGAAGGGCGCCAGGCCCAGCGTCGCACAGATCAGCAGGACGGTCGTCCAGGATATCTGATCGATCCATTTCATGCGCCTACCCTTCGGAAGAAAATGGCGCGGTTGACGGGGCTCGAACCCGCGACCCCCGGCGTGACAGGCCGGTACTCTAACCAACTGAGCTACAACCGCGCTTTGCACGTCTGGTCCACTGGATCGGATAGCGATGGCGCGGTTGACGGGGCTCGAACCCGCGACCCCCGGCGTGACAGGCCGGTACTCTAACCAACTGAGCTACAACCGCTCGCTATCCGCTCGGGCGTCCCAAGCGTGAGAGGCTGTTTATGCGCAAGCCTGTCGGGCGTCAAGCGCCTGGAGCCGGAAAAAGCACAAATATTTCACCCTCTTTTTTGCCCCCCTGATCGTCCCGTTATTTGCCCCCCTGATCGCCCCCTCGACCGGCCCGTGTCGAAACCGGCCCAAGACGCGATTGGCGGGCGATCCCTTTGGGCGGGCCGATCGGCCCGGCCGCATCGCACAAAAATCAGGCAGAGACAAAATTCCCCCAGAAGAAACGCTAAAAATGCGGGCACATGCCTGTAAGAACAGCATTCCGGACGCTAGGATGTTAGCGTGAACACCGGGCCAAGCGCCCGTTAACTGATTGTTCTGCAAGGAAAATGGTGGGTGATGAGAGACTCGAACTCCCGACATCTTCGGTGTAAACGAAGCGCTCTACCAACTGAGCTAATCACCCGTGGCGCCGGTGTTACCCAATGCGAACGGCAGGTGCAAGGGCTGTGATGGGAAAAACTGCTGCAATTGTTTTCACCGATCTGGACGGCACATTGCTGGATCATCACAGCTATGCGTTCACAGCTGCGATTCCGGCGCTGGAGCTGCTGAAAGCCCATGCGGTTCCGGTGATCCTGGCCAGCTCGAAAACCGCAGCCGAGATCGCCAGCCTGCGCGATAAAATGGGCCTGTCCGCCTATCCCGCGATTGTTGAAAACGGCGCTGGCGTGCTGCCTGCGCAGGCGCACCCACAGACGATCTTAAGCCAGGATTACCCGAAAATCCGCGCCGCACTGGCCGCGATGCCCGCCCCCCTGCGTCGGCATTTCACCGGATTCGGCGACATGAGCATCCCCGAAACCGCCACGGAAACCGGCCTGCCCCCCGCAGATGCCGCCCTGGCCAAGGAGCGCGCTTTCTCCGAGCCGGGCACCTGGCATGGGGATGACGCCGCGCTGTCCGAATTTCTGGCCTATCTGGCCGGTCAGGGCATCTCGGCCCGTCAGGGCGGGCGCTATCTGACGCTGTCCTTTGGCAAAACCAAGGCCGACCAGATGGCCCAGATCCGCGCGCAATACGGCGCGCCGCCCGTCATCGCCCTGGGCGATGCGCCCAACGATCTGGAAATGCTGATGGCCGCGGACTATCCGATTTTGATCCGCAATCCCAAGGCACGCCCCCTGCCCGGTCTGACAGATGACCAGCGGGCCCGCCTTCTCTATAGTACACGACCAGGGCCGCAGGGCTGGAACGAGATGGTCCCTCCGATCATCCGCTCCCTGACGTCCCCCAACACAGGAGCCTGACACGCGTGGCTGACTTTCACCAGAACGGCAATATCACGACCTTGCACAATTTGCGCACCAACAGCGCCAATGACCTGAGCCGCGATTTGCAGACCTACTCGGAGACGCGGAAAATCTCGCTGATCCTGCCATCGCTGTTTTCCGAACTCGAAGGCGACGCGCTGCCCAATATCCTGGATGAGCTGGCTCAGGTGCCCTATCTGCACCGCATTATCATCGGGCTGGACCGCGCCGATGCAGAGCAGTTCCGCTATGCCAAGGAATTTTTCGCGCGCCTGCCGCAGCAGCATATCGTGATCTGGAACGATAGCCCCCGGATGCAGGCCATTGACGCACGTCTGGCCGATCTGGGCCTGGGCCCCTGCGAGCCGGGCAAGGGCAAAAACGTCTGGTCCTGCCTGGGCTATCTGATGGCCTGTCAGGACAGCGCCGTGGTGGCCATCCACGATTGCGATATTGTGACCTATGAAAAGGACATGCTGTCCCGGCTGGTCTATCCGGTGGCCAATCCGAATTTCCCCTATCAGGTGTCCAAGGGGTTCTATCCGCGCATTGGCGATGGCAAGATCAACGGGCGCGTCAGCCGGATGCTGGTCTCGCCCGCGCTGATCGCGCTGAAACGCACCATCGGGGATCGCGATTATCTGGATTTCCTGCGCTCGTTCCGCTACCCGCTGTCGGGGGAATTTGCCATGCGGACCTCGATCCTGCCGGATCTGCGGATGCCGTCCGATTGGGGGCTGGAGATTGGCCTGCTCTCCGAGGCCTGGCGCAATCTGGCGCGAAAATCCGTCTGTCAGGTGGAAATCTCGGACGCCTATGACCACAAACATCAGGAACTGTCGCCGCAGGACAAAACCCAGGGCCTAAGCCGCATGTCCATCGACATCTGCAAATCCATCTTCCGCAAACTGGCGACCGATGGCACGGTTTTCACCGAGGAAACCTTCCGCACGCTCAAGGCCACCTACTATCGCGCCGCGCTGGACCTGCTGGAGGATTACTATCACGATGCGCGCATGAACGGGCTGTCCGTCGATCGCCACCAGGAAGAGCGCAGCGTTGAAATGTTTGCCGAAAACATCACCGAGGCCGGGCGGATCTATCTGGAAAACCCGGCCGAGACGCCCTTTATTCCCACCTGGGCGCGCGTCCATGCCGCCGACCCCGATCTGATGCGGGACCGTAAAGAGGCCGCCGAACTGGATTACGCCGAGATCGGCTGATCGGGCCGGATTTATCAGGCCAGAATCAGGCCAGATTGGTGATCCAGCGACATTGGTAGGGGGCGAAGGTAATTTCGGCCCCGCCGGGGTCCACCTTCTGCCCGCTCAGCAGATCCACCCAGTTATCGCCGTCGATCAGGTTGATGCTCTGCGGAGAGATCGTCAGGGAATCGGCGCTGACATTATGCAGGGCGAAAATGGACTGGTCGCGCTCCAGGCTCTGCCGCCAAAGCCCGAAAATCCGCGGATCCACATGCAGCGTGAACTGCGTCGCATTGGGGTGGAACGCGGGCTGTTTGCGCCGCACCGTCATCCGCCGCAGCAATTCCGTCATCACCCGAGACTGCACCGTTTCAGGATTCGCCAGACGCTCGTTCAGCGCGCCATAATCCCAGCGATGCCGATTGATCGCCCGATTATGTCCTGACTTTTCAACGCCTTCGTGATCATTGGGCGTCCCCAGCAGCGCATGGATATAGATCGCGGGAATGCCCTCTAGCGCCATGATCAGGGTCTGAGACGCCATGAACCGATCAAATTGCCACTGATCGACGCCATCAAACGTGCCTTTCATCGCCTCATACCAGGTGATGTTCAGCTCATAGGGGGCCTCTCCGCCGCCGGGTAATGCGCGCATACTGACTTCGCCGCCGAAATCGCGGACCTTACCGATGACCTGATCCACCTCGTCCTTGCTAAGCAGGCCCTCAGCCGGGCGCATCCCGATTCCGTCATGGCTGGCGGTGAAATTCAGATAAGCGCAACCCATCTGCGCCGGCGGCATCGAGCCCTGCCAGCGGTTCAGATACTCGGCCGTTCCCGCCATCATCGCGTGCAGCACCAAAGGCGGCAACGAGAAGTTATACACCGCGTGCGCCTCGTTCCGGTTGCCGAAATAGGACAGGTTTTCCGCCTTGGGCACGTTGGTTTCGGTCAGCAGAATCACCGGCTCGATGGCGTAATCGGCCAGCAGGCGCATCAGGCGCACAATCGCGTGGGTCTGCGGCATGTGAATGCTGGTGGTGCCGATTTCCTTCCACAGGAAGGCCACCGCATCCAGCCGGACGATCCGCACGCCCATATCGATATGCAGCCGCATCACGCGCAGGAACTCCAGCAGAACCTCGGGGTTGCGAAAGTCCAGATCCACCTGATCATGGCTGAACGTACACCACACATGACGAGGGCCGTTCACCGTTTCGACCTCGCGCAGCAGGGGGTGCGTGCGCGGGCGAACGACGCTGCTCAGATCATCTGTGGGGGCTGCCTCGAAGAAGAATTTATCATAGGGTTCATGCCCTTGCAGGTAAGAGTTAAACCACATGGACTGGCTGGAGACATGATTCAGCACCAGATCCGACATCAGTTTGAACTCAGACCCAATACGGCTGATATCAGCCCAATCGCCCAGCACCGGATTGACCGCGCGATAATCCGTCACCGCAAACCCATCATCCGAGGTATAGGGAAAAAACGGCAGGATATGCACCCCATCGATCACGCCTTTCAGGTGGCGCTCCAGAAAATCGTGCAGCAGGTCCAGCGGTTTATGCTGCCCATCCACGATCGAGTTACCATAGGTGATCAGCAGCGAATCCCGCTCGGACCATTGATTATTGCCAGGCACCCGCCCGCGTTTGCGATGATGCGCCTCTCCGGGCCAGAAGGCATCAATCACCTGGCTGGACAGGATCGCGCTGTCCAGTTCGGGATAAAGCTGTTCAAGCAGAGCGGCAAGTTTCAGGCTGAATGAATGGTTTTGCGAGGTCATTTCAATGTCTTGGGCCGTTTTCCTAAGTAGTGCCCGCCCACCCGCAAACGGGCAAGCCCTGGCCCGAAGATAGCTGAAAACAGCCCGAATTTCCGGCACAGTCGCTTAGAAACTATGCAAACGCCGCCGAAATAAGAAAACGCGCCGCATTATTGGGCGCGTTTTCCGGGAATAATGGTGGGTGATAAGAGATTTGAACTCCTGACATCTTCGATGTGAACGAAGCGGCGGTCGCTCAAGCTATTGTTTTTTGGTCAACAGAGCTGTTTTTAAACGGAGTTTTTCGCAGCCAATGCAGGCAAAGGCAGGTTCACGCAGGTTCAGTGAACTGCCATGCACTTCGTAGATGTTTTGTAAGGACACCCTCACCATTCCTAAACACTTCCCCACCAAACTGCCCGCATGATTAGTGCGATGCTTATAGTGACCACCATAGCCGTCACGGACGGCGACACCCTGCGCAGCGGGGATCTGCGAATCCGGCTATGGGGCATCGACGCCCCCGAGCTGAAGGACGACGGCGGCCCAGAGGCCAAGCAGGCCCTGGCCGATCTGACCGATGGTCAGCCCCTCGTTTGTGATGTGGTGGACGTTGGAAAATACGGGCGCATGATCGCGAAATGCCGCCTGCCCGGCGGGGCCGATCTGGCGTGTGAGATGGTCAGGACTGGTCACGCTGTTGATTGGCCGAAATATAGCGGCGGGGCCTATGCCGGGTGCAAAAAAGACGGCGCTAGGCACTGATTTTATTGCCAAAATCCCTCTTTTCCCTTGCTCATAGTACCCCTATTGTGGTACTAATTGGGCATAGAAAGAAAGGAGGTGAGACGAATGAAAACAAACTGGGGAATTGTTCTCCAACTAGTGACGATACTGATCCTCACAATCAATATTATCCATCACTGGTAGGAGAACGGGGTAGGCTAGCGGGCCTGCCCCACCCTTACCCCAGAACACAACTCCAGTCAACGAAAGGAAGAACCATGACAAAGATGTCTATTGCCCTGTCCATCGTGATCCTGCTGCTGATTGCGTTCAGCATCTACATCGGCGCGCTATGACCGGCGACCAGATGAAACAGATCCGAGGCCAGCTGAACCTGACACAGGCCCAGCTGGCCGACTTGGTGGGTGGCCGCAAGCAACTCATCTCGGACTATGAAAACGAGCGACGCACGATCCCGGCCAAGTTGGCACTGGTGATGGAATGTTTCCGCGAGATTGACCATCTAGGCGGGAACATCAAGGCCGTAACCAACCGGGCTCGCAGGTAACATCACCCCGCTTAGGCGCGGGGCTTTTTCTTGGAGCGCCCAACTGATCGACAGCGATACTTTTTCATTTTGCGCAAATAAATACGCAAAATAGCTTGACCCCAAAGGTAGATTTGTGTATATATTTACGCATGGAAACAAACAGCCGAAAGATTATCGCTAGGTTGCTTTCCGAAGGCTTCGAAAAGGTCTCTCAAAAAGGATCACACGTGAAGCTTAGAAAAGGAAACCGAACGGTCATCGTTCCTCACCCCAAGCGGGATTTGCCGAAAGGCACAGCTCGCAACATAGCAAAGGCTGCGGGCTGGATCGAATGATCCGGCCCCGGCCACCCAGCCAGAGGACGGCTAAACTAAAAAAGGAGAGCGATGAAAATGTTCTATTGGGCCATCGTGCATCATGACGAAGGTTCCGCTTTTGGCGTCAGCTTCCCGGATTTGCCGGACTGTTTCGCTGCTGCGGACGATGAACGCGACATCATGAAAAACGCCATTGCGGCATTGGACGATTACTTCTCGGACGGGCATGAAGCGCCTACCGCGATGTCTCTGAATGAGGTGAAACGTGAGGTCAAAGAAGATCTGGCCGAGGGAGCATACCTCATCCAGGTTCCGGTGATCCCCCTCACATCCAAGTCGGTGCGCGTAAATCTGAGCATGGACAGCGGTCTTTTGGCGGCCATTGACGATGCTGCGTCGAGGCTCGGGCTGAACAGGTCCGCTTTCATTGCGCAGGCCGCCCGCCGCGAAATAGAAGCGGCTTAGGCGCGCAAATTAGGTAAGGGAGCGGGCAACCGCTCCCTTTTTCACCGAATGTCTCAGATGATGAAACAGAACTATTGAGGTCGCAGACTTCCTCATTCTCACCTCAAACACCGAATCGCGCGCCCCAACCCCAAAAGAATTTTTTTTTCACTTGTCGAGACAGTCTTTTCGGTTCACCCATGATCTGGTTTTCATGTATGTGGGCTGCGTTATGTCGAACATTCCACCACAAGACTTTGCGTTCTACGCAGATGAATCTGGCATTAGCCAAGACCGGTTTACCGTTGTTGGTGGTATTTGCATGCGCAAGAGCACCGCGGCTGATGTGTATGACTCCATAGCACGATACCGTGATGAACACGGCATGAATGCAGAACTAAAATGGAGCCGCATTTCAAATCAAAAGATTGAGCAATATCTGTCACTTGTTGACCTGTTTTTCGCCCTGAACAACACCAACAAGGTACAGTTTCATTCTGTTATCTTTGACAGCCACAAGGCCAACCACAAGCGATACAACAACGGCGATCCGGATATTGGCCTTTCGAAACTCTACTACGACCTCATCCTTCACAAGTTCGTAAAGCGGTGCGGCCACTATGGCTCTCTTTTCGTCTGCCTAGACAAACGAAATAGCAGCACTTCGCTGCACGATTTATTGAAAATGCTCAATGCATCAGCCAAGCGCGACTTTGATATGGCTCGCGCACCAGTGAGGCAGCTAGTCGCGAGAGATTCCAAGACAGACTGCCTGCTTCAAATGAATGACGTCGTCCTTGGCGCAGTGTGTGCGATCCGAAATGGCAGACACTTGCTTTCACATACCCGCAGCGCAAAACGGGAAGTAGCTGAGTATGTTCTGAAGAAGAGCGGCTTGGAGAGTTTCGAAGCTGATTCACCGAAAAAAGTAAACCGCTTCACAGTCTGGAATAAGGTGCCTAAACCGAGATAATTTGGGGCCCCAAGAACCTACAGGCTTACGCACATACGCTATTGCGTTCTCCTAACATCATCAGGATTTTCAGCCCTTGATGACCCCTGTGATTCTTATACACAACTGTGGACATTGACACAAGTCACTTGAATGTGTAGCTTTTTGCGCCGCCGAATCGCACCCGGAAGAGTGGGAGTGCAAACGTCAAGCCAAAACCTTTGATGGAAAGTGCGTCAACTTCGCATATTCCTGATGCAACCGGGTCGCCTGAGGACAGGCTTGGTTCAGATGGCTTTCAAGACCTTCGACCTGCACGGCTCCGCCTCAGCGCGGGGCTTTTTCTTGCCCCCTCACCGCCGCAACACCCGCGCCAGACCTGCCAAGCCAAAGAGCGACAGGATGATCTGCCCTTGCCAATCATCCATCGGCGCGGGCAGCGCGTGGACGGTCCAGCCGGGAAACCACCCCGGCACAGCCGACACCAGCGCCACGCAACTCATGTGCAGCACCAGCGGCAGACCGGCAAGGAACACCAGCAGATCGAACAGACGCCCCCTGCTCTGCAGGCTGCGGATTCTTTCGATCTCGATTTCTGCGGCGATACGGTCCTGCTCTGTCTCAGCGCTCTGGCGCGCGGCAAAGGCAGCCGCCAGCCGATCGGCAAGACCTGACCCGGCCAAGCGCGCCAGCCAACGGATCACGTCCGCCACCCGCGCCGTTTGGCCAGATAATATGCGCCCTCGACCATTGCCCCGATCAGCGCGCCAGTGACCATCACAATGTCAGGATCGGCGGCAAGCCGGTCACCGATGGCCACAGAGCCAAAAACCACGCCCCCAGCGATGTAGCGCAGAACGATCCGCGCGATTGGAGCCCAATTCATTTTTCACCTCCGAAAATAGCTTTGATCATCCGGGCGATCAGACCAGGCCAGGTTGGTGCAGATGCTTTGCGCCCCATCCGATCCAGCAATTCAGAGCCGCCGATATGGCTGTGGATGCCCACCAGACGGCCCAGGGCGTCCACCTTCCAGATTGCGATGTCGGACCCGTTGGCGTCATAGTCGCCAGTCTGGAACAACCGCATCTCAGCTGTGCGGCGCTTGCGGATCTCGGGCGGGCGCACCCAGCCCATGAAATGCCGCGCCGCCTGCGGATCGCGCGCATTGATTGCGTCAGTCAACTTGGCGCGGTGGATTCCGCCGGTGTTGAAATCGAACGAGACCAGTGCGTCAAATTCGTGCTGCTTCAATGGCACCCGGATCGCTTCGTTCACGCGCGCCTCGTACTTGGCCACATCAGCGCGAAACAGTTCCAGCGCCTCATCTATCGCGGCGCTGAGGTTTCTCGGCATACCCCTCACCATCGTTTCCGGGCGCGGCGTTCCCGCAGCCGATGTGTGCCCCACCCCAAAGGTCCAGGTTCCTACGCTGTCGCGATACGGCGCCGGCACTATTCCCTCATGTTCAGCAAGCTCCAAAAGCCCGCGATCTGACAATTTCATTGAACAGTCCCTCCGATACGAGAGAGCAGCTGGCGCAAAAGTTGATTATTCTCGCGCTGCTGCTGCTTGATGTCGTTCATGGCGCTGGCGATGGCCGTCATCTCGGCCCCGCGCCTCTGGCTGTCGGCCTCGACCACGCGCAAGCGCGCCTCGATGTCAGACAGGCGCGCGGTGTTTTGCTCACCCTCAGCCTGCACAAAGGCAAAGCCCACGGCGATCGACACCGCGAGCATTCCCATTTGGATCAGGTTGCCCAAGCTGATCCGGGCCGAGATTTCTGGTTTGGTCACTGCTGCACCCCAATAAAAAACCGGCGCGCTGGCCGGTCGCTACGCTCTAATTTTCAGGTTGATCAGCTGTAGTCGTGCATCGCACTGACCTTCGTCCAGCTTTCATCTGCCAGCGCGATAGGGGCGCGCCCTGACACCGCAAGGTTTTCGATGTAGCCGCGATACAGGCGATAGTTCGACGCGTCCTGATGCTCAGCGAAGCTGCTGCCGTCCAGCAGGTTGTTGAACGCCTCGACCACGCCCCACTGCGGGCGCAACCCGGTCAGATCGCCCGTGTTCAGCGCCCCGGCAGCGCCAGTCACGGTGACTTCGCCCAAGGCCGATTTCAGGCGGAAATAACTTTGCGAGGCGGTACGCGCATACATGACCTGCGTCACCTGACCATAGAAGTTGGTGAGGTCCGCGATTTCCAGTTTTTCGATTGTTCCGGCCCCGTTGGTCTGACGGCGCGCCGAAATCAACGGATCGTCTTCCTGACAAATCGTCAGCAGATCCGGCCCCGCCGGATAGCCATTGGCATCCGAGGTGGTGAAAATCGGCGCGATTGTCGAACCGCTGTTCCAATCCGCTTGGGACGGCATCTTGAACCAACTGATGACGCAAAATTCCTGCGCGGCTTGCAGCGGCGCAAGGACGCCCGCCGGGCCGCGCACCACATTTGCATCGCGCGTCACCGCGCTAAAATCCAGCCCGCCCCCGGCATTGGTCAGAGTTTGGCCAGCGCGGATTTGAACTTCGCCCGCCGCCGCGAGGATTTCGGCGTCAGTCGCATCCCAGGCGCTGGCGATGCTGCGCACGGTCTTGGCGTTGGCAGGGGCCGTTTCGGCGTCATACGACCAGTCGAAAGACAGATCAAAGCCGAACAGCGCGCCGTTCCCAGCCCCCTTGAGAACAGGGTCGCGGGTCAGCTTTTGCAAATTTGCGGCGGAACTTACGCCAGGTACGGTGATCAGAGCGATGTTGCCCATTTTTTAGGTCTCCTAGTTAGGACAGAATTGTGGGGTGAAAGTCGTGGAACTCTACGGCCAGCGAACTCAACTGCACCCCGCCCGCGTCGTAGTTCGGGTGCGTCAGGTCTGTGTGGAACAGGGCGAACGGCTGGTCGTGCCCATAGGCCATCCGATCCGGCCCAAACGCGGGCTGGGCATCCAAGAATGCGACGGCCATCTCATAGGCCAAGTCGCGCGCCTGGTCGGCGTACTCAGGCATATCATGGGCATTGTTGGCGCGCTGGTTGTCGGGCGGCATGAACAGGCAAATGTCAGCCTCAACCGAGGCCGCGCGCATCCGCGTGACCATGGCCGCCATCTGCCCGCGCCAGGTCGCTGGCGTCACCTGCCCCGGCGTGGTTTGGCTGTTCGTGCCTTCCATGTAGGTCCAGGCGGTGGCCTCAAGCAATTCCCACGAGGCGCGCTGTTGCGCCTCATCTTGCTCCACCCACTGACTGACGCGGCTGCCAGAGCGGGCGATTTTGTGGACCCGGTAGCCGGGGGCGTCCGACAGCGCATTGTCCCCGCACAACTTGACGGTGCCGGTAACGATTTCGATTTCTACCGAATGGGCACCGGCGGTCAGCGGAATGTCGGCCCACTGAATGGTTTCGAACGTGCCCTGAACATTTAGCGCCGTCCAGTTTCCACCATCTACGCGCCAGCGCACCACACCATCCGCAGTAGCTATCCAGACCAGCCGCAGCGCTGTGTGATCTGGTGCTGCGGGCACCTCGCGCGTGATCTTGTCACCTGGCGTCGAACTGGTGATGTACAGCATGTCTGGTGACGGGCTGAGCGTGACGCGATCCCACGAGCCATCATAGGTGATCGGGTAAAGATCAGGACGGGCGTTGCCATTGACCAGAACGGGCTGCGCACCACCCGTGGTGTAGGGGCCAGCATAAGCCCCCTGATACCCGTAGCCCGTCCAACCACCGCCGCCGTCGCCATAGCGCGCAACCATGTCCCTTGCGAAGCGGCCAGACCACCGCTCCCAATTGTGCGTGAAGCTGTCACCGCAAAGGACGTGATTGATCTGCAATGAAGTACCGGCCCGCAATTGTGCCTGACGCAAGCGCATCTGCCGCATGGCATCCCGATTGACGCGGGGTACGCGCAATCCACCCTCAGGGCTGAGCGACGAAGCCAAGCGCGCGGACAGGCTTTCTTCATCCCCGCGCGCGGTTTGAACCTCAGCCTCCAGCGCCGCGATTGCATCCTCCATCGCTGACGTGTCGGACTCTTCCATTTCGGCCAGAACATTGCCCGCCTCATCGACCACGACCGCGCCCGACGCGCCGTTACGCACGAAAGTGCGAATTTCGATACCGTCACTGGTCGCCAGGGTGTCAGGCAGCGCGCGGCTGTCGAACACGACCTCGCCCGCTGGCCCAACAACGACCAGACCGGGTACATCGTTCTGCGCAAACGTGGCCACCTCCAGACCATCGCCGCGCTTGAGCTGCGCCAAGATCATGTGCCAAATAGCGTCCTTATCGACGCGGGCCAGAATTTTGCCAGCGGCATCCTGGATTTCCAGTAGCGCATCGGACTGAAAAGCCGCTGGTGCATCCATCAACGCCATCCGGGCTGCAACCTCCGCCGCAAGCGCCGCCGCCGGCGCCTTGCTATCCAGGTCATCTTGCAGGCCGGTGACGCCGCTGATCGGGTGCTGGTCAGCCGCAGCCTTGTGGCCGTCCAGATCGGCCTGTTGCAGCGCTGTGTCAGCCTTCGCGCCCTGCGCCGCCGTGGCCTTGCCATCCAGCGCGGCTTGTAGGGCAATGTCCTCGGTCACGTCATCCCAGACGACAGCCGCAACTCCAAGCTTTCCGTCGCTGCCATAGGTGCGGATCTCGGGCAGGCCATAGCGCGCCGTGGCAGGCGGCACATAGTCCGCGCCAGATACGTCAGCACTGATCAGGACGCTGTAGACCTGAACGCCCGACGCGATCAGCAGATCGTCATAGAGGTGCAGCACCACGTTGCTGACCGCCGCCTTACTCTTGCTCAGGTTCTGCCACCGGATTTCCACGGCGTCGTTGTTGGGGTCCGTGCCGTCCACGAGTCGGTTCAAAACGATCCGCAGCCGGTAGATACGCCCCGCCTCGATTGCATAGGCCCGGCGCGGCGCAATGGAAGCACTGGCAGGCAGCGACCAGACCGCGCCAAGGTCGTCGTCAACGACAACCACACCGTCCGAGATCACCGCGCGCTGCGCCGGATCGCCGGTCAGATCGGCGGAAAACGAAGTTGGGTCTTCGCCAGGTCGCACCACATCGACCGCGAGAATACCCTGAACATCCGAATCCAGTGCCGCGCCAATCTGCGCCGCTGTGACGCCATGAGGATTGTCGGCGTCAGACTTGTGGGCCTCGATATTGTCGTAGTTTTCAGCCAGGGCTTCGTTGACCTTGTTGATATCGAATTCATCATTCGTCACAGGCACTTGAGGTGCGGGCATATGATTGCTCCTATAAAAAAGCCCCGCACGTTGGCGGGGCGGGTCTGTTGAACTGTGCTGTTCTGCTACGGGTCCGTTGTGGCGCTGACGCTGGCAGTGAAGGCACCGACCGCCCCATTCGGCCCCAGCGAGCGGGCGAAATAGTACCGGGTCACGCCAGCCCCGAGGCCTGTTTCGGTATGCGCGCGGTCCTGATTTTGGCCGCTGTAGATGGTGGCCAGCAGGGTCGCGGCCAGCGCATCGTCCGTATCACTGCCCCAGAACTCGATAGCGCGGAAATCGGCCGCGTTTGGCGTGGTGAACTGCACCGTGATCTGTGCCGCGCCGCCGGTGGCCAAGCCATTTTCCGGCTGGTCCAGATCCAGCGCCGGACTAGCGGCCACGATAGACGCTGTGATCCAGTCCGATTCCCCGCTGGGCGCAGTCAGGCGCGCGCGCACCTCGTAGGTCTCGCCGGGGGCCAACCCCGTCAGACGAGCGCGCAGCGCCTGATTGTCGCCCGGATCCAGACGCGGTAGCGCGTCAATCGTGCCCCCAGCCCGCCAGTCCGGCGCGCCCGGCTGCGGACGCCATTCCCACGCGGCTCCGTCCGAGGTGTAGTCATTAGCCGCCCGCGTAATCGTCAGATCAATCACAGGCTCGCCGGTCACACCATAAGTCAACGCCGTGGTCAGCGCCAGCGAGGCAGGCGCGGCAAGCGACAGGTCGATTTCAGCGACGGAATTCGGCACATAGACCTCCTGTTCATCAGTGGCCGGATCCCAGTCAAAAATGCTGGACGCGGTTTCGCGCAGCGTCACGCCCTGTTGAAAGGCCACGCCATCGTCGGCCTCCAGCCATTCGCCGGGCGCGGATTGCTGAATTTCGTATGTCCCGTTCCGACTAGCGAAATCCGCGCCCAGATCGACGCTCAGCCAATCACCGGCCTGCGCGCCATTGGCAAAAATCTCTGGACCTGCCAGGAACGACAATTCGCGGCCCATGGATTTCTTGCGCGCCGCGATCTGTTGCAGGTGCATCGCCTGCCCGGCGAATGGCACCAGCCCTAAATCCAGCGCCTCAACCCGATCCTCACCGCCCAGCCAGGTCTGCCCCGGCACCACAGCGGGTGTCAGCGTTTGCAACTCCCACTTGGCCTCGGGCTGGGGCCAGGTGGCCTGCACCGCCTTGGGCACGTCCCTGCCCTTTTGCCGCGCTCGAAACGCCATGGCGCGCCCTTTCAGCCAGTTGGTCACGGTCGTCACGGGCGTCTGCGCCTGCGCAGGAATGGCCGTGATCCCATCGCCCGAGATCAGAAGATCGCCGCCCGTGGCCGCCACCATCGGCGCGATCACATCCAGCAGGACCGAACCGCCACCGAACCCCACGGTCCCGCCGATCCGCCAGCGCGGCTCGGTGCTGGTATCCAGCCGCAGCCGCGCAGCATCCGCGTCATTGGCCGCTGCAATGAAACTGTCCAGGTCGATCTGATCCATCGACCAGCGCGCCAGCGGGTTGTTCCGCAGCGCGTCCAGAATGGCCAGCCAGGCGTTGTTGCTCACCGTCCAGGTGGCCGGATCATAGGCGTCCTGCGCGCCGTCGCGCGGATCCCAAAGTTTCGTCCAGTCGCCAATCGCGCCCACCTCGGGCGGGGCCGAGGGCCAGCGTTCCGCCATGGTGCGCGACCGGCCCTTTTTGTACCGCCCCCACAGGACCGTGCAGCCGCTCCAGCGATCTGTGGGCCAGAATTTTTCCTGATCGGTGGCGGTCGCATCGCCAACCTCGGTCATGATCTGATCGGGCGGGCCAGACTGATCGCCCAGCCCCAGCCAAAAGTTGGCATATCCAGACAGTTTGTCATGGACCGGATCCGCGCCCGCGCCGGTGAAGTCGTAAATGTCGCCGGTGAAATCCAGATAACGCTTGTCCAAAATGACCTGCGAGACCGCATCAGACGGGCGACTGTTCAGGATGTGACAGCAGTACAGCACCCCGTCCTGCACCACCCAGGCCGGAGCCGGTGATCCGGTCGCGATCTGGTCGGTTCCATAGACGAACCGTTTGGCCGGTAGGCTGGTCGGATAGGCAAGCTCGCGGTCGGTGTTGCTTGACTGCTTTTGCAGCTGGGCGGCCAGCGTGGACAACAGAATGGACGAGGCGATAGACCCAAGCGCCGTCGCGACCGCGCCCTCACCAATGACCAGCGCTATCTTGCCTGCGATAAACTCAGCCATTCAGACCCCACGACATTTCTACGTCCGGCGCGATCACCACGCCGCAATCCACCGGCAGCGCCCAACCGCCCGCCACCGCAATCCCCAGCGCGAAATCGCGCGGCCCGTTCCGTACCAGCCCCAGGGCGGCGCCGGACGCAGCCACGCCCTCGATCAACCCCGCGCGCGCCGCCAGCGTGGCGCACATTGCCTGCCAGCCACCATAGGACCGGATCAGCCGCGCAGCCCCCACAGGCCCGTCATAGCGCCCGCGCAGCGGGGCCATCGGGTCCACGCCATGCAGCGCCCGGAACACATCGCAGGCCCGTGTGCAGCAGTCCGAGCGCCCCCACTCAAAGGGCCGCAGATAGACCTGATCCACCAGAGCCATCACCATGTCGGCACATTCGCCGTAGCCGAGGCCACAGCCGCGCGCACCCAGCGGCCCGCCGTGTCGCCCGCCGAGGCAAGCTGCTGATCCTCGAACGTATGCGTCGGACTGCCCCCGCTCATTTGCGAGGGGCCGGACACAATGGTCAGTTGCCCATGCCGGGTGGCGGCGTCTACGCTGATCGTGTCGCCTGCATCGTCAATCGTGCCGGTGAACATCCTTACCGGATCGGTCAGCAGCGGCGCGGGCGTCCGACCTGTCAGAACGCCGAACCACGCCTGCACTTGCGCGCCAGCGCTATCGGCCCCGACCATCTGATCAATCACCGCGTCCAGCCCGCCGAATTGCAGCAGACCCGTTTCCTGCCCGATCCCGCGCGCCACGACCGGCAGGCTGACAAAACCAAAGCCGCGAACGCCCGTCCAGGTATGCCCGTCCCAAGACAGATTCCCAACGCCCGAATGAACACGCACCGCGCCGCCGGGCCAGTCCACATAGACCAGCATGACCGGATGGAACCCGCCAGCCAGGATTGCGTCACGCATCGCAACCGGGATCGTCAGCGCCATGGGTTCACCTCCAGGGGGCTATCAATTTCACTGTCCAGAACCTCGCGCAGCGACAGGCTGATCGACCAGTTCTGACCAATCGTTTGCGCGCCGGGTTTGTATTCCAGCACCTCGAACACCGCGCTTTCCTCATCCGCGAAGGCGATCACCCCGGCAGGCAGCGCCGCCGACACAGGCACCTCGGCCTCGCCATCCGCATCCGAGCGCGTCAGGTCCAGCACCCGCGCCGTGCTGGGGGTGCCAGCATCCCAGGCGCGCACAATGTCACCGGGCCGCGCGACGATGATGTTGGGCGGCAGGCCGGTCACTGTCACCGCATGGGCATACCCCGCCAGCACCAGCGGCGCGGCTGTCCGGCGCGTGTTGCCGAATGCGGTGACGGGCGTGACCCCGTTCACCAGAACGACAGGATTCCCGCCATCGACGCCGGGCACGACCCTGTTGCCAATCGAGCGGCGCAGCCCGATCTGATCCAGATGCCAGTTTGTCGGCGGCAAGTTCAGCCGCACCAGCCCGACGCCACCGTCGATATAGCGCCACAGCTGCGCCAGATAGCCCGCACCGCCATTGTGACCCCGCCCCAGCGCCCCGCAGGTCAGTTGCAACGTGCGCCGCGCGGGGCCAGCCGTGGACACCGCCCGCTTACCGTCCAGCGCGTATTCCCCGCGCCGCGTGGGCAGCTCTTCATTCGGCAGCCAGCCTGTGATCGGCGCAGGCGGAAAGGTGTAGATGTTCATTTGCGGCGCTTCCCAAGCGGATATTCGGCAGAGCGCTCATATGTTGCATCCACCGACTGCCCGATCAGCTTCGGCGCGGCCTGCTCGATGCCTTTCCTTGTGGCCTCCTCAGCAATCTTCTTGACCGCCTCATCGCCATTGGCCCCGGTGACATCAACAACAACCGTCAGAACGGTTTGGTTCGAGCTTGTGTTGTTGACCGTCTGCGGCTTGAACGACTTCGGAATATCAGTGCTGTTCGCGATAAGCGGCGGGTTGAACCAGTCCGTTTTTTTGGTGCTACCAGCCATCTGCGTAACGGCCTCGGCCTCCGTTGCGCCAGTCTTCCCCAGCAAGCCGCCCAAAATTGTACCGAAGAACCCTCCGCCTCCGGTGCCAGGCGTCAACTGATCGGTCAGAATTGCCTTGATGCCCGAACTCAGCGCGTCCTGGGCCATCTGCCGCAGCACATTCGCAAACGCATCACTCAGGCTGTCACCGGCCACGATAGCGCCCGCAATAGCATCGCTCAATTCACCAACCAAAGGCAGGCTATCGGCCAGTTCCATGTTTAGGTTCTTGATCGCCATCGCCATTTCATCATCCGAAAGATGTTTTTTCAGGGCGACAAGCTCTTTCATCTTCTTGTTGTAGCTGTGAAACGGGTCGATGCTGGCGCGGATCGCGTCAAGCTGGCGCTCGGTTTCCTTGGTGGCGCGTGCCCCGGCTTTGGCTGCCTTCTTTGTGGCGCTAGTCAGTCCCTTTTTCTGCTTGAGCAATTCCTCTTGACGCGCGATCTGCGCCAAATCTGTAGCCCTGCGAGCGTTCGCAATGACCCAATCTTGGCCCGCCGCGATCTGATCTTGATACGCCTGCTCGGCTCTGAGGCGTTTTGTCTCGATGATTGACGCAATTGCTCCATCTGCGCCGCGTTCCAGCGCCCTTATCTCCGCTTCTAGGACGCGAATGCCATTATCCAAGCTAAGAGAAAACCCTGCCGCCGATGCCACAGCTGATGCCAAAGCCCTCGCGGCTTCTTCAGCGTCACGCAGCGCTGCTGCCGCTCGCGCACTGTTTGCCTCAGCGTCAAAAGCGGCGTTGGCAGCATTCAGGACATTCTGCGCAACATCGCCAGACAGCCCCGCTTGATCAACCATCGCTTGAGCTGTTCGAATGGCCTCGGCCCGCTTCAGGGCCTCAACCTGCGCGCTGTCCTTTCCGAAAGTTGCGATGGCGATAGCCATCTCTGCCTGACGCTCGTACTTCGAAACAATTTCGGCGGCGGCTTCAGACTTTTTCTCCTCGGCTCTTTCAGTATCCTCAACTGCCCCCCTAAGAAGCCTCATTTTTTTCAGAGAATCCGCGACCTTCGCAATGAACTTGTCTTCTTCTTTGGTTCGCTTGCCATCAGCCTCCGCGAGACCGATAGACGCATTCAAAAGCCTTTCAGATGCTACGATTTGAGCATCAAGTCTTTTAGTTCCGTCTTCAATTGTTGATGCGTACTCAAGCGCTCTCTGCGCCCCCAAAAAGTCCCCTGTTAGTTCTCGCGCTACCTTACGTGCATCGCGAGCCTTATCGGTGAATGCCAAGAAGATGTTAACGTCGAAGAAATCAGCAATCGCACTGCGCTTTTCGCCGTCCCCGGCCACAGCAAGAAGTTCTGAAACCGATTCAGAAAGGGCATCTATGGCGTGCTGGCCCTCTCGTTGCTTCAAGTCCTCGATAACTGAAAGCAGCGAGCGCATAGACTTTCCTGCCGAGCCAAATCGCTCCTCAAGCTGCGTAGTCGTCATGGCGGCCAATTCCGCAGCGGATTTATATTGATCGAGAGCGTCCTCTGCATCTTCGATCTTCTTCGCCAAATCTTCGATTGAAGATGATGTGCCAACCAATGCCGGAATAAATGCCGCCGCCATAGCCGCCGCGCCGCCGGCCAGAACCAACTGCATACTTCCAAAACCGGCAAGAATATCAGGGATCTGCGTCGTGATTGACGTCATCCAACGTCCAGTCACTGCGCCAGATTGCGCGATCTGGTTCAGCTGATACGGAAGCATTCGCATCCCCATGCGCGCTCCGCTAGCCTCTATCCCTAGCTTCTCAAACCCTCGGCTCAACATGCTGGCCGTTTCTTCTGTGCTTTTGCTTTGCTGGCCGAGGCGCTTCATTGCCTGCTCAACCTGCGCCATATTGGCTTTGACATTCCGTTCGGTCTTAGCGCCCGTACGCTCGAACGAGTTGAGGACCCGCTCGCCGTCGGTGACCGACGTAGAATCCACCAGAAGTGTCAAACTACCTGCATTTGCACTCATCTCTTGCCTTTCCCCTCAAAACGAGAAAACTTCCCACTTTATCTAAGAAGGAGGTTTTCAATATGTCTGCTCTTTACTGGCTCGCTTACGCCGCTTGGGCGCTCGCAGCAGTTTCGGTGCTGATCGGGCTCACCGATGGCGGGTTTGAGTTTTTCGTCATTGCCATCTCAATTGCCATTTCTGGCGTTCTGTTCTTCGCCTTTGGGAAGGTGATTTCCCTGCTGAGTGATATTCGCGATTCGCTGGCCTCCCCCACCGACGAGTCCGAGCAAACTGATCACGATAGCACCTTACCAATGATGCCCCTTTATCCAGGCCAGCCAATCGTTGACGAAGCTGCTCCTCGATCAATAGAAGAAATCTCTACCGATCTTGAGCGCCTTAAAAGGACACACGACTAGCGTCGCACAGGTTGAATTGGAGATTTCAAATGATCAGGATTGTGGCCCTCGCGGGCATTCTCGTTGGATCGCAGGCTTTGGCTGGTCCTGGACTCTACCAAAAGTGCATTGAAGAGCAATTGTCAGTGTTCAGTCTCAGGGATGCTATTGCCGTTAAATCCGCTCAATTCGGCGTCAGTTTTCGAAACGTGACAACAGGATCAGATACACCTGCCGCCCGCCAAGCAGACGCTGACTTTAAAGCGCTGTTGGCAGCGGCAAATGCGCTTGTTGCCTCGCATGACGCTTATTGTCGAGAATTCACGCCAAAATAAACAAAAGCGGCCCACCACGGGCCGCTCTCTCTCTTTTACGCGACCAGTGCCCGCGCTTCTTTCCACAGCGCGCCGGTGTGCCAGTCGTCCAGGGCCTGACCGTTCAGGGTGTCCACGATCAGCTTTGCGGCGAACTCGGCGGCGGTGACGGCGGGTAGCGCCATTAGTTGATCCACCATCACCTCTCGGGGCTCCCAAAACAGCCGGTCTTGTTCTTCGTCCTCGGCATCGCCGGTCAGGTCGGTTTGGTGGTCCGCAGCCGCTTGTTCTACCGCTTTAATTTCACGGTACAACCGCATGATTTCGCTGTTTGTTTCGTCTGCCGCCGTTGCGCCGGACGCCATGAGGGAGGCGAAGCTAAAGACGGGGGCGGTGGTCAGGAAGTTGCGGCGGGAAAACGTGTTTCCTTGGTTTTCGCTGAATGTGTCGCTATGTTTGGCCAGAGCCATGATCTGATCCTCCGTTGATCAGGTTGAGGTTAGGCCTCCGATCAGCGTTGCTGCGCTATCGGGGGCCGATTTGTTTAAAGCGGAATATTCTCTTCCGGGGTGGTATCGCCTGCTAAGCGCAGAAGCGCGATCTTCTCCGCGCGCTCCTCGGTCCATTGACGACCTCGCTCCGACGCCTCTCTCACAACCTCTTGGTTCAGGACATCAAACTCAGCGTCAATCGCGCTCAAGCCCTTGATCGCCTCTGAAATCACATCGCAGGATTCATCCAGCGCCTTGCTGACCGCGATAAGGCGTTCTTCTTTCGTCAGGCCATCGGCAATCGAGGTAAGGAATGCCCCCTCCGCAACAGCAGACAGGTAATGCAGGTTGGACACCAGTTTTTTGGCTTCGTTGCGGTTCATGCTTGCGCCCTCACTGCTTCATATAGCTCATCCAAGAGAGTGGCTTCGTGGAGAGTTTCCTCGCCTTTGAGGCGCATGAACTTACGGGCCGCATCAAGATCTCTTGGCTCTGCGATCAGATCAGGAACGCTGACATGCTCACCACCATCCAAACGCGGAACGAAATAGGCGACTGCGCCCAATTTCTTGATGTGCGGGATCAGGTCAGGATGGACATCTTCAAATGTCCTCTGTCTGGTGTCGGCGTCAGGCTTTCGAATGTAAGCTTTCACCGCGCCCAGCACTCCCAAGCGCAACATCCGGTCGCATCCTTCAAGTTCTGCACTGACGACCGTGGTCGGAAACGCTTTCTCGATCACTTCATCTGTTATCAGGCCTGGAACGTCGCCGACCTTCTGGCGGGCGTCGTCAATCAATTCGTAGAAAGGAAGCAGTGTTGCCTTAAGCATGGCAGGCCTCCTCGAATTTCTTGAGTGTCTGCAGTGCAGCCGCCGTATTCCGCATCAACCGCGCATGAGTTGTCTTGAGGTCGTCATACTTGGCGATGTGTGAAACCTGATCATCCATCAGCGAGATTTGTTCACAGATGCTGCTGAACCTTACAACAGCGGAATAATACGGGTCCGGCTCGTAAATTGGGTTCTGTTTCTTTTTCTTGGGCCGCTTTTGGGCCTGCTCAACCGCCGCAATCACACTTCGCTGCAATTCGGCCCGCGTCGGCTCGCGACGCTCCTCAATGGCCCGATCTAGGGTTTGCTTGACGATGCCCGGCTGGGCCTTTTCCGCGTCACGGATTTTACGGGCTGCGTGGATTTCGTCTCGGCGTAGACCAAGGTCGGCGGCTGTGGCGATAGCGTTGTCGTCACCAACGCTATCCCGAAACCGGTCTTGTTGACCTGATTTAGCCACCTCCCCCCGCTCCTGCGCGGCGTCGTACTCATCTGCCAGACGCCGTTTTGCCTCGCTCTCGATCATCAAAGCATCAGCCTGCGCGCGATGAGCCGCCGCAATGAGCGCGTCATGAGCGCCTTTCGCCCGCTGCATCCGTGCCGCCTTCTTGGCTGCGTCGTAGACGACCGAAGCCAGATCGCGGGCATCAAGAATTTCCGCACTGGACTGTGCGGCCGCCAGTGCCTGCGCGGCTTTGGCCACCATCACCGGCAAGCCATCACCGCTTGCCTGGGGTCTCGAAACTATGTTACGCGCTTGCGCATTCATCATCGGCACTCCTTTTGCCATTGTTGATAGACTCACCGCGCTCCAACGCGGTGCTGTTGCCCTCGGCAGCGGGGGCCTGTCCGCCAAGATCGCCCCCCGCTGCCGCTTCGAATTTAAGTCCGCTTTTCAGCAATCTACGGATTGCGTCAGCGCGACTTTTACAGCCTGAGGGAACTCCCCAGGCGTCTATTTCCTCGACAAGGTTCTCCGCCAAGTGCGCGACCACTCGCACCATTTCAGTGCCAGTAGCCGAATTTGCCGCATAAGGATTCATGGTCTGCACCTCTATATGTACATGCAATTGATAACCCAATTTAACACCACGTTGACAATTGTCAATAACGGTGGGGATTTCTATGCACACCTCAATTACAAAGGGTTGTGACATGGAAAACAACAAGGAAGAGGTTGCGTCCACCAGCAAGCGGCGCGTCTACGAGCTCCCTAACGAACTCGTTGAAAGAATTGTGGAGTTTCAGACGGCCAGAAGTCTTCCCTCAGAAGTGGAAGCTGTTCGTCGGCTACTGGATATGGCGCTGAAAAGCCGTGATACGATCGAAACACTAGTTGGTCGGTATTTAAATGCACTGTCGGCGCCTGGAATTGAACCCGGCGAAGCTGCTGGCGTGGTGCTTTCAGGTCATCCGTTGGTCAGGCAAATTTCATTTGAAGAAGACAGCATCGTTTTTCACTTTCAGCTTCCAAATAAACCCTTGCAAGCCGTTAAGGTTGTTGATGCAGATCGTATCACGATCTCAGACCCCAGCTCTTATGGGAACGGCGTTGATTTCGTATACAACGAAAAGAGAACCCCAGGGTTACGCCTGAGAAATAAAGATCTCGATGATGAGATCCCGTTTTAGTGGGTCAGCATATGGGTTTGTCCAAAGTTGAACCCACCACGCCCCGCCCCTCTCCCTACCCCTCCCTTTCCATCGGCGAGATCCGGAACGGGCTTTTCCCGGCTTGATTTTCTTCATGAAAAGACCGGCACATTTCGAACAGCGTTTCGGCCTCCCAGCTATTGCGCACCCGGCCCGTTGCCTGGGCGAAGGGCGCGATCTCGGACCAGCCTGTAGGCTCCGCACCAAAGCCAAGGCTGCGCGTAGGGCCAAGCTTGAACATGGCCTCGCAGAGATGTTCTGCCAGAAGCAAGTCAGGCAAATCCGGGGTGTCACCGGACGCTCTGATTTGCTCCAAACGGGTTTTCTGCTCTCCTTCGATCACCGCACACAAGAACCCGATTTGCGCAGCCCAGAGCGTCAGTGCGTCACGCGCTTTCCCAGCAGGGCCGCATACTCCGATGCTGCGTCAACGATCTGCTGGGCAAAAGATGCCTGCAACCATTCATTTTCGACCTTGGCCTTGCGCTTGACGAAATCTCTTTCCTTTTCCCCGTCATTTTTGACCAGCGGAATAACCCGGCGCCAATGGTGGTCTTCGCTGATTCTGTTCAGCGCCACGAAGGCTGACGCATCTTCGACGGTCAGTTCTCGGGGGCCGCTGTCACCTTTGGTCTGCATGTTGCGAAATCCCGCGATCAATCTGATGGCGCGATTGTTGATCTGCTCCTCAATCCTCGACCAGTCGAAATCGACGCTCGCCTCGGCCTCGCCGCCTTCGTCTTTTGCAGCCCTTGCCCGGCGGAAAGCTTCCGTCATGGCGGCGTTCTTTTCGGCGCGATCTGCCGACAGGATCTCCTCGGACATGGTGCTGCGGATCAGCACGACGCAAGGCTTTTTGCCGTTGGTGATCACCTTGCCTGTTGCTTGATCGCGCAATTCATACTCGATCAGATTTTCGGCCGCCGCGCGGGCGTCATATTCTTTCAGAAAATCCATTGGGGGTCTCCGTCATTTTGGGGTCTTGGGGTTTGAGGCCGCGCCGCCAACCCCATCGCGGCGCGGCCAGTCCGGTCAGCAGAGAAGGTGCTAACCAGATCAGGCGGGCTCGGTTGCTTTGACCGAAACGGCGTTTTGCTTGAAGTTGACCGAGAACCCCTCATAGCTGTTGTCCGTCGCCTGGTTTTCGACATAGCTGTGAACATAGCCCTGCGCGTACTCGACCGGATCACCTGCGACCGGGGCGGCATCGGCGCCAGACCCACGCACAACTTTGATTGAGCAAACGCTCCCCAATGCCTCTGCAGAATTTTTGACGTCCTCTTGGCCAGCGGTCAAAGCGCCGTCATCAATCAGGTACGAAGACTGGCTGTCCCGGCCCGAGGCCGCGCCTTTCAGTCCGGTGGTGAATCCCGAAGTCAGGTCCGGCGCATCAATATTATTGTGACTGATGCCAAATTGCGGGGCCTGAACCGGATGGTCCACCTTGACCCAGGCCAGTGCCTCGAACCCGGCGGCGTCATTCGTCGCGGGCAGCGCAGGAGCAAAGAAAATGCTCTTTCCGATGTTTGATTTAGGTGCCATTGCTTTGCCCTTTCAAAAGCAAAAAGCCCCGCACGGTGGCAGGGCCAGTTTGGTTGGTGTTTGGGTGCCCTCTGTTCGGCGTACGCCAGCCCGAGCGCGGGGCAAATTCAGGTGGTCCAGCCCACGGCGACAGGCACACGCCAGTCGGTATCTGTTGGGTATCCGCCAAGCACCTGCGAAAGCTTGATCGTCAGATCGCCCAATGGTCCCTTGCGAAAATGCTGCTTCACGGCCTCGGCCAGTTCGTCAGCCTGGAAGCTGTAGGCGTCCTTTTTGTGCACGACCAGCACAACAACCCGCCCCGAACTGGTCTCGCATGTTCCGGTAAGTGTGGGGTCAATTGTTCTGCGGCTGGCCATTTGCAACAGCAGATATGGCGGCTCGGGCAGCGGCGAAAGCTTCTTGTTCGGCCATCCAACAGGCGGGCAGTCCGGCAAGGTCAGCAGGTGCTGCGCAAGGGCGTTCAAAATCTGCGCTGGGGTCATTTTTTCAACGCCTTTGCGTGATGGTCGATGCGTTCACCGAACTTGGCGGCATTTTCCGTCGCAAAGAAGCGGCCCGGTACATCTACATCGCCGCCGTAGTCTGTGTCCTCATCACTTGCGATACGAAACCCGAACTCATGCGCCGCCGCATGTGGTGCCTGCCATTCAAATGTCTGAATGGTGCCGGGTTCGATCAAACCGACAACTTCGGGGCTTTTGCCGATATGTTGTTCATCCAAATGCAGGCTCTTGATCAGTTCGGCGGTGTCAACTGCGATCTTCCCGGTCTCGAAGGTGCCGCCGGTCTGGCTCACAGGGTCCTGTGGTGTCTGCGCCCCCTCGATCACGTCCTGCACGGCCTCATTGAGGACGTAGCGCACGTCTTCTTTGATGTTGCCAACCTCAGCAGCAAGGTATCCGGCCCAGCCAATTTTCGACATCACACGCCCCTTTTTAGCTTCACGCGATAGACAGCAGAGCAACGGCAGTTATGATTGATTATGCCGCTGCTCAGCAGTATATTTGAACTACTTTCAAAATTGTAAACAGGACCATCGTAATGGAACCGACGGACCCTACCCACAACCCGTACCGCAACACTCATCGGAGGCGGCGCGCCCACCTTCTTCCGGCTGTAGCTGAGGCCCACAAGACTGCTGAGAGTATTAACGAAATTGTCCGCGCTGTCGGGTCCACCATCCCCATTGTCAGGTCTTGCCTTTCCGACCTTGGCCTTGACGCGCCTGATGGCAAACATGCCAGTCGGAAGTGGAGTACCCAATCCAAGATTGCCCAAGAGCGCAGAGACTCCGCTAAGCCTGAAATCTTGAGGCTGTTCAACGATGGCTACGCTGTTTTGCCAATTTCTAAGCAAATCGGACTTAGCCGCACTGTCGTGAATAGATGCCTTGAAGAAATGGGAATCGAACGCCCTGACATTTCTGATGGGGCGAGGCGATCTAACGCCAAGATGACGAAAGAGGAGCGTCGCGCCAGAGCGAAGAATGCAAACGACGCCATTCGGGCCAGAGGGGCAACCAACAAGACGCGCCAATTTCAGGCGCATGACCATGAGGAGGCCATGTGCTACGTCGGCGCCGGAGAACAAACCGTTGTCGATTACCTGTTGCTCCGCGGGCTCGAGGCCATACCCCAAGCGGCGCGGCATGGCTACAACATCGACATCCTCAGTGGGAACGTGGCCGTGGAGGTTCACAACACGACTGCCTATCCTCACGGGACGACTAAACGACTCTGCCGCATCGTAGAGTTGCTCCGCGGTGGCTTCCATGTCGCATACATCCATCTCGGAAGAACTGAAACCAAACCGACCGATGCGGCCCTCGAACACCTCATCTCCTTTCTTGACTTCACCCGCAACAACCCATCCGCGCCCTGTGAGTATCGGGTGATTAGGCGTGACGGCGAGATTGATATTTCTGCCCACAGACAGTTCAACAAGTTCACCGGAATACTGATGCCTCATGGCATATTTCAGACCTAGGCGAGAGACCTTCACCCATGGCGCAAAGCAGTTTATGGTTTCGCTGATCGGCAGGTCGGTATCATGCGGGCAGCGGGCGGTGATCCCGTTCCCAAGGTCATATCGTTCGCTCAGGCTGATCACCTTGCCAGCCAGCGCAACATGATTTTCCCGATGCTCCTTTGGGAAACCCAGCTGCCATTTTCGCGTCACGTCCTCGACATCAGGGCGATCCATCACCTGCAACATCGCCTCTTCGCGGCTCTCGGCCTGTGCACGGAACGCCTGGTCCTCTGCGATCTTCTTGCCGCGATAGGCCAGCATCCGATCCTTGTACCGACCTGTGATGCGGTCGATCTGTTTTTGAGTCAGCGGTTTTCCGTCTCGGATCGCAGCCGCGACGGTCCGGTCAAACCGACGGTCCCGCAGCCTGCGGGTGAAATACCGGCGATCCAAATTCGTCAGGTCCGTCCGCGCGTTGATCACCCAATCGGTCATTTCGGAGGTCAATCCAATTATCCCGCCCTCGCGGCGGCCTGTTGCTCGGCTCATTCTGCCGGTGATGTCGAGTGCAGCGGCGCGCAGCCCACCAGATCGCGGACTTTCGATTGCATCCACCAGCGCACGGCGAACCGCCTCTTGTGTGTCTTCAACGATGCCCTGAACAAGCGCCGCGCCGTTGGCCTCCAGGTAGGCCTGTGCCCGCTGATTATAGCCGTCAAACCCCCAAGCGGCAGCAATCTGCCTTGGCAGCAATGAACGAGTATCAGCGCCCGCCGCAAAATATGTCTGCCGGATGGCTTCGCGCAGCGCAGAAAAATCCCCCTGCTCCATTCGGAACATTTCAGCAGCGTCCCCCAAGGCCCCACGGTCGAGCGCTTCAATCAACGCGCCAACATCCACACGCGCGCGCGCCTGATAGACAGCATCCAAGAACGCTGTTCGAATGATCGGCCCATACTTGTCCAGCAGCGCGGCCAGAGCGGCCCGCTGTGCGGCGGTGGTGTTTCGTGGCATTGGGGGGTGCCCCTCAGATGATAGGCGGCATTGCGCGCTTGGCAATCTCCGCTCGAACTCCCTCGATCCACGCGACAAGGATCATCGCG
This sequence comes from Youngimonas ophiurae (nom. illeg.), assembly GCF_049803795.1. Taxonomy (NCBI): domain Bacteria; kingdom Pseudomonadati; phylum Pseudomonadota; class Alphaproteobacteria; order Rhodobacterales; family Roseobacteraceae; genus Thalassovita; species Youngimonas ophiurae (nom. illeg.). The sequence continues at coordinate 310,582 of NZ_JBNAGJ010000005.1, forward strand.
TCAACAAGCGAAAACTCGTCATGCGGCGTTGCCCAGGCATCCACGGCCATCCGCAGATTGCCCTGGCTCAGATGCTGGCAAATACGCCAAATATGAAAGGAGCGATACACGCGCCTATTGTTTCAGTTCGACCTCAAAAAGCAAGGCCACGCCGCCGGGGGCTACGCGGTTGACACTGGCAATCTCGTGCTTGCCGTCTGCCAATGTGATCACGTCGCCCATCAACGGTGCCTCGCCGGTTGCCGCAATCGTCAAAACCCGCGCCGTGCGTGGCACCAAAACACCTTTGTCATCCCGGCTGTGGCGCGTCTTGCTGCCTTCATCCAAGATCGTAACGTCATAGGTGTCCGGCTCGGGCTCATTGCCCATCGCCGCGTCACCCCAAGGGGTGCCCGCGTTCGGGTCAGATGCGCTCTCAGCGCCTTTGCGGGTGAGCGTGGCGATATACTCGCCCTGCCCCACAGCCTCGCCAGCCTCTGCCAGCGCCTCGGCGATCTCGGCGGCGATGTCTGTACCGCTCATACGCTCAACACCGCAGCTGCTCGGTTGATGTACAGGCGCAGCATCGCGTCAACCTTGGTACTGACCGGCGTCATAGTCTCGCCATCGGCCGAGGTCTTGTCTCCGATGACCTGCCACTTGATCCCCTTCACCTCAGTGAGAACCTTTGCCTCTCCCGGCGTGAAAGTTTTGGAAAAGAAGCCCGGCTTGCCTAGTTCAATCTTGGCAGCCTCGTAGATCGCAGCATCCACGTTGTCGCTATCCAGGTCATAGCCAGACATGAAGCGAGACACATAGCTAAATCGAATATAGTCTGTTGCCCGCACCAGCGCAGCGGCGCTATCTACATCGTCTGCGATTGTGTCCCCACGAGCTGCCGCATAGGCAATCCAGTCAGCAACAGAAACGGCCATATCAGACATCCACGAACATGACGTCGATCAACATTTTTCGAAGATCCTCAACGCCTTTGCGCTTGTCAAAGTCGACCCTGTGAGCTTCTAGCAACTCAGCCAGCTTGGGTTTTTCCATTTCGGCGACTTCCTCACGGGAAAACTGTTCGCGCGAGGATTCACTGCCCTCAGCGACGAGCCATCCATCCTTTGCCCAGGCCTGCACAACAGGGCTTTTGAAAAGGCGTTCTGCGACACTTTCTTCCAAGTCAATGCTGCCTCCGGCGGGAACAACGACATCTGGAGATAGCCCCAAATCACGGCTGATGGTGTTGTTGATCTTCATGGTTTTCACTCCTTGTAGGGTGCGAGGCCGATCGCCCGGCCCCGCGGTTGGATCAGATCCCATCGCCGTAGCTGACGGCTTTGGGCAGGCGGATATCCAGGCCACCCAGCCGGAACATGCCCGGAATGGTGAACTGGAACCCCTCGATCTGGACCGGGAAGAAGCGGTGAACCATGGGAACATGCAGCTTCAGAACATCGGGCGCTCGGCGGTAAGCCACCATGCGCGCGGTGTCCCCAGCACCTTTGGTCAGCAAACCCCGTTTGCCACGGATGGTCAGTTGCTGGCCTGTTTCAGCAGTGAAGACATTGGCTTTCTGGATGAATTCCAGAATCGTCATGCTGGTGTCCGTCAAACGGGTAGAAGCAATCGTGTTCAGGCGCTCAGTGGGCAAGATCAACGTGTTTGCCAACTCGGTTTCCTTGGTCGCGGTGACGATACCAGTCAGAAGCGAATTCACATCACGAATGATTTGGTCCGGTGTTTTGGTCGACCAAGTGGTAGTGGATCCGGTTCCATCTGCGGTCACAGATGCAGCCGGGACGCCGGTGTAGTCATAGAGGCCTTCGAAATTCTTCGAGCTGTCACCGTTGAAGGAAACGTCATAGACCATTTCTTCGTAGGCGCGGCGCGCGAGGCGGGCTTTCTCACTGTCCAGCGGAACACCCAGCAGGCGCGCTTGGTTCACTTCCTCGTAGCCGTAGCTGTAGCCGATGCCAGCCGTGTGAACGGCAGTCTCGAATTGCTCCATCTGGGCGCCCACAACGGGAACATCCTTGCCGTTGCCGTTCAGCCATTTGGCTTTACCTGCGCCGTCCATCGACAAGTAGGTGACAGACTTCACGAACTCCCCGGCGGACGTGTCGACCGGGATCAGTGAGGCATAGTCCAATTCGGGGTATTTGAATTTGTACACGCCAGCCTCGATGTGCGAGGTCTGCTTTTGCGCAAAGCCCAAAGATGCTTGCATCGCATCGTTGAACTGCTTGGTGGATTGAATATTCATTGCTCAGCCCCCTTAGCTGGCACCGGCGGTGCAGCCGCCATTGGTGTCGAAGCGAATAGCAGCAAGAGCCCCATCCGCCGCGCTCGTTTCCCAGCGCGCATTGTTGATTTTGATCGAGCCGTCCGTGCCAGCGTCAGCATTGGAAAAGGTGCCATCGGCAACCAGCACCCAGACGTCATCGCCCGCAGACACGCCACCGGCATCGGTGACAGTGACCCATAGAACGCCGCGCTGCATCACAAGCGCGCTGTCGTACTGGGCAAAGCTATCGTCGGTTGCCGACTGATCACGGACGGTGATTCCGAGGATGACATCGGTGGATGCCGACACTTCATCGCACTGGCCATCGGCGGTGCCCTGAATCACCGGGACAGCAAACCCGATCCCACCCGACGCTTCGACTTCTTTCGAAATCAGATTGTTGGGTTCAGTGTTGACGATCATACCGGCATAAGCCGCCGCCATGTTTGAAAGATAGGTCGATTGAACAGCCATCGATCAGGCCTCCTTTTTCGCGCCCATCCAAGCATTACTCAGATCGGTGATGTTGTCGGTGTAGGCCTTGTCGGCCACGGTCATGTCGGCACCACTCTGGATGCCGTCACGCACCGCAGCGGCGAACTGGTCGCCCTTGGCCGCATCTTTCGCCACGGCCTTGAACATGCCGGTGATTTCGGCATCGGACGCATCTTGCACCATGTCGTCACCCAGAACCTTGGCGACGGCTGACTTGCGCAAATCGGCATCTGAGACGTTGGCCGTCTTGATGTCTGCGTCAATCGCGCGAATCCATTTGACCGCATCGTCGGACAGACGCCCTCGGCGCAAAGTGATCTGCCAGTTATTGCGGATCACCTCGCCACCGTGCGCGCGTATGCGGTCCAAGATCATCACAGCGCGATTTCCTGCTTTTCCAATGTCTTGCGAAGCTTTTTGATTTCTTCTTTCTGGGCGTTGACCTGCCTTTGCAGGCGGGCGGCGTTGGACTGATGTTCTTTCGAGCGCCCCTCTGATTGGGCAAGGCGGCGCTGCAAGTTGCCGATGACGCGCCCCTGGTCGCCCTCCGTCAACTCTTTGATCTGCGCTTTCAGGTCGGTAATTTCACCCTTCGCCGCCCTAGCACTGGCCCTCAGCTCCGTGTTTTCTTCGCGAAGACCGATCAGCTCGTCTTCAATGCCCTCGCGTGTCAGCCCTGACAGCCCCATGCGGGCTTCTGCATTCTGATCCCCTACGGGCGCTGAATCTTGACGACTTTCAGGCCGCATTTCCTCCAGAGCGGCGGCAGGTTGTCCCTGCCCTTGTGCCTTGGGCTTCTCGGCTGCCTTGCCAATATTGGCTGTGTTCTGCTGGTATGTGGTGCCATTGCGCTCGACGGTGCGCTCCCTTTGCATCTGGTAACCGTTACCAGATAGATCAGAACGGATACTGGAAACGAATGGGTGTGACACGCCGCATCGCCGCGCAACCTCCCGATCAGACCATTGCGACCACTCCTCATCTTCTAGAAGCGTCATGACCGCGCGGCGCTTATCCGCGTTGGTGCGGCGTAGGCCATGCACTGCATTGGCGGCGCAAGAATGCAGGATTGCGCGGCGGCGGTCGCCCTGGCGAATTTCTGCGGGAATTTCCGTGCGACCGATCCGCTCCCAAGCCGCGACGCGGTAAAAGCCATCAGCCAGCCAGTAGTCCTTACCGTCAAAATAGACCGTGATTGGCGGAAATACCGTGTCGGGATCTGCCATCGCCTCGGCATATTCCGCAACGGTGACCTCGTGAATTTCAGCGCGGGACTGCGTTCCGCCATCAAGCCGGATTTTGCGAATATCTACACTCATGTTTCAAGCACCTCGATGCCTTGCGCTTGCGCCACGGCGCGGCGCACTTCGTAATCCCTGGTAGGCTTGCCTTTGCTGTCCTCGTAAACGGTGGCCCAGTTCAGGCGCTTGTCCTCGTAGACGAAATCAACGGTGAGCTTCATCTTGCGACCTGTGCGGGTCAGCAGGGGGCCGTTCCGACCTTGCAGTTCGATACCGACTTGGCGCTTGAGGTTGCGGATTTCCCCGGCCTTTTCCATGAGGCGCAACTCACCCCAACGGCGGGCTTCTTTCAGGCTGTCGAACCTGACGCCGTCCACAGTGGTTGCAATGGCACCGTACTTATTTGCCATCAGATCCGCACCTCTGGCGCAAATGGAATCTCGTCGTCAATGCCGCCAGCCCCATAGCCGCCCTGAGTCCCATATCCACCGCCCCGGCCACCAAAGCCGTTGTTTTCTTGGCTCTGACCCCGAGTCCCTTGCGGGCCGTCCAGCATCACCAGCTTGGCGTCAAAGCCCTGCAATACGATTTCGGTGGAGTAGCGATCCTGCCCAGCCTGATCCTGCCACTTGCGCGTGACCATCTTGCCGGAAATGTAGACCTTGGAGCCTTTTCGCAGGTACTGTTCAGCGACACGGATCAGTCCGTCTGAGAAGATCGCCACGGACACCCATTCAGTGCGCTCCCTTTGCTCGCCGGTGTTGCGGTCTTTCCAGCGCTCAGACACGGCCAGGCGCAGGTTGCAGACCTTGTTGCCGTTCTGAAATGAGCGAACCTCGGGATCTCGCCCCAGATTTCCGATAAATTGGCATTGGTTCAGGCTCATTTTGCCCTCCGTTGAAGCTCTTGCGTCTTCATTTCGATTGCAATTTTCTGGTGCGGCGTAAGTTCGCCGCGCTCTTCCCAGCCTGCGACCATTGCTTTAAGCACCTCTAGGTCCGTCTCGGCGGCGATCTTGTCGTCAATGGTGCGAAGCATCTTGCGCGTCATGCAGCCATCCTTCCAACAAACTCGGTCGGGCCACTGTGGCGCGCATCGAAAAGATACCAGGACACGTTGTCCTTTCCGGTCTGGTTCGTGCCCTCGATCCAGCACAGACGCCCCACAGAGACAATCTTCTGGAGCCGGGACAGATAGGGCGCAGCCTGCACCGTGTGGACCCAGTCCGCATCGAACAAAAGCCACGTCGGCAGGACGCTCGAAAAGTGCAGGATCATCGCGTGAAGGATCTCGCGCGTCCAAGGTGGATTCGTGATGATGTGAGTGGCACCGATCGACAGGATGTCCGCCCGTGTCGCCCGCAGCGCATCGACGCGAAAAACCCCCTCGGCCCCCGGCTCAATATCGCTGGCTACGAGGCATTGGGCTCCGTATCCTTGAATCTGGTGAACTAGATGGCCCTCTGCCGCGCAGGGCTCCCAGAAGCGGCAGCCCCACGCAAGATGTCTGGCGAGAGATGCACCGGCCTTAGGATCGAAGGTCAGATACTTGTCCTGCCTCCTGCGTCGGAATGAGGACCGCTTACCCATGCTGCGCCCGCTCCCTCTCTGGGTATGGCTGGATTGCCAGATCGGCGCGAATATCGGCCAGTAGTCGGGTGATAACTCCCCGCGAGACACCGGCAGCCTGCGCCGCGTCCTTTTGCACAACGCCGTGGTCCAGCATGGTCAGAATGCGAAGGTCGCGTTGGTCTCGGTCTCGTTCGTGAAGCTTTCTCATTTCTCGCCGCCCCACGGAGTTGCCGGCATAGTGACAGGTGCGGCACCGTCCACCTTGGATGTTCCTGTGGCATAGGGCACATAAACCACCGCGCGCCCGTCCTTGTCCTCACAGCGCAGCGCGGGGCGGATCTCGGGCGGCTTCGGGGTGACGGCTTTCATGATGGGCGGGCGGCCAAGAATGTCGATTTGGTGTGTCATTGGCCTGCCCGCCGTTCTTTCAGCATGGCGTCATAGGCTGCCAGTGCCCCCGCTAGCTGCTCATAGACGTCAGCGACTTCTTTGCGGGCTCGAACAATTGTCTCGGTGCTGGGCTGGCTTTCCACATGGGCGATGGCCTGAACAGCCTCGGTGCTTTCTCGCAGAACATCCAAATGGCTGGCGACCGTCATTTCAGCCCCGTGCTTTCCAACCACACGATTGCGGTAGGCGTCGAAACAGAAGTTCCCCGTTGCATCTTCAAGAGCATAGGCCCAGGCAATCGGCACCTCAGCGCGACCATTCGAGATTTTCGAAACTGTTCCGATGCTGACCGGGTGTCCGACAGTGGCAGAAATCGCAGCAGCAGCAGCCTCGACGCCGCCAACCTGCTGGACCAAGCCCTTGAACATATGGGCGAATAACTTGCTGGACATGGAAAGCCCTTTTCCTTGGAGATGTGAGGCGGCCGGCCCATGCTTGGCGCATGGAGCAGATCGGATTTTTAGGCGGCGTCAGATGGCGACTTGTTGGAGCGGAGGCGAACTGTCTTCCGAATGCGGGCATCCCCGCCCTGCACCTCAACCTCTACGGTCTCGACTCTGTCGCCCATAGTTCGCAAGATGAGGCCAATAATTCCGTACTCGTTCTTGTGGAGATCGTTCAGAATGTTGTCAGTTTCAGACATTGTAAAAATCCTCGATCAGATTCCGATTTGGAAAACACTCAAGGCGCTACCGGCGCGAATTGCAGAGTTGGAGAGGCGCGTTGCAGAGTTGGAGGGATCGCCCGCGAAACCGGGAGGAGAGCCATGCCCGTTCTGTGGGCAGCCATCACTCAGACTATCCGGAACATCCCCGTTAACTGGAGACCTGGAAGAACTGAACCAGATGGGAGGGCGGAATGAATCATGGACTTGCGCATCCTGCGGACAGACCGACACACGGGTCAAACTGCCTGGCTGATCTGCGCGCGGCGGGTAAACGCTCATGTCGAACCCTCCTCATCGCCATCACGGGCAGAGGCGAGTTCATCGTATGTGAGCGTGTAGCCACGCCTCTTTGCTGCCCGGATCATCTTTGTGTCGTACTTTGCGGGGATAGAGCCACGCTGCTTCCACGTGGCGACCGTGGTGTACGGCTTCTCAAGGTCCGCAGCGAGTTCGGCCATCGTGGGCCAGATATGAGCGATATGTTCCATAGCCCAAAGACTACGCAATCTGCGTATTATTTACAATACGCATTTTGTTCGCTGCGGCTCGCAGTTTGTTTATTTAGAATTGAACCCAGTGAGGCTTTGCTTTGATGGGGTGTGGTTTGCTTGAAGATCAGGAAGACGCGAGGGAGGCAGTTTGCGCTCGCCTAACACGGATTCGAGAACTCTCCGGCCTTAACAAAAAGGAGTTTTCATCCAGACTGGATATGTCGCCGCAAGCGTGGGGCGAGTATGAGAACGGAAAGCGCGACTTGCCGCTCTCCATTGCGAAGAAGCTCCGAAAAATTTACTCCATTCCGTTGGAGTTCACATACTTCGGGATCAGATCAGACCTTCCACACAGAATTGCGACAGAGTTGTAAGGGAGGCCCTCGGTGAAATCTGCCCAAAAGTCCAAAGGCAGTCCTGACTTTTTCCGAGCATCCTTTAGAAGCGACAATACTCGATCATCTTCCAACCGCGCGTCCACTGCCTTCATACCTCACCCCCCCTAATGTTCACCATTCGTTCACACTACAGCCCGGTCGCGAGTCAGGTCAAGGCAGCCAACCACAGCGCGCATTTAAGGCGCTGAATTAACGAGGAAGAAAATGGACCGGATCAGCCCACGGCAAAGCCAGAGAGGCTTTTGCCCAGAAGCGGAAATCGGCCTCAAACAGCCCATTCAGCAGGGGCAACTTTGACTTTCACCATTAAAGTGCATATTTGTCTGGTGTAGGTAGCAATATCTAAACTACCATGATGATACTAACTGCCGCCAGAAGCAGAATCGCAATGTGCAAACGAAAGGCAGACCCATGTCAAACACAGTACGGGTGGATCAACGCGCTTTCAATCGGGGCGTCGAGGAAGTTCTGACGTTAAGACCGATCATACGCGCAGCAAAAGTCGCAATCACCCACTCCGCCACAGCAAGCAATAACAACAATAAAGCCAAGGCTGGAACAAATATTGCAAGACGACCCAAAAAATAACCTGCCTGGAGAGCCTGGCAGGGATCCAAATTCGTCCACAAATGGCCGCGCGCTCTACGTAAAAGATCTTCACTACCATGCCACCAGCCTGACCGAACTCAGACGGCTAGCTGAAACCAACCCGGACTTGGCGGAAAAGGTGGTCGATCAAGAAGATCGTAGGCATCAGCGAGAGGATAGCAGTTTCAAGCTCGCTTTAATCGTGACAGGCTTTTTAGCAACTCTAATGCTAACCGCGTTTGTCTCGATCGCATATCTCTTTGGACTCTTTCAATCCATTGGGATGATCGTGTTCTTGTTGGCTGTCTCTCACCTGCTACGCGTCGTGTTGACGGGGGAATGGTCAGAAACCTCTTGGCTGGGCCAGTTTCTTTCCAGCGGAAAATCCGGCAAGAAAACCGACGACGAAGACTGACCGTTCGTCCCATCTATTGCAGCCAAGTAGACGCCCCGCCTCGCGCGGGGCTTTTTGGTTTCAACCATAGTCGCCATCCTCCCCCGCCTGGGCAGAGAGGTAGTATCTCGGCATTTGATCGGCATTGACGATACGTCGCTGGCGCGACCATACTCATGAAATGTCGCAATCGCCCAGCATCTTTGATTTAATCAACGCCACACTCGCCGGTGGCGCGTTCTGGCTGTCTTACCAGCGCCTCAAGGATGGCCGCAGGCGCATTCGTCCGAAGATCGCCATGAAGATGACGCCTGTGGAAGGTCACGACCTCTGGTACACGCTCACCATTGACATTAAGAACCGCGAAAGCCGCCCCATCACCCTTGAATACATCAAGGCTCCGTTCTGGTCCTGCGCCCGCTTCGTTCAGCCGAATGTCATCAGAACGCAAACTGCCCCATGGGAAGATCCAACGGAACTCGATTTCAGTGTCAATCTGACCATGTGCGCCTTCATGACCGCGCACCGCGTCCCCATTGAGATGGATGTTGCTGCAAACGGTCACGCGTCGAAATCCTTGTTCGTGCGCCGCAGTAGCCGGATCATATTTCCGATACTCCGGTGGGCCGACTCTAAGTCACACTTCAGGCTGAAAATACACACGACCTGAACGACCTGCGCCACCACCAAAGCGCCAACAATCCACCACATAGCTATCTCCTTTCTCACAGCGCCTGCACCGGCGCTCGACGCGAGCGTACTACATTGAGTCGGATAGAAATACGCAAAATGTTTATTTTTTACTTGCACACTACGCATTTTGCGTATTACGATCCCCACACACCCCGCCGAAGAGGCACCATCCCAACCCGGCCATCGCGCCAACAGGGAGCCAATCGCGGGGCAGATGAGAGGAACCAAAATGATCTACCGCGAAGAAAGTGCCGAGTTTTCCGGCGATGCTTGCAGCCTGACCGGGGTGGCCGTCTACGATGTGGCCATTGAGGACGACTACAGCGCAGACGTTGGCGGGGTTGACGGACTGTCCGTGATGGGTGTCGAGCTGCTCTACGTTGACATGGACGGCTACCGCCTGCCCGCGTCCGCCGTTGAGCAGATCATCGGAAGTTCCGCCATGGAGCGCGTTTTGGATGGTGTGGCCGAGGCTGTTCAGGAGAACATTGCCGACTACGCCATCGCCGCCGAGTAGTCGGTATGGCCTGCCCGCTCAAGCAACTCAAAGAAATCATCGAAACGCTGCAAGCCGCTACTCACGGGGGACGCAGCGTCTGCCGAGGGGTCTCCTCTCCCCCTGGCGAGCGCGGGGGTCGCACACCACCACCGACCCCCGCGCCCAAATCAACCGAAGCCCAGATTTTTGACCACATGTACGGGAGCTTTGAAGAATGACCGATCTGAACTTCCCCACCATTTCCGAGTTGCAGGCGCGCCAAGCTGAACACGAGCGCGCGGAACATGCCGAGCGCCTGTGCCTGTTTCTGGTCGCATGTCTGCGCTGGGGCTTCGTTGCCGCTGTCGGGACTGCACTGGTCCTGACGGTTTTCAAATCAATCGCCCACCACGCCGCCACAACCTGTGGCGCTTGCTGAGAGGAGACAAGGCATGAACGCCGTTACCAAGCACGAAGAACAAGCCGTCCTGCCCGCTGATCCGATGGTTTCCATGATTGAGCGGGTTGTCATGGACCCGAACGCCGACCTGGACAAGCTGGAGCGGATGCTTGCGATGAAAGAGCGTGTGGACGCTCAAAGCGCGCGCGTTGCCTTTTCTGCGGCCTTGTCTGCTGCTCGCGCTGACATCCCCCCGATCATCAAGGATGCAACGGTTGACTTCACCTCACAGAAGGGGCGCACCCACTACAGGCACGAAACGCTGGCCGGCATCGCCAAGCAGATCGACCCCATCCTGTCCAAACATGGTTTGTCCTATCGTTTCCGTACAGATCAGGGACAGGGCGGCGTTCGCGTGACCTGCATCATCGAACACGCGCACGGCCACAGCGAAGAAACTTCTCTGGCCGGTTCGCCAGACACATCAGGCAGCAAGAACAGCTTTCAGGCCGTAGGCAGCGCAGTGACCTACTTGCAGCGCTACACGCTAAAGGCTGCGCTGGGGCTGTCTGCTGAGGTTGATGACGACGGGCAAGCCGCCGCGCCGCGCCCCAAAGAGCCTGTGAAGCAACGCCCGAGCGCGTCGCGCCAGAGCACGGCCGACCAGATGATTGCAGACCTCAAACGCCACGGCGTCGGGCCTGTCACGAGCGACAAACGATTCCAGCAAGATTTGGCGAAGCTGAAAGGTGATGCGCCTGAAAAGGCGGCGCAGGTCGAGGCGGAAATCGAAACCATGAAGAAAGCGCAGAACGCCGATCTGAACGGCGATGCGATTGAGCACTGAGAGGATTGAGAATGGAACATGTTTGCGTAGTCGATATTGAGACGATCCCGGCCCAAGGTCCCGAGTCGCTGGAATCCGCGAAGGCCGCGGTAAAACCTCCGGCCAACATCAAGAAGCCCGAGAGCATCCAGAAATGGATGGATGAAAATGCCGAGAATGCCGCGAAGGAGGCTCTTGCCAAAACAAGCTTTGACCCTGCGCGCGGCCATATCTGTACGATTTCTTGGGCTATTGACGATGATGCCCCCGTGGTCGCGCACGCCGAGACGGTGGAGCAAGAGGCTGACGTGATCCGTGCCTTTTTCTCGGCGTTCCGCAGCTTCGCAAAATACACGCTTGTCGGTCACTACATTGGTGGTTTTGATATCCGCTTCATTTTGTGCCGTGCCGTTGTTCTTGGCATTGAAATCCCACGCCAGATTCCGCGCGACCCTAAGCCTTGGGACAAGAGTATGTTCGACACGATGACCGCATGGGCTGGGGCGCGCGGATCCATCCGCATGGACAATCTTGCATCTGCCCTTGGCCTTGAAGGCAAGGGGGATTTTGACGGCTCTATGGTTGCAGAGGCGTGGGCGAATGGGGAGCATCAAAAGATAGCGGACTATTGCGTCTCAGACGTCATCGCCACCCGCGATATTTACCGCAAATTCCAAGCGGTCGGTTGGTGAAATGGCCGTCCACCCCATCAAACTCGCCACAGACACGCAGCGCCACCTAGCGCACCGATATGTTGACGCGATGCCAGAAGGTGGCGTGATCCGGTTCGAGCCGGAGCCAAAGCGCAGCCTGGAGCAGAACGCCAAACTCTGGGCCATGCTGGGCGACATTTCGAAACAGGCAGAACACAACGGGATGCGCCACAGCCCGGAGACTTGGAAGGCGCTCTTCATGCACGCTTGTGGGCACGAGGTGGCCTTTCAGATGGGCCTCAACGGGGAGCCTTTCCCGGTAGGCTTCCGCTCGTCTGCAATGACTGTTTCGCAGATGTCGGACCTGATCGAATTCATATCAGCCTGGGCCGCGCAGCACGGCGTTGCTTTTACCGAAAGGGGCTTCTGATGGCTACCACACTGCCAAAGCGCCCAATCTATCGCAAAGGCCAGCGCCCCGAGAAGTCGGCCCCAATTCGGCAAGCCGCTCGCGGTCGGGACTGCTCTTTGCAGATACCAGGCATATGCACTCACGACCCAGAGCGAACAGTAGGTTGTCACCTGCGCCTCTTCGGATTTGGCGGCATGGGCATAAAGCCTGACGATCTCTTTGTTATCGACGCCTGCGACCAGTGCCATGCCGTCCTGGATAGCCGCGACAAATGGGCAAGCGCGCCTATCGGATACGAGGACATTTTGCGAGCCCTGATGGTGACGCAAGCGCGCAGCAGGGCTGATGGGCTGATTTT
>NZ_JBNAGJ010000006.1:0-179495 GCF_049803795.1 Youngimonas ophiurae (nom. illeg.)
ACGGCCGCGCGGGTGTCTTGTGTATTGACGGTCTTGCCAATCGCAGTTCCGGGGGCCCAGACCGTCCCGCCTGACAGCGCTGACGTGCCGCCGACATATGCGGTTCGCTCTACCAGCAAGACTTTCGCGCCGGACAGGGCTCCGAAGACGGCAGCCGACAGGCCGGCGGCACCAGCCCCCATGACGATTACGTCATAGTGCTCTGACACCTGTTCAAAAGCCACAACGCTCAAAGTGTCCTCCCACAGCATCGAATCACGTTGGCACCCAACTTTTCACAAAATGAAAAACTTTTCCAGTTTTTAAATCTCTTTCATTTTTTATCTGTTCACCCTATAGTTTCGACAAGACATTGAGGAGGGCACAGAATGAGCAGTGCATTGGAAAAAGGCTTGTCAGTTGTTTCGTACCTTTCGAAATTTCCCGAAGGGGCTCAGATTTCGGACATTGCGCGCAATCTGGATCTGCCGGTGTCTGGCGTTCACCGTTTGCTCAAAGAGCTGGAAAACCTTGGCTATGCACAGCAAACGCGTGACCACGGCGACTATCGGCTGACCCTGAAGCTGGCGACTGCGGGTCTGAGCTTTCTGGCGCGCACCGGCATTCCCGATCTGAGCCAGCCGATTCTTGATAAGCTTGCTGTTAAATCGGGCGAGCTTGTCCGGATGGCGCTGTCCGACGGGCAGCAGCTTGTCTGGGTCGGGGTGGCGCAGGGCGCGACTGCGGGCCTGCGATATGACCCCGGCGCCGAGCAAGGCCAGATTGTACATCTTGCTTCGGCTTCGGGCGGCCAGGCGTGGCTGGCTGCCATGACCGACAATGATGCCGTCGAGGCTGTTGTGAAACAGGGGCTGGAAAAGGCCGACGGGGCGGGTGTGTCTGCGCCGCAAACGATTACTGAGCTGCTCTCGGTGATCGGCGATGTGCGCCAGAAGGGCTATGCGATGAATGCCAACAGTTTCATGCTGGGCATGGCGGCGATTGCGGTCGTGATCCGGCACCCGGACACGGATGATCCGATCGGAACGGTTTCGATTGCGGGCCCCTCGGCGCGGGCAACGCCAGAGCGGCTGCTGGAGTGCCTGCCCGATCTACAGGAGGCGGCGCTGGAATTGTCCAGGGCCAGCCATGCCGGGCGCAGTTTCAATGCCTGGTACGCCGACCTTCACGAAGGACGGAAAGAAGCGTGACTCACCCAATCGAGCCGGATGCTGTTCCGCAGGACGGCGACAGCTATGACTTGATCGTGGTCGGCTCTGGCGCGGGCGGTCTGTCGGCGGCTGTCACTGCGGCATATCTGGGGTTGCGCGTTGCGGTTCTGGAAAAAGAGCCCGTGCTGGGCGGGACATCCGCATGGTCCGGTGGGTGGCTTTGGATCCCGCGTAACCCGCTGGCCACAGAGGCCGGAATCCAAGAGCCGCCGGACGCCCCGTTGCAATATCTCGAAAGCATCATGGGCAATCGGGCGAAAGACCCGCGAATAGACATGTTCCTTGAAACAGGGCCCGAGATGGTGCGCTTTTTCCGCGATGAAACCGCGCTGGACTGGATTGACGGGAACGCCGTGCCGGATTTTGTCGATCTTCCCGGTGCGGCTGGTGGCGGGCGATCTGTCTGTGCGGCCCCGTATGATGCTCGTGGGCTTGGCCGCTGGGTGACGAAGCTTCGGCCGCCTCTTGGTGTCATCTCTCTTGCGGGGATGGGGATCGCTTCGGGCGCTGATCTGCGCCACTTCTTTAATGCGACGCGCAAGGTGTCTTCGGGGCTGTATGTTCTGAAGCGCCTGGGCAAACATGTATGGGATCTGATCCGCTATCGGCGCGGGATGCAGCTGGTCAACGGTAATGCTCTTGTGGCCAGGCTGGTGCGCGCGGCGCTTGATCGCGATGTGGCCTTGTTTGCCGACAGCCCGGTGCGCCAGGTGACCGTTGAAAATGGCCGGGTGGCCGGGGTTGTCCTGCAAACGGGTACAAAGCTGAGGGCCAAGGCCGGTGTGGTTCTGGCAACCGGAGGGTTTCCTCATAATACAGCGCTACAAGAGAAGCTGTTCGGCACCGAAACCGGCAAGAGGCACCATTCGGCGGCCCCAGCGGGCAATACTGGCGACGGTCTGAAGATCGCAAAGGCCGCAGGGGCCGGGATTGAGACTGATCTCGCCGATGCTGCCGCATGGGCGCCGGTGTCCAGAGTCCCGCTCAGCAATGGTGCATTCGCGAATTTCCCGCATCTGATCGAGCGCGCAAAGCCGGGGATCATCGCCGTTACGGGGCGCGGAGAACGCTTTACCAACGAGGCAGACAGCTACCACGCCTTTATGCGCAATCTGTTTGATGCCGCGCCGGATGTTTCGGACATTCACTGCTGGCTGATCGCCGATCATAGGGCACAGCGGCGATGGGGGCTGGGGTGGTCACGTCCGTTTCCGTTCCCGCTTGGGTCCTATCGGCGCAAGGGCTATCTGAAATCCGCGCGCAGTCTTGCGGGGCTGGCGGCGCAATGCGGCTTGGATGCGGCCACTCTGGAAAAGACAGTCCGTCGCTTCAATACCCATGCCGCCAAAGGCGAAGATCCCGATTTCGGGCGTGGTGCGTCGCGCTACAACCAGGTGCAAGGCGATCCGGATCACAGGCCTAATCCGGCCCTTGGGTCTCTTGTATCGGCCCCGTTTCACGCGGTGAAGATCGTTCCGGGCAGTCTGGGCACCTTTGCTGGCCTTGCCGCAGATGAATATGCCCGTGTGCTGGACGCCGGGCGCGCGCCGATACCCGGACTCTTTGCTGCCGGGAACGATCTAAGCTCGATCTTTGCGGGGCATTACCCCAGCGGGGGGATCACGCTCGGTCCGGCTATGACCTTTGGCTACATCGCCGCACACACCGCTGCGGGACGCATGGGCCCTGACGAAACATCCCTGAACACGGAAGGAGGCTTTTATGCCACTGCTTGATATTACCACGCTTAACACTCAGCTTTTCGCAACCCCGGCAATCGTGCCGGCATTGCAGGCATGGCTGGACGCCCCCGAGGCCAAAGGCACGCTTTTGGGCGCTTGGGCGCCGGATGTCGGCACGCTGAACGATATTCTTTTGCTGCGCCAATACGACGATGCCGAGGAAATGATCGCCGAGCGCACCCGCACCCGTCTGTCGGACAATCCCTTCGGTTGCATGGAACATCTGCGCGGCTGGACCGCAGACAGCTATATCCCGCTGGAGTTCACCCTGCCCGTGACGCCCGGTGACTATGGTAAGGTCTATGAAATCCGCACATACCAGCCCAAGCTGAACGGCATGGTCCCTACGATTGAAAAATGGGCAGAGGCCCTGCCCTCTCGTCAGGAATATTCGCCCTGCTCTGTTGCGATGTACTCGTTGGACGGGCCAACCCGCTTTACCCAAATCTGGCCCTATGAGAGCGCAAACCACCGGGCCGAACTGCGTGCCCAGGCCGTGGCCGAAGGTGTCTGGCCGCCCAAGGGTGGCCCGGCCTGGCTTTCGGCTGACATGGTTTCCACCCTTGCCGTTCCGCTTCCCTTTTCGCCGCTGAAGTAACCGATGGGTTATCGCTATTCGCTTGCTTTTCTGACAGTATCCGAGCTTTCACCGCCTCAGGCGGTGGAGGCCGCAGCAGACGCAGGATTTGACTATGTTGGGTTGCGTCTGCTGCCTTCGGGTATGGATGGGCCCTACCCGCTTCTGACCGATGTCGCATTGCAACAAGAGACCCGCGCGGCAATGCGTGATACCGGCGTAACCCTGGCCGACATTGAGATCATAAAAATCACGCCCGAGTTCAATATCCAACATACGCGGCGGTTTCTGGAAACGGGCGCGGCGCTGGGGGCCAGGCACATTCTCACTGCGGGATATGATCCCGATACGAATCGCATGATCGACAATTATGCAGCGTTTTGCGGTTTGGCGCAGAGCTATGGCATGACGGCGGATCTTGAATTCATGCCATGGACCAGCGTGACGGATGTTGGCGTGGCCGGGGCAATCGTTGCTGCGGTGGGTCACCCGTCTGCCGGTGTTTTGGTGGATGCGTTGCATGTGCAGCGGTCCAACAGCCCCTTTTCCGCCATTGCGGCGTTGCAGCCCGGCTGGGTTCACTATGCGCAGCTTTGCGATGCGCCGGGCGTTTTTGACACCAGAGACGAAGCCTTGATCGCGACAGCGCGCGAAAACCGACAGATGCCGGGCGACGGGGATTTTGATTTCGGTGCGCTTCTGGATGCGCTGCCGGATGATATCGTGCTAAGCGTCGAGGTGCCTCAGTTGCACCGGGTCTCGAAGGTTCCGGCCGCGCGGCGTGCCGCCGAGGCTTTGACAAAGGCCAAGCGCGTTGTTGCCACCGGGCCGAAGGGAAAAACCTGAGGCGGGATGGCGTATCCGGGCCTTGTCTTTTGTCTGGTAGACAGGACATTCCCAGGGCGCTGTTTGCCAGGCTCAGCGTCTTTCCGTCAGATGGATGCCTGCGATGGTACAGCGTACTGAACCGCCGGCTTTTTCAAGCGTCGGAATATCCAGCGGCACCAGACGCATGTTCTGACCCAATGTGGCGCGCTGGTCTGCGGTCAGGGCGTCGAATGCGGTTTGCGACAGCGCCAGAAGACGGCCACCCCTGCCCTGAAGCTCGATCGCATTCCCGGCAAAAGCGGCGATCTGCGCTTCGCTCAGCTGGACAATAAAACGCCCGCTTTCCGCAAGCCGTTCCAGAACCTCGTGGCGCCGGGCGGTATCGGTGATCATGTCTGCTCCGATCAGCACGAATTCCGTCCCGATACACATCAGAACATTGGTGTGATAGATCGGCACCCCGCGCGTGTCTGCCGCCGGAAATACCATCGGTTCGAAATTGAAATGGGTGCAGAAACGCTCTAGGGCGATGGGGTTCGTCCGATCCGAGGCCACCGCATAAGCGACACGGTTGATATGATCCAGCACCATTGCCCCGGTGCCTTCAAGAAACAGCCCGTCCGGTTCAAGCCCGGAATAGTCGATGACATCCTGCACCCGATACCGGGCCTTGAGCATCTCGATAATATCGGCGCGGCGTTCCAGTCGGCGGCTTGGGGCTTTCATCGGGTAGATGGCCACATGCCCGCCGATATGAGTCGAGAACCAATTGTTCGGAAACACGCAATCGGGGGTGGCGGGGTCCCTGCCCTCAAAGACATGCACCCGGACGCCGTGGCTTTTGAGCGCGGCCACCGCTTTGCTATGTTCCGCATAGGCCTGGCGCGACAATGCGGCACTGTCCGCGGCGTTTTCGTTCGACTGAAACGCATTGTCATGGGCCGTTTCCGTGTTCACCGTGAAATGATGCGGCCGCACCATGACCACGGCCGCCGGCGCCTGAGCCGAGGCGCGGGTCATGCGGCACCGCCGTTGGCGCGCTGTACCATCCCGAAAAGATCGCGGGGATCGTCCGGGTCTGCCAGAAGATCAAGCTGTTCATACAGGTCGGTGTCCGCAATCTGATCACGGATATAGCGCAGGGCCGAGAAATCCTCGGTTGCAAATCCCACGCCGTCGAACAGGGTGATCTGACGCGCGTCACGGCGGCCCGGCGTGGCCCCGGTGATCACCTGCCACATCTCGGTTACCGGGAAATCCTCGGGCATCTGCTGAATCTCGCCTTCGATGCGGGTTTGCGGCGGGTATTCGACAAAGACATCGGCGCGATTCAGGATGTCTTTGTGCAATTCGGTCTTGCCGGGGCAATCGCCGCCAATGGCGTTGATATGCACCCCCGCGCCGACCATGTTGTCGCTTAGGATCGTGGCATATTGCTTGTCTGCGGTGCAGGTGGTGATGATTTGCGCGCCCTCAATGGCCTCTTGCGCGGATTTGCAGGCGGTCAGCTCAAAGCCCTGATCGCTCAGGTTGCGCATCGCCTTGTCTGTGGCGCGGGGGTCAATGTCATATAGCCGCAGCTTGGTGATCCCGCACAAGGCCTTCATCGCCAGAGCCTGAAACTCCGATTGCGCGCCATTGCCGATCATCGCCATGGTGTCAGCGTCCCTGGGGGCAAGATATTTCGCCACCAGAGCCGAAGTCGCTGCCGTGCGCAATGCGGTCAGCACCGTCATTTCGGTCAACAGTACCGGATACCCATTTCCCACATC
Organism: Youngimonas ophiurae (nom. illeg.); assembly: GCF_049803795.1. NCBI lineage: Bacteria > Pseudomonadati > Pseudomonadota > Alphaproteobacteria > Rhodobacterales > Roseobacteraceae > Thalassovita > Youngimonas ophiurae (nom. illeg.). The sequence continues at coordinate 6,131 of NZ_JBNAGJ010000006.1, forward strand.
GGCCAGCAGGCCGAACGCGGTGACAGTCTGGCGCCCTTCGCGCGTGTTTTTGGGGTGACCGTTGACATATTTGAAACCATAGGACACGCCGTCCGATGTGGGCATCAGCTCAATCACGCCGTCCTTGGAATGCGCGGCAACCCGTGGCGTTTTGTCAAAGCTTTCCCAGCGTTTGAAATCGTCTTCGATATAGGCGGCCAGCCCGCTCAGCATCTCGGGCAGGCCGATACGATGCACCAGACGCATCATGTTCTCAACACTGACAAAGGGGACAAAAGCAAGATCAGAAGGCGGAATCACAGACATTTCAAAGTCCTTTTCTGGGGGTCAGGGATGACTATCGGACAGAGCAATTTGTATAGAAAATAGTGAACTTGTACTATTTTTAACCTCTGACTATACAATTTGATCTATACCTTTGTGCATATTGAGAGACCCATGGCCGAACCTGGTGGAAAACACATTTTTGACGATCTGGATCGCGAATTGATCGCGCTGCTGCGCAAGGACGGCCGCGCGCCGGTGTCGAAGCTGGCCGAGATCATGGGGGTCGCGCGCGGGACTGTGCAGACGCGGCTGGATCGGCTGCTGGCGTCGGGGGCGTTGCTGGGGTTCACAGCGCGGGTCCGGAAGGATTATGACGAAACGGCGGTGCGGGCGATCATGATGATCGAAGTCGAGGGGCGCACGACGTCCCATGTGATTTCGCGGCTGCGCGGCTTGCCCGAACTTCAGGTCTTGCATACGACAAGCGGCAAATGGGACTTGGTGGCGGAAATTATCGTCGAAAACCTGAACGAGTTCGACCGTCTGCTACGTGAAGTGCGGCTGGTCGATGGCGTGCGCAACAGTGAAACAAGCATCCTGTTGTCCTCAATCTGAGCCAGGCCCCCTGCCCTATTCCCCGAATGCGGATTCTCCGTGGGTTAATTGAAACCAGCCGAGGATCAGAGACGCTCGCCCAGCAGCCGGTAACACCAAAACGCTTCGTCTGTCTGGATCGCTTTGTTCAACCGCGCCGGAGAGAACCCGGTTGCCCGCCGAACAGCCCGCCCCATGTGCGACTGGTCGGAATATCCTGCCTCAAGGGCGATTTCAGCCAGCGTGCTTTCGGGGTGCCGCTGGACCGTGTGGTGCAGGTTTTCGAAAGCCGCATAGAAGTTGAGAGCCCGCTGATTTTGGCCGCTCGTCTGCTTCAGGCGGCGCTCGATGCTCCGCAGGCTGCGCCCTGCCCCGCTCAGTGCGGCGCGCGTCGTCGCGGCCTGAGCCCAATCGGCGATACCGCCCAGTTTTCGCCAGCCCGCAGGCCGGGCGTCACGCCAGATTTGCTCGAATGCCGCACACAGGGTTTCCCATCCTTGCCTGGGCTCGGGCGCGGTGCCGAAACGTGCTAGCGCGGTTTCGATCCATCCGGGCACCGCCTGAAAATCCGGGTCTCCTCCGATGCGCAGCCAGGCGTCGTGGTAAATCCCGATCGTAATTGCGGTAACCTCTTGGGGGGACCAGCTGGATACAGGGGCGTCGGACGGCCCCATTGCAAAACACCGCGGGAATGCTGTGCCCATGGTCATGCCTGGCGGGCGCTTTACGGCTGAGATGTCCCGCAATGCCCCATGAATCACATAGCTGACCGAGACCAGAGGAGACGCCGGAAAGTGGTTGATCCGGTCTGCATCTGACAGAGGCACGCCGCGCGTGTCGCGGTAGATCCCGGCGAACAGACACGCCGCCAGAGCGTCCGGCGGCAGCAGAAGTTTCGAGATCGGAAGCGGCACAGGGGTCTCAGACATGTCGCACTCGTTCTATATCCTTCCCCCCTGCCCCGGCAATGAAAGAAGACCCCGACAACAGAGGTGATCCATGGCAAAGCTCGTTTTCTCCGGTCCGGTCCGATACCGCCTGCGCAGTCTCTTGGCGTTGCAGCGCGTCACACTGCAAACGGTTTTCAGGCGGCTGACAGGACGTCCGATCATGCCAGATTGGGACATCGGTTTTGAGATCGGCGTGAGGTTCTGGCGTCACCAGTTCACAGCGGCGATGACTGCTCTGCGGCTGGAAGACGGGCGCAAGATATTTGACAGTCTTCAGACCGAAACCGATGACCTCTACGATGTCCTCATTCAGGAAATTTCTGAGCCGAAAGGCACCTGGTATCTGCCGCGTCATCGACGGGGGGATACGACGGTTCTGCATTTCCACGGTGGCGGTTATGCGTTTTACGGGGGGATTAGCCGCAGGCATGTGGCGATGCTCGCGCATCGTCTGGGGGTTCCGGTTTTTGCGCCTGATTACCGGCTGACCCCCGAGCACCCCCACCCCGCTCAGGCCGAAGATGCCCTGACGGCGTGGCACCATGTTTTATCTCGGGTGCCCGCCGAACAGATCGTCGTGACCGGAGACAGCGCCGGCGGGCATATGGCGCTGATGCTGCTTCAGTCGCTCAAAGCGCAAGCAGAGGCGCAGCCCGCATTATGCGTTGGGCTTTGCCCCTGGACCGACATCGCAGATCGCGGCGATAGCCTGCACAGCAATGATCGTTACGATCTGGTCCAGGGGTGGATGGCGCTGAAATTCGGAGAGTGGCTCGATCCGGGGGGTGTTTATGGGCGCGCGCAGCTGTCCCCGATCAGTCACGATTTCTCAGGGCTTGCGCCGATCTATATTCAACTGGGGGGACGGGAAGTCTTGCGGGATATGATCCTAGAATTCGTTGAGGTTCAGAAAACGATGGGCGCGGCGATTGCCTGTGATCTGTGGCCGGATATGCCGCATAATTTCCACGCCTACGACAGTTTGAAACAGTCCTCGACCGAGGCGCTTGCGAAGCTTGCAGATGTTGTTGAACGCCGCCGCTTGCCCGGTGATACTGGGGATTAAGTCGGCCCCGGCCCCTGTGTCGGGTCGTTTACAGCTGTAAACATGACAATCAGGAGCATGGTGCATATAGTCTCTACTTGCGTTAACAGACACTATATCGTGGAAAAATCTTGACTTAGCGCCGTGAATCACGGCTCTTATCCCCAAGTGGCGCGAAAAAGGCCACATTTTCGAATTTGGGGCAACTAGATGATTCCTGTGACACCACTTGCAAATGAGAAGCCCTCGGCTCTTGCGACTGATATTTCCGAGCGGTTGAACGCTGCCATCCGCGAGCACCTTCTGTCTGCATTTGCCCCCGATAGCACGAAAACGCTCCGTCCTTTTTCCGCGCCCGAGGCGGCCGACCTGCTGGGCGTTTCCGGCCAGTTCATGCGCAAGCTGCACGCTGAAGGGACAATCCCCGAGCCCGCAGATGTCCGGGGTGGGCGGCGTTTCTACACTGCGCAGGAGCTCTGGAACGCGCGTGAAATCCTTGAAAAATCATCGCGCAAGAAAGGACGTTATCTGCCGCGCCGGACTGGCGATGAAAAGTTGCAAGTCTGGCAGCTGATGAACTTCAAGGGGGGCTCTAGCAAGAGCACCACAAGCATCCATCTTGCGCATTATTTCGCGTTGCGCGGCTACCGCGTGCTGGTCGTTGATCTGGATCCGCAGGGCTCGCTGACTTCGATGTGCGGCATCAGCCCTGAGATCGAATTTGACGGGCTGACGGTCTATGATGCGATCCGCTACGACGATCCCGTCAACATGGCGGATGTCGTGGTTCCCACCTATTTTCCGGGGCTTTCGATCGCGCCTTCGCGGCTGATGCTGTCCGAGTTCGAAACCGAGTCGGCCGTGCATTCAAATCCGGACCAGCCATTCTTCACGCGGATTCGCAACGCTCTGGCCCAGGTCGAGGACGATTTTGACCTGGTGCTTATGGATAGCCCTCCGCAGCTTGGTTTTCTGACCATCGCGGGGATGGCGGCGGCAAGCTCGCTGATCGTTCCGCTGACGCCCTCGATGCTGGATGTTTCCTCGACCGCGCAGTTTCTGGAACTGGCCGGTGCCTATATGGGCGTGATCGAGGAAGCCGGCGCGACGCTGCAATACGATCACTTCAAATTTCTGATCACCCGCGATGAGCCTACGGATGTGCCCTCGCAGCAGCTGACCTCGTTCATGCGCGCGCTTTTTCAGGATCGGGTCATGTCTGCGACGGCTTTGAAAAGCACGGCGATCAGTGACGCGACGATGCTTAAACAGTCAATCTATGAGGTGGTCCGCGCCGAGATGACACGCGCGACCTATGATCGTGCAAAGGGCGCGATGGACGCTGTCGGGCACGAGGTCGAGACGATGGTTCATCAATCGTGGGGACGTGAATAATGGCCAGAAAATCCCTTCGCGATATGTCAGGTATCGCCAGCACAATCGCGCGTTCTGGCAATTCGGCGACTGAAAGAAACCCCAAGACAAGCGCCCCCGCGTTGGGCGCGTTGCAGGGCTCTTTGGCGTCGATCCGAGAGCTGGACCCCAACTTGATCGACGACTGGGGCCCCAAGGACCGGCTGGATGAGTTTACAGCTGTAAACCCCGAGGATGACAGCGAGGGGTTCGAGGCGCTTAAGAACAGTATCCGCGAGGGCGGCCAGCAAGTCCCGATCCTTGTGCGCCGGTCCAAATCCGCGGATGGCCGGTTTGAGGCGATTTACGGGCGTCGCAGGCTGAAGGCCTGTCGCGAGCTTGGCATTAAAGTACGCGCAAATGTGCAGGATGTCGATGACGCCACGGCGCTGTTGGCCAAGGGGCTGGAGAACGCAGCGCGGCGCAATCTGTCCTTCTATGAAAAGGCTCGCTTTGCCGAGGCAATCCGGGCTGCGGGCCACGAAAGCGCGACGGTACGGCAGGTTCTGAACCTGTCTGCCTCGGGGCATTCTCATCTGACAAAGGTGACACAGAATGTGCCGTCCAGCGTTGGCGATCGGATCGGGGCCGCGCCCAGGTCCGGCCGCCCCAGGTGGACCGATCTGGCCGCGCTGTTCGCAGATCGGAAGCTCACCGAGAAATCCGCGCTGGACCTGCTGTCCAAGATCAGCGGCTCATTGACATCGGATGAACGTCTGGAGGCCCTGATCAAAGAGGCCTCTAAGCGTGGAACGAAAATGCCCAATAGCGCCCAAGAGATCACGCCGATGGAGGGCGTTGTCATCAAAGCGGGGCGCGGTAGCCTGTCTTTGTCCGTCAAGAAATCCGGCGTGAATGCCGATTTCGCGCACTGGCTCGAAGGCAATCTGGCCGAAATCATCAAGAAATCCTACGCCGAGTTTACAGATGTAAATTCGGGGGATGACAACTGAGGACGAGCAGAAAGGAGGAAAGGTAAACAAAGAAACCCCCGAAACCGAAGCTTCGAGGGCTGCTGCGCAAAGCGCAATTCTTAGATTAGACACCTAGAATCTAGCAGCCAGCGAATCGCCACACAAGAGAAAACGCTCCTGAGCGAACGGGATTTCTTTGTCTGCTGACATAAAATGGAAAAACATGATGGCGCTCCGCATGGGGCAACTGAGGCAGACATGGCTCAGAACGGGTATGCTATGTCTAATTTTAATTATTCCGCAGGTTGGCGGAAGGCGACGGCGGGGCTCGCTGTTGCCGAACGATATGCGCAGGATGGTGAGCGCGCAGCTATCCCCAAGCCGCGGGCCTTTGTGGCGGTAAAGCGGGTGGGGGCATACATTGGCCTCAAGGCCGGGGATATGCTGCTCCTCGATACGCTTGGGGCGTTTACGCAGGCGCAGGACTGGGAGCAGGGGCAGCGCCCGATCGTCTGGGCATCGAACGCCTATCTGATGGAGCAGACGGGGTTTTCGCTCTCGGCGCTGAAACGCCACGCCCGACGCTTGGCCGAGATCGGCGTGATCTCCTTCCAGGACAGCCCGAACGGCAAGCGGTGGGGCCGCAGGGACGCCGAGGGGCGCATCGTCGAGGCCTATGGCTTTGATCTGTCGCCGCTGTCCGCACGCGCCGAGGAGTTCGAGGAACTGCACGCCGAATTGCAGGCTGAACGCGAGCTCTGCCAGCGCCTGAAGCGTCAGATCACCGTGGCACGCCGCATGATCCGCGCGCGGATCGAGGCCGCCGTCAGCAGCGCGTTGCGGGGTCCCTGGACGCAGTTCACGAGCCTTTTCGAGGAGCTTCTGGACCGGCTGCCGCGCCGCCACGAGGCATCCGAACAGCTTGCCCTGCTGCTGGGCTGGTTCAGGGAACTTCAGGAACGTGTCAAAGCTGCCTATCTCAAAGCGACCGAGATCATAGAGCCTGTGGAAAACACTGCTGAATCTATTGAACAATCCAGTGAGAAGACTCAAGAAATGAACCCCACGGAGGTCATTTTTGACCCTCATATACTAATTACAAACCAACTTAATCCTGTAACTCGTAATTCCTCAGAAAATGAGGAAATCGCGGCCGTGGTGCCCAATGTTCAGCCCGAAGATCAAGTTGATAGGGATCTGGAAGAGTGGGTTGCCGAGGTGCGCAAGAAGCGCGCGGCACTGGATTTGCCGACTGTGATGCAAGCCTGTCCAGAATTCGCATCCTGGGCCCGCAACATGGGCGGGTTCCTGAAGGATTGGGGCGATCTTCATCGGGTTGCCGGTCAACTCAGGCCGATGATCGGAGTGTCTGAACACGCCTGGAACGTGGCGCAGGACCGGCTGGGCAAACAGGTGGCAACAGCAGCGCTGGCGCTTGTCTTTGAGAAACATTGCGCGGGCGAAGTGTCCTCGCCGGGCGGCTATCTGCGCGGCATGGTCGAGAAGGCCGGGGCAGGGGAGCTGCATCTCGAGCGCAGCTTCTACGGCAGGCTCAGCGGGCAGGCAGCGTGATGGAGCAGGGGGTCAGAGCCCGGCGGCCTTGGTCAGGTTCACGCGGAACCGGTCGCGTCGGCGCTGGTAGCGGCGGGTCATCTCGGCCGAGGTGTGCCCCAGCTGCTTCTGGACATAGCGTTCGTCAACCTCAGCCGAACTGGCAAGACCCGCGCGCAGGCTGTGACCGGAAAACAGCGCCAGGCGCTCTTTCTCGGGCAGGTCAGCGCGAATGCCAGCGTCCAGGACGGTGCGCTTGATCAGCCGCGCGACATGCCTGTCATTCAGCCGCTTATCGGACGCGCGTTTGCCATCGCGCGAGGTTCCGACAAAGACAGGGCCGAAGTCGATCTTGGCGAAATGCAGCCATTGTTCCAGTGCATGAACGGGACAAGTCTGATCCTTGGAGCCGCGACCGATCTCAACCTCGCGCCAGCCGGTTTTGGCATTGAGCGTCAGGAGGGCCCCGTTTTCGAAAAACTCGATCCAGCCGCCGGCGTCCGGCGTGTCATCCTTGCCCACGTCCAGGCAGACAATCTCGGACCGGCGCAGACCGCCAGCATACCCCAACAGCAGGATCGCCCGATCCCGCAGCCCGCGCAGATCAAAGGGCAGGGTGGCGACCATCGCAAGGATGTCTTCGGCAAGGATCGCTTCCTTCTGCATTGGTGGCTGGGCATGTTTCCGCTTGATCCCGGCCAGCACCGTCGCGATGTGCCGGTTCTTGCGATCGAGGGTGAAGCCACGCTGCGCATAGTTCCATGCCAGACCGGACAGGCGACGGTCTATGGTGCTGACCGATAGAGCAGGGGAGGGGCCTGATGCCAGGTCGGCGAGATAAAGCCCGATCATCTCGGGTGACGGTGGCCCTGGCTCGGCACCCTTCATCCGGCACCAGCGGGTAAAATGCGCCCAATCCTTCGCATAAGCCTTCAGTGTGTTGTCCGAGGCCGCAGCACGCGCATAGTCGCGGGCGGTGTCGACCAGTTGATCGAGCGTGCCGGAGCCAGCCACGTGGGTGGGCAGGGCGATACTGTCGCTTTCCTCTCGATCTCTCTCGTCGACGCGAGCATCATCCAGCTCACCAGAGGGGGCTGACATCGATTTCTCGGTCTCTGAGGGCATCTTTCCAGTGAATCCGGCGATGAAATTGAACTGCCCCCGCAGCATATCTCTTTATGTCCGATAATGCAAACTTATTGGACATAAATAGGAGCCATAGGGTGGGGCGGTTTCTACACTATATTGTGGCAGAAAGCGCCGCCATGAGATAGTCTTGTGGCATGACATACGCCCGGCATGATCACATAGACGACCCTGACACCCTATCTCGGATGCCCTCTTGGGTCACCTCGACGCGCGCGGAAACCCTTGAAGATGTGGCCTTTTTGTCAGGTGCGGCGCTCAGCCACCTGCATCTTGTGTTGAACCTGGAAGAGGTCCCCCAGAGCTTGTTGCGTGAGAGGTTGGCGCTATGTGCGGCGGAGGCCTGCGTTGCCCATTCAGGGCGGCCAGAAAGGGTAGGGGATCTGCGGGATGCAGTTCATTTGCTGCGCCCCGGCGATTTGCCGGGACCCGCAGGGGAAACCTACCTGTCCTGGCGGCGGGCCGTGGAGCGGCCGACCTCGGTTAAGGCGCTGCATCGCGCCTTGCCTACTATCGAGGCTGGGCAGATTGCCGAATGGCTGGATGCCGGGCAGGGCGCTCCGGTGACCCGCGCCGCGATGGTGTTGGAAACCGTGTTGGCCGACGTACCGCGACAGGATGTGGCAGCATTGGTTCTGGCGGATGCCGCGCTGGCACAGGCGCTGGGTTGGAACCATGTTCTGCCGCTCCTGGCGCCCGGTCTCAAGCGGACCGACTTGAGGAAGGGTGGCACAGAGCTAGGAATGGCCTGTCATCGTGCTATGACCAATTCGGCAATCGAGGTCGTACGGCTGGCCGCGGAACTGGCGCGCCGGACAGCGCATTTGAAAGAGGTCGCGCCACGGCTCCGGGCCAAGGGTGCCGGGGACGCCGTTGATATGTTCCTGGCTCGCGATGCCGTGGCCCCTTCGGCCTTGCCCTTGCCGGATCGCGCCGCGCGGCGGCTTTGCGACCGGCTGGTTGATCTCGGCGCGGTCCATGAACTGACCGGCCGCGACACGTTCCGGCTCTACGGGGTGTAGAGATGGCCAGGGACCACGCCGAACCCGATCTGGACAGAGAGCTCGAGGAATTGCCCACCGAGTTGCGCTGGCGCGAATGGATGCGCCGGGTCGAGGCGGTTCTGTTCGCCTCTGCGTCACCAGTACCGCGCGAAGACCTCGCCCGCGTGGTGGGGCAGGGGACCTCGGTTGAGTTGTTGATCGAGGATCTTGCGTCAGATCTGGGCGGGCGGGCCTTTGAGATTGCCGAGGTGTCCGGCGGATGGATGTTCCGAACGCGGGCCGTTTATGCCCCGGCGATCCGCGCCGCCGCAGATGTGGGCGAGCAGGTGCTGGACTTGAACGAGTTCGATGTCGCCGTGCTGGCTGCGATAGCCTATCACCAGCCGATCACGCGCTATGGGTTGAAGGACATCTTCGGTAGGGAGATCAGCCGTGACCTGATTGGGCGCCTGCATGCGCGCGGGTTGATCGGCACCGGGCCGCGCGCGCCCAGACGTGGGGCGCCCTATACCTTCGTGACGACAGAGCAATTCCTGGTGGCCTTCGGGTTGGAAAGCCTCGCTGATCTTCCGGATCGAGAACAGTTGGAAGATGCAGGGGTAGCTGGAGACCAATCGCCGCCTTTAGTGCCGGGCGACAAAGAAACCAAATCTCAAACGGTTACCTTGTAGTGTGCGTCCGGGAATCTTGCTATTTTGAGCGAGATCGCTATATTTGGATCGCTATGACCCAAGAGATGCAAACAGCTTTGCTCACGACCGTGAACGCACCGTACCAGACTTATCTGGACGGCGGCGCGTTGGCGGCTGCGCTGAATACGGGTGATATTGCGAAAGGCCAGGTGAACTCGTTCTTCACGGAAACGACCGTGGCGGAACAATTGGCCTTTGCAGAGCTACATGGCGTTCTAGAAGACACCTTGACCGCGACCGCGACGGCATTCGCCACATGGTCCGGTCAGAAGCTTCCCCTTCTCGCGTGACGCCGTTTCCATCCCGTTGGGAAGATCTCCTCAAAGAAGCCTACAATATCATCGACGCCGTAAATCGCGATGGTGACATTCTGGGCGGTTGGACCTTCGGTGGTGGCACGGCGATGATGTTGCAAATCGACCATCGTGAAAGCCACGACGTCGATCTGTTCCTCGATGATCCACAGTTGTTGCCCTACGTCGAAGCGACTGTCGCTGAGATGCAATTCCAAATCGGGACCCCCACTTACAACGGCGACGGACGCGGGCACCTCAAGATCGCTTTCGAAGAAATCGGTGAAATCGACTTCATCGTCACAGGGCATGTGACGACCGACTACGCTGTGGAGTGCTCAATACTCGGTCGAGATGTGCTTTTGGAAACCATTCCGGAAATCATCGCGAAGAAGATCCGGTTTCGAGGCACGCGCATCCAACCCCGTGACGTGTTCGACATCGCCGCAGCCATTGAATCCGGCTATTGGTCGGAGATCGAAGCTGTTCTGGCTGACAACACGGATGCAGTGGCCATCGCTTCGGAACGCCTTGCGGACTTGTCGCCGAACTATGTCGAGACAGTCATTGGGCAACTTATGATCCGACCTGCGTTCCGAGACCTGGTGCCACGCGCGTTGCCAATTGTAAGAGAGCTCTTCGACAACCGCTAAGTTGAAGAGCACGCCAAGCTCAAATTTGCTGAACAGTGAATATGGCCTATTTCGCGAACCTAGCTTGAACCGCAAGATGGGTGATCCCGAGCGAGTGCACATTTCTCATTGTGGCGGTGTGGATGATTTTAGCTTCCCACCATCAACCTCCATGTCCCATCCCCGTGCGAGCAATGGGATCGCGGGTCTGGCAGACGCCGCCGCCCGCGCAATGGTCTGCCCGCTCTATTCGCTGACGCTCCCGTGTTGACCATGTCCGGGCGGCTTATTGCGTCCGCCATTTCCTCCCGCGTCCCGCACGGGGACGAGACAATGGAGGATCACATGGCAAAGCCCGACATCTACACCCGCATCACCGAGAAGATCATCGCCGATCTCGAAGCTGGCACCCGACCCTGGCACAAGCCCTGGAATGCCGAGCACCTCGCCGGTCGCATCACCCGGCCCTTACGCCACAACGGCATTGCCTATCGCGGTCTCAACATCGTCCTGCTCTGGGCCGCTTCCGTTGCCCATGGCCACGCTGCACCCACCTGGATGACGTATCGCCAGGCTCTCGAGCTCGGCGGGCAGGTCCGCAAAGGCTCCAAGGGCCAACTCGTCATCTACGCCGACAAGATGCGCAAAACCGAAACCGATGATGCAGGTCAAGACCACGAGGTCGAGATCCCCTTCATGAAGGGCTACACGGTTTTCAACGTCGATCAGATCGAGGGATTACCCGAGCAGTACTACGCAGTGGCCGAGCAAATGCCAGAGGTAGTTGAGCGCGATGCCACCGCCGAAGCGTTCTTTGTGGCCACCAAGGCCAATATTCGCCATGGCGGTAACCAAGCCTTCTATGCGGTCGATGCTGATTACGTGCAGATGCCGCCCTTCGAGACCTTTGAATCCCAAGAGGCGTATTTTGCAACCCTTGGCCACGAAATTTGTCACTGGACTCGCCACCCGAAGCGCCTTGATCGCTGTTTCGGAAGAAAGAAGTGGGGCGACGAAGGTTATGCCCAGGAAGAGCTCGTAGCCGAACTTGGGGCTGCGTTTCTGGCAGCTGATTTGGGCCTGTCGCTGGAACCGCGTGAAGAGCATGCCGCCTATATCGCGCATTGGCTCGAAGGTCTTCGCAACGACAAGCGGTTCATTTTCCAAGCAGCCGCCCATGCGCAGCGGGCTGTCGACTACCTTCATGAGCTTCAACCTAAAACCGTTGAGACCGCCGCTTAGGCGGCCTCAACTCGGGCTGGTTCGCGATGTGCGGTACTGGAATTGCGGACCTTCACCGCGCCGTGCGTGAACTGGTAAACTGTGGACAAACCCGACTTTTGCTCGCGCAGCTATTGCTCACGCAGAAAGCCCTCGCATGTGCGACAAGCATTTTGCCGCGATGCAGCCTATTGCGCCGAAGCGGTCGTTGAACCACGTCACAGATCGCCGAACCCAATCCGACCTTTCGCTGCCCTTTATATTAGGTAATGCCGTTCTGATCGCGCGGTTCGGCCCAACCTAAGGTCACTCCGAGGCCTGCTATTCCAATGATAGCCGCTCCAGCGATCTGCATTGGACTTATTATTTCATCGAATACCAAAAACCCGAATCCAACCGCAGCAAGCGGGTTCAAAAACGCGCAAATGCCAATCGTCGCGATGCTCAGCTTAGGATAGGACGCATAAATCATAATGTAGATGCCGCCTGTGTGTATGACCCCAAGGCCAATGAGCCACAGCATCGAGTTCTCGGGCGCAGTATCAATAGCTGAAATTCTTAACAATGGAGCGAATACAATCATCCCGCAAAGGCAATGTATGATAGTGAGATGAGCAGGCCGTACAGATTTCAGAGCGCGAGAGGAGAGTGTCGAACCAGCGTAAAGCATGGATGCAAGCACCGCGAACGAGATGCCTTTGAACCAATCGGTATCACCTACGATGTCCCCAATGCGGGGCCAGATCACGGCGATGAGGCCGCCAAATGCCAACAGAAGCCACACTCCCTTAGCTTTGGAAATCTTTTCGTTCAGAAACACAGCGGCGAACACGACGATCCAAAATGTCTGAAAGTGATAGATGATTGTCGCAAAACCGATGGAGATCAGACGATAGGCCTCAAAAAGTGCTGCCCAGTTGGCCACCAGGAACAAGCCACTAAGCGCGATCAATGGGTAAAGACGCTTCTCAATCTGACCAAAGCCATTCAATTGGGAAGTCAGCAAGCACCAGAACAACAAGGAGGCAGCCCCCAAAAACACCTGAAGAAGACAACATTGAATGTTGGCTGACCCGACAGAACCGAAAAAACACCCGAAGACCCGAGTACGATCACTGCAAATGCCAGCGTGAAACCGCTCTTCAGATCAACGGTTTGAAATGTCGGGGTGAATGTGTTGTTCATTCCTTGGGAAATCTAATGTATTTGTTTTGCCCGTAAGCCACGCATTACTGATCTGCCAAAAATAAGTAACATACCTATTCTCTATAAAAGTGGATCGTCATTGTGCAGGCGGCATCCCGCAAAGGAACTATAGCTTGATACTCAGGTGATCCATAAAAAGCTTGAGCGGCTTCCATGCTGGGATATCGGAACACAGCAGCGATGTGCGGAGTTTTTTCACTTCCCTGCATTGTCCGTTCAAATTCGCCTCGAACAACGACCTCAACATTATGCTGTGTCATAAGGGCAGCGGCGGCAGAAACGTATTCACGGAATTTCTGTGTATCTTTGATCTCAGCATATGAAAAATTCAGTACAGGCATCGGTGGTTCTCCACTCGGTTTGTGTTGACGATTATCTGGTTTCGAAAGCGGGTTTGGATGGTTCAAATGGATAACTCCATTTGATGACGATGAGCGCTGTGACAGTGACTTGTATCACTGCAAAAAACAGCATCGCAGATAGAAGACCGAGCAGATCCGCAAGCGCGCCGCTGGCGATTACGGGAAGAGAGAAGCCGAAGTAGGCGTAGACAAATAGCCCGGCTGTTGCGCGCGCCCGGTCATCCGGCGCACGCAAGGAGACCTCCGCCAAAGAGGCGAGATAGGTGAAACCGTAGCTCGCTGCGCTGGTGATGCAGGTGCCGACAAGAACAAATGCAAGCACCTTCATCCAGACACCGGCAAGAAGAACGAGAAAGCCAAGCGGGATCAGAAAGAAACCGAGAGCGAGAGCACGCCCATTGGTCATGCGTCTTGCAATCGGCTGGCACAGGAAACCCACGAAGATTGCCAAAAAGATGACCAGACCGGTCCACCCCCCGAGATTGTTCTCTGCCAGTTCCAGTGGAACGACAGCGATGGTCATGCCGGTTGTGGACCATGCCAGTGCCATTGCCGCTCCAAAGACCCATGTTCCATCGGGGAACACCGGAAGGCGCAATAGTGAGACCGGCCTTGGCTTGTCGATGCGGGGCAGTGTCAGGGCAATTATCGCAAGGATAGGAGCAGCCGCGAACAGGGCAATGTAGCTGGCTGGTAAGAGCGTATGACCTTGCAGGCCGAGACTGATACCGGTTGCTAGTGCGCCGCCGCCAAAACCTAGAGATGTAGCCGAAGTCACAATTAAGGCCGCATTCTTCGCGCGGTCAGCGCCCAGGATTTCCGTCATGTAGGCGGTTCCGGCTGTTGTGGCCAGGCCGGTGCCGATCCCGAGCATGAAACGTGCGATCACTAGGCTGATCCAGCTTGGGGCTTGTACAAGTAGTGCCGTCGCCAAGGAGCCAAGGATCAGAGCCAAAGCAATCGGAATCCGCCGTCCAATCCGATCTGAAAGCCCGCCGAGCAATAGCAGCGTCGGCATCAGACCCCCGACATATGCCGCAAACGCTATAGTTACGGCCGTCGCGCCCACATTACTTTCCGACGCGTATCCGCCGGGGGCGGGCAGCGAGGTGCTGATCGCAGCATTTCAATCCGGCAATGACGAGGGGTTGCGCGACGTGCTCGAGCGCGCCGAGGAGGCAGGCATGGACAGCGAAGAGCTGGTGGCCCGGATTGCAGCCGGCGGGACCCGGAACTACGGAATGGCGCAGGATTGGGTCGAGCGGGACATGAACGCTGTGCTGGCCAAAGACGGTCTGAGCGTGGAGACGGCCAATGACGACCAGCTCGACGCCGCGCTGGAAAAGGTCGACGGGGTGATGGACGCGCTGATGGAACGCGCCAAGGAACTGGGCGTCGAGATCGGTCGGACCCTCGCTGACGAAGAACAGGAGATCCTGCCCCTCATCGATGAGGATGACCGGACGCCCAATCCCTACCTGCAGGACCTCGCCGACATGCTGCGGGACGGCAAGCTCACCGAAGAACAGGAAGAGACGGTCGAGCGGACCCTGCAATCCGAGCTCTTCAAGGAGTTGGGCGCAGAGGGCTTGGCCGAACTCCGTCGCGGCAACTACGAGGTGCTGGACGCGGCCCTGCCGAGCAAGCTCGACCAGATCACCGTCACGCAGGAGTTCCTGGAGATGACCTTCGAGGAGACCGGCGACCAGGTCTTCACCGACCGCGCCGCCGGGCTGCAGCAGGACAAGGCGACCGAAGTGGCGCGGCTGCGCGGCCAGCAGGAGGCGCAGGAACTCGGCCGTGATCGCGGTCTCGACGACGAGATGGAATTCTAAAGAGGAGATGACCACCATGACCAAGACACTTCCCCTCTGGGCCGCGCTTCTCTTCGGTGTGATCTGCGGCGCCGTCATCGGCACTATCGTCGCCGCCTTCTACCTGACCCTGGCTCTGAAAACCGGCTTTGGCAGCTTCGACATGCTGGCGCTCTGGAAGGCGAGTACGGCTACACGCGCAGCGCACCCCGAGGCCTTCAAAGTGGGTTTCGGCGCCGTCTGCTTCGGGGCGATCGGTCTCGGCGCCCTCGCGCTCGCCTGGACCTGGAAGAAGGAGCAGGACGATTACGGTTCCGCGCACTGGCAGACCAAGGCGGAGCTGAAGAAGAACGACATGCTGCAGGCACCCGGCAAGGGTTTCGTCTGTGGCAAGCTTGGCGCGCCAAACTCTAGGCCCGAGTTCATTTCCTCGACCACCATCCCGCATGTGATGATGGTGGCCCCAACCCGCGCCGGTAAGGGTGTGGGTTTCGTGATCCCGAACCTTCTGAGTTTCGCGGGCTCGGTCGTGGTGCTCGATGTGAAAGGCGAGAACTTCGAGAAGACTGCCCGGCTACGGGCGCTGAATGGTGACGAGGTCTATCGCTTCAGCCCGTTTGATTGGGCCAATGCCACGCATCGTTACAACCCGCTGGCCCGGATCGCCAAGGCCCCGAGCTTTGCGCAGCGCTTCACCGAGGTCTCGATCCTCGCCGACCTCTTCCTCGACAAGGACAACAAGACGCTCGATACCTTTTCGGAGGCGGGCAAGTCGATCTTTGTCGCGGCGTGCCTGCTGGCGATCCAGCGCGGCACCCCAAACCTTGGCGAGGTGAACAAGATCGTCGCGGGCGGCGAATACAAGAACGCCCAGTACAAGACCTATGCGGACGAGGCTGAGGAAGACATCCTGCGCGAACTCTGGACCAATGCGGCTTCAGCCTCGTCGCGGCTTCTGACCTCGAACATCCAGGCGCTGATGACCGCCGGCCTCAAGCAATGGGACAACCCGGCGGTGCGCTCGGCCACCGAGGCGAGCGACTTTGATTTCTCGACATTCCGGAAGATCCCGCAGTCGCTCTACATCGCCGTCTCAGAGGATCACATCGCGACGTTGGCGCCGCTCCTGCGCCTGATGTTCGCCGATCTCATCGCGTCAATCCGCCTGAACGAACCGGGCCCGGATGAGCCCTGGCTGGTCATGATGATGATCGACGAATTCCAGCAGATGGGAGCCATGCCCTACCTCGAACGCGCGATTCATTCGCTGGCGAGCTATGGCGGCCGCGTCGCGATGATCGCGCAGTCGCTGGCCTCGCTTGATCGCATCTATGGACCCGAAGGCCGCGAGAGCCTCGAGAACGGGGCAGGGCTGAAGCTCTACATCACGCCACGTGATCAGCGGACGGTGAAAGAAGTTTCCGCCGCGGTCGGCAGCACGACCCGCGAGGCGGTCACCCGGATGTATGGCCGCAACAAGGGCTTCCTCGGGGCGACTTCGACCTCGGCGCGGCTCGAAGAGCGGCCGCTCCTCTCCGAGACCGAGGCGCGCCTAATGGATCCCGACGAGGTGATCATCCTCGCCTCGCCGCAGCATCCGATCAAGGCGAGCCGGATCAAGTATTACGACGATCCCTTCTTCAAGGTGATGCTCGCCCGCCAGGAGGGCAAACCCTTCCCCTATCCGCCAAGCGTGCAGGGTGTGGGTCCTTGGGGCGGCGACAGTGAAGACGAGGTCGGCGCTGATGAGGCAGTTAAACCAGCCGAATGCGCGCCTGTGCGGGATCGTTCGCAGCGGCGTGAAGCGCGCGCGATGCGCGTGATTGCGATGGAGGCGGGGCGCGGGCAACCTGAACCAGAGACGCTTGAGCGGGAAGTGGACGTGCCGAAGGAATGGGAGGCGGCGCTCTACGGCCAAGAGGATTTCATCGAGGAGTTGTTGGGAGGGTGAAGTTGGCGGAGGCCCGGATTGTTAGAGCGGACCTTTGCGATCAGCGCGGAGAAGTTCGGTCGGAGCCCTTAAACACCTTAATGTCGTGATTGTTAAGTTCTATCAGCCAGTCGCGATTTGAAACAAAATCGAAATCGTTATCCAATTTTGGTCGCATGACGCCCCTCGCATCAAACGAGAGGCGCCATTGTTCCGACGCTGGGCTAGAATAGTCAGGTCATTTCAGCAGAACATCCATCGGTACCGCTTCGCTGATTGTCCACTGGTCCACCGCAGCGGGTGTGCCATTCGAGATTTCGATGATCTGCATCTCTGCCGAATTCTGATGGTGCAGTTCGCCAGAGAAGCTACGCGGACCAAAAGCGGTCGGTTCGTTCTTCATCTTTTCCAGAGCGGCAGTCACGGCAGCCCCTTCCAGTGTGCCTGCACGCTCCACGGCTTTTGCCCACAAATCGATCAGGATATAGCCGGGATAGGCATATTGGCTGGCCGGGCGGGATCCGGTTGCAGCCTCGTAAGAGGTGTTGAAAGCTTCAACCTCGGCCCGCGGATCATCGCCATAGATCGACCCCTGTACCGGCACCACAAAACCCGACAGATTGGGCACCGCATCAAGCCAATAGGAACCATCCACCGCCGATCCGTTCAGGATCAACGAATTGATCCCTGCGGCACGGATTTGACGTACAGCAGCGGCGGCGCCCGGAATGTACGAGCACAGCATGATCACATCAGGCTCTTCCGGCAGGGCCTTGATACGGCTGATCTGGCTGGCGATCGAGGCATCGTTGTTTTTGAACGTGTCGCGCCCGGTGATCTCGCCGCCTGCCTTGGGGAACATCCAGTCAAAGCCGGTGCAGATGCCCTTGTTGTATTCAATCGTGGTGTCGAGCAGCACGTAACCCGTTTTTGCGTCGCGCCGGTCCGTCGACCATTCTGCCATGGTGGCCCCCTGTACAGCTGCCAGAACCGAGCCCGAGAAGCTGTTCGGGCCGACGCCCTGAATGCCCGCTTTCACGTCTTCGGCGCATAGGAAGAACGAGTTCTTGCCGTCAGCTTCGGCAGCCAGCGCGGCGGGCGCCCCGAAGTCGTAGTCGCAGCTGACAACCATCATATCGGCGCCTGCATCCAGAACCTGCAATCCGGCTTTGGCCGATTGTGCGCGATCTGTCTTGGTATCGACCTCTATCCATTTGACTTGCTGACCAAGCAGCCCGCCGTTTGCATTGATTTCATCAATGCGGATCTTGGCGGCAGTGGCAGCGGGGGTGTCATAGGCCTCCATCCAGCCGGATTGAGCGATGGCGAAGCCGACCGTGATGTCGTCGGCGGTGGCTGGCACCGCAAGCGTCAGGGTCAAAGCCGAAGCAATGAGTGTGTGTTTCATGAGATGGTCTCCTCTGTTGGTTGGATTAGTTGATTGGATTAGTTGGTCGAAGATTGCTTGCTTGGGGATCGCTGTGAGACAAATTGGAAGCTCAGTTCCTTGCCTGCCAGCAACCCAGCTGGACGCAGGATCAGAACAAGGATCATCACAACGCCGATCAGAATTTCCTGCGCTCCGCTGGGCAGTGCGATTTCGCTTGCGCCGATGGTCATGCCCTGTTCCAGACGCACCAGCGTTTCAATCAGCAGGGAAAGGCTGAGCACGCCGACAACCGCGCCAGACAGGCTGCCGATGCCACCGATCACAAGCATGGCCAAGCTGATGAAGGTAATGCCCAGATAGAAACTGTCGGGGTTCAGCACGCCAATCGAATGCCCCAGAAGCGCGCCGGACACGCCGGTGAAAAAGCCGCTGACCACAAGCGAGAGCAGGCGGTGACGATACATGTTGATACCTGAGGCGCTGGCCGCGACCTCGTCTTCTCGGGTGGCACGCAACGCAAGGCCACTGGCAGAGTTGGCATAAAGGTTGGCCGCGATAATCGCCACAGAGGCCCATGCCAGAGCAACCCATTGATCGACATAGCGGGCCAACCCGACCACCGACGAAGTCGCACCGGTCACACCTTCCCAGTTGGAATAGACCGTGTTGACAATTGCCAGGAACGCGAAGGTGGCGATCGAGGCAGCGATCCCCGACAACCGCAGGATTGCCGCGCCGGAAATCAGCGCAACAAGTGCCGCCAGAAGGCCCGACACGATCGCGGCGGGCAGCACCGGCCATTCAGCCTGCGCCAGCCAGGGTGGCAAGTCGGGCAGAAACAGGGATTTCATTTGCGGTTTCAGCGTCAGCCAGGCCGAGCAATACGCACCAATCGCCATATAGCCCGCATGACCGAAGCTGACCACGCCAGAGTTGCCGACAAAGATCCACAGACCCACGACAAGAACCACCCGGATCAAGGTTTCGGCGGCCATTCGCCCCAATGCCTTGTCCCCTGTCAGGGTGACGGCGATGACGAACAGAACAAGCAGTCCGATCAAAACCACTGGCGTCGAATAGGCGAGAAGCCGGTTTTGTGCATGTTTACCCATCATGGTTCAGATCCTTGGTTTGGCAGAGCTGGGCACGAACAGACCCTGCGGACGCATCAGCAGGCAGACGATGACCAGCGTGTAGAGAAACGCATCGCGGAAGGGGCGCACCTCAAGCGGCAGGAACGCCTGAAGCAACACCGAAGCGGCACCGATCAGGAACCCAGCCGCCACCGCGCCCGGCAGCGATCCCAGCCCACCGATCACTGTGGCGATGAAGGCCACCAGCATGATCTGACCACCCATGCGGACATCGGCGACACCTGTCTGAGTGGCCATAATCAGCGCCACCGCCGCGGCCAGAGCCCCCGACAGGGCAAAGGCACCGGTGATGACCACGTTGGCCCGCACGCCCAGAAGCCGCGCCATCGTGAAATTTTCGGCTGCGGCCCGCATCTCAAGCCCCAGCCGGGACTTTTTCAGCAACAGCGCAAGGGCACAGACCACCACAAGCGTTGCCAGGATGACGATCAACTGCAGCAATGGCACCTGTGCCCCGGCCAATGCCACGGGCGTATTCAGATCGGGCCAGAGGCTGATCGCCTTTGGACGCCCGCCATACACCGCCAGAAGCGCGTTCTGGATCACAAAGCCCAAGGCAAACGATGAGATCATCATTGCCACAGGCGTGGCCTTGCGCATGTGGCGAAACACCAGGGCTTCGCTGGCGATCGCGGCCCCGGCCCCTAAACCCAGGAGGATCGGGATCAACAGGAAAGCCGGGGCCTTGCCAAGAAACATCACCGCGACCGCTTCGGTCGAGGGAACGATCAGGGCAAAGACGCAAAAGGCGATGTATTCGCCATGTGCAAAATTCACGAGGTTCATCACCCCGAAGATGAGCGCGATACCAAGAGCGGCCATCGCATAGATGCCGCCAAGGGAAGCCGCATCAAAGAAAAGCTGGGCAAGCGAACTCATTGCGCGGCCTCCTTTTGGGATTGTCCGAAATAGGCTTCGCTGAGCAGGTCTTTCTCGGCAAAGGTCGCGGCATCGCCATCGCCGACAACAGCGCCACCGCGCAGCAGAATCATGCGCCCGCCCACACGGGCAGCGCGGGTCGAGCTTTGTTCGACGATCAACAGGGTCAGCCCGCGATCTTCCTGCAGCTGCACCAGCGTGTCATAGACCTGATCGACGATCTTGGGCGCGAGCCCAAGCGACGGTTCATCGACCATCATCAGTTTCGGGTTGGTCATCAGCGCACGGCCAATGGCCAGCATCTGTTGCTGCCCGCCTGACAGGGCACCGGCGCTGGCATGGCGTCGATCACCCAGAATGGGAAACGCTTCGAAAATCTCAGCGATGTCACCCTCAATGGCGCTGCGGTCGCGGCGCAGACCGGTTCCAACCCTCAGGTTCTCTTCGACGGTGAGGCTGCCGAAGATTTCGCGCCCTTCGGGCACCATTGACAGGCCCAGCCGGGCGATGGCCTCGGGTGGGCGCCCGGTCAACAGATCGCCATCCATTTCTATCCGGCCATGGCTGGTGGCAACTGCGCCGCTGATCGCGCCCAGAAGCGACGATTTTCCGGCGCCGTTTGGCCCCGAGATAAAGACCCTCTCGCCCTCTTCCAGATGTAGGGTCACGTCGGTTAGTGCCGGCACCTTGCCATACCGAACCGACACATCAAAAACGCCTAGTTTGGACATCACGCGGCCTCCTGATCTGCGCCGAGATAGGCGTCGCGCACGGCCTGGCTGGCCAGGATCACGTCGACATCGCCTTCTTCGATGACCTGACCTGCATCCAGCACGTAGACATGGTGCGACACCGACAGGACCAACCCGACATTGTGCTCGATCAGCAAAACACCCGTGCCCAGCTCTTCGGCGACGCGTTTGATCAATGCCGCCAAATCCGCGGCCTCGGCTTCGGACATGCCTGCGGCTGGTTCATCCAGCAAAAGGAAATCCGGGGCAAACATCAGCGATCGGGCAATGCCCACGCGCCGTTCATCGGTATAAGGCAAACCTGCGGCGGGCTGCTCGGCAAGATGGGGGATGCCCATCCAGTCAAGCAGCCGCAGCGCCTCGGCCTCGGATGCTGAGCGCGCATGGCCCAGCCCCACTCCGGTCACTGCCAGATTGTCCAGTACATCCAAGCCAGTGAACAAACGCCCCGCCTGAAACGTCCGGGCCACTCCGGCCCGGCGCAATTCATGTGGCGGCAAGGTGCTGACATTCCTGTCCCCGAGCGTCACTGTCCCGCTGGTCGGGGCCTGGAAACCGGTCAATGTGTTGACCATGGTGGTCTTGCCCGCGCCATTGGGACCAATCAGCCCATGTACGGCACCCGGAGTAATTGTCATCGTGACATCGGTGAGGGCCTTGAACCCGCCGAAGGCCACTGTCACCCCGGATGCCGCCAGGGAGGAAATCTTATCTTTCCGCCGTGCCATCGATCAGACCTCGGCCAGTTCTTTGAGCTGATCGACCTGACCTGCCTCTGATGCGGCATCTGCGGTCAACACATAGACCCCGCTGTCGTGCAGGCTGACAGTCCAGCCCGGCTCTACCACGATGGTTGTCGTGACTTCCTCGATCACAGCAGGCCCGTGCAGCGTATCCCCGGCACCCATGGCCGAACCGTCATAGACCGGCGTGTCCTGCGCGATGCCATCGGCGTTGAACACCATTGGGCGGGTGCCCTTGAGGGTTTCATGCGCCCCTTTTCCGGCAGCGATGGTCATGCGGTCGGGTTTGTCTACGTGACCGGCAATGGTGCTTTCCACGTTGACGATTTCCACCGCATTGTGCGGTTCGTCATAGGTGAAAAGCTCTTTGTGGCGGGCATGGAACGCGGCCTTGATGGTTTCCAGTGTTGCCTCGGTCACTTCGAACGGATCAATCTCGACCGTGCATTCATGCACCTGGCCGACATAGCGCATATCCAGCGAGCGGCGGATCGAGATACGGTCCTCGGCGAACCCATCACCTGCAAGGTCGACCTTGCCGCGCGCTTCGAGCGAGTTGAACAGATCGTCCAGCTTTTTGGCGGCCTCGGCCCCTTCCAGACGGATCGGTGCAGGTGCCATGTAGTTGTATTTGACGTCCGAAATGATCTGACCATAGGCACACAGCCCCGAGGCCAGTTTGGAAATCAGCACTTTGGAAATGCCCATTTCACGCGCCAGCGCCGTGATATGCGCCCCGGTGGCCCCACCGGCCCCCATCAGCACGAAGTCACGCGGGTCATAGCCGCGCTCGACCGAAACACGGCGGATGGCGTTGACCATGTTGTTGTTAACGATGGTGAACATGCCATAGGCGGCTTTCTCGACGGAAATACCCAGCGGGTCTGCAAGGTTCGCCCTGATCGCGCCACGCGCCTTTTCCACGTCCAGCGGCAGGCGGCCACCGACAAGACCGTCGGCATTCAGATAGCCCAGCACAAGGTTGGCGTCGGTCGTGGTCGGGTTCTCACCGCCCTGGCCGTAACAGGCCGGTCCGGGCTCGGACCCTGCGGATTGCGGCCCCATCTGCATCAGCCCCATCGAGTCGATCCAGCCGATCGAACCACCGCCCGCGCCCAAGGTTTCCACCTGGATCATCGGGATACCGATGCGATAGCGCAGGAAGTCGATGTTCTTGTTGACATTGGCCTGACCGTCCTTGGTCAGGGTAATGTCGAACGAGGTGCCGCCCATGTCACAGGTGATGATGTTCTTGTCACCCCACGGTTCGGCCACGTCCAGTGCCGCTTGTGGTGCCGATGCCGGACCCGAGTTAATCGCATAAACCGATTGGTCGCTGACCACCTTGCCAAGCGCCAGACCGCCGTTCGACTGGAAATAACGCACGGGATGCTGGCTGCCCAGTTCGCGGAAATAGGCGTCGATCGCTTCGACATAGCGCTGCAGGATCGGTGCCAGATAGGCGTTCACGATGGCGGTCGAGGTGCGGGTATATTCGCGCACCTGCGGATACAGCTGGCTGCCCACGGTCAGGCGCACATCGGGCATCATCTCGCGGACGATCTCGGCGGCGCGGTTTTCATGCTCGGGGTGCAGCACCGACCAGACAAAGCTGATCGCGACCGATTCAACACCTTCGGCGATGAAATAGCGGCAGGCGGCGCGCACGTCTTCCTCGTTCATCGGCGTCTTGACTGACCCGTCCGAGATCACCCGTTCGCTGACCCCTTTGCGCAGGTGACGCGGCACCAGCATGGTCGCGGGGGGATAGTCCGGGTCATAGCGATAGCCGTCTTCCTTGTGACCCAGGCGGATCTCGATCGAGTCCTCGTGCCCCTTGGTGGCAATCAGGCCGGTCTTGGCCCCGGTATGGGTGATCAGCGCGTTCAGGCCAACCGTGGTGCCGTTGATACACAGGTCCGAGTTGGACACGATTTCCTGCGCCGTCAGCCCGGTTTCTTCGGTGATCAGGGCCAAGCCATTCTTGATGGCCTTGGTCGGCTCGGTCGGGGTCGACAGAACTTTGAAGATCCGCGTCCCGCCCTTTTTATCGGCAAGAATGAAATCGGTGAATGTGCCGCCGGCGTCGATGCCCAGACGATATTGGGTTCGCATAGTAATATTCCTTTCAGTCAGGGGCTTCAGGCCGCAGCACGGGCTTTGGCCGTGGCGTCTTCGTCGATAGAGAGGGTGTCGGCGTCGGAAATGACCACGCCATAGTCGAGCCGCGCGCCCTCGATCGAGACGAGGCCATTGCGGACGTCTTCGACCACCTTCAGGGGGTCACGCTCAAACGGGTTGCCAAAGCCGCCACCGCCGGGGTTCAGGTTGGCGGCGATCTCGCCGGGTTTGATGGTTTCGATCACGTTATCGGTGATGATCTGGGTTTCCCCATCGCGGGTGATTTCAAGACGGCCAACCTTCTTGTGCACCATTTCGGATTTCGCCCCGGCGGCCCCCATGGCCGGAATGCGACGGCCTTCGCCGAACGTCACAAGGGTCATGTCGGTGTCCAGAGGTTCAACCGCCCAGCGTGTGCCGGACCCACCGCGGAACTTGCCCGCGCCGCCGCTGTCTTCCATCAGCCCGTATTCGTGAATGATGATCGGATAGGAGTGTTCCAGCATCTCGATGTCACCCGAGGTCAGCGCGCCAAAGCAGCATTCTGGTCCGCAGGCATGCCAACCATCCTGGCTGGCCGTGGCCCCAGCGCCCGAGATGATCGAGGCCAGCACCATGGTGACGTATTCCTCGTCATGGCGGCTGTCCCACCCGGCGATGTTACAGCCGTTGGCGTGGCCCCAGCTGGCCGACACTTTGTCGGGCGCGGCCTGCTCAAAGGCCAGACGCACCGCATCGGTCAGCGTTTCCATTGGCGTCGTGGTACAGTTCATATGCGGTGCGGGCGACTGTGCGTTACACAGCGAACCCTTCTTGCCCATGTCCACCGTCACATTGCGGTACAGCCCTTCGTTATAGGGCGGCGGCAACTGGGCGAACATCATCAGGCCGAGATAGACCCCGGAATAGGAGTTCCCTTCGTAGGAGTTGATGAAATAGGGCACCTGCGGCGGGCTTTCGATCTCGATATGGCAGCTGTCGCCAGTGATCGTCACCGTCGCGGTGATGTCGAAATCCCCAAACCCATGGCCCGCGTCTTCGAGAACGGCGGTCCCGGAATAGGTCCCGTCCGGCACCTGCGCGATCAGCCCGTTCATGTGGGCATTCGCCATGTCGAGCAATTCGGCAATACATTCCTGCACCACGTCCTTACCGTATTTGTCCATCAGCGCAGTCAGGTTGCGCGCGCCCACCTGGCAGGCCCCGATCAGGGCGTTAAAGTCGCCTTCCTGGTCGCGGCGTGCGCGCATGTTCGTCAGGAGCATGTTCATGATGTCGTTGCGCGGAACACCCTTGTCCCACAGCTTGATCGGCGGAATCCGCAGACCTTCGGCAAAAATTTCCTTGGCCTCGGGGTTATAACCCGCCGGAACCGGCCCACCGATATCGGTCAGGTGGCCTTTGCAGACCGTCCAGAAAACCAGCTCGCCTTCATAGAACACAGGGTAATACATGCAGGTGTCGATGATGTGGCTGCCACCATAGGCCGGATCGTTGTGCAGGATCAGGTCGCCTTCGTGGATGTCTTCGCCAAAGAAGTTCGCCACCGATTTCATCGCCGGGATGAGCGACCCGAGGTGGATCGGAATGTCCTGCCCCTGCAGGATCATTTCAGGCGTGTGGTTAAATAGTGCCGTGGAATAATCATGCGCCAGATTGAACACAGAACTGCGCGCGGTCTTTTCCAATGCCAGCGTCATTTCGCGCTGGGTGGTTTCCAATACCCCCCGCACCACGGAAAGTGTAATAGGGTCTACTTGTCTCTTTGCCATTCGTTCTGGTCCTCTGCATGGGCACAGAAAGGTCGCCCGACGGGTGTAATTTCTTTCCCCGATCTGGCGCGCTCCTCCTGCGCGTCGATCACATTCAACCAGCTTGTCGCAGCGCATCGCGGTGGTCTTGACGCTCCGCGCAGAAGCGTTTGCAAATTTGTGCAAAACATTTTGTCACTCAGCGCAAAACCGTTTGCGGCTGAGTGCAGAGCGGCCAATTTCTTTTGTTTTATTGATGTTTTCGATTAAGCTCATCAAAAGGAGGAACGCATATGACCGCCGAGTTCACATTCTCGACGGCCGCAACAGAACCGCAGCACCGCTCCAGCAAATGGAACGCGGTTGTGAATGAATCGTATTTTCCACTGGAGCTTCAGTTCCGCGATCCGATCCGGTTCAATGGCCAACTCAGCCGCATGTCCATGGGCCATGTCGCCATGTCCCGGCTGACCTCGGACCCTTTGAGCTACGAGCGTCGGCGCGCGCATATTCGTGACACGCACGAGGGCGAATACCTAATCACCCTGCCTCGGGCGACCTCAGTCGAGTTCCGCCAGCTGGGGCGGGAGGTGCGTTGTGATCCAGGCGGCTTCATCCTCGAACGTGGCGATGAACCCTACCGGTTCCTTTATGAAAAGCCCAATGACCTGTTTGTTCTCAAGGTTGGCCGCAAGGCGCTTGAGGAACGTGTGCGGCAACCCGACCGATTTTGTGCCCAAGTGTTCAACGCAACCACGGGTACGGCGGGCTTGTTTGCCTCGATGGTGGACCAGGCCCAATCAAGGCTTTCGGATATTGGACCAGCGGCAAGCGAAACCGTGGGACGCCAGCTTTTGGAACTGCTCGGCTTGGCGCTTGATGAAACCGCCGACGCCAGTACCAGCAACCTTTCAGCGGTTCGTTCAGCACACATCGCGCGGGTTGAGAAATTCATTCGGGAGAACCTGAAAAACCCCGACCTGTCGCCAGACCTGATCTCGGAAAGATGCGGTATCTCGAAACGCTACCTACATGACCTGTTCAAGGACGTGAACGGCACGGTCAGTCAGCAAATCCGTGACCAGCGCCTGATTGCGGCACGAGATCGCCTCGCCTCTGCGCCGGGCCTGCCGGTCGCGGAGGTGTCTTACCGCTTCGGATTCTCGGATCAAGCGCAATTCTCGCGCCTGTTCAAGAACAGGTTCGGGATCACTCCATCCGCGTTCAAATCCGAAATCAGCGGATAAAGCATCGGCCTTCGCCTCAAGAGAGGCAAAGGACCGAATTCATCATCGTATCAAAGCCCCTTGGAGCGGTAGCTGTCGGCAATCCTTTCGATCGACACGCAGTAGGCTGCGGTTCTCAGGTCCCCAATGTCCGGCCGCGCATGCCACAATGCGCGAATGGATTGGTAGGCGCTCCGCATCGTGTCATCGAGACCGGAACGCACAAGCTCAAGCTCATCAGCACCGCGCAGGTACCGCGACTTGAAGTCCGCTGACAATTCCCAGGTCGTTCCGATCGCTTTGGACAATCGTTCCAGTTCGTCCACGACAAGCTGATGCCGGGCTTCTTCCTGTCGCCGCTGCATACGTCCGAACTTGATATGGCTCAGGTTCTTGACCCATTCGAAATAGCTGACTGTGACACCCCCGGCGTTGGCATACAGGTCCGGAATAATCACGGTGCCTTTCGCACGCAGGACTTCATCGGCGTGGAATGTGATTGGCCCGTTAGCTGCCTCGATAATAAGGGGCGCCTTGATGCGTGCTGCGTTGTGCTGATTGATCACACCTTCAAGGGCTGCCGGGATGAGAATATCGCAATCCTCTTCAAGCAGGGCAGGCGCATTTTCGACGTAAAGAGCATCAGGGAACCCGGTCACCCCGCCGTTCTGCAGGATCCACTGGCGTACGGCCTCGACATCCAGCCCGGACGCGCTGAACAAACCACCATCATGCTCAAGAATGGCGACGATATTGGCGCCATCTTCTTCAGACAGGAACTTGGCCGCGTGATACCCAACGTTACCCAACCCCTGCACGATCACCCGTTTTCCGTCGAGCGATCCTTGCAATCCGGCCCGTGCCGCGTCTTCGGGATGCCGAAAGAACTCACGCAGACCGTATTGCACGCCGCGTCCCGTCGCTTCGACGCGGCCCTCGATTCCACCCGCCGACACCGGTTTGCCGGTCACGCAGGCTTGAGCATTGATATCGGTCGTGTTCATGCGTGCATACTGGTCGGCAATCCACGCCATTTCGCGTTCCCCCGTCCCCATGTCGGGGGCGGGCACGTTCTGCGACGGGTGGATCAGGTCACGCTTTGCAAGCTCATAGGCAAACCGTCGCGTGATCCGCTCAAGCTCTTCTTCGGAGTATTGACGTGGATCGATGCAAAGGCCGCCTTTTGAGCCACCAAAAGGTGCCTCGACCAAGGCGCATTTGTAGGTCATCAGCGACGCCAGCGCTTCTACCTCGTCTCGGTTCACATCCAGCGAATAGCGGATACCCCCCTTCACCGGCTCCATATGTTCGGAATGAACCGACCGGTAGCCGGTAAAGGTCTCTATCCCACCACGAAGCCGGACCCCAAAGCGCACAGTATAAGTGGCGTTGCAAACGCGTATCTTCTGTTCAAGACCCGGCGAAAGGTTCAAGAACTGAACCGCCCTGTCGAACATATGATCAACAGAGGCGCTGAAGCCATGTTCCAAAAGCGGATCGGGAATGTGTACGTGTTCCATGACACCCTCAGAGCTTCTCGGTGAGTTCTGGTACGGCAGCGAAGAGGTCAGCAACGAGGCCAAAGTCTGCAACCTGGAAGATCGGTGCTTCTTCGTCCTTGTTGATCGCGACGATGACTTTCGAGTCTTTCATACCAGCAAGGTGCTGGATGGCGCCCGAGATGCCGACTGCGATGTAGAGGTCGGGTGCAACGACCTTACCGGTCTGACCAACCTGCCAGTCGTTCGGGGCATACCCTGAGTCAACTGCGGCACGCGATGCGCCAACGGCGGCGCCCAGCTTGTCGGCGAGTTTCTCGATCAGGGCAAAGTCCTCTTCCGAACCAACGCCACGACCACCGGACACAACTACGCCAGCCGAGGTCAGCTCGGGGCGGTCGCTTTCGGCAACCTTGTCTTCAACCCAGGACGACAGGCCGGGGTTTTCGGCAGCACCAACGGTTTCAACCGAGGCAGACCCACCTTCGCCAGCGGCGTCGAAGGTCGAGGTGCGGAAGGTGATGACCTTTTTCGCATCCGACGAACGCACAACCTGGTTGGCGTTGCCGGCGTAGATCGGGCGTTCGAAGGTGTTGCCGTCAACCACTGCGGTTGCGTCCGAGATCACCATGACGTCCAGCAGGGCTGCGACGCGCGGCATCACGTTTTTCGCGTCGGTGGTGGCCGGAGCGACGATGTGCTCGTAACCATCCGCCAGCGACACGATCAGCGCTGCAGTCGATTCCGCCAGGCGGTGGCCCAGGGTTTCGTCTTCGGCGACCAGAACCTTGGCGACGCCGTCGATCTTGGCAGCCGCTTCGCCCGCTGCAGCGGCAGACCCGCCCGCGGCCAGAACGGTCACGTCACCCAGGGCTTTCGCCGCGGTGACAGCCTTGGCGGTGGCGTCCAGCGCCAGTTCGCCGTTGTTGACTTCTGCGAGAAGAAGAACAGCCATTACACAGCCCCCGCTTCTTTGAGTTTCTCTACCAGCTCGTCAACCGAACCAACCACGATGCCTGCGGCGCGGGCTTCGGGCTCGGCGGTGCCGACGATTTCCAGACGCGGGGTGACGTCGACGCCATAGTCGGCGGCGGTCTTCTCATCCAGCGGCTTTTTCTTGGCCTTCATGATGTTCGGCAGCGACGCATAGCGCGGCTCGTTCAGGCGCAGGTCGACAGTGATGATCGAGGGCATTGCAACCTTGATGGTTTGCAGACCGCCGTCCACTTCGCGGGTCACAACAGCGTTGTCGCCGTCGATGTCCAGCTCAGAGGCGAAGGTGCCTTGCGACCAGCCCAGCAGAGCCGACAGCATCTGACCGGTGGCGTTCATATCGTTGTCGATGGCTTGCTTGCCGCAGAGAACAACGCCGGGCTGCTCTTCTTCGACAACTTTTGCCAGGATCTTGGCGACGGCCAGAGGCTCGATGTCGGTGTGCACGTCATCGGCGGCCACAACCAGGATGGCGCGGTCGGCACCCATGGCGAGTGCGGTGCGCAGGGTTTCCTGGGCTTGCTTGACGCCAATCGAAACCGCGACCACTTCGTCAGCCTTGCCGGCTTCCTTGAGGCGGATGGCTTCTTCAACGGCAATCTCGTCGAACGGGTTCATCGACATTTTCACGTTTGCGAGATCGACACCGCTTCCGTCCGCTTTCACGCGAACTTTTACGTTGTAGTCAATCACGCGCTTTACAGGCACGAGTACCTTCATAAGCGATAGACTCCTATTGAAACTAACGGGTGGGCACCGGGGTCTCGCCCCGGTAATCATAGAAACCGCGGCCAACCTTTCGGCCCAGCCACCCGGCCTCGACATATTTGGTCAGCAGGGGGCAGGGCCGGTACTTGGTATCGGCCATCCCGTCGTGCAAAACGTTCATGATCGCAAGACAGGTATCTAGCCCGATGAAATCCCCAAGCTCGAGAGGCCCCATCGGGTGATTGGCGCCCAGCTTCATGGCAGCGTCGATGCTCGCCACGTTGCCGACACCTTCATAAAGCGCATAAACCGACTCGTTGATCATCGGGATCAATACACGGTTCACGATGAACGCGGGATAATCCTCGGCGCTTGCGGAAACTTTGCCGATCCGCTCGATCAGGCCCAGCATCGCCTGATAGGTTTCCTCAGACGTGTTGATGCCCCGGATCAGTTCCACAAGCTTCATGATCGGAACAGGATTCATGAAATGCAGCCCGATAAACCTTTCTGGGCGGTCCGTCCCTGCGCCAAGCCGTGTGATCGAGATGGATGACGTGTTGCTTGCAAGAATGGTGTGGGACTGCAGGGACGGCTGCAGGTCTGAAGAAATGCGGGCCTTTATGTCTTCGCGTTCCGTGGCCGCCTCAATCACCAGATCGCATGCGCCGAGCTCCCCCAAATCGGTTGTCGTGCCGACCCGGGACATCACGTCAGCTTTCTCGATATCCGTCGCCTTACCACGGGCCACTTGCCGATCGAGGTTCTTGGAAATACGCGCAACCGCGCCTTCCAGCGCATCCTCTGATAAGTCGTTCAGACGTACATCAAAACCGGATGCGGCAAACACCTGTGCTATCCCGTTGCCCATCTGCCCGGCACCGATGATCCCTATTGTCTGAAACGTCACGAGGTTTCCCCTGCTAAAACGGCCAGAGCTAGCAAAAGTGCGTTGATACGGCGCGCGGCTGAGTCCGAACGCGAATTCAACAGCACCGGCACACTTGCCCCAAGCACCAGTGATCCGGTTTCTGCCTGGCCGTGAAATTTCCAGGATTTCGCGACGGCATTCGCCGCCTCGATTGTCGGAAACAGCAAGAGGTCGGCCATACCTGCGACCTCCGACTGATCCAGTTTCTTGCTGATCGCCGCCGAACGGCTGACAGCGACGTCATAGCCAAACGGCCCGTCCACGACGAAACCTGGCAATTTCCCGCTGCAGCTTTCCTCGCTCAGCGCGGCCGCATCGCGCGTCGCTGACAGCGCGTCTGACACTTTCTCGGTCGCGGCCACCACCGCAACCTTGACCGGATCTACACCAAGCCCACGAAAAAGCCGAGCCGTGTTCAGGATGATCTGCCTCTTCTGGTCAAGATCGGGCGCCGGAACGATACCGTTATCTGTCGCGGCAAGGAACTTGGGATAAGACGCCATTTCCGCCACGGTCACGTTGGACAAAATCCCACCGTCGCGCAGTCCGTTTGTGCGGCTCACAATCGCGCGCAGATAGGACGTGCTGTCAACATGGCCTTTCATCAGGATACCGGCTTCCCCTGCGCGCACTACTTCGACGGCCTTGTTGGCACATTCGGCGGGCGTTTCGGCATCACGCAAATCAACCCGCTCCGCCACGTCCGCAGGCACATGCCGCGCGATCGAACCCACATCTCCGGTCACGACGACGCGCCCGACAAGGCCAAGTCGCAACGCGTCCGCAACTGCGTTGAGAACCTCCGGATCGTTCCCACCTGCAACGCACAGGCTTCTGGCGCGTCCGGCGTTGGCAAACCGTGCCATCAATTCTGCGAACCCGGCGCCCGACATCAAACCGCCTCAGCCATTGGCTGAACCGGCCACGTCATCGCCGCTTCTTCTCCCGCCAAAACCCGCACCGCCCCTTCGGCCAATGCCAGGCATTCGTTGCTGCCCGGATAGACGACGATATCCGCTATACGACCAACCTTTTCCTTCAAGGCGGCAACAATACGAGGGCTGTTCACCAAGCCACCTGTAAGTATGATTCCGTCCAGATCGAAATCGGCAACCGCGCCCATGGCACCAATGGCCTTGGCAACCTGCAGGATCATGGCGTCATAGACCAACCGGGCTCGTTCATTGCCATCATCGACCATGGCTTCGACCTTGCGGATATCCTTGGTGCCAAGATGGGCGAACACACCGCCATTGCCATAGAGTTTCTTCAGCAACTGGTCCTTGGTGTAGGTACCCGAATAGCAAAGCTCGATCAGCGGAAGAGGCGGCAATCCTCCCGCGCGCTCGGGTGTGAACGGAGAAACCTCCATCCGGTTCGAGCTGTCCACAAGCCGCCCATCCACCAAGGCCGCAATCGAAAAACCCGCGCCCAGATGCGCGACCACCGTCCGCAATTCATCCAGCGTTTTTCCCTTGGATGCCGCCAGTTTCCGACCACACGCCCGGATATTCAGCGCATGAACAAAGCTGAACCGGGGAAGCTCGGGGCAGCCGGTAATCCGTGCCACGGGGGGCAGTTCATCCACGCTGACCGGGTCGACGACAAAGGCCCGCACACCATGTTGAAACGCAATCCCCGCAGCAAGCGGTGCGCCGAGATTGCTGGCATGGTGATATGTCGGATTATAAAGCGCGAACTGCACCAGTTCCGCGTTTACTTCGATCACACCGGGCGGGACGGGTGTAAGCATGCCGCCGCGCCCGGCACAAGCAACGAGCCTGTCGGTTTCACCCATCTCCTCAGCCAGAAACGCCGAAACGCATTCCCTCCGATAAGGCAGCTGCGCCGCGATACTGCGGAACCCCGCCATGACGGTTTCGTCATGTTCAAGGGTCCGCACACACACTGCGTACAGACCTTCAGCCCGTGTCTCGTAAAGCGCACAGCGCGTGGTCGTGGTGCCGGGATTGATTGCCAGGACAAGTTCTCGCGACATGTCTGATCACCCCGCGAAACTATAGGCGGTCTTGACCACAGTATAGAACTCTGCCGCATAGCGCCCTTGTTCACGCGAACCGTGAGATGATCCTTTTCGACCTCCAAAAGGCACGTGATAATCAACGCCCGCTGTGGGCAGGTTGACCATGACCATACCGGCCTGGCTCTTTTGCTTGAACGTGCGCGCGTGTTTGAGACTGCCGGTGCAGATGCCCGAACTCAAGCCGAACTCGGTATCATTGGCCACGGCAAGAGCCTCATCAAAATCCGCAACCTTGATTATCGACGCACAGGGGCCAAAGATTTCCTCGCGGCTCGACCGCATCTCGTTTGTTGCATTCACGAACATGGCCGGGGCCTGGAAATACCCTTCCGTCTCCTGGTTCAGTCGTTCACCACCAATAACCTCGGCCCCTTCTGCGCCCGCGATGGCGACATAGTCGAGGTTCGATAGCAACTGTTTCTCGGACACGACGGGTCCGATCTGAACCGACGGATCGAGCGGATTGCCAACGGTGAGGGCCTTCATTTCCGTAGAAAGACGCTCGACAAACGCGTCATGAATCCCGGCCTGAACAATGATCCGGCTCGAGGCCGTGCAGCGCTGTCCCGTAGAGAAAAACGCACCGCTCAAAACCGCAGGTACCGCGATATCCAGATCCGCATCATCCAGAACCACCATCGGGTTCTTGCCACCCATCTCGAGTTGGACCTTCTTCATGTGCTGCGCCGCCGTAACCGCCAACCCACGCCCAACCGGAACCGAACCGGTAAAGGAAATGGCATCCACTTGCGGATGGGTTGAGATCGCATTACCCACAACAGACCCCTGCCCCATGACAAGGTTGAACACCCCGGCGGGACACCCTGCATCATGGATGATCTCTGACAGAACATGCGCGCTGGCCGGAGTCAGATCGGCAGGTTTGAACAGCACCGTGTTGCCATAGGCCAGCGCCGGGGCAATCTTCCATGCGGGAATGGCGATCGGGAAGTTCCAGGGCGTAATCAGGCCAACGACACCAACCGGTTCGCGCACAACGTCCACATCCACATCCGGGCGAACCGAAGCAATTGCATCACCGGTCACACGAATGGCTTCCCCCGCGAAAAACCGGAAAATCTGGGCGGCCCGAACCGTTTCCCCAATGGCCTCGGCAAGGGTCTTGCCTTCTTCGAGCGCCAGAAGAGTGCCGATCTCGTCCTTGCGCGCAAACAATTGCTGCGCAACCGCCTCGAGCAGGTCCGAACGCACCTGGGGCGAGGCGTTTACCCAGCTGGGCAAGGCAGCACGCGCCGCCGTCGCGGCGGCATCAACCTGTTCTGCGGAGGCACGGGCAAAATGCCCGATCAATTCGGAGATATTCGCAGGATTACGGTTTTCAGACGCGTCTACACCGTCCAGCCACTGGCCGGCAATAAGGTTCTTTTTCATGACAAGCTCTCGGAGTTAAGGCAAATGGGCGGTCAAAACCGGTCCAGAAAGGCCTGCTCCACGGTAAGGAAAACCGCGGGATAGGCGAGTTTGAAATCAGGCAAAGGCCTGCAACCCTGTCTGTGCGCGCCCGAGGATGAGGGCGTGCACGTCGTGGGTGCCTTCATAGGTGTTCACGGTTTCCAGGTTGACCATGTGACGGATCACGTGGAAATCGAGGCTGATGCCGTTGCCGCCATGCATGTCGCGCGCGTGACGGGCGATTTCCAGCGCCTTGCCGCAGTTGTTGCGTTTGATGATCGACACCATTTCCGGCGCGGCGTTGGCCTCATCCATCAGCCGCCCCACTCGCAGCGCCGCTTGCAGGCCCAGCGAGATCTCGGTCTGCATGTTGGCCAGCTTGAGCTGAAACAGCTGCGTCTGCGCCAGCGGCTTGTTGAACTGCTTGCGATCCAGCCCGTATTGACGCGCCGCGTGCCAACAGAACTCGGCCGCGCCCATCGCGCCCCAGGCGATGCCGTAACGCGCCCGGTTCAGACAGCCGAACGGTCCTTTGAGCCCTTCGACATTGGGCAAAAGCGCATCGTCGCCCACCTCGACATTGTCCATCACGATTTCACCCGTGATCGACGCCCGCAACGACGCCTTATTCTCGATCTTGGGCGCGCTCAGCCCCTTGGTGCCCTTCTCAAGCACGAAGCCGCGGATCTTGCCGCCATGGGCGTCGGACTTGGCCCAGACCACGAAAACATCCGCAATCGGCGCGTTGGAAATCCACATTTTCGAGCCATTCAGCACATAACCGCCGTCGACCTTCTTGGCGGTGGTCTTCATGCTGCCCGGATCCGATCCGGCATCGGGTTCGGTCAGGCCGAAACAGCCGATATATTCCCCCGAGGCCAGATTGGGCAGGTATTTCTGACGCTGCTCTTCGCTGCCATAGGCATAGATCGGGTACATCACCAACGAGCTTTGCACCGACATCATCGAGCGATAGCCTGAGTCAATCCGCTCGACCTCTCGCGCGACCAGGCCATAGCTCACGTAGCCCGCACCGATGCCGCCGTATTCTTCGGGGACCGTGGTGCCCAACAGGCCCATCTCGCCCATTTCGCGGAAAATCTCGGGGTCGGTCTGCTCGTTCTCAAAAGCCGCCGTAACGCGCGACATCAGCTTTTCATCGCAATAGGCCTTGGCCGCATCACGGATCATCCGCTCGTCTTCAAGCAGCTGACTTTCCAACAGAAAGGGATCTTCCCAGTTGAAGGCATTCAGGTCGGGTTTCGATTGGGGGGCGAGGTCCTTTGCCATCTCTCCGGTCTCCTTATTCCGCGGCTTGCGCGGTTGCATTGATTGCGGCCTCGATGGAGGCCTCGAGGATATCCAGCGCCTCGTCGACATGCGCCATCGGCGTTGTCAGCGGCGGCAGCAGGCGCACAGCGTTGGCGCGCGTTCCGCAAGGAAGGATGATCAACCCGCGCGCTTCGGCTTCGGCCACGATGGCCTGAGTCAGCGCTGGGTCCGGCGCATTGGTCTGACGATCCGTGACCAGTTCAAAGGCAATCATCGCCCCAAGCCCGCGTACATCTCCAATCGCCTCCATGCCCTGACGTGCGGCAATGTCGGTCAACCGGCTCTTGATCATGTCGCCAATCTCGGTCGCACGTGCGCAGAGGCCTTCTTCCTCAATTACGTCGAAAACGGCATTTGCTGCGGCAACCGCCAGCGGGTTCCCTGCATAGGTGCCACCGATGCCGCCAACCGGCGCTGCGTCGACTATTTCGGCCCGGCCGGTCACGGCGGATAGCGGGAAGCCCCCCGCAAGACCCTTGGCCATCGTCACGAGGTCAGCAGCAACGCCTGCATGCTCAAAGGCAAACATTTTGCCAGTCCGGGCAATACCGGCCTGCACCTCGTCGGCGATCAGAACGATACCGTAATCGTCACAGATCTTGCGAAGGGCACGCAAGAATTTAGGCTGAGCAATGTTGAAACCGCCCTCGCCCTGCACGGGTTCGATGATCATTGCCGCCACGCGCTCAGGGTCGATCGAGCTTTTGAACATGTTGTCCAGAATGGCCAGAGACTGTTCCACGGTGACCCCATGGAATTCGTTCGGGAAGGGCGCGTGCAGAACTTCCGGCGGCATGGCGCCAAATGCTTTCTTGTAGGGCGTGACCTTGCCGCAAAGCGCCATACCCATCAGTGTCCGACCATGGAACGCACCAGAAAACGCGATGACACCGGACCGGCCGGTATAGGCGCGCGCCATCTTGACCGCGTTTTCAACAGCCTCTGCACCGGTCGTGACCAGCATACTTTTCTTATCGAAATCACCGGGGGTAGAAGCATTCAGGCGCTCGGCCAGTGCAACATAGCCTTCATAGGGCGCCACGTGAAAACAGGTATGCGTGAATGCTTTCGACTGTGTCGCGACGGCTTCCATCAACTTGGGGTGACGGTGGCCGGTGTTGTTCACGGCAATACCGGCTGCAAAGTCAATGAACCGCTTTCCGTCAACATCCCAAAGTTCGGCGTTTTCGGCGCGTTCGGCATAAATTCCACGTGTAGCGACGCCAATGGCGACGGCAGAGGCCCGGCGGGCCTTGAGATTGTCAGTGACGGTCACAACGATTCTCCTTCGGAACGCTCAGAATTGCATACACCATTGCTCAATATTAAGAGCATTACTAGCAAAAAATTGCGCAGCATACGACGGAGCTGTTACAATGACGCGAACCGAAAAAGGAGTGGACGGTATGGCCGATGATTTTGACGTTGGTGAAAGACTCAAGACACTAAGGACACAATTTGGATTATCTCAGAGGCAGTTAGCCGATACCGCCAATGTTCCGCATGGCCAGATTTCCATGATCGAAACCAACCGAAGCAGTCCCTCTGTCGCATCTTTGCGCAAAATATTGGGCGGAATGAACATTACGATGTCAGAGTTTTTTGAGCCTGAAACGGTCAGCAACCAACATCCCTTCTTCACCCCATCCGAATTGCGCGACCTAACTTCGCTTCTCTACCAGAACGACGATCTGGCGCAGAAGATGATCACCATCAAGCAAGTCGGCGATGCCAAGGCCCACGGGCTTCAACTGTTACATGAACGGTACGAAGCCGGGGCGGACACCGGTGAGTCGATGATCGAACATGAGGCCAACGAGGGCGGGATCGTGATTTCAGGTGAAATCGAAGTCACTGTGGGCGAAGAGGTACGCGTTCTGAAGGCTGGTGATGCCTATCTCTTTGACAGCCGGGAACCACACAGGTTCCGCAACATATCTGATCGTCCGGCAGTGGTCATTTCGGCATGCACACCTCCCTATCTTTAGAGCTATTAGGCAGTTCAAAGCTCACCAAGGAACAACCGTAAATTGCATTGATCCCACGGCGGCGTTCGGAGGTGCCAACAAGCACTCCAACGTTACAATTAGATTTGTCTGACTATCAGAGATTGCTTGAAACTCGGCCTCGTTCGCACTCAGGCCATTCCTACAAGTTGCAGCTAATGGCGGCAACCTAGACACCCATTTAAAAGCCGCCATCAGACCGGCAGATAGAACTCCGTAATCCCCCGCTTCCCGTCGGCCCGCCCGAGCTGCACAATCACATCAATGGACTTCCGGATGTATTCGCGCACCTCGGCGAAGGTCAGCGGTGTGCCGGCCTGCAGCACCATGATCGCCAACCGATCGATAGCGAGTTCGGCAGTCTCTGCGTGGAGGGTGGAGACCGACCCACCATGGCCGGTGTTGATGGCCTCGAGATAGGTCAAGGCCTCGGCGCCGCGTAGCTCGCCAACGATGATCCGGTCGGGGCGCATGCGGAGGGAGGCCTGAAGGAGGGCGTTAGCGCTGCGTTGCGAGCCGGCGCTGCGGTCGGCCAGGAGTGCGACGGTGTTGGGTTGACCGGGGAAGAGTTCGAGGGCGTCTTCGATGGTGATCAGCCGTTCGAGCTCGTTCACGTAGGTAAGAAGATGGCGGGCGAAGGTCGTTTTGCCGGTCGAGGTGCCGCCGCTGATCAGGACGTTGAGCCGCGCCTCGACCAGGGTTTGCAGCGCGGCCTCAAGGTTCTCCTCTGCCAGACTGGCGGTGTTCTTCATCTTCTCAGCGCGGAGCGCGTCGAGCGAGACGGCCTTGCCGAAGAGATAGGTTGGCGCGTAGTCCCTGACGCTGCCCGAGGCGAAGAGGCGGATGGTGATCGAGGCGCCGCGATCTATGGCGGGCGGTACGGCAACCTGGACCCGGAGGGGACGGCCCGCATATTCCACCTTGCCGGAGACGAGGGGGTTCTTTTCAGAGACGCGCGCCTTGGCATCGCCGACGATGGTCTGGGCCATGTTGAGCGCGGTGGTCCGGTCCACCGTCTGGCCTTCGTGGCGCATGGCGGCGTCGCCTGCGACCTCGAGCCAGACCTTGCCATCCGGGTTGATCGCGATCTCGACCACGTCGTCGCGCCGCAGAAGGTCGCGGAACGGGTCGAGATAGCGCTCGAGGTAGGAGGCTGGGCTTTCTATCCGGGTCAATAGATCACCACATCCTGGTCCACGAGCACGGTGACCGAGGCGCCCTGATCAACATAGATCGTCGGGGCGATCGAGACCTGGTCGGCGATGACCGAGCCGACCGCATCCCGAAGATCGCTGCCGACATAGCGAGGCAGTAGTTTTCAACGAGCAGGGGCAGGGGGGTGCGGTGGCGGTCGCGATTGGGGTCAGTCCGCCAACTCGGCAGACTTCTGTACGGCGGCTTTCTGGTTGCCCGCGGGATCCGCGGTCAGAAGCGAGGGTTGGAAGCGCACGTCCTTAACCTGGGTAATGCCAACGAAGTCGAGCCACCAGGACAGATAGGTCGAGTGGAAGTCCGCCCCGTATTTGGCCGGGGCGCCCGGTGCGTAAACTCCCGCACTGTAAAATACGCGCGCGACTTTGTTTTCCAACAGACCGCTATACCCGTCCTCCGGATCAAATCCGAACAACAGACCCGGCTGGGTGATGATGTCGATATATTGCTTGAGCTTATAGGGAACGCCGCCATTCCACATCGGCACCGAAAGGACATACTCGTCGGCAGAGGTAAAGCGCTCGGTGATGGCGACGATCTGGTCCCAGGCCGTCTGGCTGGAGCTGTCCATCTCGCCCACGCCGAAGAATGTCATTTTGGCCGCGGCCTTGTCGCCGTCAAACTCTGGCAGATCCGCTTGCCACAAGTCCAGAAGGTCAATTTCGACGTCAGGGTGCCGCGCTTTTTGGGCTGCAAGATAGGCATTAGCAAGTTTGGTGGATTGCGAGGCGTCGCCGCGCGGCGAGGCCATGATATGCAGAATCTTGGTCATGGTTTTCTTTCCTTTGCTGGGTTTGGTTTGATGACGGTCGGCGGGCTTAGCGCGCCATAAACCGAAGAATTTCATCGGAGATTTCAGATACATGAGTTTCCAGGGCGAAATGGCCGGCGTCGTAGAGGTTCACCTGAGCCTCTGGTAAGATGCCCTGAAGTGCTGTGACCCCGGCTTGGGTGAAA
Organism: Youngimonas ophiurae (nom. illeg.); assembly: GCF_049803795.1. Taxonomy (NCBI): domain Bacteria; kingdom Pseudomonadati; phylum Pseudomonadota; class Alphaproteobacteria; order Rhodobacterales; family Roseobacteraceae; genus Thalassovita; species Youngimonas ophiurae (nom. illeg.). The sequence goes on from NZ_JBNAGJ010000006.1 coordinate 46,276, forward strand.
AACGGGTCATTGCGACCCCAGACAACCAGAGTGTCAGGCTGCGCCTGCTTCAGATACTCATGCCATGACGGATAGCGTGCGATGTTGTCTTGATAGTTCCATAGATACTCCAGCTGGATCTCGGAATTGCCGGGCCGATTCAGCCCAGCCTGATCACTGACCCAGGCGTCGGGGCTGACCTGATCGCTTCGGCCGGAGCCATGGGTGTATTGCCATTGGGTGGTCTCGGGTTTGAAGAACGCACGCAATGGTTGCTCGGTCTCGGCTGTGCGCTCCGCCCAGAAGGGCGCAAACTGTGCGACGATGTCCGGGTTCCACCCCTCGGCATGGAAGGTGGCGTTCTGGATGATGAGCCCCTCGACGCGTTCAGGGTGTTTTTGTGCCAGGCGCAGGCCGACAGGGCCGCCAAAATCCTGCATATACAGGGTGTAGCTTTCAATCCCGAGGCCTTGGGTAAACGCGTCGATCGTTTCCGCAAGTGTCGCGAAGTCGTAGTCATAGCCTTCGGCATCTGGCGCAGAGGATTGCCCAAAGCCGGGATAGTCCGGTGCGACGACATGGTATTCTTGGGCAAGCTTTGGGATCAGATCCCGAAACATGTGTGACGAAGATGGAAATCCGTGGAGCAGCAGGATCGTTGGTGCGTTCTTTGGGCCCGCTTCGCGATAGAAAATCGACACTTCGCCAATCTCGGCGCGGTTGTAGCTGGGTCTGTCCGAATTCATTGCCTCTGCCCATGTGCCTGAGCCGAGCAGGAATGCGGCGAGGGGGATTGCAGTTTTTAAGGGGCGTGTCATGTGCAGTTCCTTTGGTAACCTATGAAAATAAAATAGACGGTTACTTTTGGGTAGCTGTACAAAGGCAAATTTAAAAGTTACTTTTACGTGATTGGGAGTGAGATCGCGTTGGCTGGAAATAACTTTCTAAATGGGGTGTGTCCGGTTATATTGAGAGGCTGTCCGACTGATCCCTTGCCAATGAGGCCGATATGACCACTGCGAATGACCGAATGGGCGCGATGTTCGTTGGTGAACACCTGGCTCTCGATTTCCTGAACTCGGTTGCCGCGCCAAAGGGGACGCTTATTGACTGGCTGCAGACCGAAGCGGATCTCTTGGAATGGCTTGAACGCTCTGGACTTTGCGAAGCGGATGAACTTGTTACCATTCAAAAGGGGGCTCGGGCTGGCGAACTTGCAGTGGCCCTGAAAGAAATACATGACTTCCGCGACGCCTTGCGCGACTTCATCCAGATTGCCGCTGGGCAGGAAGAATTGCCGCTCACCCATCCGGTGATTGCCAGAATCAACGAGATTTTGCGCGGCGGGCACATGACCGCGCAGATCGAGACCTCGCAGGCAGAGGATGGTCAGACAACGGCGCTTGTTCTGAGAAAAAAGTTCGAGCTTGGCAGCCCGCGGGACCTGCTGACCCGTATCGCCGAAGCCAGTGCCAAGCTGATCTGCGAAGCTGACTTCACCTATGTCAGAAATTGCGAGGGTCCGACCTGTACCTTGTATTTTCTGGATATCAGCAAGAACCACAAGCGGCGCTGGTGCAGCATGAAGGTCTGTGGAAACCGCGCGAAAGCTGCTGCGCACCGAAAGGCCAAAGCTGCGTCCTAGAGCCCGTAATCAAACGGCGCTTTGGCCTGGCGTTTTTCAACCTGACCCAGATTCTGAATCTGCGCACCGATCTACACCTCGCGTGCTGTGAAGAACCTTGTTGACAAATTAGGACAAGTGTCCCAGAAGTCAACATTAGGACAAACGACCTATGATCGAATCTGGGAGATCAAAGTGAGGCACGGCCTCTTCTCGTCCGCCTGGTTGACGAGGTTTGAACGTCCATATTGAAAGGTTTGAAAATGGCAGCATCCGCAACACGAGAGAAGATCGTCATTTCAGCCGATAGGTTGTTCTATGAACGCGGTTTCGAAGCCACTTCGTTTGCGGATGTCGCCGAAGCGGTCGGAATATCGCGGGGCAACTTCTATTACCATTTCAAGACGAAGGACCAGATCCTTGATGCGGTTATCGAGCGTCGCATTAAAGAAAGGCACGAAATGCTAGGTAGTTGGGTCGAGGCCGACCAGACACCGAAGCAATGCGTTGCGCGCTTCATTGGTATCTTGTTGATGAACAATAAAAAAATACGGTCGTTCGGGTGTCCTATCGGGACATTGTTTTCGGAACTGGCAAAATTGAATCACCCAGGCGAATCCGGCGCACGAGAGCTCTTTGATCTGTTTCGTATCTGGCTGCGCCGTCGTTTTGAGGACATGGGACGGGTGCAGGATGCCGACGCACTTGCGATGCATATTCTGGCGCGCAGCCAGGGGGTGGCCATGTTGGCCAATGCCTACCCGGACGAGCCGTTCCTTGAAAGCGAGGTCGATCAGATGGTGGCCTGGCTCGATGCGGTGGCTGAACAGAAAACTCAAAAAGGCTGAAAGGGCTGAACATGTATATCATCACGTTGACACTCACAGAACTGAAATCGAAAGCGCCGGACTATATGGCCGCGCATAACGCATGGATTGCGCAAGGTTTCGAGGACGGGGTATTTCTGCTGGTTGGCGGTCTCAAGCCTCAGGGAGGCGGGGTCATTTTAGCAAGTGGTTCTGATATTACTTCGATTGAAGAGCGCGTTTCTGAAGACCCGTTTGTGGCCGAAGGCATTGCCACACCCCACATCCAAGAGGTTGCGCCCGCCCGCACCGATCCTCGGCTGTCCTTTTTGTCCAAGGCGGCATCATAACCGGCTACATCGGGTCAGATGGGCAAACTAGATGCAATTGGGCAGGGTCCGCGCCGGAGTTTCTCGACTCCCATGATCAAGAGCGGGGCTCTGCCTCAAATGATCGTCGAGCCATTCCCCTTTGGGCAGGATTTAGGCTACTCTCTGCTCCTGCCAATTGGGTGCGCGGCCGCGGCTTTTCCGGAACCATGCGCAAGTCAGAGAATGGGATTTAAGAGCATCGCGCTTAGCCACATTCCCAACCCGAAAACGGAATGATTGATCACGCTTTTCAAACGCATTTTCCACGGCTCTGGCGCTTTTGACATGGCAACTCCCCATCCGAACAACGGTTGAAAAATGAACCAAGGCACAAGAACAGTGGCAAGCCCAAAGAGTAGACCCTGCCAGAGTTGAGGCATGTCGAAGAACGCTGGACCAACCAAGACGGCGAAGCTGATCCCATAGACCACACCGAGGGCGATATGGGCACCCCATCCGAGCACTGCTTCATGGCCAACTGGCGCAGACGTTCGAATGTCGTCATGGACAAAGCCCTTGTACGCGAGTGACCCAACCCAACGGCCGACTAAACAGTAAAACCCGTGGGTCATGGCCCAGCCTTGGCGTAATACTGCAACAAGATCAGCAATAACGGTTGCGCCCAGCCCGGCTGCGGCTCCAAGAAACAGTAACTCCGCGACATTCATGTGCTTTCCTTTCTTCAACGAATCCCGCATCTTTTCTGCAACTTGAAGCAAGGTTTAAGTCAATATGTATCGGCTGGATATCGCGGAAGTCGCTCAACGTAGCGGTTTGCCCCCCTCGACTTTGCGTTACTACGAAAAGCGGGGCTTGATCGCGTCAGATGGTCGGCGAGGGCTGCGCCGTGAATACGATGACGGAGTGCTCACACGTCTTGCGTTGATCGCACTTGGCCGTAGAGCTGGTTATTCGCTTGATGAGATTGGAAATCTGTTTCGCCCACAGGGCGGCAAGCTGGAAATCAGTCGCGGCGAGTTACGCAACCAAGCAGATACTTTGCGAAACCAAGCGAAAGAACTGCACCTAACAGCGGATTTACTGGATCATATCGCAGCGTGCACTGCGCCATCCCACCTTGAATGCCCCAGATTTCAAAAGATCCTGATGGGGGGTCTCAAGCCCCAGGAAGATGAATGATGCTTCGGTTCGGTGCGGAGTTTGGATAGCGCGCGACAGCTAAGACTTGCTGCGGAAACCTGTGCGTCTGCTTAGTTAATCACGCGCGTCTTTGGTGCTGGTAAGGCGGGCTGAACATTCTCGAAAAGATGGCCGTAAAGAGAAATCCAATCGTGGGTTTCTAACGTACTGGTCAATGTATTGTTCATGCCAGAAGGTTCGTTGAGCGTGCAGATCGTTTGGTTCAAAAGAGACCTACGGGTGAAAGATCACAAGGCTCTGGCAATGGCGGCCGAGCTGGGGCCCGTTTTGCCGCTCTATATCGTTGAGCCTGAGCTTTGGCGTCAGCCAGATGCGTCCTATCGCCAATGGGCATTTATCGCCGAAACCCTGTCCGAACTTCGAGAAGATCTGGCCCGCCTAGGGCAGCCTCTATTGGTGCGCAGTGGCACGGTGATTGATGTGCTTGCGGACCTGAAGAAGCGGTTTGGTATCACGGCGCTCTGGTCACATGAAGAAACAGGAAACGGCTGGACATATCAGCGCGATCTTGAGGTTGCCGCATGGTGCAGAGGCCAGGGGGTGCCGTGGCACGAGGTGCAAAACCATGGGGTGTGGCGCAGGCTAAAATCGCGAAACGGCTGGTCTGGTCACTGGGACGCGTTCATGAAACAACCTGTATCAAGCGCGCCCCGGCTGGCGCCGCTCGGCCTGGACGTTGGGGGCATTCCTTGCGCTGGTGATCTTGGTCTGGCTTATGATACGTGCCGTGATCGGCAGGCAGGGGGCCGCCGCGCCGGGATTGAGCGCCTGAACAGTTTTTTGAACACGCGCGGCGAATATTATCAAAGCGCCATGTCCAGCCCGGTTCAGGGCGCGACGGCCTGTTCGCGCCTATCGCCCTATTTGGCGTGGGGTGCGCTATCAATGCGCGAGGTAGCGCAGGCCACAGAGGCAAGACGGCATGCCTTGCCGCCAGAAGCCAAGGCATGGCGCAAATCTCTGCGGTCGTTTTCTGGGCGCCTGCACTGGCATTGCCACTTCATTCAAAAGCTCGAAGATGAGCCAAGAATCGAGGTTGAGAACCTTCATCGCCTCTATGATGGTCTACGCCCTCGAACGCCCGATGCAACATTGTTGGCTGCGTGGACGCGGGGGGAAACCGGGTATCCGTTTTTGGATGCCTGTATGCGGTCCTTGCGCATGAGCGGCTGGCTGAATTTTCGGATGCGAGCGATGGTAATGGCGACGGCGTCTTATCATCTGTGGCTCGATTGGCGGGCGCCGGGGCTGCATTTGGCGCGCATGTTCACCGATTATGAGCCAGGCATTCATTGGAGCCAGGTGCAAATGCAGTCTGGCACCACAGGTATCAATGCGGTGCGCATCTATAATCCGGTTAAACAAGGGTACGATCAGGATCCGAAAGGCGTTTTTATTCGCAAATGGCTGCCTGAACTGGCCGCGATCCCCGACTCTTATATCCATGAACCATGGAAGGCCGATAACGCGGCCAGCGTGATCGACGCCACGTATCCCGCGCGCGTGTTTGACCATATGCTGGCGGCCAAAGCCGCGCGCGAAAAGGTATGGAGCATTCGGAAAGGCCGGCAGTTTCGGGAGCAAGCCCAAGCCATTGTGGCCAAACATGCCAGCCGAAAATCCACGCAACGCGCCCGCAAAAAAACCGCGAAAGTAGCCAACACACGGCAACTCAGCCTACCATTCGGAGAGCCATAATGAAGATGCGCAAGAAATCAGGCTTGCCCGTTAAAACATGTCCTGTTTGTAAGCGGCCATTCATATGGCGCAAGAAGTGGGAAAAGGTTTGGGACGAGGTGAAATATTGCTCGAAGCGTTGCCGGGGCGCGGCATGACTGATGGGTTCGGCTTGAGGAAAATATCCCCACCAAACTGCGCGATCTGAACCTAACCGCCAGCCTGATCACAGATCCCCGATGAAAGATAAAACCTTGCTCTCAGCGACACTTCTGTTGCCCAATCAACTCTTTGCCGCGCACCCCGGATTGGCGGGATCACCGGCCAGGGTGGTTCTCTTCGAAGACCCGCTGTTTTTTGGGGATCCACAATATCCGGCAAAGTTTCACAAACAAAAACTGTGGCTGCACCGGGCCAGCATGGCGCGATATCAGCAGGATTTAATCGCCCGTGGTCTCAAAGCGACGATCTTCCAATATGACGGGCGTGCCGATGCTTGCTTGCGCTTGTTTCAAGGTCTCGCCACTGAGGGGATTACGCGGGTGGCCATGGCGGACCCGGTGGATTTCATTGCCGAAAGGCGCTTGCGCAAAGCCGCAGGCCAAGCTGGTATCCGGTTAAATATCCTTCCAACGCCAGGCTTTTTAAACACCCAGGCCGACAATCACGCATGGGCCCGCGGGCGGCAGCGATGGTTCATGGCCGAGTATTACAAAAGCCAGCGCCGCCGTTTGGACGTTTTGATGCAGGGCGATCAACCCATCGGCGGGCAATGGAGCTTTGACGAAGACAACCGCAAAAAGGTACCCAAAGCCCTGCTAAAAAGCCTGCCCTGGATTGATTGGCCGTTATCGGATGATATCGACGAAGCCGCGCGCAGAAGTGTGTTGCGTGATTTTCCACATGCGATTGGGGAGCTTGAAACGCTTTACTACCCGACCTCGCATAGCGCGGCGGCGGCCTGGCTAAAGCAATTTCTCGAACGCCGTTTCGAACAGTTTGGCACCTATGAAGACGCAATTGTAGAGGGTGAGAACTGGCTCTGGCATGGGGTGTTAACGCCAACCCTGAACATCGGCCTGCTGACGCCCCGGCAGGTTCTTGATGCTGCCCTAGAGACCGCAGAGCGTAGGGCTATCCCTCTCAATTCGGTCGAGGGTTTTATACGTCAGATCATCGGGTGGCGTGAATTTATGCGGGCCACTTACCAAGATCTTGGTGTCCCCATGCGTACCACCAATCATTGGAACCATCATCGCCCCATGCCCACCGCGTTTTACGATGGGACAACAGGCATTGACCCGCTTGACGATACAATCCGCCGTGTCCTTAAAACCGGCTATTGCCACCATATCGAGCGGCTGATGGTCATCGGTGGCTTTATGTTTTTATGTGAAATCGACCCAGATGATATCTACCGCTGGTTCATGGAGATGTTCGTTGACAGCTATGATTGGGTGATGGTGCCCAACGTCTATGCCATGAGCCAGCACGCGGATGGGGGGCTGATCACCACAAAGCCATATTTTTCTGGCTCGAATTATATTCGCAAGATGAGCCATTGGGGCAAAGGGCCTTGGGCGGATATCTGGGATGGGCTATATTGGCGGTTTATTTTCAAACATTCCGATGCCCTTTCCCGTAACCCTCGCTGGGCCATGATGTGCCGCACTGGTGCGCGGATGCCCACGGAAACTAAAGCCGGACATTTGGCCGTGGCCCAAAAGTTTCTGGCGCAATTCGATGAATAAACAGACCAACCGAGAGTTCCTGAATATCCCGGCTCCGGGCGCGTTTGGGGCAATGTTTCTGCTGTCTGAGAATGAACCTTTTTCGAACAACGGGTGACTTACTGGCCATGATAACCCGCAACGCGAAAGGTGCTTTCACATGCCGATGCCCCATCTGACGAAAATCCGCAAAAACGCGGAGCTGCACAAAGTATTCCTGGCCTATCTGAAATCCAAGAAGATCATCAATCTATATAAGGCGGTGCTGACCCTGGGCACTCCGGAACAGGGGGTGCCGTTCTTTACCGAAAAAACCAACGCGGCCGAGCGGGCTTTTCTTGGGAAACTCAGCCAGGTGATGCTGGTGGCCTGGGCCAATGCCAAGAAGCGGGCCGAAAATGAGGCGGCGGCCAATAACGAGACGCTCAATGCCGGAGAGCTGCACCAGCGGATCATGAAAGACCGGCGGCTTGAGAATCATTTTTACGAGATGATGAAACGGACCGAACAGCTGTTCGAAGACCTGTCCAAGGGCGATGAATTCCTGAAGTCCAAACCCTACAAGGCCTATATCCGCAAGGCGATCAAGAAAGAAGACAAGGCCCTGAAAAAGGATCTGAAGCTTGAGGCCGAAGTGGATGACATCATCGGCCTGGCCTTCGCGGTCGAGGCAGGCAACGAGGCCGAGGCCCGCAAACTTGCCGATCTGATTGCCGAAACCGATGCGGTGAAGAACAAGACCAAGAAAAAGGCCAAGGGCGCCACTGTCATCGCCATGATGCGCAAGGCAATGGCCAAGCGTAATCTCATCACCGGATAATGCGCGATGGGGGCCTTGCGCCGCCCTTGATCTGTTGGCCGTTCCCGTCACTACACCTGCGCCCATGAGGCCGCAAAACGACGGGATGGCCCGGCCGTTTCAGATCACGGGGGAAGATCGGCCATACGGTCCCCAAGGCATTTCCCCACATATTCCCCTGCGGCCCGAACCTTTTCCTGGCCCGGCGGTACTTACGAAAAACCCAGTAGAGAGAGGAGTTCTCATGACCCATATTTCCCGACGCCAATTCGGTAAGATTGCCCTGAGCGGGCTTGCAACTGTTGCCGCGGCCAGCGCTGCGGGCGCAGCGGACGAGGCTGTCGTTCACAACGTGGCCATCAAGGGCATGGCCTTTGATCCTGCCGTCCTGACCATCTCGGCCGGGGATACGGTGGTCTTTACCAACATGGATGGCGCGCCCCACACGGCCACCGCCAAAGACGGCACCTTTGACACCGGGCGTTTGAACCGGAACAAACAGTCGGCGCTGGAATTTGGCAGCGCCGGAACCTACGCATACTATTGCGAGATTCACCCCCGCATGACTGGTCAGATCGTCGTCAAATAAACGGTCAGACCCGTAATACGGCGCCGGGTGTCTAGCCGGCGCCGTGCTTGGCCAGAAAGCGGCGGATTTCGTCCATGCAGTTTTGCCAGGCCGGTTCGTCACCCAGAATGATGTGGCTTTTGCTTTCCAGCGTTACCAGTTTGGCATTGGGAATCTCGGCCGCCAGCTCGCGCCCGCAATCCAGCGGAATGCGCAGGTCATCGCGGGCATGCAACACCAGTGTGGGCACTGTGACCCGCGGCAACAGGTGGCGCACGTCGATATGGCCAAAGGCCTCTTGAAAACGCACGGCATTTTCAGCTGAGGTGCATTGGCGCTGAAACTCGTCAAACCAGGCCAGGCGCTCTTGATCGGCGTCAGGCATGAACGTCTGTGAAAAGATGTGCCGGTAAGCGGGATTGGCCGTTCCCCAGCCGTGGCGCGTCAGGGTCAGCACGGCTTCGCGTTGTTCCTGCTCGTGTTTGGGCAGCCCGATCCGCCAGCCCGAGGCATAGCCGCCGATCAGGATAAGCGCCGTCACTTTCTCGGGGTATTTCACTGCATATTCGATGGATACCGCACAGCCCTGCGACAGGCCAAGCAGGGGAAAGCGTTCAAGCCCCAGATGATCCACCACCGTTTCAAGGTCTTCCACGAAAGCGCGAAAGCTGATCTCGGGCACGTCCCAGTCCGACAGGCCATTGCCGCGCTCGTCATACCGGATCAGCGTGTTTTCGGTGGCCAGCTCACGGAACGTGTCGCCCCAAATCGGGCTTTCCCAGTCAAGTTCCAGATGGTTCAGCCAGTTCGCGGCCTTCACGATTGGCGGGCCATCGCCGACGCTGGCATAGGCGATGCTGACCCCGTCGGCGGCCTTGCAAAAGCCGATGGTCTGGCGGTCGGGCGCGGCCGGGTCGGCGGGGGCGGGCACCGCAGCGGCCCTGCCTGGGTCGGCCAGGTCCAGGGGCTGCGCCTGATCGCCCATCAGATCCAGGTAGCTATCTGCGACTTGCCGGGCCTCTTCCATCAGGCCCAGCTCGGACAGTTTGCCCGACAAAAGCCGCGGGGCGTCATGTGAATAGGGTTCAAGCCGCGCCCATGTGCGCAGCCATTTGACCGCCTCTTGGTTGGAAAGGCCGGGGGTTTGGGCCAGCCGGCGGAAAATGCCGCCGCGCAGGCTTTTTAATTGCTCGCATTCGCCCATCAGCCAGAATGTGTAATCCTGAGCCCGAGAGATCTCGATACCTACGAAGGGGGTGATCGAAAGAAGTGTTGCCGCTTCCTTCAGATCGTCCAGCCGTGCGGCCGGATTGTCGTGAACATTCCGGACAAAGCTGACATCAAGATCGACCTGCGCCATATCGATGCGAACGCTGCTGGGCGTGGTCAGCAGAACCTGGGTTTCGGCGTTCAGCACCTTGCGTAATTTGGTCAGGGACCAGCGCAGCGATGCGCGGGGGTCACTGGTGCCGGAAAAGAACAGCTCGCATAGGGATTCGCGGCGCTGTTCGCGCCCTGACACCAGAAGATAAGCCAACAGCGCCAGCGTTTTTCGGGAGGATACCAGCGGCACCGCCGACCCATCGACGCGGACCGACACTTCGTCGATGAGGGTAATCTTCAAGTGGCCTGCCACGTCTTTGTCTCAGATCCTTGGTGAGATGTTGGCTGGGCTGAGCTTGTGTCAGCCGGGCTCTGAATTTCCGGTGCCAGAATGGTCCAGCATAGAGCAATCCATACCTGTATCTTCCGATTGCAAGAAACGATTGCCATATGAAACCGCGTGGCGACCTTCTGTTTTCATGCCATTGCCGGTTTTTACAGCTATAGGGCGATTTGGCCAAGCTGAACAGAGAGGTTTTCGCCAAAGCGCGAAAAGACAGCCAAAAGGGGGCATCTGCGGGCCCTTTTCCCGCGCAGCGGCTAACATGGGCAGGCCGCGCACAGATCGAACGCCGGCATATCCAGCGCCAGCTGCATCGAGGCCCCAATCGCGACCATCAGGCTTGCTACGGGCATAAAGGCCAGTTTCGGCATCGAAAAGCTCATCATCGGGGCGAACATGCCGGGCGTGAACAGATCGGCTCCGGCCATGACCGAGGGCAGATCGGGCAAGGCATCCAGTTTCGGCATCAGCGCCAGCGCGGGTGCGGTGGGAAAGGGGATCGGCAGCCCCGAAAGCCCATGCAGCATTGCGCTGATTGACGCCAGCCCGCCGGGGGTAAAGGCCGAAGCGCCGAACGCCTGGTTGATCACCGCCAGCGAGGACAGGGTCAACGCCAGCTTTTGCAGCATCGGAATGCTGATCCCCACCGAGGGCGGCCGGATCGAGGCAAGCGTCGTCATCAGCCCGCTCATTGCCGCGGGCGCGCCGGGATCGCCCAGGGGGGGCAGTTCCAGGCTCTCGGTCATGCTGACCAGTGAGGGCAGGCCCATCATCAGCCGTGCCATTTGCAGCTTTGGCGTGGTCAGAGCAAAGGAAAAGCTGGCGGCAGGCGGGGCCGTGGCGGGCATGGTCAGGGTCACGGGGTCGATCCCCAGCGCCCGCAGATCCAGCACCAGCCGCGCCGCCAGGGCAAAGTTCAGAAGCGGCGCCATTTTCAGCGAAGCCAGCCACCCGGCCATGGGCCACAGGTTCTGCGTCATGGTCGCGGCGGCCTGATCCAGGCTGGCCTGAAGCGTCGGCAGGCCGTCCAGCGCGAAGGTGCCCATGACCATGGACAGGGTGGGTGCGATGCTCAGAAGCCCGCCAATGCTCCCACCGGCAAAACCCATCGGCGGGAGTGTCAGCCCCTCAAGAGCTGCATTCATTTTAATATCAAGCCGCCCCATCGGAAACAGCGCGGGCGCGATCATCAGCTGAATCGGCACTTTTGGCAGCGCGATGCTGAAGCCGGGCGGAAAAATCCGCGGAATTTGCTGCGAGGGTGTCTGACAGAAACAAACCATGGTGTTTTCCCTCAGGTTTCTATGGCGATGATCGAAACATTATCCGCAGCCCCGCCCTCAAGAGCGACGCGCAACAGATCATCCGCAAGGGCTTCGATCGGGCATTCGGCCATCATCCGGGCCAGCGTGGCGTGATCGGCGTATTTGGTCAGCCCATCCGAGCACAGCAAAAAACGATCCCCCGGCGTGACCGCGCCCCGGCGTTTATCAAGGGCGAGTGTCTCATTCACGCCGACGGCGCGGGTGATCTGGTTAGCGTATTGGTGGCGCTCGGCCTCGTCCCAGGTCAGTTGCCCTGCGCAGACCATCTCGCCTACCACCGAATGATCGGAACTGATCATCATAAGCCGCTGGTCGTGCCACTGGTACAGCCGGCTATCCCCGGCCCAAAGACACAGGAAATGGCCCTGAGCAAGGGCCAGCAGCACGACGGTGGCGCCGATAATTGCGTTGTCGTGACGATGGGATTCAGCCCGGATGGCCGTATGGGCCGCGTGCAGCGCCGCCCGTGTGTGCGTGACCAGATCGCCGGCACCAAGACCCGAAGGCAGGGCCAGTAGCGCATCAATCACGGTCTGGCTGGCAAAGTCGCCGCCCATATGCCCGCCCATCCCGTCCGCCACCGCCCAGACCCCCAGATCGGGCCGTGCGACGATGGAATCCTCATTCACTTTGCGGACAAGCCCGACATGAGTCCGGGCGCTGAAACGGGGGGGCTTGGGGATTGTCCGGGTCATTGTGCGCCCTGCGATTGTGGCGGCCCTGCCCAAAAGAGCGCATCCAGGTCGAAAAGCGCGGCGGCCTCGGCCCCGTCCGAAGGCAGGCCGGGCAGGGATAGCACACGGGATTTATCGGTTCCGGCCGCCACCCAAAGCGACCCGCCCTGCGGGCCGTATGCCGTGTCCACCATGGCCGGGGGCGGCAACGCGGTCAGCCCGGCATCCAGACGGGCCAGCGTGGCGCCCTCTTCGAGCATCTCTAGGGCCAGCGCTTCCAGCCGGTCCGCCACGGGTTGCAGCGCCAGATTGGCGGCCATGGGGGACAGATCGGTTTCGGCAGCAATGCAAAAGGGAAACTGCCGCCCGACCTTGTCGAGGCTGGGCATCACGATCCCCACCGCGCCCCGCGGTCCCAGAAGCTGTGGCGCAACGGAAAACCGCCAGATCGGGGCGCTGAAATAGGCTGTGGCCCATTGCTCGGGCCCCATTTGTGCGGGGGCGGCGATCATCACGCCCTGGAGCCAGCGATCCCAGGCAGAGGTAAAGCCAGGGCTTAGCCCGCGCCGCAGGAAATCCCCCGCAAAAGGCAGTTTTCCGTAATACCCATAGGTGATCATGTCGCGCATCCCTGAGGCCCTTACATCGAGGTCGGGCAGCTAAATCCCGCAAGCGCCCCCAGCGTGAAGGGATTCAGCGCGGTCCCGGCCCGGAGCTCGAAGATGGCGATCCGCCCGCCGACATTGAACACCACGCGGTTGCGATCGGTCACGTTGGTGCGGCGCAATTCGGCACTATCGAGCATCCGAAAGAGCGACCAGGGCCCGTCATGCGTGATGTCATTCTGCCGTCCGGGCGCGGGCGGGGAAAACGCGATTCGCGTGCGCGCGCCGCCAGTGCCGGGCCATCGCAGGGCGCTGACCTGAGGCGGACCGTGGGCATAGATGACCTGCTGACCATCCACATCCAGCGTGACTTGGGCCACCGTGGGGTCCAGCGCCGCCGGGGTGACGTTAAACGTGACCGAGGGCAGACCGGGGGCCAGAAAGAACGCATTGCGGATTTCATCGGCGTTCTGGAACTGACGCACCACGGCCTGAGAAATGCCGATATCCACACCATTCACCCGGCGCACCTGCCAGGGATCGGTGGTGGTATCGACAAACTGCGCAAGGTTTTGTTCAAAGAAGCTGTGCAACAGGCCAGAAGGCCCGAAAAGCCGTCCGAAATCCTGCAATGCGACATCCGCGCGGGCCTGCCGGTTAAAGGGATAGCGCCCCTCGATGGCCTGCTGACAAAAGGGCAGGACCTCGGATTTCCATTTTGCGTTCAGCTCATTGCGGACCCCGCCCACGGCGGCCCCGGCGCTGGCCGCGACAACCTGTGTTGCCCAGCGTTCCAGCGGGGCGGGCATACGCCCGATCTCGGCCTGAAGCCGGGCCGAGGCATTATTCGCCCCGCCCACCACGGCAGATGACAGGTTTTGCCCAAGCGAGAGCCGGTTCAGCTCGTCATAGACATCGGTCATCAGCAGGATCGCCCGGTCCAGCTCGGACTGGCCGCTGCTGCGGTCGGTTAGCCGGTGGAGAGACTGAAACCGGGCTTCGACGAACTGGCCGGGCTGCACCGGATCCTGACCGGGGATCTGGGCCAGCGACTCTTGAAACGTGCCGAACAGGATTTCCACATCGGTGCCGAAATTCGAAACCACCTGATCGATGGCCAGTTTCTGCGCGCGGTCGGCCGTGGCATTGGTCGCCACATCGGCGGCGGGGGGCTGGGCCAGACGGGTTTGCTTGCTGACCTCTTCAAGGATATTGCGCAGCGGCGACACGGGGCCCGAAAGGATGTTGATGACATCGGTCGCCTGAGCCAGGCTGGCCATGGGCAGAATGTCGATATCGGCCAGCAGATCGTCATAGCGCGTCACGTAATCGTTTTCATACAGCGCCAGCACATCGCGCGACAAAAGCGCCAGCGACACCGCGCTGCCATCCCCGGCAGCGGGTCCAAGGATCTGGGCATCGCTTTGCACACGCTCGGCGGCGATCAGGATTTCCGGCAGCACATAGTCGTAGAACCCGGCATGGGTATAGACGCCTTCCACGCCGGCGCTAAGCGGCCGCCCCGAGGGGCGCACCAGCACCCGCGCCGCGGCCGGGCCGCCCACATCGGTGATCCGGAAGGGGCGCAGCGCCTGCGCCTGAGGGGCCGTCACGATGGACAGATAGACGCGTTCAGACAGCGGCGTTTCGGCCAGAATCCCGCGCGCCTGCTCGATCATCGGCCCGTTCAGGCCGATTTCCTGCATCGGCTGGTTCAGCATCCCGGTCAGGTGCCCCAGAAGATCGGCCCGCAGTTGCGGCTGGGTCGGCAACAGGTTTTCCCAGTCCTCGGTCATCCATTGGCGCACATGCTCGCCGTCCATCGGCACCTGAAGGCCCAGCATCAGATAGGTCTTGAGCGCCTCGAACAGGAAGTCGCCATTGTTCAGGTTGGACTGGATTTGCGTCTCAAGCCGGACCAGAAGGCGCGGCAGCAGGATCGTGTTCAGCGCGGCGCGATAATTCTGGCCGGTTTCGGTGCCCAAAACATCGCCCTGATACAGCCCATAGGTCAGCGCCCGTGGCGGTTCGGGGTCCAGGGCCGCCGGATTGCCGGGCAGGTCGCGCAGGATGTTCAGCGCGGGGACAATGGCGGCGATGTCCTGATCCTCGATCGGGCTGGGGGGCAGGGCTGCGGCGGCAGTGCGGAAGGCCGAAATCTGGGTGCCGGCTTCCGCGATCAGCGCGCGGTTGCCGACAAAGCTGTTGCCCAAGAGGCCCAAAGCCAGCCCAACCAATGCCACCCCGGCGACAATCGCCCCGCGCGCGGTCCAGCGATAGCGCCGCTCGACCGCGTCATCGGCGCTGACCAGGCCGGCCTCGTGAAAGATCACATCCCCCATCAGCTGCGTCAGAAAGAAACTGCGCCCCTGACCGCGCCCGGCGCCGATGGCCTGCCGCCCGATGCCAAATGTCTGCGCCATGCCCGCCATAAGCCGGTCAATCGGCATACCTTCCTGCGTGCCCGAGGTGAAATAGACCCCGCGCAGAAGCTGGTTATCGGCATAGCGGCTTTCCTGAAATACCTCGTCCAGAAAGCGTTCGGTCACATCGCGCAGCGCCGCCATTTGGGCGGGAAATCCGGCGATCAGGCTGCGGCGCTGGAAATCGGTCTCGGATTGAATCCGTTCCAAGGAGTGCTCGGAGAGCTGCGCCAGAAGCGCGTCATATTCGCGGGTAACGGCCTGGGCCAGGGGCGGGGCGCCTTTTTTGGTGGTCTCAAGCGGCAGGGTCAGGCCCCAGACCTGCTGGGCCTCTTTACTGGAGAGCGTGTCGAAAAATTCCTGAAACCCGGCGATCAGATCGGCCTTGGTGAACAGCACATAGACAGGGAATCGCACGCCCAGTTTTTCGCGCAATTCCTGTAGGCGGACACGGATGGCGCGGGCATGTTCGGCGCGGGCGGCGGCGTCAAGATTAGACAGATCGCTAAGGCTGATCGCCACCAGCGCGCCATTGATCGGCTGGCGTTTGCGGTATTTCTTGAGCATGGTCAGAAAGCCGGTCCAGGCCTTGGCATCGGCGCTGGCATCGCTGTCTTGCGTGGTATAGCGCCCGGCCGTGTCGATCAGCACCGCGTCATTGGTGAACCACCAATCGCAATTGCGCGTCCCGCCGATACCGCCCACGGCCTGGGTGCCCATGGTCTCGGCCAGGGGGAATTTCAGCCCGGAATTGACGATGGCGGTGGTCTTGCCCGCGCCGGGGGGGCCGATGATGATATACCAGGGCAACTGATACAGATGCCGGCTGCCAAACCTGCTTAGCCGCGCGCCGCGCAGAGTTTTGAGCGCTGCGCGCATACGGCTGCCGAGCTCGGCCAGCTCGGCCTTGACGGCCTCGTCCTGGGGGGCGGTCTCTTCGGTTTGGGTGATTTCCTCGGTCAGGCGGCTGTCGGTGGCGCGGCGAGTCAGCAAAATGGTCAGCACCGCGATGATCGTGGCCGCCGCCAGCGATAACGTGGCAAGCACCCGGTCCGCAAACCCATCGAAGGGGCGCACAGGGCCGATCGCGACCAGTGGTCCAAGATACCACAGGGCCAGGGTCAACAGCAGGCTGGACAGGATCAAGACCCCCACAGGGGTGAAAAAGACGGCGCGAAATGCGTTACGGATCATGGGTTTATCCTGACTTGACCAGAATGACATCAATACGGCGATTGAGCGCGCGCCCCGCGGCGGTGTCGTTGGGGGCGATGGGCTCGCGGTCGGCGCGGCCCTCGGCGACGATGCGCGTGGGGTCCGAAAGCAAGGGCGTCATCCGCGCCATCACCGCCCGCGCACGGGCGAGCGATAGGAAAGTGTTGGACGGAAACCGCGCGGTATTGATCGGGATATTGTCGGAATGACCGGCCACGATGATCCGGCCTGCCTCGTTCTCCAGCGCGGTGGCCACGCGGTCGATGATCGGGCCGAAATCCTTGGCCAGCACATCAGAGGCCGAGCCGAACATGCCGGCTCCGTTTATCCGGATGGTCACGGTATTGGCGTCGGTTTCGACTGTCACCAGACCTTCGGCCACTTCGGCGGCCAGGAATTCGCGGATACTGACCTGTTGAACCACGACCACCGGCTCGGGGGGCGGAGGTGGAGGCGGCGCGGGGCGGGCCAGCTCGACCGGACCGGAAAGATCAAGCGACAGGAACTGCCCGCGCAGTCTTTCGGTATCTAGGCTAAGCACAAAGGACAGGCCGAAAAACACCACCGAGATCAGCGCAACCGTAACCCCGGCAAACAGCCAGATCGGCATCCAGGCCGAAAGCGTCCGATGGGCGATGTGCACGCCGCGCCAGTGCGGCGACAGATCGGGTACGGATTGCCCGCGCTGCGTGCGGATCGCGCGGGCCAGCCCGTCGCGAATGGCCAGATGCCGCTCGCTGCCGCGCGGTTCGACCCGCAGCCGTCCCTCGAACCCAAGCGACAGGCACATATAGAGGAACTCCAGCAGGTCGCGATTGCCTGCCGGGTTGGATTGGAGCTTGTCGAGCAGATCATAGAACCGATCGCCGCCGTGGGTTTCCTTGTGAAACGTGCCGACCATGCTTTGCCGGGCCCACAGGCTTTGCCCGCCCCAGGGCGTGTTCAGCACCACGTCGTCGATTGTCGCGCAAATCGCATAGCGGGCCACGCGGATGGTCTGGGCGGGAATTCCGGCCTGCCCGGCGCGCGTTTCAAAGGCGCGGATTTCCGCGACCACGCTTTCGCGCAATGCTGCCGGATCGCTGTGCTGGGCGCGGTTGCGGATGCGCCCGACCAGCAAAAAGAGCGGCGTCGCGGCGGCATTCAGCGGGTTGAGCCCAGTGGCGGCGCTGTCGATGCGGGGTGATGCCGCCCCATGCGGTGCGGATGTGGCCTCTGGTACTGGGGATGACGCAGAGGGTGGCACTGGGGGCGGCATCTGCCCGGCAGGCGTCGCGGCTGGCGCGGCGCTTGGTGGGGGCGGCGCGGCGTCAAGCCTGCGACCACCGGGATTAAGCCGGATCACCGTTTTATCGGTGTCGGTCGGTTCGGCAAAAGGATCGTCGTCTGTCATGTCTTGGCCTCTGGCGGGGGATCAGCGGATCGCCCACAGCTCCATTTCAAGGTTCGGAAAATCCCCGGCAACATGGATCGCCAGCCCGCCAGAGGAGGTCATCTGCTTCCAATAGGGGCTGGCGCTGTCGAGTTCGAAATAGACAACGCCCGCATGGTAGGGCACCTGCCGGGGGGCGACGGGCAGGGCGCGCAGATCGACGCCGGGCAGGGCCGAGTTGACCAGTTGGCGGATCTCCTCGACGGGGCCCAGCTTGGCCTGGGCCGGGAAATGGCGGCGCACGCTTTCGGGGGGGACATCGGCCTTGGCGGCCAACACGAAACTGGCCGAGCTGAGCAGCGATTTATCTGCGATCATCGCCACCGAGACCCCGTATTTGCGCGCCTCGATGGGGATCGGGATCGCCCCCTGTTCCAGCACAGCCGAGAGATGTTCGCGCAGGCTTTGGATCACCGGCTGAAACGTGTGGGTCAGGTCGTCGTGGCGATAGAGCGGAAACTCGGGCGCGGTTTTGTCCGCAGCCATGAAGCTGGCCAGTTGCCCGGCCAGCCCGGTCAGCACCTGATAGATTGCGGCCGGGTGGGCGTTCTCGATCGCGCTCAGATGCCGGATCTGGGGCAGCGCGCCATTGACCGCGATCAACAGCAGGAAATCGGCAATCTCGGCCACGCCCTTGGCCCCGCCATTCTGGCTCAGCCGTGCCGAAAGGGCCTGCGCACGATGGGACAAAAGCCCCTCAAGCTCTTGCAGGAAATCATGCAGCGGCGGCGCGGCGCGGGTGTCCAGACAAGAGGGCATGAACCCCTTGTCGAGCAGGATTTCCCCATCGGCGCGCACCTCGGTGATCCGGGCGATGGGGATGACCAGATGATCGGTCAGCTCGTCCACGTCCAGCGCCAGCCGGGTGCGCAACCGGCCCACGGCCATCTCGACCGCGCGCCGTTCTGGGCCCATGCTATCTGTCACTTCGACTTCGCAGGGAAGGTAACGCGCCGTTGCGCCGGGATCGCCGGTCAGGTCCACCTCGGGGGCGCCCTGCCGCCGGGTCGGGACGGTCAGATAGACCACCGAATTGCGCACCGAGGGCGGCACATCCAGCGCGGGCGGATGCGGGTCCACCTGCGGGATGCGAAAGATCGCCCCGTCCGGGGTCAGGCCTGTGGCCGATTTCACCGCCAGCTTGCCCAGTTTCAGCAGTTCCGTGTCCAGAGTCAGTTCGCGCAGGCCCCAGGCATAGGGCGTCACGGAACCGGCCAGGCCACAGACCAGAGATTCCAGATAACGGTCTTGCTGCTGGAAATGATGCGGCTGAAGGAACAGCCCCTCTTGCCAGACAACTTTGCTTTCCCAGGACATGGGCGGTTTCCTTCGGCCGGCGTTAGCGCAGGGTGACAGAATTGCCGGACAGGCTGGCCTGTACCGGGTTGGATGCGTTCGGGCTTAGCGGCCGGACGGCCAGAAAGCGGCCGTTGATGTTCCGGAAGGCTCCGACGATGCCGATGGCCTTGGGGGCAGGCGCGCCCGCAGGGAACGAGGCCGTGTCGGCAATCGTCCGTCCGGGGGAAAGCTGATAGGTTTTGACCTCGATCAGGTCCGTGCCAAGCGTGGCCTGCGGGTCGTTGAAGACCGCAAAGAAATCCGCCGAGGCAAAGACCGAGCTATCGGCCAGATAATAAACCTTGGCCTGCGCCGGCGCGCCGCCATTCATGTCCGCCGCGCCGGTCAGGGTCAGTTGAACGCTGGTGTCCGACGGCCCCGCGCAGGCGGCCAGCAAGGCTGCGGCGGCAAGGCCAAGAAAGGCGCGTTTGGTCAGCATGGGCGGGGTCTCCTAGAGTTTGTTGATCTGCTCTTCGTAGGCGCGGGAAAATTCCTTGCCGAAGGTGGATTGAAAATCGGTCTCGGTGGCGTTTGCGATTTCGGCGTAATGGGCCGCGTAGGCGTCCCAATAGAGTGCTTTTTTCGAACCGAACCGGCTGATGCGCCCGGATTTCTGTTCGATCCGGGCGGCCAGATTGTCGGGGCCAAGCTGGGCCAGAAGATCCTTCAGCGCGGCCTCCATGCCGGTCATGGTGGCGATCTCATGGGCCTTGATGTCGCGCAGGGCCTCTGCCACGGCTGCCTCGGGTTCCTGGTAACCGGGGGTGGTGGGTTTCAGCATGGCCTCGATCGCCTGTTCCTTCGAGACCGAGAATTTCAGCGGATTGTTGGCCTGCGCCTGGATCATGGTCCGGTTGACGCGCATTTCGCTTTTGAGCGCCGAGCGGGTCATCAGAATGTCGCGCAGCCCGTCGATTGTCGTGGCCATGATGCGGCCAACCCGGCCCATGATCTCTTTGGCCTCGTGCGGGGACAGCTGCAAATGAGGGGCACCAACCCCTGCCAGAAAGGCCCGCAGCAGGGCGTCGTCTTGCGGGGTCTCAGGGGCCAGAGGGTTTGCGGGCGAAACAGGCGCCTGAACGGGCGGCTGGCGCGCAGAGGCAGTTTCAAGAGGCAGTTCTTCGGCCGGGGGCTCGGGCTGCGGCGCGATCAGGCTGTCCTCCCAATCATCGGGGATCATCGGCCCGCTGGCCTGCGGCGGCGCGAAATGCGCACTGGCGGCGGGGGCATGATCGGGGGCGCTGGCTCCGGGCTGTTGGGGGTGGCCTAGCGGATCGGTCGAGGCGGGCTCACCCAAAAGATCGTTCAGAAAATCCCCTGCCTCGTCCTCTTCCTCCAGGGTTGGCAGGTCCTGGCGGGCGGCGGGCCTGGAAACAAACGGGCTGTGCCCGGCATCCAGCGCAGGCAATTCGGGTTCGGCAGGCAGGGCCGAGGGGGCGATGTCGATCACCAGCTCATATTGGCCGATCTGAATCACATCCCCGTGCGACAGCGGCGTCGGCCCCGCGCCCAGAGGTTCGGTGCCGTAATTGAGAAAAGTGCCGTTGGTGCTGGTGTCGGTCAGGATGTAATCGGCCCCGCGCCGTTCTAAAATACAGTGCCGCTTGGACAGGAACTTTTCCGGGTCGGGCAGAACAAGATCGCAATCGGCACCGCGCCCCACAGCGAACCGATCCCCCGGCATCGTGGCGCGGATCGGGGCGGCTTGGGGCTCAAGCGGGTTGCGGGCCAGAATGGTCAGGGACATTGGGCTTATCCTCCGACCAGAACGGTTGGGCATCCCATGACGATCATCCCGCCCTGCGCGCAGCTATCCAGTGCGCGGGCTTGCGGCTTGCGCCCCGTCAGGCATGTCATCGAGCCCTTTACCACCACATCGGGCGGGCCGATGCAGACGGCCATTGCCGTGGCTGTGGTGGCTGGCATTTTGCCGATCAGCACCGTGGGCACTGGCGTCACCACCGGCCCGCCCACGCAGGGCACCACACCCACGACCATCGGGCTGACGTGATTGTCTGCAACGCGGGCGGCGGGCATGGGCATGGCGGGCCTCTCTTGTGGCGATAACAGAGCCCTTTATCGGGCGGGTTCTTCTGTTAGTGCCGCTTTGCCGGTTTTGGGTTCATGCGTCTGTTGCGATTTGGCCATTTCCGCCCCGTGCAATATCCAGCCCCCGCGCCAGAAGCAGCGGGCCGCGTTCCTCGGGCGTGCTGTCTTCGGCAAAGAGCGTGATCAGCAGCAGACCGAAAACCGCTGCGCCCACCGCGCCGGGGGGCGCGTCGTAATCGTCATATTCACCGGGCCCCATGGTGCCATCGGCAAAGCTGGCGGCCATGGCGCAAAACACCGTGTCATCGTCATCGGGGGCGGTATCATAGGTCGCGCGGGCGGCGCTCCGGGTCTGTGGCCCCGGCTGACGCACCCAGGCCTCGGCGGCGTGAACGGCGCTGGTGTTGCCCTGCCCAAGATCGCGGGCTGTCAGGCACGCCCACCAGGTTGCCTCGCGCGGGGGGAGCGCATGAGCCAGAACCTGAAGCATATCCATCAGTGCCTTCTGGTCCCAGAGCGCCTGTAACATCTCAGCGGCACTGGCCCCGGCGGGCAGGTCCGGCGGTGTTTGCAGCGTGACCTTGCCTTGGGTCAGAAACCGGGCGGCGGGGTAATCGGGAAGCTTTCGAAGATCGTTAAACTGCGCGTCGATTTGCATGGGCCGGCCTTTAGTTAATCATGGTCAGGCTGCCCTTCACGATCAGCAAGCCCTTGGATTTCACCTGAGTCATCCCGCCGCCCTCGACGGTCAGCATTCCGCCGCCCTTCAGTTTGGCCATGCCCTTGCCCTCTAGCATAAGCTGGCCCTTGGCGTTCAGCTTGGCCATGCCGGTGGCCGACATGTCCAGCTTGGGCGAGGACAGCGTGATCCCGGTGGGTGTCATCTCGATTTTGGAGGCGCCGCATTTCAGGGTGATCTTGGTCTTGGCCGAGATTTCCAGCGCGGCGCCGATGTCGATCTTGCCGTTTTTGTCCACCTTCAGGCTGTCGCTGCCGCCGATCTTGGTGTCGCGGTCCTTGGCGACGGTCCAGGTCTCTTTGCCCTTGGCGATGGTAAAGGCGTGGTCGCCCTCGACGATCTTTTCGGTTTTGTCGCCGTGGATTGTCTGTTTGAAAAAACCCTTGTCCTTGTGGCCAAGGCCGATCTCAATTTCGGCGTTGTTCTTGACGATCTGCCTGAAGTCCCGTTCCGACTGCAACCGGACGAACTCGGCGTCTTTTTTGTCTTCGAACACCAGTTCGGAAAAGCCGCCGCCCTTTTTCGAGCTGTTGGTTTTCAGCGCGAATTGCGTCGCGTTCTTGGGCAGGTCATAGGGGAATTTCGTGTCCCCATTATACAGCATTCCGGTGATCAAAGGGCGATCGGGATCGCCGTCTTCGAACTGAACGACGACTTCCTGCCCGATCCGGGGCACGGCCATCATGCCCCAGCCCTTGCCTGACCAGGGCACCGCACAGCGCACCCAGCACGAGGCCGTTTCATCCTTTTTGCCGTCCCGGTCCCAATGGAACTGGATCTTCACCCGGCCGTGTTTGTCGGTCCAGACTTCCTCGCCCTTTTTGCCGACCACCAGCGCGGTCTGCATTCCTGGGCTTTCGGGCCGCGGGGTGCGGTGCGGGGCGCGGTATGGTTCGCGGGCGGGCTGTACCTCGACGATGCAGCGATAGATGTCGGGGCTGCTGGCGCTGTCGAAATCCAGCATCGGCCCCAGGATCGAGGACACCACCTCGTTGATCCCATTATTGCTGTCCGATTGGATTTCATGGCGGGCCGAGACCACGATGTAATCGGTGTTTTCGGCCTTGCGGGGGTGTTCCTTCAGCTTGAACCGCCCACCGACAACCATCTGCCGCAGATTGCCCACCGCACGGGCCCGCGTGGCCTGCGCGGCGTGGGCTTCGATACGGACGCGTGCGTGGTGTTCGCCGGTTTTCACGTCCGTGTGGCGGCCCGGATAATCGTAGATTTCAAGCTTGGTATAGGGGTGCCGCCCCTTGGGCAGTGATTTGACGGTTTGCAGGTCGGTCTTGGGCTTTTCGAAATCGAAATCCGACAGCGTGACTTTGCCCGGCTGGATCGCCTCGATCCCGCGCCATTCGAAAAAATGATCCGCCTCAAAGCGAAATTTTTCGGTCCTGCCATGGAATTCCACCTCGGCCTGATCGGTCAGGGGGCGGTGGCTGCTGACATCATCGGCAAGGATCAGGGTTTCCTTGGTTTTGTCGCAGCTGTGGAAATAGTAAATCCCCTCTTCCTCCATCAGCCGCGAGACGAAATCGAAATCGGATTCGCGATACTGAACGCAATAGGGCCGTTTGGCGAAGCTTTTCTTGGTTTTGTCCTGCCAGTCGGAAAACCCGTGTTCTCCAAAGACGTCGCGCAGGATGTCGATGACGGTTTTATCCTGAAAAATTCGGCAGTTGCTGGTTTGGGTCAGGAACCAAAGCCATGGGCGCAGATGCGCGCGGAAATAGGCCTGGCCGTCAAAACTGTCCAGATATTCGGCCGAGACGCAGCGCCCCTGGAAATAGCGTGTTTTCTTCTTGGGCGCATCCAGTTCGATTCGCAGACGTTCCCCCACCAGTTTGCCAAGGTCCAGATCAAGATCCGAGCTGACGAATTCGACGATTGTTTCAGGGATCGAGCTAAGCGCTTCGTCAATCCGCGCTCGGACAAGGAAGCCTTTGATTTTGTTTGGTAATATAAGGTTGGCGTTGCGGTTTTCCAGAAAGTTTTCGTTTGCCATCGTCAGGCCTTTGTTTCTGGCGGCGTCAGATCGTGCAATTCGCCGGCCTGTTGCAGCCGGGCAAGGACATTGCCGTGGATTGTCCACAGCGCCGAGATGTCCTGCCCGCGGGGCAGAAGATATTCGGCCAGCGCCTCGGCATCGGCAAAGCGGATACGCCTGACCGGCACCGGATAGCCGCCCTGCCCTTGAAGCAGGGCGTTGATGTGATCCTCGCCCTCCAGCAGCCAGGCGCCTTGGTCAGCGCAGGCCGCCAGCACGATGGTGTCTGTGTCGATGCGGTCCATCACAGGCCCTCCAGCAGTGCGGCCAGGTCTTCGTCCATGTCTTCATCCAAGTCGTCGCCGGTGCCATCCTCGTCATCGCCAAATCCGGCCAAGAGCGCGTCGAGGTCATCTTCATCCTCGGCGCTCTCGGGATCGAGGCCAAGGGCGTCACCGCCGTCATCATCGTCCAGATCGAAGTCCAGATCCCCGAACCCGTCCAGATCCTCGTTTTCGGGGTCGTCTGCCGGATCGTCCGTCCCCGTGTCACTGCTTGGGGCCGTGGGGGTGAGTGTCCCGTCGATCGCGGCATCCGTGGTATGGGGCTGGGCGGTTTCATTCTGGGCCTGCCCCCAGGGCCCGGCCAGCATCCCCGGCCCAAGCCCCTGAAACGAGCCTTGTCGCACCTCGTTACGGCCCTTGATCGAGAGCAGCGGGATATACCCCCGCGCCACGACCTCGGCCATCGTCCGGGTGGTCAGCAGCCGCTCGGTGCAGGGCAGGGCAATCTGATCGCCATATTGATCGGTCATATAATGAAAGGGCATGTCGCCGGCGCTCATGACTGTGCCCAGCTGCATGTCTTTGCCGCCTTGGGTTGCCGTTTCGGCCATCAGAATCGCGCTCAGCACAACCGGGTTGGCCCATAGCATTCCTTTCAGCCCCTCGCGCAGGGTGAATTCCTCGTAATCGAAGGGCTCTACCGGGTCGGTCTTGGTCCCATAGGGCAGCCGCAGCAGGAAACGGGGTGCGGCCAGGCCGACAAAGGATGCCTCGGGCAGGGCGCGCAGCGCATCCCAGGCCTGGGCCACCAGCGGGTTGCGCTCGTGCTTTGGCACCTCCAGAAATTTCGGCGAGATCGCCGCCAGGAACGGAGCGTTCATCCAGTTGCAGATCTTGGCCATTCGGGCCATCAGCTGCGCATGGGGCGGGGTTTCTTCCAGCGTATACAGGCCGAACACCGCCGAAAGAGGCCCCTGCGCGGCGTCAAGACGGGGCTCTTCGGCCAGCAGCCGGAACAGGCCGGATTCGCCCAGATCTTCCTGCGCTGACAGATCGGCGGCCCATTCTTCGGCCGAGACGTCATACAGCACGATATCCAGCGCCGCCCCGGTGGGAATCCGGCGCGCCATAAGGTCAAGCGCGCGCCAGGTGCTTTCCAGCGCCTGAAAATCCGGATGGTGCAGGATTGCGCTCATCGCGCCCGAGATCGCGGCATCCACAGCGGCCAGCATGGCCGGCTGCGCGGGGTCCGGCGCGGTCTGAACGAAGGGGCCGACAATGCGCCCGATCAGCGCCTGCGCGGGCGAGGCACTGCGCAAGTTGCCGGTCATATCCCCGATCAGGGCGCCAAAGTCGGACAGCCTGCGGTCGGCGGGCACGGTGGCCCCCCGTGCGCGGGGTTTCGGGGTCAGGTTAAGATCGCCGAACGCCTCGGCCCAGTCTTGCAGCTCGGCGATGGCCTGGGCGCCATCCCCCCTGGCCACCCGCTGACGCAGGGCGGCCAGTTCTTCAAAAAGCGACACGTTTTCATAGAGCTCATCCGGGTGCAGATCATCCAGCGTCCGTAGCGGCACCTCGATCCCGGCGCCATCCCTGCCAATGGGCAAAACCAGAGTGGTGGCGAAACGGGCAATCACATCGTCAATCGTATCGACATCGAATTTGATCGGTTTACGGGCGGCAAGAGCGTCCCCGGTTTCAAGCGCCCCCCGCGCGGCGCGGCCAGTGAAATCGCCAAGAATGGCGATGCGGAATTTCTTTTGCGGCGCATCGCGGTCTTCGGGTTGGGGCGTGGTCAGAATGCCGAAAGGATCGGAGTCTTCGGCGGGTTTGTCCCCGTCGGCGCCCATATCTGCCGGAAAATCGTCCAGCTCGGCGTCGGTCGTGTCACTGTCCTCCTCAAGAAGATCCAGCATATCATCTTCGCTTGCATCCGCAGTTTGCGAAACAAGAGTATCGAGGTCATCCTGCGGGTTGTCTGCCGTGCTCTTGTCTTCGTTCAGCGCGGCCAGGATGGCATCTGTCTGGTCCGGCGTTTCTGCGGGCAGGCTGTCACACATAGCACAGAGCGCCTCGGGATCGGCGATCAGCCGGGCGATCAGCTCTTCGGTGCCCGATTTGCCATCCATATAGGTGGTCAGATGCTGAAGCCGGGTTCGGGCCGCCAGCAGCGTCTTCAGCGCGGGCACTTTGCGGGCCACGGCGGCGGGGGAAAAATCGTCGATGCTGTTAAAGCTCAGATCGACCGGCAGATTGCCCTGCCCGGTCAGGGTGTTGGGCACGGCAAAGGTGGCACGGGGCTGGATGGCCCGCATCCTTGCATCAAAATTATCGACGTCGATTTCAAGGAACTTACGGTCAGCCACGGCCGGGACGGGCAGATCGGATTTACCGGCCAGATCGGCCATCACCCCCATGACAAAGGGAAGCTGGATTTGCTTTTCCGCGCCGTACAGCTCCACATCATATTCGATCTGGACGCGGGGGGCGCGGTTGCGGGCGACGAATTTCTGACCGCTGGTTGACATGGGCTGGGCTTCCTCGGCAAAGACGGCTTTGAGATGTAAGTGCCGGGCGGGGCGCAGATGGTTCGCCCCGCCCGACAAAAATCACAGCCAGGGCCGCCGCAGGTCAGTCGAAGGCATAGGTGAACTCGGCCCCGGTCACATCCACGGCCAGGCGGCCAAGGGGCGTGCCGCTGATCTGGCGGGTCAGCACCTCGGTCGAGAGAGCGGGCAGCATCGTGTTGGTCACAATCGCGTCGATCATACGCCCGCCGCTTTCGACCTCTTGGCAGCGCGAGACGATCAGATCCACCACATCATCCGAATAGGTGAAGGGCACGCCGTGGGCTTCGTCCACGCGGCGGACGATCCGGTCCAGTTGCAGGCGGGTGATCTGGCCGATCATATCGGGCGAGAGCGGATAATAGGGGATTGTCACCATCCGCCCCAACAACGCGGGCGGGAAAACCTGTAATAAAGGATCGCGCAGCGCCTTGGCCATGCCATCGGGATCGGGCATCAGATCGGGATCGGCGCACAGGTCCATGATGACCTCTGATCCGACATTCGAGGTCAGCAGGATCAGCGTGTTGCGGAAATCAATCATCCGCCCTTCGCCATCTTCCATCATGCCCTTATCGAAAACCTGAAAGAACATCTCGTGCACGTCCGGGTGCGCCTTTTCCACCTCGTCCAGCAGGACCACGGAATAGGGGCGGCGGCGCACGGCTTCCGTCAGGACGCCGCCCTCGCCATAGCCGACATAGCCCGGAGGCGCGCCTTTGAGCGAACTGACGGTGTGCGCCTCTTGGTATTCGGACATGTTGATGGTGATGACGTTCTGCTCGCCGCCATACAGGGTTTCGGCAATGGCCAGCGCGGTTTCCGTTTTGCCCACGCCGGATGTGCCGGCCAGCAGGAAAACCCCAACGGGTTTCGAGGGGTTATCCAGCCCCGCGCGCGAGGATTTGACCCGTTTTGCGATCATCTCCATGGCGTGATCCTGGCCGATCACCCGCTTGGACAGGTGGTCCGACAGGTTCAGCACGGTGCGCATTTCGTCCTTGACCATCCGGCCGACGGGAATGCCCGTCCAATCCGCCACAACCGCGCCGACAGCGGCGGCATCCACAATGGGCAGCATCATCGGCGTCTCCCCTTGCAGGGTTTCCAGCTCGGCCTGGGTGGTTTTGAGCTCGGCCAGCGCGGCGGCGCGGTTTTCGGCTTCTTCGTCGCTGCGTAGCTGGGCGCGCAGGTCCATCAGGCGGGCGACCAGGGCTTTCTCGGCCTCCCAGCGTTCGGTCAGTTGGGTCAGCTCGGTCTGGGCCTGGGTCAGGGCTTGGGTTGCGGTGTCGCGGCGGGTGCCGATGTCGGCCCCGGCGGTCTCATCACGGGTGATGATCTCTAGTTCCGTGGTGATCCCGTCGATCCGGCGGCGGCAATCATCGACGGGGGCGGGCACCGCATGGAGCGAAATACCGACGCGGGCGCAGGCGGTATCCAGCACGCTGACCGATTTGTCGGGCAACTGCCGCGCCGGGATATAGCGGGCAGACAGGCGGATCGCGGCCAAGAGCGCCTCGTCCAAGATCTGCACTTTGTGGTGATTTTCCAGCATGTTAGACGTGCCGCGCATCATCAGAAGCGCCTTGGCCTCGTCCGGTTCATCCACCTGCACCACCTGAAAACGGCGCGTCAGGGCGGGGTCTTTCTCGATGTGCTTTTTATATTCAGCCCATGTGGTTGCGCCGATGGTGCGCAGGGTGCCCCGTGCCAGCGCGGGTTTCAGTAGGTTGGCAGCGTCCCCGGTGCCCGCGGCCCCGCCAGCGCCCACCAGAGTGTGTGTTTCATCCACAAACAACAGGATCGGGCGGGGGCTGGACTGAACCTCTTCGATCACCTGCCGCAGCCGCTGTTCAAACTCGCCCTTCATCGAGGCCCCGGCCTGCAAAAGCCCCACATCAAGCGACAAAAGCCGTGCCTGGGCCAGCGCCGGGGGCACGTCCCCGCGCGCGATCCGCAGGGCCAGACCCTCGACAATCGCGGTCTTGCCGACCCCGGCCTCGCCCGTCAGGATCGGGTTATTTTGGCGGCGGCGGGTCAGCACGTCGATGACCTGGCGGATCTCATCATCGCGGCCCACGATCGGGTCGATCTCTCCGGCTTCGGCCCGCGCGGTCATGTCGGTGCAGAAGGTCGCCAGCGCCTCGCCGCTTTCGGCTTGCGGGGCCATGGCTGCCGCCGATGTGCCCGGATCGCCCAGATGCGAGCCATCCTGCGCCGTCAGCCCGGTCTCTGGCGATCCGGCCACTGCATCGTCGAAGTTGCGGGTCAGCGCGCGCGAGTCAATGCCGGCCAGCTCAGGCGAAATGCCTTGCAGCACGCGCGACAGGCCCGCGCTGGTCAGCATCCCCAAGAGCAGATGCCCGGTGCGGACCTGAGACACCCCAAAGCCCAGCGTGGCGTGAATCCAGGCGCGCTCGACGCATTCCTCCAGATGGGGCGACAGGTCCGAGATCGCCGTCGCCCCGCGCGGCAACGCATCCAGCGCGCGTTGCAATTGGGTGGCGATGCGCCCGGCGTCCAGATCGAAAAACCGGATGATCCGGTGCAGATCGCTGTCCTGATCCTTGAGAATCTGATGCAGGTAATGGGCCAGC
This sequence comes from Youngimonas ophiurae (nom. illeg.), assembly GCF_049803795.1. Taxonomy (NCBI): domain Bacteria; kingdom Pseudomonadati; phylum Pseudomonadota; class Alphaproteobacteria; order Rhodobacterales; family Roseobacteraceae; genus Thalassovita; species Youngimonas ophiurae (nom. illeg.). The sequence continues at coordinate 75,895 of NZ_JBNAGJ010000006.1, forward strand.
TCGACATAGGGATTGCCGCGCATTTTACAAAAGACGGTGGCGCTTTCGATGGATTGAAACGCGCGGGAGTTGAGCTTGCCAAACAGGGCTATACGGTTGATTTCAGACATGTTTTATCTCACATTACAGGGGAGAGTGGGGGGCTGAGGCACAGATCGTCGGCATTTCCGGGCGGGCGCTGACCGATCCAGGCCGTCCGGCCCAGCGTCGCCGCCTGGCCGAGGATCGCCGGGGGCACCTCGCTGGACAGAAGGATCAGGTTCGCCTCCCATTCCAGCGTGTCGCCGGCATAATTGCGGATGATCGCGGCCAGCCGTTTGTAGCCTTTCGTGCCGGGCAGAAGGCTTTTGTAATCGGCCAGCGACATCGGGCCGATGCGCACCCGGAATTTAGAGGCGCGGCTCCAGAATCTTTCGCCCAGATTGGCATTCTGGCCCAGTGTCACGGCGCCCAGCTGGCCCCGGTCATGGGGTTCCAGATGCAGCCAGGAGCCAACGAAACTGTCGATCTGAACCTCGGCTCCGGTCATGCCGGACAGGATCGCCGACAGCCCGGATTCGCTGCGCGGGGCGGCGGCCAGCAGCCCGGCGTAATGGCGCTTGGCCACGTCCGGCATGGCGTCACGGTCCTCAAAGGCCTCTCCGGCGACACCGGCAAAGGCCGAGATCATCTGCCCAAACCCATCCTCGCCCGGTCGGTCAAAACTGGCGGCGGGCTGGCCGCTGGCCCAGGCGCGATACAGCAGCGACAGCATCCGATGGTGAAACATGTCGGCAAAAGCGACAAAGGTTGCGTCATTGTGATTACGCTGCCGGTCACGGGCATATTCGGTCAGGTGCAGCGGGAGCGCGCCCGAGGGTCCGAACAGGCCGAACATCTGCTGGCTTAGCTGCCCCGGTCCGTCCTGATCCTGCGGGGCGAAGCCGGTGATCGTGGCGGGGGGAAAGGCCAGATCGGCCGCTTGTGTCAGGCGTACCGGGTCTTCTGACGGGCGGCGCGACTGGCCCAGCTTGGGGCTTTGGGGATGCGCGGCCTCGATCAGGCGCAGGGCTTGAAAGATGTGATAGGCCTGGGGTGTCTGAACAAGCGGCTCCAGCCGGGTCAGATCAGCACCTTGCGGCCGCTTTTGGCCTTCCATCGGGCGATATCTCCGCGCTGGGTCGAATGAATCGAGGTTTCGGTGAAGGAATTCAGCGCCACATAGCGGGCAAAGAACGATTCAAGCACGGCCCCAAACAGGTAACAGCCGGTGCCTTCGAAATAGCTTTCGTCAAAGCCGACACGGATTTCCAGGCCGCGCACTGCGGTGCTGAGCACCCCATCGGACAGTCGCCGCACAATCGGCCGGGACGTGACCGAGGCCAGCCCCTCGACCTGTTTGGCCAGCGCCGGTTCGCCCAGTCGCGCATACAGGCCGACCAGTTCGCGCAGGGCTGCCGCCCCTTTGCCGCGGTCGGCATCGACCAAGGAAAGGTAATTGAGGCTCAGATGCGAGATCAGCTGCCAGGCCTGCTGCCCCTCGGCCAGCGCGGTGCGGGGCCGGGTGGGCGGCACAATGGCGCGGATGGCGTTCACCGGGCCGCCTTCGGGCAGGGTGAAATCCGTGTCTCCGCCCCCAAGCGGGGTGAGCATCGGCAGATCCCGATTGGTGCACAGCGCAGTGACCGCCAGTTGCCGGATGTCCTGACGGAACGGGGCCTGATGGGCGTCGGTCAGCGACAGGAACACATCCGAGCCCAGATAGGACGTCCGCGTTCCCCGCTGCTGCTGGCGCTCGGATCGCTGGCGCAAGCGCCGCCGCTGGCTATAATAGGCCGCATGGCTGTCGCCCATTGGCGTGATATCACTGGGGCTGAAAAACGGCCGAATGGGTTGATCATCGCGGGCATCGGCACCAATTCCGGTGACGCTTTCGATCTGGAAAATCTCGAAGTCCAGCGGGGCGGTTCGATCCACGATCACCGCCTGCTCGACATCGGCGGCATTCACATGCACCCGGTCGCAGCGTTTGCGAAACAGGTTGATCGCCGGAACTGCGTGCAGTTCGAAATGGTCGGGGGTGATGGCGGCAAGCGCGGGATTTCCGCTTTCCATCAGGATATAGAGGTCCAGATCCTGGCCGCTGCACCGGCTAAGCGCGGGGCCAAGCCCCAGCAGATCGACGAAAAAGAACCGCTGCGGCAGTGCGAAATATTCTTGCAACAGCCGGTAGCCCTCAAACGAGGCACCGGGCGTCGGCAAAAGCGCCTCATCGGGGCCAAAGCCCACGGGCTCGATGCCTGCGCCCAGATATTCCAGCCAATCGTCGCGCCGATCGGTCGAGCGCCCGGCCAACCCGATCCCGCGCCCCAGAAGCGCCTCGTATAGCTGCCAGGGCAGGGCCGCGCTGCCCCCCAGAAAGAGCCGCAGACGGTCCAGCGGCAGCTCGGAGATCGGGGCACCGTCGGTGCGGTGCAAGCGCAGCCGCAGCGCGGCCCTGGCCGGGGAATGGCGGCCGATGCCCGCTGCAACCAGATCGCCGCGCGCGTCGATATATTCGGCCTCGGTAACGCGAAGCGGCCAGAGCGTCAGATCCTGCCCGGTCGTGTAGATACAGGCAGTCTGCGCGCCCCCGCGTACCTGCCCGCGCAGCTGGGTGCCACGCGGGATGGTCACCCCGGCGGCAAGGTTGCCCTGACCGGCGTCGGGCTCCATCCGGGCGATTGTCATGGACGGAACGGGGGCCAGAAAATGCGGATAGACGATTTCCAGCATATTCTGGGTAAGATTTGGATATTGCAGGGATAATTCCAGCTGCACTCGCGCGGCCATAAAGGCGAACCCCTCCATCAGCCGTTCGACATAGGGGTCCATGACCTCCAGGCTGCCCATGCCAAGCCGGCCGGCGATCTTAGGATAGGCCGCAGCGAATTCATCGCCCATCTCGCGGATGAAGCCAAGTTCCTGCTCATAGTGTTTCAGAAGCCGCGTATCCATCGGGTCAGCCCTGCTTTTGTACGGTGACCTGGCCGGTGGTCACGTCCAGCTGGGTGCGCAGATACAGATCAAGCGGCACGGGTTCCGCCCATAGTTCGGCCCGGATATCGAAAGAGACAAGCGCCCCGCGCGCATCGCCGTCTTCCCGCAGGGATACCTCAAGGCTACCGGGTAGAAGCCGGGGCTCGAACCGCTCGATTGCGGTGCGGATGGCGGCGCGGATTTCGGCGGCGCGGGCATTGGTGGCGACACTGCCCGACACATCGGAAATACCGAAATTAATCACCGATCCGGCCGCCTGGGGGTGGTTTTCTGGGCTCAGATCTGTGCCGAAATTGGTGGTGTTCAGCAGCCAGTGCAGATCGCGCTGGATGATTTCGCGCAGCCGGGTGACATCAATGATCCAGGCGGCGCCGGTCTCAGAGCTGTGCTCGGGGGCGTCATCGGTCAGCCGGTCCAGCAGCGAGGGCTGCAACCGTTCAAGAAGGGCGCGATCAGCCATCGTGACCGGCCGGCGTCGCGAGCGTGATCTCGCGCACATCAAGAAGCGGGATATCGGCGTTTTGCGTCACAAACATCCGCTGACCCAGCCCGGTTCCGGTTTTGCTCCAGTCCGTGGCACGGGCCAGCGCATGAGGCCCCTCTAACGCCGCGCCGGGATAGCGGGTGGGGATCAGCCCGATCATGTCGGTGCCATCGGCCAAGGTCAGGGTGGCAGGCGTCCAAACCATGTCGCGCAGATCGCTGGGCGCGTCGATGGTGATCCGGGCGATGTCGGAAAAGGGCAGCCAGACATAGGCGCCGTTCAGGATGATCTCAAGCACCGGGCCCAGCCGCGTATCGGCGTCGGCCAGCCAGTCAAAGGGCGCGCCGTTCAGCGTGCCGGGCGTGGCGGGGGCCTGATCCAGCGCGGCAGAGCGCAGGGGCCCCGCCCCCGCATCGCCTGCGATGTCCATCGTCAGAGCGCGGGCCAGATCGGCCAGCCAGCCTGGCGGATCCCCTCGAAAACCGGGGGTGGCCTTGCCGGTAAAGACGCGGTTGCGGTACACCTCGGCGACGATCGCCTCGCGGTACATTTGCGCCATCGTCTGGGCCGCCGGATCAAGGGTTGCGGCGGTTTTAAGCTGTTGAACGGCACGGGGCCAGTCGCAGGTCACGCAGAGCAGCTGAAACAGAAAGACACGCAGCTTTGCATCCGCCGGATTGGCGCGCACCTGGTCCCGAAGCGCATCCAGCGCGCCATGGGGATCGCCTGATTTCAGCATGTCTTCGGCGGTCATGTTCCGGGCCTCGTGATGGGAAAGGGGGGCGGATGCCGCGCGCAGGGCAGGGCATCCGCAGACAGGGGCGGCCCTTAGCGGGCTTCCTTGACCGAGAAGACAGCCTCGTTCAGCTGCTGGCTCCACATCGCCTCGGCCCCGGATTGAGGTTTCTTCATCGTGCCTTCGATGGTCTGAATCCAGTACTCGGTTTTGATTGCGCCATATTTGATGGTCAGGTTTTCGGTCAGCATTTCATCACCTTCCGTGCCGTTCCAAGTCATGCCAGAGACGATCACCAGCTTGAAACTGATGCGGAAAAACGTCTTGCCCGATTTGGATTTCGACCCGCCCGAGCGGCGCAGCTCCAGAACTGCGTCCTTGAAATGGTGGCCGGTGCACAGCGCGTTGAACAGACCGTTCGAGGCAGTGTCCGTGTGCTTTTCAAAGGTGAAATCGTTAAAGCTGGTGCTGCCCGACCCGCCGCCGCCGGTGCCGGTGCCGATGCTTGTGGGTTTCTCTGCGCCAAAGTCGAAGCTGTTGAGTTTAAAGGCGAATTTTGCATTCATTTCGCTGTCCAGCACCTCCCCTCTGACCAGTTTGGAACCGGGGAAATAAAGATATGCGTCAAAGGCCATTGGATGTTCCTTTCATCAGGTCGTCGCCCCGCCGGGACGGAAAAGTTAGGGGGTTATTCGGTCTGCGAGGGCAGTTTGGACACCAGCCGCAAAGAGACCGAGAGCCCTTCAAGCTGGTAATGCGGCCGCAGGAAGAACTTGGAGCTGTAGTAGCCCGGATTGCCTTCGACCTCTTCGACCACCACTTCGGCCGAAGCGAGCGGTTTGCGCGCCTTCACCTCGTCCGAAGAATTTTCTTCGTTGAAATCAACGTAGTTGCTGATCCAGTCCTGTAGCCATTCCTGCATCGACTCGCGGTCCGAGAACGAGCCAACCTTGTCGCGCACGATACATTTCAGGTAATGCGCAAAGCGGCAGGTGGCGAAAAGATAGGGCAGCCGCGCCGAGAGATTGGCATTGGCGGTTGCGTCCGGATCGTCATATTGCACCGGCTTTTGCAGCGACTGCGCGCCGATAAAGGCCGCTGTATCGGTGTTTTTGCGGTGGATCAGCGGCATCAGCCCGTTTTTGGCCAGCTCTGACTCGCGCCGGTCCGAAATGGCGATCTCGGTGGGGCATTTCATGTCCACCCCGCCATCGTCCGAGGGGAAGGTGTGGGTCGGCAGATTGTCCACCGTGCCGCCCGATTCCACGCCCCGGATGCGGCTGCACCAGCCATATTCGCTAAACGAGCGATTGATGTTGCGCGCCATGGCATAGGCCGCGTTGATCCAGCAGTATTGATCGGAATTGGTGTCGCTGGTGTCTTCTTCGAAGGCGAATTCTTCCACCGGGTCGGTTTTGGCCCCATAGGGGTGCCGGCCCAGAAAACGCGGCATGGCCAGACCCAGATAACGGGCGTCTTCGCTTTCACGCAGGGACCGCCAGGCGGCATATTCGGGGGTTTGGAAAATCTTGGTCAGATCGCGCGGATTGGCCAGTTCGTCCCAGCCGTCCATCTGCATCAGGGCCGGGTCCGCGCCGGTCAGAAAGGGCGCGTGGGCGGCGGCGGCGATCTTGGACATTTCGCCCAGAATCTCGACATCCTTGGGGCTGTGATCGAAATGGTAATCCCCGATCAGGCAGCCATAGGGCTCGCCGCCGAACTGGCCGTATTCCTCTTCATAAAGCTTCTTGAACAGCGGGGACTGATCCCAGGCGGTGCCCTTGTATTTGCGCAGCGTCTTGGACAGATCCTTTTTCGAGATGTCCATGACCCGGATCTTCAGCATCTCGTCGGTTTCCGAGTTGTTCACCAGGAAATGCAGCCCGCGCCAAGCGCTTTCCAGTTGCTGATAATCGGCATGATGGATGATCTGGTTCACCTGCTCGGTCAGCTTGGCGTCGATCTCGGCGACAATCGCTTCGATCGAGCGCAACGCATCGTCCGAGACCAGCGTTTCATTGGCCAGCACCTGTTCGGCCAGCGTGCGCACGGCGCTTTCGACGGCGGTGCGCGCCTGATCGGATTTGGGGCGGAATTCCTTTTGCAGCAGATCCGCGAAGTCGGAATTGGCAAAGAGGGTTTCGGTCGGCGCCTCGGCTGCGCTGTGTGTTGTTTCGGTCATGGCCTATTCCTCGGATTCGGCGGAGGTTTCGGTTGAGGCTGCGGGCGCAGAGCTCAGAGCCTTCAGCAGCGCCGGATCGTTGATGATCCTGGCCATCAGCTCTTCTGCGCCGGTCTTTCCGTCCATGTAGGTGCTGAGATTCGACAATTCGGTTCGCGCCTGGAGCAGTTTTTTCAGCGGCTCGACCTTTTCGGCCACGGCTGCGGGTGAAAAATCGTCCATGCTGTCAAAGGTCAGATCGACCGACAGATTGCCCTCACCCGTCAAGGTATTGGGCACGTTGAACGCGGCGCGTGGCTTGATGGATTTCATCCGGCTGTCGAAATTATCCACGTCGATTTCCAGGAACTTGCGGTCCCCCACGGCGGGAAGCGGTTCTTCGGATTTGCCCGAAAGGTTCGAAAGCACCCCCATCACAAACGGAAGCTGGATGCTCTTTTCCGCGCCGTAGACCTCGACGTCATATTCGATCTGAACCCGCGGGGCACGGTTGCGGGCGATGAATTTCTGGCTGCTGGCCATGATCATTTCCTCTTTGATGGACTGTCATCGACCCACAGGGGCCATATCCTAGTCGTATGTGCCCTCGTCATCGTCATCTGGTTCAATGCCGCCGACATTTCTTACGTTGCTCATGCCTTCGGGGGCCAAATCGCGCACGATGGTCAGGAAATCGGCCCCCACCAGCCGCTTGGCGCGTTCCAGCACCAGAGGCAGCGGGCTGGAGGGTTCGTAGCGGCGGTAATAGTCCATGATCCGGTCCAGCGCGGCGCGCACATCCGCAGGCGAGGTGATCGCACCGGGCGCGGTGATCTGGCTGGGGGCAGAGGGGGCGGTGTCTGCGGTTTCCTCGTCCTCTTCCATGTCGATTGTCAGATCGGCGGGGCCATGGGCCGACATGCGGCGTTTGATGTCGAAAAGCATCTTCTCCAGCGGTGACAGATCGGGCCCTTCAGCGCCGATCTGCGCGTCAAAAATCGCCGAGATCGCCCGCGTGGTTTCCAGCGCCGTATCCGCCGTTTCAATCATCGCGGCCAGATCATCGGGATCGGTTTCGTGGAAGGCGGCAGCGATGGTCTGGGGGTCGCTGGGTGTCTCGCTTTCGGGGACGTTCAGATCGCCCGAGGCAATCTGCATATCCCGCAGCCCGAATTGCCCATAGCCCCGGCTGCTGACCAAGGGACACAGCCGCAATGACCGCAGCACCCCGTCCTGCGCGGTCAGGCCCAGCACCGCGTTCACCCGCATTGTCGGGTCGCCGTCATCCTCGTCCAGTTGCGGGTGCGCGCTGTCCCAATAGCTGTCCAGACAGCCATGGATGTACCGCAAAGCCGCGCCAAAAGCGGTAAAATCCCCCGTGCGCAACACTGCATTGGCAAGGATCACGGCGATCCGCAGGTCATGAGACCGCGCCAGAAGCGACATCGACAGCTGTGCGACGTTTTCATAATCGGGGTCTTCGGCGGGGATCACATTGTCGCCGATCACCCGTTCCTCGCCTGGTTTGTTGGCGATTTCTAACGCATTGAATTCAGGATCATATTCGAGATCCTCGCCGCTGGGGGCGTGCTCGTCTATGGTGCAGAGCAAGCTGTCGAGGTCAATCATGTCATGTCCTTTCAGGGGTGCCGGTGTTTGACGCGAGACAGGAAATCAGCCCGCTCGGCCGCGTCAGGAAGGGTGTCGGCCAGCGTCTCCAGCAGGTCTTCGGCAGAGCTGGCGCTGCTTGCGTGGCGGCGCACCATGGTGCCGGCGATGGGGCCAAGATGGGGGGTCAGGGCCGCGATGATATGGGCCAGATCGGCCTGGGTGATCGCGGGGGTGCCGGTGCGGCCTGTGTTGCTGGACAGATGCCGGGCGATGGCGCGGCGCAGATCCTCGCGTTCGGACCCTTCCGAGACCTCGGACAGGATCTGTTCCATCAGCGCATCCTGGCTGGAGGCGGACTGCGCGGCGCGGCGGGCCAGAATGCGGCCCATGGGGCCGATCCGGGCAACCAGGCTTTGTTCCAACCCTGACATCGCCGCGCCGGACAGGCGGCTGATCATCGTGCCTGCGGCCGGGCGCGGGGCCTTGGTACGCGCGACCAGCGTGACATCGCTGCCGGGGGTGCCTGCCAGCGATGTTTCAAATGCTGCTTTCATCTCGGCGGCGCTGGCAAAGCGGCCGGCCGGATCGGCGCTCAGTGCCCGCAAAACCACATCGTCCAGCGCGGAGGGCAGGTCGGGAACCCATGCGCTTGGCGCGGCGGGGGCTTGGCCCTTGCCTGCCATCATGACCGCCTCGATCCCGCCTTTCTGAAAGGGCAACTTTCCGGTCAGAATCTCGTAAAGCACGACACCGACGGCATAAATATCCGCCCGCGCATCGACATCCCCGCCCGAGAACTGCTCGGGCGACATATAGGCGGGGGTGCCGATCATGCCCGCGCCGGTGCGTTCGGCGCTGGTGATCCGGGCAATGCCGAAATCGGTCAGTTTCAGCCGCCCGGCACTGGCCAGCATGACATTGGCCGGCTTCATGTCGCGGTGAACGATCCCCACCTCATGAATAGCGTCAAGCCCGTCCAGCATCTGCACGACGATGTCGCGGACGTCCTCTAGCGGCAGCCCGCGCGGATCGGCCAGCCGGTCTTCGAGCGTGGACGACGCTTCGAGCCGCTCCATCACCAGATAGGGCAGCCCGTCATGGACCAGAAAATCGAAGATGGTGACAAGGTTGGGGTGCAGAACACGGCCTGCGGCCTTCGCCTCGCGGGGGAAGCGTTCCAGCCAGTCCTCGGCGCCGGCGGCCTCGATCAGGTGGCGGTGCACCGTTTTGATCGCGACGGGCCGATCAATGTCGGGGTCATGCGCATCATAGACCACCCCCATCGCGCCTTCGCCCAATTTCCCGCGCAGAAGATATTTGCCCACCCGGATGGGCGCATGGTGGCGTATGACGGTCTTGTCACTCATTGCTTTCCAGCATCGCCATCGCCCGTTCCAGACTGCGGCGCATCCGGTTGAAAGACCCGGCCAGAGACCCGATTTCATCCCGCGATTTGCTGGCAGATTCGGGCACGCTGAAATCGCCCATGGACACGCGCTCGGCCATATCGGTAAGGTATCTTACCGGCCGGATCACAACCCGAGACAGCAGCAGATTGGTCAGGATCAGCACCAGGCCAAAGGCCGCCAGCAAGGCCGAGCCAACCAGCAGCGCGGTTTCTTCGGCGCGCCGGGCGATCAGCGTTGTCGGCACGGTGATGATCTGCGCGCCCACGGTTTCGCCAAATTCCCAGCCAAAGCCATTTTCACTGCCATAAAGATCCAGCATCGCGGGCGGCGCAATGTCGGGGGTGGAGTGGCAGTTCAGGCAGCCGGGGTTTTCGATCTCGATGGGGAAGGCCATCGCCAGAAACCGTCCGTTCTCATCCTCGATCTCGGCCGAGAGCTGGTCCAGGGTGGAATCTGATCGGAACTGTTCGATCATGTCCCGTTCCAGCGGGGTGGGCAGATCTTCGGGGTTTGTCGGGTTCAGCGCGGCTTCTTTGTAGGTATATTGCGGGAATTCGGCGCCCACGGTGTCAAACACGGTGCGGGCGGCAAAAGACGTCACTGCCTCGGGTTGAAACAGGATGGCGCCATCTTCGATCAGCAGCGGGTCAATATGTTTGACCGTATAGGCCCGCACGGCCTTGGCATTGGCGCGCATCAGCCGGGCCTCGCGTTCCACGTCTCGGGTCGCGCTTTGCTGGACCGTTTCATAGCTTAGCCCCACCGCTCCGGCGATCCCCAGGACCATAGCGGCAAGCAGGACGGCGTTGTATTTCAGGCGGAGTCCCATCGTCGGCTATCCATTCATAATGCTGTGTTGTCAGGTTCGGGCCAGCAGATCGCTTAGCTGTCCGGGCGTTAGAAATCCGGTTTCTTTTTCGCTCCGTTCGGCCTGGAATGCGGTGATGGCAGAGCGCGTTTGCTTGCCCGCGATCCCGTCGATCAGGCCGGGGTAATGGCCCAGTTTGCGCAAGACCCGCTGCAATCGCCGGATGATCGCGGGCGAGAGAGATTTCTCCAAGATTTCAAGCTCTTCCACAGAGGGGGCGGCAGCGGCGGGAGTGGCCGTTTGGGCCGGTGCGGGGGCGGGCGTGGCGACGGCGCTTACTGATTTTGGCTGCGGATTGACCTGGATGGGGGCCTTCAGAACGATCGGCCTGGGGGGCGGGGCAGACAGGGTTGCGCCTGGGGTGCGGGCCAGGGCGGGCAGCACTTTCGCCAGATCGACACGGACCGGATTGCCAATCTGCGTATCGAATGCGCGCAGCAGCGGATCGGCCTGATTTGCAGGCACAAAGAGTATCTCGCTCAGGCCGGGCTGGGCGGCCTGAGCCGTGCTGGTGGGGGCCACGCCTTCGGGCAGCGGGCTGGACGGGGGGGCGCCCAGGACAATCACCGCGCCGCCGCGTTCGGACAGGGCTGTGATCCGCGAAAAGGCCCGCAGCGGCACCGCCTGTGTGAACAGATCTGTCGGCCGGCCTAGCCCTGCGCCGGTGGGCAGAACAAAGCTCCGGTCTTCAAAGGATACCATCGGCATATCAATAAAGACGATGGCCGCGTCGGACTGTTCGGCCTCTTTGGCAAAGCGGCGCATCTGTGCGCGCAGGGCGGCATTGCTGGGGTCTGTCACCCGCAGCGTTTCTGCGTCGATCCGGGTCAGGCTCTCGGCCATCTGATCGGCCCGTTCAGGCGCCGCGCCCGCGGTAACGAGCAGGGCGATGATGCGCAGGTCGTCCTGAGCCTGAGCCAAAGACGGCAGGCCAAGAGCGATCAGCACAAGGGCGCGGAGCAGGATCGTGATTGGCTTCATTCTGCGCACTCCTTGCCCAGAACGGCGCGGCAGGCATCCAGCATTGGGCCCTGCGGGGCGTCGTCCACCGCAGACAGAAGGCGCGGCCCCACATCGGCCGTGGGCATGTCGGGATTACCCGCCAGCACCAGCGCAGCGACACCGGACACATGGGCCGTCGCGATAGAAGAGCCCGAGACATAGCGGTGGCTTTCGCCCGGCGCAGTGCTGAGGATGTCGGTCATCGGCGCGGGGATGCGCCCCGGCCCGGCCCGGCCCGCCGCGATCACGCCAGGCAGCGATGCGGGAAACACGGTTTCCTCGGTTTCGCCAGCGGCGGCCACGACGACCATATCCTTGGCCATTGCGGCCTCGATCAGCTCGGTCAGCAGCGGATCGTCCGGTCCGCCGAGGGACATGTTAAGCACGTCAATGCCATTGAGGATGGCGAAATTTACTGCACGGGCCAGCGAAAAACTGTTGCATTGCCCGCCAGTGTCGGTTTGCCAGCAGGCACGCAGCCCCACCATCTCCGAGCCCGGAGCAACACCCAAAAGGCCGGTCTGTTGCGCGTCGGCGCCGATCACACCGGCGACGGCTGTGCCGTGATCCTCGGCCTGTTGGGTGGCGATGACCGAGACAAAATCACGGGTGTCGGCCATGCGGTGGCTCAGGTCGGGGTGGGTCCGGTCGATGGCGCTATCGACGATACCGACACGCACACCTGCGCCGGTGCTGGCGGCATGAGCGGCCAGAACATTCATCCGGTGCATCGCCCATTGCGCCGGCAAGAGCGAGCGGGCCCCCTGGCTGCTGGAAACGGAATAGCCCCGGACGCGCTGCGCGGTGCGAACACGGGTATCCAGCCGCAGCGCGGTCAGCAGCGCTTCGATATCGGGGCTGGCGCTGGCATCATAGACAAGGCAGAGGACAGAAATGGAATTCAGCGGCCATTCGGCGGTCAGCGGAATGTCATAGTCTTCGGACAGGGCGGCGGCGACCGCGGTCAGGGTCTCGGGCGTATCTGTAGGGATGGTCAGCACGATATAAGCACCGGGAGAGATGGCGTTGGCATCCACCAGCCGCCAGTCCTGCGCCTGCGCGGGCCGAGACAGAAAACCGGCCAGCAGGGCCACGAACAGCAGGATAACGCGGGTCATTGGCTGCCCTCGGGCGCGGCAAAGAGAATATCCTCGCGGGCCATCATGGCACGGGCGATGGCCGCGATATCGGCATCTTCGGCCACCAGCGCGGTGTAGACCCCGGATTCGGACGGGCCATGGATGGACAGAACACCCAAAGCGGCAAGAGCCTTGGCATCGGGCTGTCCGCTGGGCTGGAATTTGATCACCTGCTCGGTTCCGTCGGGCGGGGCGGTCAGGGTGATGAAGTCGTCGTTCCCCGGCCCCTGTATCTGCACCACCAGGACAAGCGCAGCGCAGGCCAGGGCCGCGGCACCGATGGCCGAAACAATGCGCCCCTCGATCCGGCCAAGCAACCGCCGATACCAGGGGGTGGCGGGGCTGCGGGCGGCAATGTCGGCCAATGCCTGGGCCCGCAGGTTTTCCCAGCTGCGTTCGAGGGGCACGTCAAAAGGGTCTTCGGTCGCGACCTTCTTAGCGAGGGTGCGTTGCTGGCTGATTTCGCGGGCGATACCGGGGTCGGCCTTGGCCGCATCCTCGACAAGACGCGTCTCATCCTCGGGCAAGGTTCCGTTCACGTACCAGGGAATGAGTTCCCGAATGGTATCGGTATCTTCCGGCGCGCCGGAGTCGGTGGATTCAGGCAACTTTATGCTCATTGGGGGCCGTCACTTCTTCGCCTTCGTTGAGGATTTTCCGCAGGTGCCGCCGCGCGGTCATCATCCGCGTCTTTACGGTGCCCACCGGGCAGTCCAGGATTTCGGCGATCTCGGTATAGAGATAGCCGTTGAAATAGGTCAGCTCGACCACGGCGCGCTGCTCGGGTTTGAGCTGCGCCATGGCGCGTGCCAGATCTCGGCTGCGGATAACCGTCTGTTCGGTGTCGATGCCATCCGCGACCAGACCTTCGTCCAGTTCGATATTGCCGGCGTGGCGTTCATTACGGCCACGCTGCTTCATCGCCACACGATAGGCGATACCGAAGATCCAGGTCGAGGGCTTTGAGCGCCCTTCAAACCGATCGGCGGTGCGCCAGACGGTCATCAGCACGTCATTGGCGACCTCTTCGGCAATTTCGGAATTCGACGTGATGCGCCGGGCAAAATGCATCAGCTTGGGGAAATACTTGCGGTGCAACTGTTCGAAGGCGGTGATGTCGCTTTGGGCGATTGCCGCCAGCAGCGCATCGTCAGTCGGTGCGCTGGCCGCAGTGCCCTTTCTCGATATTAGCTTTGGCTTTCGCATTGTGGGGTCTCTAACCTCGTCCTTAAGCGTTAGTCCCCGGAAACGGCCCGGAGGTTCACGGCTCTGTTGGATTTTTTGCGACGTGGTACGCGGGAGGGGTGTATCGCGAAGTTGACCTTGCGGCAGTTGCGGGGGGCGGAGCGTTGAAAAGAGCGTTTGAAAACCGTTGTATTTATACTGGACGGTCAGTTTTTTGGCATAAATCAGCGCAACGGTGCCCCGCAAAAGGAAAACCCGCGGCAGGGGGCTGCCGCGGGTCTGTGCGCCGTGTTGTGTGGATCATGACTTGACGGACTTGACCCATTGTTCCAGCGCCAGCATGACCTTGCGCATTTTGGCCGAGGTCTCCATGACCCCCTCGGGCCCCACCTCGTCGCGCAGATGGTTTCTGTAGTCGCCAAAAGGCACAAGAAGCTTGTCGGCGGTATCAAACATCTTTTTGTCATGCGGCGTGGTAAAGACTTCGCGGCACAGTTCGATCTGAGAGGTAATATCGCGGCAGACATTCCCAAACCCCACGTTGAAGTTATCTACCGTGGGATCGCGGTCCAGTTTGTTCAACCAGGCCAGGCCCTTGACGATCGTGGAGTGAATCGCTTTTTTGCGTGCCTTGGCATCAGTCGCTAAGCGTGCGCGCCCTGGTTCGTCTCTTTCGCCCTTTTCGTTGCGCAGTTTCACTTCCCTGAACAAGGCGGCTTGGGCCGTATAGATGACAGACTCCAAATCCCGCTGATAGAGTTTGCTCAGGTTCGCGACATTCTTTTCGTGCTGCTTTCTTTCGGTCGCGGTCATCATTTTGACCTCGTTCTTGGCCTCCAACTGCTTTTTTATCTCTGCCAGTGACTTATTGCCCTGACGAATTGCCGCTTCGATGGCTTTTCTGAACTCCTGGGCGGCAAGTTTGAATTCCTTGGGCGGGACGCGGAACATGTTGGTATAGGTCTTGTCCAAATGGCCAAAGACCTTTTGCAGCTTGGTATCCTCGATCTTTTTCTTCTTGTAGAAGGGGTTATAGACCTTAGGAGCCCAAACCGTCTTGATAACGGGGGTCTGGGTAAGCTTGGCTTCTTTGTTGAAGTATTTTACGCGGTCTTCCCATTCGACTTGGTAACTGCCGTTGAAATTGGCCATTGGTCGTCTCCTGTTTGCAGATCCGTTTGATGGGTAAGTGCGGCCAGCCGGCAAAAAGGTTCACGCTCCGATTAAAGGAGCCCCAGTTCCCGCCATTCTTGGATTTTCTCGCGGCTGACCTCGAAATGCATGGAATCCTCGCGGCCGAACCCGGCCCCCCAGATCCATCCTTCGCTGTGGAAAAAATCGGCCATCAGGATCAGGCCAAGCTGGGTTTTGCCATCGGCGAAATTATCAAGAGCCCCACCGATATTGATGTCTACTGCCAGGCCATAGGCATGGGCCGACGCAAAAGACGAAGACCCGCGGATCAGCCGCACGCACAGCGACCCGGATGAGGCAAGCCTGTCATACAGCTCGGGTTCAAAGGCCTGCACCTCGGCGAAAACTTTGCGCAGCGAGGCAATCGCGGGCTTCAGCATCCGGACGCGGATCGGGCCAACATCTTCCGTGCTGAGCAGGGCGCGCAGGCGCGGATTGGACATGGGCTGGCATTTCTGGGTCAGGTCGGGCCGGGGCAGACCGAAGGTGTTGCGCAGAAAAGAGGGCGAGGCGACAGTCAGCCCTTCATTGGCGTTGCGGCGGTCGCCGATCAGCACGATCTGATCGAAACTGTTGCGCAAACCGTCAGCCTGGGGCGTGTCGCCGGAACGAGAGGGCGGGGCGGCCTGTGGCTGGGAACGGGGCGCGCGGGCCTGGCTGGCGGCGGAAAGACCGATCGCCGTCCGAGAATCGAGCCCGTCCACCCGGCTGCGCAATGCCTGAACATCCTGTTTCAGCGCCTCAATTTCGGCCCCAAGCGCGGCAACGGTATTGGCGTCCACCGTCGCGGGCGGTGTTGCGGTTGCTGTGGCACCGGGCTCGGCCGTGCGGGCAATTTGCCAGATCAGAGGGGCAGACAGCACGACAAGGGCAAAAAACAGGCCGATCCATTTGATCATGGGATGCGCACTCCGATTATGGCAGCGATCTGGCGGCCCCAACCGGAGGGCCTTTGCCAATGAGTGCCGGCCTGAGGGGGAAAGGTTCAAACGCGAACAGGCCGCGGCAGATCCCCGGCCATATGCGGCCGTGTGGTCTTTGGGCGCGGGTGTGCCCAACGCTAGGTAAAGCCGGGCAAGCATGTTATGACCCCTGAACATCACTCTCTCAGGGAGGAGGGAGCCTTGCTGGAACAAGCTCTTTTGTGTGACGCCATTGGTGATGCAATCGAACACGGCGACCACACGCATTCGACCGATTGGGACGAAGTGCAGGCGTTTTGCAATTCGGTCTACATGCCCTATCGTGTGCGGCCGCTTGATCGGTTGTCCCGTCCTGATGCCACGTTGATCTCGGCACAGGCAGGGCGGATGACCATGACACGGTTTTCCTATGGCACCGGCATTCATCTTGACAGGTTTGACCCCGAGGCCGGCAACATCCTTGTCCTGAATACCATCAGGGGGGCCTTGGATCACCAAACCGATGGCGGCTCTGTCAGTACGGGCGAGGGCGAGAGCTTTGTCGTTGATTGTTCGCGGGCCGAATACTGGCTGGAGGCCGCCCCGGATCACATGCAGCTTAATCTGACGATTCCACATGCTGTCATGGAAGAGACCGCCGAGCGTTGGCTTGGTTTCGTTCCGGATGACCGGCTTTGGACAAGCCGTGTCAAGATCGGTGGAGGGAACACGGCCTGGCCCGCGCTGCTGGATTATGCAGCCCGAGCACTGACGCGTTCGGGGGCGCTCTGTGCTGATGCCGCGCTGGCGCGTCACATCGAAGAAATCCTTTGCGTGGAACTGTTGCGCCAGTGGGCGGCGGGTGCTGGTCTGAAGCTCGAAGATGGGGCTCGTGCCGCAGCCCCCGGCTATGTCCGCCGCGCCGAGGAGATTTTCGAGGCCGAAGCCCGCGACGCCCCCACCATCGGTGACGTGGCGCAGCGTGTGGGCGTTTCTGCGCGCACGCTGTCAGGGGGGTTCCAACGCTTCCGGGGTTTGTCTCCGCGGGCGTTCCTTGCGGCCCGCAGGCTCGATGGGTTGCGCGCCGATTTGGTGGCCGCCCCCGCAGACCTGACAGTGACCGAGATTGCCGCGGGCTGGGGGTTTTCCAACTTTGGCGCGCTGGCCGGCCGCTATCGTGCGCGTTTCGGTGAATTGCCCTCGCAAACGCGCGCGCGCCGCAGCGGCAGGCACGGGGCGCGGCGCTGATTTTGCTTCCGAAATCGAACAGCCTGTGCCGGTTGGGGACAGTCGCCAGCGCAAACGGTCGATAGATTCCCTTGTGTTTCAAGGGAGGAACCAATGAAAGATAGCGATATTTCCAACATCAAATCGCGCTGCGACGCGGTTCTTGATAGTTCGACCTCGGGCGCTGCGCGCGTGCCCGGCGTTGTTGCCATGGTCACGGATCGTGAGGGCGACATCTATTCCGGCGCATCGGGCGCGCGCCGGATCGGGGGGCACCCCATGACCGAGGATACGGTCTTTGCCATTTTCTCGACCACCAAAGCCATCGCGGGCACGACGGCCCTGCAATGCGTCGAGGAAGGGCTGCTTGATCTTGATGCTCCGGCCAGGGAATACGCCCCGGCGATCGGAGAGCTTCAGGTGATCCAGGGGTTCGAGGCCGACGGCACGTCCCGTCTGCGCGCGCCCAAGACCGATGTCACAACTCGTCAGCTTATGCTGCACACGGGCGGGTTTGGTTATGATTTCTTTAATGAGGTCTACAAACGTCTGGCCGAAGATCATGGTCAGCCTTCGGTTGTCAGTGCGTCGCGCGCGTCCATCGAGACGCCGCTGCTGTTCGATCCGGGTGAAAAATGGGAATACGGCACCAATATAGATTGGGTCGGGCAGGTGGTCGAAGGCATTCGTGGCAAAAGGCTGGGCGAGGTCATGCGGGACCGCGTTTTTGACCCTCTGGGCATGGAGGACATCGCCTTTACCCGAACGCCAGAGATGAAGACGCGCACCGCCACCATTCACGCGCGTGGTGCAGATGGCAGCCTGACCCCGATGGATGATTTCGCGCTGCCCGATAACCCTGAAATTGATATGGGGGGCCATGGTCTGTATGCGACGGTGCCGGAGTATATGAAATTCATTCGGATGTGGCTGAACGATGGGGCCGGTCCGCACGGGCGGGTGCTTGCGCCGGAAACCGTTGAATGGGCTGTCAAAGGGGCTCTGGTGCCGCCACAGAAGGTTACAATGCTTCCCGGTGTCATTCCGTCGCTTTCCAACGATGCCGAATTCTGGCCCGGTCTGAAGAAGGATTGGGCCTATACCTTCATGGTTAACTCAGAAGACGCGCCGACGGGCCGGCCGGCCGGGTCGATTGGTTGGGCGGGGCTGGCGAACAGCTACTACTGGATTGATCGTCAAAACGGGATCGGAGGCTATTGGGCCACCCAAATCCTGCCGTTTGCCGATGGCGTCTCTTTTCCTGGGTATACCGACTTCGAAAGCGCCGTATATGCTGCCCTTTCGGCGGGATAATCTGGCTGAAACGCGAACAGGGCGCCATGCCTTGTTCGCCAACTTTGGGCGTGCAGGGCCTCTTTTTGCGTCAGTGTCCGCCTGAATTCATTTCCTTGTCATAAGCGCGGCCAGCCCCGAGATTTCGGGGCATGACAACACATTGTTCTGCGGAAACGGCAGCATCAGGCGCCCGATTGCAGCCCAGTAGAGCACCTTGGCGCGCGCGTTTGCAACCGGCCTGGGCACGCCGGCTTTGTGCAAAAGCGTCTCGGCAATGCCGATCCGTTCCTGATCGACGCGTTCCACGGCTTCGGCCACGAAAGGTGTGACTGTGGACCAGGACCGGATCGCACGTTCCAGGGCCTCGCCCGAGCAAAGTGTCTTCTGAAGCAAGTTGTCCAGAGCTTCATGCGCTTCGCCGATGTCCTGTGCCTCTTGGGCCATTTGGCCGCTGGTGCTTTTGGACCAATGCGCGATCACAGCCGTATGAAAGGCCTCAAGGCTTTCGAAATGATGATAGAAACTGCCACGGGTCACGTTCAGTTTCTTGGCCAGAGGCTGGGCTTTTAAAGCGGTGTAACCGTGTTCTTTCAGCTCTTGCAAAGCCAGGTTCAGCCAGTCTTCGGCGGTCAGTGCGCGATCAGTCATGGCCTAGACATACACTAATGTATGCTGTAGGCAAGATACACCTGTGTATGTCGTTGGAGGAACTGAACCGTGAAGCGCGCTTTTTCAAATATACTGACCAGCGATGTCACCGCGACAGCACAATTCTACGAACAGCTACTGGGCATGAGCCGGACCGGGGATTTTGGCTGGTTTGTCATTTTGGCTCATGAGGAAATGCCGGGTTTCGAGCTTGGTATTCTGGACCGAAACCACGACACAATCCCCAAGGGCGTGGCAGCCGCCCCATCCGGTGTTATCCTGACCTTTGTGGTGGCGTCCGTCGAGAACGTGCAAAGACAGGCAATTGCTATGCAGGCTGAAATTATCGAAGGGCCAACCGATTTGTCCTATGGTCAGCGGCGCCTGATGCTACGAGACCCGGCCGGCACCGCTGTGGACATCAGTGCGCCGATCGTTTGACCGGCCTCGCGGCCTGTCTAAGGGCGGTTGCGGGTATTTGTCCGCAGGTCAGGTATAGGGGCGTTTGGCGTCTTCGGTCAGGTGGTCCTCCAGCGTCAGGATCGCGCCTGCGCCAGCGGGTTTCCGGATGTCCGATCCGGCGAAGGGCGCGGCCTCGGTATAATAGCGGCGGGTGCCGGGCAGGCCCCAGGTCTGCGCTTTGGCGGGGTCTTTGGGATCCCAGCGGATGACCTGAAAATCGCTGTCGATGGCCATATAATGGTCGGTGAACAGTTCCACCCGGTGGCCGTCGGGGTCGCGGAAATACATGAACAGCGCGTTGGAAATCCCATGTCGCCCCGGCCCGCGTTCCACGGATTTGGCAAATCCCAAAGCGGCGGCGGTATCGGCGGCGTGGATCAGGTCCGCGATCCCCGGCGCGTGATAGCCGCAATGGTGTAACTGCGGACCCGGCGCGGTGTTATAAACCACGTCCTGCGTGCCACCCTTGCGTTGCAGCCAGACGGCGGGGGGCTCGGAAACGCCCTCGGGGCCGATGATTTCCGTCAGGCGGAATCCCAGACCCATGTACCAGTGCATGGCGGCGGGCACGTCATGCGAGTAGATCTGCGTATGGTCGAAATGCATGGGCTTGCCGCCGCGATGGCGGTGGAACTGTTGCAGGGCGCGGGGGCGTTGCTCCATCGTGGCGACAAATTCCAGAGGCACGCCGACGGGATCGGTGACATGCAGGGTCAGGCCCTGATGCTCGATCTGGACCAGCTTGGCGTCGCGCCCTTCGGCCAGGAAATGATCGTGCGCGGCGCGGATGTCATCATCGGTATACATCCGGTAGCCCATGCGCAGGCACTGGCGCGGGCCGTCCTGTTTGTGGAACACCATCGAGTGGTGGCCGCGCTCCTCGATCCCGCGCAGATAGAGCCGGTCGCTGGTCTGGTCGGTCACGTCGAACCCCAGCGCCTGTTCATAGAAGGCGCGGGTGGCGTCCAGATCGGCGCTGGTCAGCACGACATGGCTGGCGCGGGTGATGTTGAAGGGCGGGTTTGGGTTCGCTGTGGGCAGGGGCATGTCAGTCTCCGTGACGGAAGGCGGCGTAGTCGGCAGCGGCCTGGGCGGCTGCGCGTTTCAGATAGGATTGGTCCGAGCCGGTGATAAAGGCCGTGGCCCCCTGATCGGCAAAACCCTGCGCCAGGGCGGGGCTTTCGACCATCATCATCACGGGTTTGCCCGCGCGTTTGGCGGCGGACAGGATGGCGGACACGGCATCGGTGACGATGGCATCTGTGGGGGCATCGGCCTTCAGCGCGGCGGTCAGATCGCCGCGCCCGATGAACAGGCCGGTCAGGCCCGGCGTGGCGCAGATCGCGTCCAGATGATCCAGCGCCTCGGCGTCCTCGATCATGGCGATGGCGGCGATAGTGGCGTCCTGATCGCGCATGTGGTCCCAGCGCTTCACGCCGCCATACGCCCCCGCACGGCCCGAGGGCGAAAAGCCCCGCCGCCCGATCTGGTAGAAACAGGCATCGACCATCTGCGCGGCCTTCTCGGGGGTGGACACATGCGGCACCAGCACCCCCTCGGCCCCGCAATCCAGAACGCGCAGGATGGCGTCGGTGTTGGGCACGCGCACTAAGGGCGCGATGCCGGTGGCGCGGGCGGTCAGGATCATGTGATCCACGGTTTCGGGGTTGAAGGGGGCGTGCTCTTCGTCGATGACGATGAAATCTAGGCCGGTTTTCGACAGGATTTCAACGGGTTGCGCCGCGGGGGTTTTCAGGAAACTGCCCAGCAGGCCGCGGCGGGCGGTGAAGCGGGTGGTAAATGTGCGGGTCATTCGGGGCCTTTCATTGGCACGCCGGGCAGGCGGGTGGTGGGGACGCCGCCCTTGAACAGGGTCTTGAAAAGGCGGTGTTGGCACAGCCAGGTGCCATCGGGCTGCTGGAGGTGCTTATCCTCCATCGCGGACAGCAGAATGGGCGGGGCGCTTTCGTGGGGCGGGGTGCCGTCGCAGGCGAAAAGCTGCATATACCAGGTGCTGGTGGCGGTGGTCGCCCCGGTGCGGAAGGCCCGAAAGTTGCTGACCGAGTGAACGGCCGTGCGCGCCCCCCGATCCAGCCGGTATTGGTAGAAGGATTTGATAACCTCGCGCCCCTCGTAGAGGCTGCCCGAGGACGCCTCGAACACGCCGTCCTGGGTGTAATACAGATGCGCGGTGCGGCCCCAGTTGAAATCTACGTCGTACCAGTAATCGTGCAGTTGGGTTTCCAGAATGCGGGTCAGGTGCAGGCGATCGGCGTCAAACATTTTGGCCTCCGGCATGGGCGGGCAGGGGGTAATCGGCGGCGTTCAGAACCCAGCCGGGTTTCAGGGAAAAATCCAGCCGGGGCGGCGCGAAAATGTCGATCAATTGGTTCTCGCCGGGGCCCGTGGACAGGCTGGTGTGGATCGCGGGAGGCGGGATCACGGTGGCCGAGGGGCTGCCGACCTCCACTGCCTTATCCTTGATCCAGTGGTCCATATTGGGCGTCCAGGGCCAGCGCATCAGATGGCTGAACGCCCCGCGCAGGGCCAGCGAGACTTGCTCGAAATCGTCGTGATGATGCGGCGAGACCTTGGTGCGGTCGCGGGGGCCCATGCGCGGGTCCAGCACGTTCACCATCATCGTGGTGCAGCGGAAGATGCGGCCAAAGCGGCCGGGTTCGGCGGCGATGTTCAGATCGTAGGCGCGGATTTTGAAGCCTTCGGGCGGGTCGGGCCAGGGCTGAAAGGCGGGGATGCGCGGGTTATGCTCGGGCGTGTTGCGGCATTTCGCGGCCAGATCGGTGGCGCGGGGCGAAAACAGCAAGGTCAGCGTGCCGGTGCCGCGCGCGATGATCGTGCTGGCGCCGGGGGGGAGGATTGTCAGGTGGTTGCCGGGGATGGTGCGGGTTTCGCCTGCGGTGATGTCCAGCGTGATGTCGTCCAGCGTCAGGGCGACATATTCGTCCGGTTGGGCGGGGCGGTTGATGGTCAGTTCACCATCCAGCTCGATACAGCAGGCAATCACGGCCTGCGCGCGCCAGTACCAGGTTTTATGCGCCGGGCCGGTTTCGTCTGGCGTCAGGGTCGAAAAATCGCCAGCCTGCGGCGCGCAAAACGGGCCGGAGGGTTTGGCGGTACGGATCAATGCGGCGCGCGGATCGGAGGGGTCGTACATAGGGTATCCTTGGGTTGGTTCCTTCAAGACGTAATCGGCCTTGTGCGGATCGGCGCGGTGCCCGAAAGCTTGTTTCACCAGGTGAAACATGGCTCTCTTTGGGGATGCGCGCGGGCGCGGGCGGGCGTATGGGACGGGCAGGAAAGGGGGCGGTATGGCGTCGTACAAGGCGGTGCAATCGGTCGAGAAGGCCTTTGTTGTGCTGGAACTGCTGAACCGGCAGCCGATCACCCGTTTGCGTGATCTGGCGGCGGGGACGGGCCTGCCACGCGCCACGCTGGTACGGGCGCTGGAGACGCTGATCCAGCTGGGCTATGTCCGGCAGGTGGACCGGCTGTCGGGCTATTGCGTCACCGATAAGGTGCTGTCGCTGAGCGCGGGCCATCACGGGCTGCCCGCCGCGCTGGAGCGGCTGGCGGCGCGGGCTGATGCGCTGACACGCGAATGGCTGTGGCCGGCCTCGATTGCGACGCTGGACGGGGATGCGATGGTGGTGCGTTACAGCACGATCCCGGCCAGTCCGCTGGCGCACATCCATTCCACGATCAACCGGCGTCTGAGCCTGGCGCGGCGGGCGCATGGCCGCGCCTATCTGGCCTTCTGCCCGGATGAGGAACGCGACTACCTGCTGGGGGTGATCGAGCGCCTGCCCAGCACCGCCCCGGATTTTTCCCGCCCCAGGCTAGAGCAGATTCTGGACGGGGTGCGCACCAGCGGCTTTGCCCGGCGCGATCCGTCGGTGGGGCCGCAGACCTCGACCCTGGCGGTGCCGGTGTGGGCGCAGGGGCGGCTGGTGGCGACGCTGGGGATGACGTTCTTTGCGCGCTCGGTTCCTGACCCGGTGCATATGATCGCGGCGCTTAGGGCGGCAGGGCAGGCATCGGAGGCGCAGGATGGCTGAAACCGCCCTAAGCGTGCCGATGTTCCGTCGCTATTATGCCGGGGCGGTGTCTGGTGTGAACGGGATGTGGATTTTCCGCGTGCTGCTGTCGTGGCTGGCCTGGGACATGACCGGCGCGGCTTCGTTCGTGGGGCTGGTGGCGGCGGCCAGCCTGCTGCCCGTCGCGGTGGCGGGGCCGATCATGGGGGCTGTGACGGACCGCTCTGACATCAAGCGCGCGTTTCGCTGGGTCTCTGTGGGGTTGCTGGTGTGTCCGGTTCTGATGCTGGGTGCGATGGCGGCGGGGGTGTTGACGCCGCCGGTTCTGCTGGCTGTTGCGCTGAGCTTTGGCGTGGTGCTGGCGCTATATCACCCCGTGCGCCAATCCATCGGGCCGCGGTTGGTGGATAAGCGGCTGATTGGGTCAGTCGTGGCGCTGTCGGCGCTGAACTTCAACCTGGGGCGGACGATTGCGCCGGCTTTGGGTGGGGTGCTGATTGCGCGGATCGGGGCCGAGGTGACGGTGCTGGTGGTGATTGCGCTGTTCGTGCCGAACCTTCTGTTGCAGGGCGGGTTGCAGCCCCGACAGGTCCGGGCTGGCGGTGGCACGGCGCTATGGGCGGATTTCCGGGCCGGGCTGCGCCATGCGTTAGGGCCGGGGCCGATCCGGGCGGTGCTGATCCTGTCGGTGGCCGGGCTGGGCCCGGTGCGCGCGGTGATGGAGCTGCTGGCGCTGATCGCGGACGGCCAGTTCCAGCGCGGGGCCGAGGGGCTGGGCCTGCTGACCTCGGCCATCGGGGCGGGGGCGCTGGTGGCGGCGCTGGTGCAAGTGGGCGCGGGGGCACGGCTGCTGGCGCAGGGCCGAGGGCGTTGGGCGGCGTTGGCGCTGGGATTTACCGGGGCGATTGCGCTGGTCTGGGCGCCGGTTTTTCCGGCGGCTCTGGCGGCGGCTGTGGTGACGGGGTTTTGCGGCACCTATGTTGCCGTGGGCCTTCAGATCGGGCTGCAATCGGGGCTGGAGGACCACCTGCGCGGGCGCATCATGAGCCTGTGGATGGTGGCGGTCACGGCCTCGACCTCGGTGATGGCGCTGGGGCTGAGCCTGGCGGCAGATCGCTGGGGGCTGGGCGGATCGGTGGTGTTTCTGCTGGTGGTTTGTGCGGGGATCGCGGGCCTGTGGGGGCGCGCGGCGCGGGTCTGATCCGTTCACAGAGTGAAGCATGCGCAAGTCAGCGTGGGGGCGCGTGCGGGATTGGCGGATGATACCCAAACCCACGAACCCGCGAAGAGGAGACCCGGTTCGCATGTCCTCTGTCATTTTGACTTGTGCCCTGCTGGGCAATTTCACCACCCGCACGCATAACCCTAACCTGCCCATTACCCCGGCCGAGATCGCGCAGCAGGCACTGGATGCCTGGCGCGCAGGGGCGGCGATTGTGCATATTCATGTGCGCGATCCGGGGACGGAACTGCCCTCGATGGAGGTGGCGCTGTACGCCGAGGTGGTGCAGCGCATCCGCGATGTGACTGACGAGCTGATCATCAACCTGACCACGGGCAATGGCGGGCGTTATCACCCGTCCGAGGACGACCCGGCCAAGGCCGGACCGCGCACCAACCTGCTGGTGCCCGAAAAACGGGTCGAACATATCGTGCAGATCCGCCCCGACATCGCCACGCTGGACTTGAACACAATGGTGTTTGGCAGCGAGGTGGTGATCAATACGCCTGCGAATGTGCGGGCCATGGCCGACATGATCTATGACGCCGGGGTGCGCCCCGAGGTGGAGCTGTTCGACAGCGGTGACATCGCCCTGATGAACGATCTGATCAAGGAGGGCAGCCTGCGCCCGGCGCCGCTGTGTTCGCTGGTGATGGGGATCAAATACGGGTTCCAGCCCTCGCCCGAGACATTGCTATATGCGCGCGGCCTGCTGCCCGAGGGCGCGATCTGGACGGGCTTTGGCACGGGCCGGTGGGCGTTTCCGATGCTGGCCATGTCGGCCATCGCGGGCGGGCAGGTGCGCATCGGGCTGGAGGACGCCGTGTGGCTGTCACGCGGTGAACTGGCTCCGTCCAACGCGGCGATGGTCACCAAGGGCCGGCGGATGCTGGAGGATCTGGGCTTTGATCTGGCCACCTGCGCGGAGGCGCGCAAGCGGTTGGCGCTATGATGCGGCTGTTTCATGCGCCTGGGTCGTGCTCGGACGGGATCGCATTTCTGCTGGAGGAGATCGGCGCAGAGTATGACGTGCAGATCATTGACCTGAAAACCAAGGCGCAGCTAACCCCTGAATATCGCGCGCAAAACCCCAAGGGCAAGGTGCCTGCGCTGCGGCGGGCGGATGGCTCGGTCCTGACAGAATTTCAGGCGATCGCGTTCTGGCTGGGGCGTGCGCATCCGCAGACGGGGCTGATCGGGGACGATCTGGAACAGCAGGCACGGATGCTGGAGATGCTGGATTTCCTGGTGGGCAGTTTGCATATGCGCGGCTTTACCCTGTTGAAAGTGCCTCAGAAATTCCTGGCCGATCCGGCAGGACAGGCCGCATTACAGGCCCATGGCCGCGCCGAGGTGGAGAAGGGCCTGGCCTATCTGTCCGAACGTCTGGGCGATCAGGAATTCCTGTTCGGACGGCTGAGCATCGTCGAGGGTGCGGTGTTTTACCTGCTGCGGTGGGCGGATCAGGGCGGGCTGCCGATGGCGGAAAACCTGCGCGCCTTGCTGGCACGGCTGCGGGCGCGCCCGGCGGCGGACCGGGCGCTGGCGCATGGCTGAGCGCGTTCACACAGCGAACGCGCGCCTACGAAACCGTAGCGGGCGGCGCGCGCGTTTCGTTCTTTAGCCGACAATGACAGACAGCCCGCGCAAAGCTGCGGGCGAGCGGAGGAGCACTAAACATGACCGCCTATCCCACCGAGATTCCCGTTGTGATCGTTGGCGCGGGGCCGACGGGCCTGACCACCGGGCTGTTGCTGGCCGAATACGGGGTGGACTCGATCATTCTGGAGCGCAACAGCGCCCCCATGGACATCCCTCGCGCCATTGTGCTGGATGACGAAGGGGCGCGCACCTTGCAGGTGTTCGGGGCGGACAAAACCTATGTCGCGGGCACAATCCCCGGCGAGGGCGCGGCCTATGTGGATGACGCTGGCACGACCTTTGCCAAGGTCGGATCGGGGCCGGAAACCTATGGTTTTGCCAAGCGGCATTTCATCAATCAGCCGGAAATGGAATACGCGCTGCATGACTGTCTGAAAACGACGGATCGTTGCTCGGCGCAATTCAACAGCGAGGTGCAAAGCCTGACGCAGGACGGCGAAGGCATCACCGTGGTGGTGCGGGGCGCTGACGGGGCCGAGCACAGCATTCGCGCGCAATATGTAGTGGCCTCGGACGGGGGGCGCAGCCCGATTCGGGAAAGCCTGGGCATTGCGATGCAGGGCTCGACCTATGCGCAGGACTGGATTGTGATCGACACGCTGAATGACCCGGATGAGGTGCGCCATTCGTGGTTTCACTGTTCCAATAAACGTCCCACGGTGTCGGTGCCCGCGCCTCATGGCGGCCGTCGGTACGAGTTCATGCTGCTGCCGGGGGAAACCCACGAACAGGTGCTTGAGGCCGATTTCGTGGCTGAATTGCTGGCGCCGTTTCGTACGATCACGGATGCCGATATTATTCGCAAAACAATTTACACCTTCCACGCGCGCATTGCCGACAAGTTCCGTGAAGGGCGCATTCTGCTGGCCGGAGACGCCGCGCATCTGACGCCACCCTTTGCCGGGCAGGGGATGAATGCGGGGCTGCGGGACGCGTGGAATCTGGCGTGGAAGCTGGCCTCGGTGGTGAAGGGCGGGGCGGGGGATACCGCCTTGGACAGTTATTTTGACGAACGGCGCGATCCGGCCTGGGCGATGATCCAGCTGGCCGTGGTGATGGGCGATATCGTGATGCCCATCGGCCAGGAGGAACTGGCCTTTCGCGAGCAATTGATGAAGTCCTTGGTGCCATTCCCGGCGGTGCAGGACTATTTCCTGAAAATGAAATTCAAACCCCGCCCGCGATATGACCGGGGCCTGTTTCTGGATCTGAAGGCGCAGGCCTTCGAGGCCTCGATCGTGGGTGAGATGATCGCTCAGCCCGATGTAGACACGGCGCAGGGCGTTCAGAAACTGGATATGCTGCTGGGCGCGGGCTTTGCGTTGATCGCGCAGGATCAGGCCGGAGCGGATGCTTTGGCGGGGTTGGTGCAGGATCAACTGGGCGGGTTGCCGCTGTCGAAAACGGTGCTGTCCTGGGGCGCGGTTGATCTGCGGGGCTTGCCGGGGGGCGGTACACAGGACGGGCGTGCGAAATCCCTGCGCACGCATCGTGATCAGATTTTGCTGGTGCGCCCGGATCGCTATGTCGCGGCAGCGATTGCGCCTTCGGAACTGGCGCGGGCTTTGGCCGATTATGCGGCGGTTCTGGCCTAAGCGCCGCCGCCTATATGGCGGCCGTGCGTGTCACCTCAGCCCCGATCATGTCGCAGGTGCGACGCAGACGGTGCGCATATTTGCGCACCATTTCGTCATAGCCGATGGCCGATTTCAGACACACCACCGTCAGCGAGGCAATCGGGCGGCTCTCTTGGTAGACAGGCATCGAGATCGAGCAGGTGTGCCCCTTGTATCCTTCGGTTCGGGTTCCGAACCCCTGGGTGCGGGTGCGGTCGATGATCTGCTGAATGGCGACGGGATCATGGGCCAGTTCGTGTTCGGGCTTGCCGGTTCGGCGCATCGTATCCAGCAGGGCCTCGCGTTCGTCATCGGGGCAAAAGGCCAGATAGGCGTGCCCGCCCGCAGTGTGCAGCATCGGGATCAGCTTGCCGACCATGCCCACGTCAAAGGAAAAAGGGCTGATCTTATGCGTGGTTTCGCGGATCTGCATCGCGGCATCGGCCAGCGTGACCAGATCCAGCGGCCACAGGATTTTCTTGCCCAGCTTGGTCATTTCGGGCATCGCGATTTGCCCCACCCAGGCCTTGTCCAGAAACCCCGAGCTCAGCAGATTGCACCGCAATGTCGGGTGCCAGGTATCGTCCGAGGGCGACTGGCTGACAAAGCCCATGCCCTCCAGTGTTTCCAGCAGCCGGAACACGGTGGCGCGCGGCAATTCCGTGTGGCGGGCAATGTCCTGCGTGCGCATCCCGTCTTGTTCATTCACCGCTTGCAGAATGTCGAGACCGCGCTCCAACGCACGAACGGGTTTGAAAACAGGCATTTGGGGCTCCTTAATGTTCATCTAGTGAACGATTCGCGCATCCAATTTGCACCGCTGCGACAAAATGTCAACAAACGCGCACATATGCGCCGGGGGCGGCTGTGGCCCGCCCCGACACGCATTCTGGGAGGAAAAACATGTACGACACGCTGCGCCGCCTGACCGAGCGGATGACTTATATTCTGGCCTTGGCAGGGTTTGCCGGGCTGCTGGTCCTGGCGATGATGGTCACGCTGGATATTCTGCTGCGGTTCTTTTTCGGCTACCCTTTGCAAGGGGTGAACGATGTCAGTGCCGTGGTGATGGCAGTGGTGATCGCGGCCTGTATTCCACAGAGCCTGATGCTCAAGCAGAACATCTCAATCGAAGTGCTGGGCAGCATGTCGCCGCAGGTGGTGCGCCTGCTACTGAACCTGTTCGCCAGTGCGGCTGTGCTGCTGTTTTTCGTGCTGATGGTGGGGCAATTCGTGCCCTATTCGGCGGCGATCACCGATAGCGGAGAAAAAACCTGGGTGCTGCAATGGCCTGTCGGCCCGTGGTGGTGGGCGGCGACGTGCCTTCTGTCGGTGGCGGTTCTGGCGCAGCTGGTGGTGACGCTGACCGATCTGCGCGCTTTGTTCGGGCTGGAGGGCCGCGCGCGCGGCGCTTCGGACGACATCCTGTAATCCTGACCGACGGAGAGAGCTATGGATCCGCTACTTATTGCCGGTATCGGCTTTGCCATGATGCTGGGGTTGATCGCGCTGCATGTGCCGATCGGGGTTGCCATGGGCTTTGTCGGGGTGACCGGCTTTGCCATGGTTGTGGGCTGGGGGCCGGCGCTGTCGTTGCTGGCTTCTGAACCGGCCTCGACGCTGACGAACCTGAACCTGGCGGTGATCCCGTTGTTCATGCTGATGGGGAATCTGGCTGCTGCGGCAGGGCTGGCCAATGACGTGTATAATATCGCCCATGCCTTTATCGGCCATCGCAAGGGCGGGCTGGCGACGGCAACGGTGCTGGGCTGTGGCGGGTTCGGAGCTGTCTGCGGCTCGGGCGTGGCGACAACGGCCACCTTTGGCCGCGTGGCCCTGCCCGAGATGTTGGAGCGCAAATACGATCCGTCGCTGGCCACAGGGGCGATTGCGGCGGGGGGAACGCTGGGGATCATCGTGCCGCCCAGCACGATTATCGTGCTTTATGCGATCCTGACCGAACAATTCGTGGTCGAGCTGTTCACCGCTGCCCTGATCCCAGCTGTTTTGGCGGTGATCCTGTATATGGGCGCCGTGCGGGCGACGATGATCTATAATCCCAATGCCGCCGCGACGATTGAAAAACTACCGATGAAAGAGCGGCTGGCCGCATTGCGCAAAGGATGGGGCGTTGTCGTTCTGTCGGTTGTCGTGCTGGGGGGGATCTATTCGGGGATCTTCACCGTGAACGAGGCAGCCGCCGTGGGCGTTGTGGTGGCGTTTATCTTTCTGGTCGCCCGCCACGGGTTCAACTGGAAGGAGCTGACCAGTGTTCTGGTGCAGGCCTCGGCCTCGACGGCGATGATCTATGTGATGGTGTTTGGGGCCACGATTTTCTCGTATTTCATGGCGATCACGGATGCGCCCTCGATCATCGTGAACGGCATTGCGGCGATGGACCTGCCGCCGATGGGCGTGATCGCGATGCTGCTGCTGTTGTACATCTTCCTTGGCGCGTTTTTCGACGAGGTGGCGGCGATGATCATCACGCTGCCTTTCGTGATCCCGGTCGTGCAGCATCTGGGTTTCGATCTGGTCTGGTGGGGTATCATCAACGTCATCGTGATTGAGATCGGCATGATCACGCCCCCCATCGGGATCAACGTCATGGTCCTGAACGCCCTGCGCCGGGATATCGGGCTTCAGACGATCTATAAGGGGATTTTGCCATTTTTCCTGGCCGACATCGTGCGGCTGGTGATCCTGGTCAGCTTCCCCTGGCTGACGCTGTGGCTGCCCAGCGTGCTGCTGTGAACCGCTGTTCACACAGTGGACCGTTACATCAAAACGCATCGGGCTGACACCCGGTGCGGCTACCTTCACCCCTCAGTAAACAACAGGACTTCCAGGGAGGAAACCACATGAAACTGATGAAACTGACTGCGGCGGCGATTGCGCTGTCCTCGACGATGGCCAGCGGTGCCTGGGCGGAAATGCTGCGCTTTTCCAGCTTTGAACCCCCCGTCGCGTTCCTGACCAAGAACGTCTTCCCCGAGTGGGCCAAGAACGTGTCCGAAGCCTCGGGTGGGGATGTCACGATCAAGATGTTCCCCGGCGGTACGCTGGGCCGTTCGCCCGCGCAGCAGCTGCAAATGGTGGCGGATGGGGTGGCCGATATTGCCTTTATCGTGCCCGGCTATAACCCCGGTGTGTTCCCCGGCGTGACCGTGGGCGAGCTGCCCTTTACCGTGACCAGCTCGCAGGCCGGTTCCGAAGCGATTTGGAGCCTGTTTGAACAGGGAATGCTGGAAGGCGATTTCGACAAGTTCAAAATCATCGGTATTTTCACCACCGCGCCGCAGACGATCGCGTCGAAATCGGTGATCAAGATGCCCGCCGATATGGATGGCAAGAACTTCCGCGCTTCCTCACCTAACCTTCTGGTCGCAATTGAAAAAATGGGCGCTGTCCCCGTGGGCGGAATCACCGCGCCGACCATTGCGGAATCCATCTCGCGCGGGTTGATTGATGGCTCGTTCAACGAATGGAACGCGCTGAAATCCTTCCGTATCATGGAAGCCGTCGACAATATTCTTGAGGTGCCGATGGGCACCAGCCCGCTGATGGTGGTGATGAACAAGTCCAAATACGAAGGCCTGTCAGAGCAGGGCAAAGCGGCAGTCGATCAGTTCTCGGGTGCGGCCTTTGCGACGGCCTTTGGGCAGGCGTTCGACGGGGTGAACAACGCTGTGCGTGCGGATGCGGTGAAGGCAGGCAAGCTGACCATCACCACCCCGGACGCGGCCACTGTGGCCGCCTGGAAAGAGGCGACTCAGCCGGCCATCGACCAGTGGATTGCGAATACCGAAAACGGTCAGGCGATCTATGACGCGTTCCTGGCCACAATGGGCGAATGATCGCATAAAATCAAGGGGCAAAGCGGGCGTTTCGGCGCCCGTTTTTTCATGCCGGCGGGACTGTTCCGTTCATTCGGTGAACCGGGCGGTTACCGATCTTGAGCGCCCCGCGCAAAACCCGCGTGATGGGGCTGGGAGTTTCACGCATTGGAGGGCGTTATGGAAATCAGGTCTTTAGGCTATATCGGGATCAATTCGACTAAGGGACAGGACTGGTCGGATTATGCAACGGGGCTGCTTGGGATGCAGCAGGTGGACCGAGGCGGAAAGACGCGCGCCTTCCGCATGGACGATCGCAAGCAGCGGCTTGTGGTAACCGGAGAAGAAGGCGAAGGCCTGGGTTTCATGGGTTGGGAGGTAGACAGCCCCGCCGCATTGGACGCCCTGGCCAGCCGCCTGGAAAACGCGGGCGTCGCGGTAGAGTTGGCCGGTACGGCGCTGACGGATGAACGGTTTGTCACGCAGCTGATCCGGTTCAAAGACCCCGAAGGCAACCAGTTAGAGGCGTTTTGCGGCCAGCACAGTACCGACGATCCTTTCGTGCCGGGCCGTCCGATCCTGGGGTTTGAAACGGGGGCTTTGGGCATGGGCCATGCGGTGCTGAAGGCACGCGATGCCACTGCGTTGCTGCCCTTTTATGTGGACCTGCTTGGGTTTCGTATTTCGGATTATGCGCTGGCTCCGTTTCCTTTGTATTTCTTCCATGTCAACGGGCGGCATCACAGCTTTGCCATGGTGGGGCTGGGGCATCAGGGGTTCCACCATTTCATGGTGGAATATCAGGCGCTTGACGATGTGGGGCAGGGCTATGATCTGGCCAGTATCGAAGAGGGGCGGCTGGCCTATACGCTGGGCCGGCACACCAATGATTATATGATGAGCTTTTATACGCATACGCCCTCGGGGTTTTTTATCGAAACCGGGTTTGGCGGGCGGGTCATTGATCCTGAAACCTGGGAGCCGCATGAAACATTCGACGGGCCCAGCCTGTGGGGCCACGACCGGACATATATGGAAGAGGCGCAGCGCAAGCGGCTGGAGGACATGCGGCTGGATCTTGCGCGGCGTGGCGTACGGGCACCGAACTGCCCGTGGCTGGATTCCGTTCGGGGGGGCGCATAATGGCGGGGTTTCGGTTCGATCCCAAGGCACGGTATCGGATGCCGGTTCTGTTCGGCCCAACCGTGGGGCCGCGACAGGGGCCGCATGGGCAGCGCTATGACGGGCAGGATGCTCCGTTCGAGGTGATGGGCGCGCGGTTCCTGTCCACGGCAGAGGCGCTTGAGCCGCTGTTACCGCAGGGGTTTGCGCTGGATGGTGATCCTGTTGTGACCGTGGAACACACGATCTTGCAGGATCTGCAATGGCTGGCCGGCCGGTCCTATTCGATGCTGGGCGTAAAGCTGCCAGTGGTGTTTACCGGCGCGGATGAGCTGCTGCGCGGCCCGTTGCTGACGGTGCTGTGGGAAAACCGTCCCGAACCCATTCTAAGCGGGCGCGAAGAGTTGGGTTTTAACAAGCTCTATGCCGATTTGCCCGCGCCTGAACAGGTGGGCACAACGCGCAGTTGCCGGGCGTCCTGGGATGGGCATGGGTTTTTCCGGATGCGATTGCACGGGCTGGCCCCGGCCAAGCCGCCCAAGGCCCCGGCCAGCGATGGCACGTTGCATTATGCCTATATGCCGCCGATGGGGCAGGACGGGCCGCATCAGTCCCGTACCCGTGTCATGCTAAGCCCCAGTCCGCCCGCCACCCCGTCGCGTATCGTGCAGTATCAAGCGGGCGAAGCCGAGCTGGAATTCACCCGCTCGACCTTTGATCAGGTTCCGACAATGTTTCATATTATCAACGCTTTGTCCGATCTTCCCGTGGTCGAGATGCTGGGCGGGTTTACGCTGTCCGGACGGGGCAAAAGCGATCTGGCCGAGCAGCGCATGGTGGCACAGCAGGCGTTCACTGAATGAACGATTTCTCCGTCTGGCTTTGTTGCCGGACTGGCTCGGATTAGGCCGGGCCGACCCTTTGAAACCCGCGAGGAGGACCCCAGATGCGGCTTGTGTCTTTTGAATTGAGTGATGGCAGCCAGGGCTATGGTGTATTGGAGGGCGATACGATCCGCGCCGCCGGTGCGGCTCTGAGTGCCAAATATGCGGATCTGCGCGCCGTTCTGGCGGCGGATGCAGTGCCCGAGATGGCCGTGGCCGATGGCACCGTTTATGCGCTGGCGGATGTGACGCTGCGCTCGCCTATTCCGAACCCGGACAAGATCATCTGTATCGGCCTGAACTATATGTCCCACATCAAGGAAACGGGCCGTGAAAAGCCCAAACATCCGTCGATTTTCACCCGCTACCCGTCGTCGGTTCTGGGGCATGATGTGGATCTGATCCGCCCCAAGGCCAGCCCTGATTTCGACTATGAGGGCGAGCTGGCCGTGATCATCGGCACAGAAGGCCGGCACATCAGTGCGGCCAATGCCTGGGACCATATCGCGGGTTACAGCGTGTTCAATGATGGCTCGATCCGCGACTATCAGATTCACACCAGCCAGTTCTGGCCGGGCAAAAGCTTTGATGACACGGGCTCGATGGGGCCTGCGCTTGTGACACGCGATGAAGTGCCTGATATCGAAGCGCAATCCCTGAAAACGCGTCTGAACGGCCAAGAGGTGCAATCGACCACCATCGACGATCTGGCGATCTCGATCCCAGAGATCATCGCCTATTGTTCGACGGTGACCAAACTGCTGCCGGGCGACATCATCGCCACGGGCACGCCGGGCGGTGTGGGCCGCTTCCGCGAGCCGCGTTTGTACATGAAACCGGGTGATGTCTGCGAGGTGGAAATCTCGGGCGTGGGTCTGCTGCGCAACGGAATTCGCGACGAATCCTGATCGCCTGAACACCCGATCGACCGTGTAAAAACAGCCACAGGACGCCGCGTGCTTTCTGTGGCTTTTCAGTTTCGTGCCAGAGCCGTGTTTGCCTGTCTTTATATCCGCCCGGCTTCTGGTATCTTGTCCAAGGCCTGGACAAAGAAGGGGCGCAGTTGCAGCAGGGGGGGCAACCTCTGGATTACGCCGGGCCTGCAAGAGAGCTCGGCTGGAACAGCGCTTGGTGAGCTTGCAAAGCTGGCGCGTTATTCACTGTAATCGGTGCGGTAGGCAACACCGTTCAGAGAGGCTAATGTTGCGGTATGACACAGCAGATGGCCACGCTCTTGAACCCGCTGAACACCCTGCCACAGACCCCCGGCTGGGTTCCCTCTTTTCGTGGGCAAACCCCTGAAAACATGGCCTTTCGGTCTGGGGCGGTGCTGCTGGTGCTGGACCAGTTGATTGGCGATGCCAGACATGGTGTGCCGGTGCCGCTGCTTGCGAACCGGCTGGCGCTGAGCGCGGCGACGGCGACCTCGAAACTGGAGGGACGGCTGGCACGAGAGACGGATATCCGCGACGCCTATCACCTGACGCCCCCCGGCGAGGCGCGGGGGCCGGATGGCGATCTGCTGGCCTTCTGGCGCCGATCCGTACGTCTGAGGGGCGGCCGGACAGATGCGCTGGAGGCTTTGATCGGGGCGGCGCTGGCGGCCGAGGCGCATGTCTGGCTGCACGAAGGCCACGAACGGGCCAGCACCCACGGCCCTCTTGCGGGGTGCGTGTCCGTTTTGCGCCGGGTGCTTGACGCTGATGACCGGGCCGAGCGCGTGGCCTGTTTGCTGTCGGACATTGTTCTGGCGCGGGCGCTGAACTGGCGGGTCGTGCTGCCGATCTCTGCAAGCCGGCTGACCAAGAAGGCACTGCGGGACCTGACCGCGCCGGGACCGGGGGGCGAACTGGCGGTTCAGGGGCGGATTCTCGATGCTGCCGAGGCGCTGATCCGGCAGGCGCGGGATTTGGCCCGCTATGCAGGGGCGCTGCGTTCCGTGGCGCCGAAGCTGCGGGCAAAGGGGGCGGCGGCGGCGGTCGAGCTGTTCCTGACCGAGGATGCCGTGGCCCCGGCCTCGATGCTGTCACCGCGCATTCAGGGGACGAACATCCCCATGACCGATCGCGCCGCGCGGCGGTTCTGCGACCGGCTGGTCGAGCTGGGCGTGGCCCGAGAGCTGACCGGGCGGCCCACGTTCCGGCTTTATGGGATTGCGCCATGACGGCCGCGAGCAGGAAGCGCAAACCGGCGGATGAGGGGGGGGCTGTCTTTGACCGCGAGCTTGATGATCTGCCTCAGGAACTGCGCTGGCGCGAATGGATGGGCCGGATCGAGGCAGTGCTCTTTGCCAGCGCCTCGCCCGTCGGGCGTGAAGACCTGGCGCGCGTGGTGGGGCAGGGGGTCTCGGTTGAGCTGCTGATCGAGGACATCCGGGCCCAGCTGACGGGTCGTCCCTATGAGCTGATCGAAGTCGCCGGCGGCTGGATGTTCCGGACGCGTCCGCAGTTTTCCGATGCCATCAAAGCGGCCGCCGATCTGGGCACGCCATCGCTGTCCTTTACCGAGATGGAGATGGGGGTGCTGTGCGCGATTGCCTATCATCAACCGATTGACCGGGCGGGGCTGAAGGACATCTTCGGAAAGGACGTCAGCCGCGACCTGCTGGCCCGGCTGCGCTATAAGGATTTGATCGCCTCTGGCCCGCGCTCTCCGCGCCCCGGAGCGCCGCATACATTTGTGACGACTGAGACGTTTCTGACCACATTCGATTTGCAGAGCCTGCGGGATTTGCCGGATCTTGAATTGTCAGAGAAATAATACGGGCCGATTGCGGGCAACCGGCACCAGCAGAAACGCAGGGCTGCCTAGGGGGCGCCTGTCAGATCCTCGGCCAGCATGAAGGCATTGCCATCCGGATCATAGAAGGTTGCTGTCTTGACCATGCCTTCGACGACATCGGTTGGACCGTCAAATTGCACCTTGGCCTGTTCCAGCTTTTGCCGTGCCGTGTCCAGATCGGCGACGCCGAAGACGGGGACGCAATTTCCGGGGGCAGGTTTCGTGTGTTCGCCCAGGCCTATCGTCACCCCGGTCGTATTGGTTTGCAGCTCTGACCATCCGGCCTCGTCTGCATGATAGATCGTGTCAAACCCCAGCATCGTTTTGAACCACTCGGCGCTTGCATGGCGATCGCTGACCGAAAACGAAATAGTGATGGTGTTGTCCAATGAAACTAGCGACATAGTATTTCCTTTGTTGTGAAATTATATTAACTATACATTATGGACATTAAGACACTTGTCAACACCACCTCAAGGGCCTGGACCATACCGATTTTGGCGCAGTTGCACGCGGGTGTCGCTGGGCGGCAGGCGCCGCTTCTGGCCGCCACTGGCGCAAGCCGGACGGCATTCGCGCAGAGCATGGAACATTTGATTTCTATAGGCCTGTTAGAGCGGAACCCCGGTTACGGCCACCCGCTGCGCCCCGAATTTCGCCTGACAAAACATGGTGTTACGGCTGCGACCATCGCCAGCAAAATCCTAAATGTCACCGCTGACGAGGATCAGGGCCTGTTGCGCCGGTCCTGGACGGTGCCGGTGCTGACGGCTCTCCACAGGCCCAGCCATTTCAATGAGATCAAGCGAAACCTGCACACGATTTCGGACCGGGCTTTGTCGCAGTCGCTGAAAACGATGGAAGCCAAAAACTGGGTGCAGCGGAATGTGGACGAGACCGCCCGCCCGCCCCGGCCGCTCTATCGTGCTGCGAACACTGGCGCGCTGGTCAGCCGGGTCACGGCGGCCGAGGTTCGCCTTCTCTAACCAGGTCTGAACCGCAGGTATTCCTGGGCGTTACGGATGGCCTTGACGATGCTTGCTCGCTCTTGCCTAGCAATTTATAGTTTTGATAGGTATATTATGCCAAGCAAAACCAGAAAGTGATAGGTATGGCCCCTCTCAGCAGTATCGCAATGAGCGCATACACCGATCTTGTGCGGCTTTTGAAGGACGATGCCCTATCCGGTGTCGAGGGCAAGCCGACGCTCAAAACCCGTGGGGATAAGGCCTATTGGTATGCGGCGCGCCGGGTCGGGCGGGCAATGCGCTTCTTCTATATTGGAGAAGATTCAGAGGAAACCCGCACCCGCATTGACCGTATCGAAGACCTGCGCGCCACGGCCAAAGAGCGTCAGGCCGAGCGGTCTCGTCTGGTTCGGCTGCTGCGCGCGGAGGGCATGACGCCGACGGATCGGGCGACTGGCTCGATCCTCTCGGCGATGGCCGGGGCGGGGACGTTCCGGCTGGGCGGTACGCTTGTCGGTACGAATGCGTTCCGGCTCTATGAGGGCGAGCTTGGTGTTCGCCTGCCTCTGGGCGGTATGGCCAATACCGGCGATATCGACATTGCCCAGTTCGAAAAGCTGAGTGTCGCGCTGCAAGATCAGGTTGATCCGGGGCTGGCGCAGACATTCTCGACCCTGAAATTCGCGCCTGTTCCGGGGCTTGACCGGGGGCGGACCTGGCGATGGGCGCAGGGGGGCAGCGGCCAGCTGGTCGAGTTCCTGACCCCTGCTTTCGGCCATGAAACCATCCGTGACCTGCCGGCCCTGGGCGTTTGTGCGCAGGCGCTGAACTATCTTAACTTTCTGATCGCCGAGCCTCTTCACGCTGCGGCCCTGTACCGTTCGGGGATCCTTGTTCAGGTGCCGCGCCCTGAGCGCTATGCGATCCACAAGCTGATCGTCGCCGATCGCCGCCGGGGCGGAGAGGGGCGGCTGAAGTCATCGAAAGATCGGGAACAGGCGGCCTTTCTTATTGAGGCACTGGCCGAAGACCGGCCCGATGATCTGTTCAGGGCCTATACTCATGCGCTGACTGTCGGCCCCCGCTGGCGCGCGCATCTTGGCAGCTCGCTGGATCGGATGGCGGGGACGAAAGCCATTCTTGAGGGGCTGGGGGCCTGAAAGTCGATGGCCACGGTGTTGTCGCGGGCTTGGGATGGGCCGCGCGGCGGATTGAAGGTGGCTTGCAAAGCGGCGGGCGGACGGGCAGAGATGGGGCTATCCCCCTCCCAGCCCGCAGCGGACAGGCCCGATGGCGTTCACATTCAAACAACTTAGGTATTTTGTCGCCGTTGCGGAAAATGGCACCGTGTCGGGCGCGGCCCAGGCCCTGGCGATTTCGCAATCCGCCGTCACCGAGGCGATCCGCGAATTGGAAACCGATCTGGGCGTGCCGCTCTTCACCCGCCATCCGCGCGGGCTTGATATCACGCATAAGGGGCATCAGTTTCTGCGCCACGCCACGGGGATTCTTGCGGGGGTGTCTGATGCGCGCCACGCGCTTACGCAAGAGGGTGAGGCCCTGACAGGGACGCTGCATGTTGGGGTGACATCGCTGGTGGCGGGCTATGTCCTGTCCGATATTCTTGCCCGTTTCCGCCGCGCCAATCCGCAGGTAGAGGTGACAGCGCTGGAGGATACGGGCGATTACCTGGAGCATCTTCTGGTCGGCGGCGAGCTGGACGTCGCCGTGATGGTGACAACGAACATGCGTGACCGCATGGCGCTGCACACCGAAATCCTTGATACCTCGCCCTATCAGCTTTGGTTGCCGAATGGGCATGATCTGGCGACGCGGCCCTCTGTGTCGATCGAGGATCTGACCGATGAACAGATGATTATGCTGCGCATCGACGAAATCGAAGAACCCACCCGGAAACTGCTCTCGGCGTTTGGAGCGCGTCCGCGGGTGGCGTTCCGCACCCGCTCGGTCGAGGCGGTGCGTTCCTTGGTGGCGACGGGGGCGGGAATCGCACTGCTGCCCGAGATGGTCTATCGGCGCTGGTCTCTCGAAGGTGATCGAATTGTGTCCAGAGATGTGTCCGGAAGCCTACCTGTTGTGCAGGTTGGAACCGTCTGGCGAAAGGGTGCACCGCTGAAACGGGTAACGCGTGAATTTATTCAGGCGGCGCAAACCCATAAAAACACAAAGTAATTTCTTGGTATCAATTTTTCCGATACCCAAAACCAGAGAATTGAATTTGTGAAACCGGGCAGAGTTTTACAGGCTTGAGCGCAAGGGAGTTTGAACTCCCGTCGCAACAGGGAAAGCCATTATGAAACAGATTTTCAAGGTATGCGTGTCGGGCCTTGCGCTCACCGCTGCCACCACCGTTCCGCTGCACGCCGCCGATATGATGACCGAACTGGGCGCGGGCGAAGGCACCGTTTCTATCGTTGCCTGGCCGGGCTATATCGAGCGCGGCGAAACCGATCCGGCCTTTGACTGGGTAAGCAAGTTCGAAGAGGCCACCAGCTGTAAGATCGAGATCAAGACCGCCAACACCTCTGATGAGATGGTCGCGCTGATGAACGAAGGCGGGTTCGATCTTGTGACGGCCTCTGGCGATGCGTCGCTGCGGCTGATCGCGGGCGGACGTGTGCAGCCGGTCAACACCGATCTGATCCCCAGTTGGGCGCGGGTCGATGACCGCCTGAAAGAGGCCCCCTGGCACACGGTCAAGGGCACGCATTACGGCACGCCGTTCATGTGGGGGCCGAACGTGCTGATGTACAACACCGAGGTGTTCGATGAGGCCCCGACCAGCTGGAACGTGGTCTTCGAGGAAGTCACCCTTCCCGATGGCGAAAGCAACAAGGGCCGGGTGCAGGCCTATGACGGGCCGATCTATGTGGCCGATGCCGCGATGTATCTGATGGCGCATCAGCCAGAGCTGGGCATCACCAGCCCCTATGAGCTGAACGAGGACCAATACGCCGCTGCGCTTGATCTGCTGCGGACCCAGCGCACGCTGGTGTCGCGTTACTGGCACGATGCCTTCATCCAGATTGACGACTTCAAGAACGAGGGCATGGTCGCCTCGTCTTCCTGGCCGTTCATGGTCAACCTGCTGAAGGCCGACGGTGTGCCGGTGTCCTCTGTGATCCCCGAAGAGGGCGCAACCGGCTGGGCCGATACGCTTATGCTGCATTCCGAGGCAGAGCACCCGAACTGCGCCTATATGTTCATGGAACACTCGCTGAATTCTAACCTGCAATCCGATCTGTCAGTGTGGTTTGGTGCCGTGCCGTCCGTGCCCTCTGCCTGTTCGGACGGATCGGGGATGCAGACCGCCGAGGGCTGCTCGGCCAATGGTCTGGACGATTTCGACAAGATCAAGTTCTGGCAGACTCCGGTGTCGCGCTGTGAAAGCCAGGGCACCTGCGTGCCCTATTACCGCTGGGTGTCCGACTATATCGGTGTGATCGGCGGCCGCTGATTTCACCCAATCAGCCCGGACCCTTGCCTCTTCCTGGGTCCGGGCTCTCTTTGAAAGACCAAAAATGACTGATGCCGTAACCTTCCGGGGCGTGTCGCGCCATTTCGGAACCGTAAAAGCCGTGGACGAGGTCGATCTGTCGATCCAGGACGGCGAATTCTTTGCCATGCTTGGGCCGTCCGGTTCCGGCAAAACCACCTGTCTGCGCCTGATCGCCGGGTTCGAGCAACCGACCGCAGGACATATCGAGATTTTTGGCGAACGCGCCGAGGGCGTGCCGCCCTATCTGCGCAACGTAAACACCGTGTTTCAGAACTATGCGCTGTTCCCGCACATGAACGTGCGGGACAACGTGGCCTTTGGGCTGAGGGTCAAGGGCATCAGCCGGGCCGAACGCCACCGCGCCGCCGAAGAGGCATTGGAGCTTGTCGAACTTAGCGGGTATGGCAACCGCCGCGCCGGAGAGCTGTCGGGCGGGCAGCGTCAGCGGGTGGCTCTGGCCCGTGCTTTGGTGAATAAGCCGCGGGTGGTGCTGCTGGATGAACCCCTGGGGGCGCTGGATCTGAAACTGCGCGAACAAATGCAGGAAGAGCTGCGTAAATTGCAGCGCGCGCTTGGCCTGACCTTTGTTTTTGTGACCCATGATCAGGACGAGGCCCTGTCGATGGCTGATCGTGTGGCGGTCTTTGCTGACGGTAAAATTCAACAGGTCGGCACGGCCGAGGACATCTACCGCCGTCCCGACACGCGTTTTGTGGCGGATTTTGTCGGCTCGTCCAATGTGTTGCCGGCCGATCTGGTCGGAGCGGGCGCGGCGGGGCAGTGGATTTCCCTGCGTCCCGAAGATGTGGTGCTGGACCCGGCCGGGCGCGAGGCCACGGTAACCGGCCGCTATTTCCACGGGCGCGTTACCAAGCTTTCGCTTGATCTGGGCGGGCAGAGCATCACTGCTCTGGTCTCTGCCCATGAGGCGGCGCCGGATGTGGGCGAAGTGGCAAAAATCTCGTGGGATCCGACGCGGGTGCATATCATGGGGCAGGGCGCATGAGCGATCTTACCTCAAATGCTGCGATTTTCGCCCCGCGTTCCGGCCCTCTGGCGCGCATGGTGGACTGGATCATCCGTCATCCGCGTATGTTCGTTTTCCTGTTGGTGCTGCCGATCACGCTGTGGCTGGGGATCGTCTATATCGGCGCGCTGATCGCGCTGCTGATCCAGAGCTTTTTCTCGATCGACGAGTTCTCAGGCATTATCGTGCATGAGTTCACGTTCAAAACCTATGGCGAACTGCTTAGGCCCTATAATCTGGACATCATCGTCCGCACCGTTGCCATGGCTGCTGCGGTTACCGTGGCGGCCGCCATTATCGCCTTTCCCATCGCTTATTTTGCGGCGCGGTATGCCACGGGAAAATGGAAGGCGCTGTTCTACATCGGGGTGATGCTGCCGCTGTGGTCAAGCTATCTGGTCAAGGTCTACGCCTGGAAACTGGTGCTGGCAAAAGAGGGCATTCTGAACTGGGTCTTTGCCAAGCTGCACCTGACCTGGCTTCTGGATGGCATTCTGTCGATCCCGGTGATTGGCGGCAATTCCCTGTCGGTCAGCTATACCGGCACCTTTCTGGTGTTTCTCTATATCTGGCTGCCCTACATGATCATCCCGGTACAGGCCGCGCTGGAGCGGGTTTCCAAAGACCTGACCGAGGCCGCCGCCGATCTGGGGGCCACACCAAAGCAGAGCTTTCGCATGGTGCTGTTTCCGCTGGCGCTTCCGGGTGTTGTGGCCGGGTCGATCTTCACCTTTTCCCTGACGCTGGGCGATTACATCGTGCCGCAGATCGTTGGCAATTCGCGCCTTTTCATCGGTCAGGCGGTCTATACCCAGCAGGGCACCGCCGGGAATATCCCGCTGGCTGCGGCCTTTACCGTGGTGCCGATCGTGATCATGGGGGTTTACCTTTGGGGCGCGCGCAAAATGGGGGCTTTCGATGCACTCTGATACCCGGTCACCTTTGGGCCTGAAACTGGCTGCTTTCGGAGGTCTGTTTTTCCTTCTGGCTCCTATCGCGCTGATTTTTCTCTATGCGTTTTCGACCGAGGAAAAGAGCTTTCAATGGCCGCCGCCCGGTTTCACGACGAAATGGATCGGCGTCACATTGGGCCGCAGCGATGTCTGGGAGGCCATGGCGCTGTCCGTCAAAGTCGCCGCGATTTCCACCGTTCTGGCGCTGATCCTGGGAACGCTGACAGCCGCTGCGGTGGCCCGGTCCAGGTTCTTTGGGCGTGAAACCATTTCGCTGCTGGTGATCCTGCCCATTGCCTTGCCGGGGATTATCACCGGGATTTCGCTGCGGTCTGCGTTTTCTCTTCTGGAGATTCCATTCAGCACCTGGACCATCGTTTTGGGGCACGCGACCTTCTGTATCGTGATCGTCTACAACAATGCGGTGGCCCGGTTCCGGCGGACCTCGGGGGCGCTGATCGACGCGGCGATGGATCTGGGTGCAGATGGGCTTCAGACGTTCCGGCTGGTGATTCTGCCCAATATCGCAACCGCTTTGCTGGCGGGGGGAATGCTGGCCTTTGCCCTCAGTTTCGATGAGGTCATCGTCACCACCTTCACTGCGGGCAATCAGACCACCCTGCCGATCTGGATGCTCGAAGAGCTTGTTCGCCCGCGTCAGCGCCCCGTGACCAATGTGGTTGCCATGGCTGTCGTGATCGTGACGATCCTTCCGATCCTGGCGGCTTATTACCTGACAAAAGACGGCGAACACACCGCCGGTTCTGAAAAATAAAGACCCGAATAATGAACAGGGAGACACCCATGGACACGCAAATGCTGATTGGCGCAAAGCTCGTTTCCGGCACCGAGACAGAGGAGAATATCCTCAATCCGCGCACGGGCGAGATCATCACCACCTTGCCCGAAGCCTCGCTGACACAGGTTGAAGAGGCCGTTTCTGCGGCAGAGAAAGCCTTTGAGCGCTGGTCGCGTACCACGCCTGCCGACCGTTCGGCCTATCTGTTGAAGATCGCGGACCGGATCGAGGCAGAGGCGGATACTCTTGCCGGGCTGGAATCGCTGAATTGCGGGAAACCCGGCCCCTTGGCGCTGGGGGATGAGCTGCCGGCGATTGTCGATTGCTTTCGGTTTTTTGCCGGTGCCGTGCGCTGCATGACCGGGCCGGTGGCCGGGGAATACCTGGAAGGGCACACCTCGATGATCCGGCGCGATCCCATCGGTATCGTTGCCTCTATCGCGCCGTGGAATTATCCGCTGATGATGATGGCGTGGAAAATTGCGCCGGCGATTGGTGCGGGCAATACGGTGGTGTTCAAACCGTCCGAGCAAACCCCGCTGACGGCGCTGGCCATGGCGAAAATCTTTGCCGATGTGCTGCCCGAAGGCGTGGTGAACATTATCCTCGGACGGGGCGAAACCGTTGGCTCTGCGCTGATCAACCATCCGAAAGTGGCGATGATTTCGCTTACTGGCGATATCGCGACCGGGCGTAAAATCCTAGAGGCCGCGAATAAGACGATCAAACGCACGCATCTTGAACTGGGGGGCAAGGCCCCGGTCATCGTGTTCAACGATGCCGATCTGGAGGCCACGGTCGAGGGGCTGCGCGCGTTCAGTTTCTACAATGCGGGGCAGGATTGCACTGCGGCGTGCCGTGTCTATGTGCAGGGCGAAATCTATGACAAATTCGTCGCCGATCTGACGGCCACCGTATCGGATATTCCCTATGGTCAGCAGGACGATAGCCTCAATGAAATCGGCCCGCTGATTTCACTGCGTCAGCGTGACCGGGTGGCCAGCTTTGTGGCCCGCGCGCGCGAGGCCAACCATATCGAGATCACAACGGGCGGCGAAATTCCCGACAGTCCGGGGTATTACTACAAACCGACGGTGGTTGCGGGCGCGCTTCAGACCGACGAGATCG
Source organism: Youngimonas ophiurae (nom. illeg.) (assembly GCF_049803795.1). Lineage (NCBI taxonomy): Bacteria > Pseudomonadati > Pseudomonadota > Alphaproteobacteria > Rhodobacterales > Roseobacteraceae > Thalassovita > Youngimonas ophiurae (nom. illeg.). Next base: position 120,810 of record NZ_JBNAGJ010000006.1, read on the forward strand.
TCCGGCGCGAGGTTTTTGGCCCCGTGGTGTCCGTGACCCGTTTCGACGATGCGGACGAGGCCATCACATGGGCCAATGACAGCGATTATGGCCTGGCCTCGTCGGTTTGGACGAAGGACGTTTCGAAAGGGATGCAGGTGGCCTCAAAGCTGCAATACGGCTGCACCTGGGTGAACACGCATTTCATGCTGGCCAATGAGATGCCGCATGGGGGCATGAAGCAATCGGGCTATGGTAAGGACATGTCGTCCTATGCGCTGGAGGATTACTCGACGGTGCGCCATGTGATGATCGCGCATTAAGGGGCTGACACAGGTCCGTTAAACACTGTGGGTCCAGCGCCTTTGGGGCTGGACCATGCGTCCAAGGGCGGCCGCACACAGGATGCCGAGGCTTTCTTATGTGCCAGCGGGCCCGCCCGGACGCATTGCAAATTCCTATGTCTGCGGCAGTTCGGGGCGGGGTCTGGCGGCCAGCTCGATGGCGGCATTCGTTCCGATTCCCGTCATGCACAGCAGCCGGGCGATGATCTGCTCTTTGCTGCCAGAGGGGATGGTGCCGTTGGTGATGCCCAGGCTTGCCCCGATCAGCGCGTGCGTGGTCATGCGCCAGACCAGCTCGGCATTGGCGACTTCGAACCGCCCGGCCTGAGAGGCCAGCCGCATATCGCGGATCGCGAACGGGCCCATTTTGCGAAACATTGCGTCTGCGATCACCTCTGATCGGTGCAGCATCTGGGCCCACCGGGAATCCTCGGTTGCGGTGTCCAGAACGGTGCGGATGCCGAAGGCATAGACCTGCGCGGGGTCTTCGAATGTGTTTGTGATTTCCTCGATGCGCAGCGCCAGATCGTGCATCAGATCCTCCAGAACGGCGATGGCCAGCTCGTCCTTGGACTTGAAATAATTGTAGACCGTCCCGGCCCCGACATCGGCACGTTCGGCGATTTCAAGCATGGTTGTGGAGTCCACGCCCTTCTCGGACATGATGTCTCGTGCGGCCTCGATCAGGGCGGCGCGGTTACGCCGTTGCCTGCGGGCGACGCGTCCTTCGGTGGGTTGGGCCTTCTGTGCCATGATTCCTCGTGCTTTGCTCATACCCGAATCATATTCATTTTTGAGCGCAGTCACAATTACATCAATGCAACTGACGTATCTCTGATCAGGAGAGGATTCGGATGCGATAAACTCCAATCAAGCTACTGATATATAACATAAAAATTCCTGAAATCCGGGCAGGGATGCAGGGGAAAATAATGACGATTATTCAAACTTGACGATGATTCATTTTTACTACAGCCTTTAGGAAATCCAGCTGGAAGGACGGACCGGCGGGAATGGGACTTAGGTTGGCGCCCCCTTTTGGGGAAGGGGCCACCGGCGCGAGGAGGAGAAAGAATGAGCGTTTCATCCGCGAAGGATAGTTTTGACACCGATGTGGCCATTGTGGGCGCAGGGCCGGTGGGGACATTGCTGGCGATCCTGCTGGGGCAGCGCGGCAAGAAGGTCACCTTGATCGAGCGTTGGACAACGCATTACGGACTGCCGCGCGCTGTCACCTATGACCACGAGATCGCGCGGATTTTCGCGACTCTGGGTATCGATTCCGAAAACGACGATGCGATCAGTTTCCATGACGAACTGTATTATTGGAAAAACCGCGACGGTCAGAACCTGAGCATCGTTGACTGGCAAAGCCAATCGGCCAGCGGCTGGCGGGTGCGTTACTGGTTCAATCAGCCTCTGATGGAAAAACGTCTGCTGGCGATCGCGGCGACGCTGCCCGATATTACCATCCTGCGCGGCTGGGAAGGTGTTGGCCTTGAGCAAGACAGCGAAGGCGTCACCCTGTCGCTGAAACAAAACCCCGAGGAATACGGCTCGAATGGCGAGCATAAGGTGATCCGGGCCAAGTTCTGCGCCGGGACCGATGGGGCAAACAGTTTCGTGCGGGAAAGCCTGGGCATCGAAAACGAGGACAAGGGCTATTTCTTTGACTGGCTGATCCTCGATATGATCCCGAATTTCGATTATGTCGCCGCCAGCGCGCCCGATCCGGCACAGTGGCAGCTGTGCGACCCCAAACGCCCGACCACCATCGTTCCCGGTGGTCCGGGGCCCGATCCCAAAGGTCCGGCCCGCCGCCGTTGGGAATACATGCTGCTGCCCGGCGAAAACATTGACGAAATGCAAAAGCCCGAAAAAGCATGGGAACTGCTGGCGCCGTGGGGCATCACGCCCGAGAACTCCGAGCTTGAACGCAGTGCTGTCTATCGGTTCCAGGCCCGCTGGGCCAAGCAATGGAACAAGGGGCGCTGCATGATCGGGGGCGATGCGGCCCATCTGATGCCGCCCTTCGCAGGCGAGGGCATGTGCGCCGGGGTACGCGATGCCGTGGGCATGGCCTGGCGTCTGAACGGGGTGCTTGAGGGCAAATACGGGCTGGATGTTCTGGACAGCTACACGACCGAGCGCAAAGAGCACGCCAAGCATTACATCAACTTCAGCCAGGAACTGGGTCAGATCATCTGTATCGCGGATGAACAAGAGGCCGCCGAGCGCGACGCGCGCATGATTGCCGAACTGGCCGAGCGCAACAACGCGCCGGTGCCCACGGATATCTGCCAGCTGGGGCAGGGGGCCTGGTGCGCGGACAGTGCTCATGCCGGGGAACTGGCGGTGCAGGGCGTTGTCGAGGCGAACGGCAAACGGGACCGCTTTGATCAGGCCGTGGGGCAGGGCTGGGTTCTGCTGGGCTATGAGGCCGATCCGGCGCAGGCCATCACCGAAGAACAGCGCGCCCAGCTGGCAGCACTGGACGGGATGACGGTGCAGATCTGCGCCCCCGGCGGTGCGTGTGACGTGGTGGATGCCCAAGGCACCTTCAAGGCATGGCTGGACGAGATTGACGCCAAATACGTGCTGATCCGCCCCGATTTCTATGTCGCGGTGACGGCCAACAGCCCCGAGGCATTGCAGACGCGTTTTGCCAAGGTGATGAAAGAACTGCATCTGACCGGCGCTCCGGCGCTGGCGGCCGAGTAACCGGGCCGCCGATCATGATGACAGCCTTCACATGTAACCTGAACCCTGCCCGGATCGTGTTCGGGCAGGGGGCTCTGACCAAGGTCGCCGAGGAAATCCGCAGCCAGGGCTGCGCGCGGGCGCTAATCCTTTCGACGCCGTTTCAGGCGGCGGATGCGCAGGCGTTGGCGGCGGATCTGGGCGATCTGGCGGCGGGCGTTTTCGCGCAGGCCGCGATGCACACGCCCGTTTCTGTGACGCAACAGGCGCTTGATGCCTATAAGCAGGCCGGAGCCGATTGCGTTGTGGCTTTGGGGGGCGGGTCTACTGTCGGCCTGGGCAAGGCGATCGCCTATCGGAACGATTGTCCGCAGATCGTGGTGGCAACGACCTATGCCGGGTCCGAAGTGACGCCGATTCTGGGCCAGACCGAGGACGGACTGAAAACCACGCTGCGGGACGCCCGCGTACTGCCCGAGGTCGTGATCTACGACCCGGCGCTAACATTGGGCCTGCCGGTCGCGATGAGCGTGACCTCGGGTCTGAACGCGATGGCTCACGCGGTCGAGGCCGTCTATGCGCAGGATCGCAACCCGGTGTCCTCGCTACAGGCGGTCGAGGGCGTGCGGGCGTTGCGCGACGCGCTGCTGGTGATCGTAGAGCAGCCGCAGGACATGGCCGCCCGCGCGCAGGCGCTGTACGGATCGTGGCTGTGTGGGACGGTGCTGGGCACCGTCGGCATGGCGCTGCATCACAAGATTTGCCACACGCTGGGCGGCTCGTTCGATCTGCCCCATGCCGAAACCCACGCGATCATGCTGCCGCACACAGCGGCCTTCAACGCCTCCGCAGCCGAGGCGGAAACCCGGCCCCTGGCGGATCTGTTCGGGGGGGATCTGGGCGCCGGCCTATGGGACTTTGCCAAGCGATTGGGTGCGCCTCTGGCGTTGAAAGATCTGGGCCTGCACGTGGCGGATCTGGACAGGGCCGCCGATCTGGCCACGCAAAACCCCTATTGGAACCCGCGCCCCGTGGAGCGCCCGGCAATTCGGGCCTTGCTGCAACGCGCCTGGGAGGGCGCGCGGCCAACGGAGTGATCAAACACAATCGCATCAGGGAGGAGACAAGATGCTTACCAGACGTACACTGCTTAAAACCGGGGCTGCCGCGGCAGCCAGCACCCTGGCCATGCCGGCCCTGGCCAAGAACACGCCAATCAAGATCGGCTATGTTAGCCCGCAATCGGGGCCTCTGTCGGCTTTTTCCGAGGCCGACGACTATATGATCGCGCAATTCACCAAGACGGCGGCGGCTCAGGGCCTGAATGTCGAGGTGGTGGTCAAGGACAGCCAGTCCAACCCCAACCGCGCCGCCGATGTGGCGCGTGAACTGATCGTCCGCGATGAGGTGAACCTGATCTGCGTTGCCTCGACGCCGGAAACCACAAACCCTGTCTGTACCATCGCCGAAGCCGAAGAAGTGCCGGTGATTTCCTCGGTCGCGCCGTGGCAGCCGTGGTTCATCGGTCAGCAGGGCAATCCGGGCGATCCGGCCAGCTGGCAGGAATTCGATTATGTGTACCACTTCTTCTGGGGGCTGGAGGATAACGTCAGCGTTTTCCTGAACATGTGGAACAGTCTGGATACCAATAAGGTGCTGGGCGCGCTGTGGCCCAATGACGGCGACGGCAACGCCTGGTCTAGCGGTGTCGGAATGCCACCGGCTGCGGCTGCGGCGGGCTATCAGGTGATTGATCCGGGCCGGTATCAGAACCTGACCGACGATTTCAGCGCGCAGATCAACGCGTTCAAACAGGCGAATGCCGACATTTTCACCGGCATCCCGATTCCGCCGGATTTCACCACGTTCTGGACGCAGGCACGCCAGCAGGGGTTCACGCCCAAGATTGCCTCGGTTGCCAAGGCGCTGCTGTTCCCCGAAACCATCGGGCAGCTGGGCGATCTGGGCCATAATCTCAGCTGCGAGGTCTACTGGACCCCGGAATTCCCCTACAGCTCGTCCCTGACCGGCGAAAGCAACCGCGATCTGGCCGCCGGGTTCGAGGCCGCGGCAGGTCGCCGCTGGACCCAGCCGGTGGGCTTTACCCATGCGCTGTTCGAGGTGGCCGCCGATGCGATCAAACGCGCGGATGACCCCACCGATGGCGACGCGCTGGCCGAGGCCGTGGCCGCAACGAACCTGAACACGGTGGTCGGCAACATCGGCTGGGGCAAGGATAACCTGCCGCCTTTTGCCCGCAAGAACGTGGCCAAGACCCCGCTGGTGGGCGGTCAATGGCGGCGTCAGGACGATGGCAGCTATGACCTTGTGATCGTCGAAAACGGCAACGCCCCGGACATTCCGGTGGGCGGCGCTTTCGAAGCCATCGCCTGAGGTCAAGGCATCGGCGGCGGTGGTGCCGCCGGTGCCTGCAATAGGAAACGCGCACATGTCCATACTTTCACTGAACTCCGTGTCGAAATCCTTCGGCGCGCTCAAGGTCACCGATGACGTCAGTTTTGACGTGGCCCCCGGCGAAGCTTTGGGGATCATCGGCCCCAACGGGGCCGGGAAATCGACGCTCTTTAACCTGATCACGGGCAATATCCGTGCCGACGCGGGGCAAATCGTGCTGGATGGGCGCGATGTGACACGCGACACGCCCATGCAGCGGGTGCAGGCGGGGGTGGGGCGGTCCTTCCAGATTCCGCAGCCCTTCACGCATCTGTCCGTCTACGAAAACCTGATGGTCGCGGCGCAATTCGGCGGCGGGCATCACGGGGCCGAGGCCGGGCAGTTCTGCATGGATATTCTGGACCGCACCGGCCTGGCGGACGAGGCCGAGAGCGCCTCGGGCGGGTTGTCACTGCTGCAACGCAAGCGGCTGGAACTGGCGCGGGCGATGGCGACCTCGCCGCGCCTGATCCTGCTGGATGAAATCGCGGGCGGGTTAACGGACGCGGAATGCGGCGCATTGATCGACACGATCAAGGGCATCCATGCCGAGGGCACCGCGATCATCTGGATCGAACATGTACTGCACGCGCTGACCTCGGTGGTCGAGCGGCTGATGGTGCTGAATTTCGGCCAGATGCTGATGATTGGCGAGCCCGCCGAGGTGATGGAGGCCCGCGCCGTCAAGGAAATCTATCTGGGGATCGAAGTATGAGCGACGTTCTACTGTCCACGCACGATCTGACGGCGCATTACGGGGATTTCCAGGCCCTGTTCGGCGTCGATATCGAACTGCGCCGGGGGGAAACCGTGGCGATCATCGGGGCCAATGGCGCGGGCAAAACCACGCTGATGCGGGCCATCACCGGCCTGTTGCCCCACGCGCCGGATGCGATCCGGTTCAACGGTGAAAATATTGGCGCGCTCAGTGCGCCCGAGGTGCTGGAGCGCGGGATTTCCATGGTGCCCGAGGGACGCAAGCTGTTTCCCTCGCTCAGCGTCGAGGAAAACCTGATGATTGGTGCGCATAAGCGCAAGGGCAACGGCTATTGGACGCTGGAAACCGTCTATGACATCGTGCCCGCCCTGCGCGAGCGTCGCCATCATCCGGGCACCGCCCTGTCGGGCGGACAACAGCAGATGGTGGCCATAGGCCGCGCGCTGATGTCCAACCCCGAGGTGCTGCTGTGCGATGAAATCAGCCTGGGTCTGGCGCCGGTGGTGATCAAGGAGATCTACGCCTCTTTCCCGAAGATCAAGGAAAGCGGGGCCTCGATTGTCGTGGTGGAGCAGGACATCGGTCAGGCACTGAAAGTGGCCGACCGGGTCTATTGCATGATGGAGGGGCGCGTCACCCTGCAAGGCACCCCGGCAGAGCTGTCACGCGACGACATCCACAACGCCTATTTCGGAGTAAGCGCATGATCTGGGTCGATACAATCGTGCAGGGCATCCTGCTAGGCGGTCTTTACGCCCTGTTCGCAGCGGGTCTGAGCCTGGTTTTTGGCATTATGCGGCTGGTCAATCTGGCTCATGGAGACCTGATCGTGCTGGGCGCGTTCCTGATCCTGATGGCCGCGACGGCGCTGGGGCTGCATCCGTTTCTGGCGGTTCTGATCGCTGCGCCGGTGATGTTCGTTCTGGGCTGGGCCTTGCAGACATGGGTTCTGAACCGGGTGCTGGGCGATGATATTCTGCCGCCGCTGCTGGTGACTTTCGGCTTGTCGGTCGTGATCCAGAACGCCTTGTTGGAGGGGTTCAGCGCCGACAGTCAGAAACTGTCCGCCGGCGGGATCGAGGCTGCCTCGATTTCCCTGGGGCCGGTGACGGTGGGGGTGATGCCCCTGTTGACGCTGGCCTCGGCTGTGGTGGTGATTTTCGGGTTGAACCAGCTGTTTTACCGCACCGCTTTGGGGCGGGCGTTCCGGGCGACTTCGGATGATGCGGTGACGGCGGGGCTGATGGGGATTCGTCCGCAGAACGTCTTTGCCATTGCCACCGGGATTGCGATGGTCGTGGCGACGATTGCGGCGCTTTACCTGGGTATCCGCGCCAATTTCGACCCCTCCATCGGCCCTGCGCGCCTGATCTACGCTTTTGAGGCGGTGATTATCGGCGGGCTGGGCAGCCTGTGGGGTACGCTGGCGGGCGGTATCGTGATCGGAGTCGCGCAGGCTCTGGGCGCGGCAATCAATCCTGAATGGCAGATCCTGGCGGGGCATGTGGCCTTTGTCGTTATCCTGCTGGTGCGCCCGCGCGGCCTGTTCCCGCGTGCGAATGACTGAGGTGCAAAGATGAGCAAGACACAAAAAACCAATCTGATGCGCCTGCTGGGGCTGGGGGCTGTGATACTGCTGGCGCTGGTGCCGGTGATCGGAACCCGCGCGGCTGTGCAGGATCTGTTCATGGTGATGACCATGCTGGTGCTGGCGCTGAACTGGAACATGCTGGCGGGATTTGCGGGGCTGGTTTCCGTCGGGCAGCAGGCTTTCGTGGGCGTGGGGGCTTATGCAATGTTCGGCGCTGTGATCCTGTGGGAGATGGACCCTCTGGTGGGGATTTTGATCGGCGGGCTGGCGGCCTTTGCCCTGTCCATCCCGATGGCGTTTTTCACCTTCCGCCTGAACGGGGCCTATTTCGCCATCGGCACCTGGGTCGTGTCTGAAATCGTCCGGCTGAGCCTGGCGCAATGGAAGGCCCTGGGCGGCGGCACCGGCACATCGCTGCCCAAGGGCACCACGAAAACCATGTTCGGTGTGCCTCAGATCAAGGACATGCTGGATGTCAGCTCGGCTGCGGCGGCGGATGCGCTGACCTATTGGCTGGCTCTGGTGCTGGCGCTTGCGACGCTGGGGATCAGCTATGCCTTTTTGCGCTCGCGTATGGGGCTGGGGCTTCAGGCGATCCGCGACAATGCCGAGGCGGCGCGCTCTGTCGGTGTCGATCCCACCCGGCTGAAGGCGCTGGTGTTTTTGCTGACGGGGTTCGGCACCGGCCTGTGCGGGGCGCTGCTGTTCATCCAGATCACCCGCGTCACGCCCGAGGCCGCCTTCTCGGTCGTGGACTGGACCGCCTTTGTGATCTTCATCACCGTGATCGGCGGTATCGGTACGCTGCCCGGCCCCATCGTTGGTGTGATCGTCTTTTACGCCCTGCAACGCCTGCTGGCCGATTACGGCACCGTTTACCTGATTGTCCTGGGGCTGATCGGCATTGCCATCATGCTGTTTGCCCGCCGTGGCCTGTGGGGGCTGTTTACGGACCGAACCGGGCTTGAGCTATTGCCGCTGCGTCAGACCCCTCCGCAACCGGCCAAATAAACGCGCGACCCTTATGAAAGGAACCGACATGACCAAGTATTTTACCGAAGAGGGCTCTGTCGAGGCGGTAAACGCCCGTATGGGGGATGGCATCAATCCCCGCCTGAAACAGGTGATGGCCAGCCTGATCCAGCATCTGCACGCCTTTGCCAAGGATATCGACCTGACCCAGGAAGAATGGGATCTGGCCATAGATTTCCTGACGAAAACCGGGCAGATCTGCTCGGACGAGCGGCAAGAGTTCATCCTGCTGTCCGATGTGTTGGGCTTTTCGATGCTGGTGGATGCGATCAACAATCGCCGCCCGGCGGGGGCCACCGAAAACACCGTTTACGGCCCGTTCCATGTGCTGAACGCGCCGATCCGTCAGATGGGTGACACCATCAGCCTGGATGGCAAAGGCGAGCGGTGCCTCTATGAGGGCCGGGTCATCGACATCCATGGCGAACCGCTTGAAGGCGCCTGCGTCGATGTCTGGAGCGACAATGCCGATGGGTTCTATGACGTGCAGCAGCCCGGCATCCAGCCGCAATGGAACAATCGCGGGCGGTTCATCACCGGCAAGGACGGGGTGTATCGTTTCTATGGGATCAAACCTGTCAGCTATCCCATCCCCGACGATGGCCCGGTGGGCAAAATGCTGGGCGCGTTGGGGCGGCACCCGTATCGGCCGGCGCATATGCACTATCTGGTGACCGCGCCGGGGCATCAGAAAATCGTCACGCATACGTTTGTGGGCGATGACGAATATATCGGTGACGACACTGTGTTCGGGGTCAAGGAAACTCTGGTGGCGCCGTTTGAGCATATCAATGATGGCGATACGATCTGGCGCTCGCCTTTTGATTTCGTGATGGTCCCCGAGGGTGAAGCCTGACGTCCGGCGGGCAATAGCGGGCGGGGCGCGAGGTCTTGGATCGTGCGCCGCCCGGTTGAGAAGGGAATGGATATGCCGAACCTGAAAATCTATGTAGACGAGACAGTCGATCCCAGAAGTCGCCAGGCGCTGCGCGCTGGCTTGCAGGATGTGCAGGACATGCTGTGCCGGGATCTGTCGGTGCCCGTTGCCGCGTGCCAGCTGAACATCGTTGCGGTGACTGGGCTACCCGATCAGCCTTTGGTGAACGCTGAAATTCAGATCCTGGCCAAACCGGACAGAACGCCGGATATGGTCAGGGCTGTTTGTCAGAACCTGCAAGACCACCTGACCCAGGCCTGCGGAACCCCCGCAGCAATACGCGCCAGCGCGCTGGACCCGGAAACATACATCGCCTTGAAATAACTATAAAATTCTGGAAAGCCCGGTCTGTACGCTTAGCAGCGGAGGCAGGAAATCGCGCACCAGGGTGCTGGGGTCTTCGGCCGCCGCCATCCCGGTGTTCAACGCAGCGACCGTACGGTTTTTGGCATCTACCAGCGGCACGGCAAGCGAACGCAGCCCCATCTCGATTTCCTGATCGTTGACCGAGTAACCATCCGCGCGGATCTGTGCCAGCCTTTCCATGATTGTGTCGGGGTCCGATAGGGTGCGGGGGGTGCGCGGCGACAGATCGGACGCGTCCAGAACGGCGCGGGCTTGCTCGGCCGGAAGGCTTGCCAGCAGCACCCGCCCCATGGATGTGCAATGGGCGGGCAAGCGGGATCCGGGCATCAACCCGATAGACATCACTCGTTTTTGCGCAGCGCGCGCGATATAGATGATCTCGGTTCCGTCCAGAATGGAAACCGAGCACGACTGACCGATCTGTTCGGCCAGCTGATCCAGCCAGGGCTGCACGATCTGCGGCAGCGGCATGGCGGACAAGGCGCCCAGCCCCAGGCGCAGGGCCCGTGGCGTCAGGCTGAAGAATTTCCCGTCGTAATTGGCATATCCGCCATGATGCAGCGTCAGCAGGCAGCGCCGGGCAGTGGCGCGGTCGAATCCGGTCTGCCCCGCAACGTCGGAAATAGTAAGCCGCGCGGTCTGGCCATCGAAACATTCAAGCACCTGAAGCCCTTTTAACAGGGATGCGATGGTGTCGGTCGGTTTGTTCGTCATGCGAACTAAATTACTCATATATTGAACAAAGATCAACATGTGAACAGTTTTCCTGGCGCGATACAGGTGTTGCGGCTAACCCGGTTACACAAACGAAGAAGGAGACTGGCATGGATAAGGTGGTGCCCTCGCTTACCGAGGCGGTCGGGGATATTCCCGACGGGGCCACGGTGATGATTGGCGGGTTCGGGGGATCGGGCGCTCCGATCGAGCTGATCCACGCGTTGATTGACCACGGCGCAAAGCATCTGACCGTGGTGAACAACAACGCAGGCAACGGCCATGTCGGGCTGGCGGCGCTGATCGAACAGGGGCAGGTGGATAAGATCATCTGCTCGTTTCCGCGCTCGGCCGATCCGGTGGTGTTCAACGACGCCTACAAGGCCGGCAAGATCGAGCTGGAGCTGGTCCCGCAGGGCACGTTGGGCGAGCGTATTCGCGCGGGCGGTGCGGGTATTCCGGCGTTCTACACCCCCACCAGCGTCGGCACCGATCTGGCGCAGGGCAAGCCGACCGCCGCATTCGACGGGCGGGAATACGTGCAGGAACGGTGGCTGAAGGCGGATTATGCGCTGATCAAGGCGCAGCTGGGCGATGCCCATGGCAACCTGACCTATCGGATGGCCGCGCGGAACTTCAACCCGCTGATGGCCATGGCCGCAACCACCACCATTGTGCAGGTGTCCCAGATCGTGCCGTTGGGCGGGATTGACCCGGAAAACGTGGTCACGCCGGGCATATTCGTTGACCGCGTGGTGCATGTCGGCGCTCCGCAGCAAGAAGAAGTTCTGAACCGGGCAGAGGCCGTTTACCCATGACTGACATCAGCGCAATCAAACTAAGCAATGCCCAGATCGCCTGGCGCGCCGCGCAGGACATCGCCGACGGGGCCTATGTGAACCTTGGGATCGGGTTTCCCGAAATGGTGGCGAAATACCAGCCTCCGGGCCGTCAGGCGATTTTCCACACGGAAAACGGTGTGCTGGATTTTGGCGAGGCTCCGGCCAATGGCCAGGAAGACTGGGATCTGATCAACGCCGGTAAGAAGGCCGTCACGCTGCGCCCCGGCGCCAGTTTTTTCCACCATGCAGACAGTTTCGCGATGGTGCGGGGCGGGCATCTGGATGTGGCTATTCTGGGGGCCTATCAGGTGGCGCAGAATGGCGATCTGGCGAACTGGTCCACTGGCAAAGGCGGCGTTCCGGCCGTGGGCGGCGCGATGGATCTGGTGCACGGGGCCAAGCGCGTCGCGGTTCTGACGGATCACGTCACCAAGACCGGCGCGCCCAAGCTGCTGGCGCATTGCACCTTGCCCCTGACGGGGGTGGGCTGCGTGACGCGTGTCTACACCTCGCTTGCTGTGCTGGACATTGTGGATGGGTGTTTCGTGCTGAGAGAGAAGCTCTCTCAGCTGTCGCTGGACGCGCTGCAATCCGTGACCGGCGCTGAATTGAAGATCGACGCTCCGGTCACCGACCTGAGCGTCCCCGAGCTGTAAGAGGAAACCATGGAAGCCTATATTTGCGATTACGTCCGCACTCCGATCGGGCGCTTTGGCGGGGCGCTGTCCAGCGTGCGCGCCGACGATCTGGGGGCGGTCCCGATCCGCGCGCTGATGGAACGGCACGATGTTGACTGGTCTCGTATCGACGAAGTGTATTACGGCTGTGCCAACCAGGCAGGCGAGGACAACCGGAATGTCGCGCGTATGTCGGCCCTGTTGGCGGGGCTGCCGGTGGATGTGCCGGGCACGACGCTGAACCGGCTGTGCGGGTCCGGCATGGATGCCGTCATCGCCGCCGCACGGGCGATCAAAGCCGGAGAGATTCACCTGGCCATCGCCGGTGGCGTAGAAAGCATGTCGCGCGCCCCCTTTGTGATGCCCAAGGCCGAAACCGCGTTTTCCCGCGCGGCTGAAATTCACGATACCACGATTGGCTGGCGCTTCGTGAACCCCGAGATGCAGGCGCAATACGGCGTGGATTCCATGCCTGAAACCGCTGAAAATGTGGCCGAGGATTTCAAAATCAGCCGTGCCGATCAGGATGCTTTCGCGCTGCGCAGTCAGGCAAAGGCCATCAGTGCGATTGCCTCGGGGCGGTTGGCGAAAGAGATCGCCGCCGTCACCATCCCTCGGCGTAAGGGCGAGCCGGTCGTGTTCGATACGGACGAGCATCCCCGTGCCTCCACCCCGGAGAAACTGGGCAGTCTGCGCCCGATTGTGCGCCCCCAGGGCACTGTGACGGCTGGGAATGCCAGTGGCGTCAACGATGGGGCTGCCGCGCTGATCATTGCCTCGGAAGAGGCCGTAAAAACCCATGGTTTGCGCCCGATTGCGCGGATCATGGGCGGCGCAACCGCTGGCGTTCCGCCGCGTGTTATGGGCATTGGTCCCGCGCCGGCCTCGGCAAAGCTGATGAGTCTGCTTGGTCTGGGGCAGGCGGATTTCGATGTGATCGAACTGAACGAGGCATTTGCCTCGCAGGGGCTGGCAACGCTGCGTGAGCTGGGCATTGCCGATGATGATCCGCGCGTGAACCCCAATGGCGGGGCAATCGCGCTGGGGCATCCGCTGGGCATGTCGGGCGCGCGCATCACCGGAACCGCCGCGCTGGAGATGCAATTGAACGGCGGAAAACGCTCGCTTTCCACCATGTGCATCGGCGTCGGCCAAGGCATCGCCATCGCGCTAGAGGCGGTCTGACCCGGCCAGCGCCGCGGCCGCTATCGTGAAATCCAAACCCGCCGGCTGTTCAGGCTTGGCGGGTTCGGGCAATCATGTTGGTCTGGGCTTGGCGCATCCGCACTGTTTGGGGTGCGGATCAACATGTTTTCACATGAGCCCAATTTGATGCTAGACCTCTTTTTCAGCCGTTGGCCAGGCATTCACCGGCTAAGCTCAGCGGTTGATCCAGCCATTCCAGAACGGGGGCACGCATGGCTACAGACGGTTTCCGAGTATCCTTGCTGGATGTTGGGCCAGTCAATGCCTCGGTTATTTGCAACGATACGGATGTGGGGTTTGTCGAGCGGACAATCGGGGGCGCCCTGAGCCTGTCACATGTTCTGGTGGTTACCGATGATCTGGAATTGATGCGATCTGCGGGCCCCGAAAGACGCATGAGCATCGTTGCCTCGGGCCTGAGCGATGTGCCCGTGCGCTTTGATGAGGTGCGCAGCCGGCTCGGCCTGGCCGCGCAGGATCTGGATGGCTGTAGCGCGATTGTCGTCGATATGCGCTGGGGCATGGGCAGTGTTTCTGCTGCGGCCAATTTCGAACGCTGGGGTGGCCAATGCGATCGGTTGGTGGCGCAATTGGGCATCCCGGTGATTTCCGTCTACAAAAGCGAGCTGCTGGTCGAGGATCAGCTGCTGGCCGCGTTGCGCGGGCACAGTCATTTCCTGTCTCCGTCGGGGGCCTATTCCAATCCCTACTGGCTGCCGCCTGACTATCTGACGGGGGCAAGCCTGACCAAACAGGCGCAGTTCCTGTTGGGGCGCATTGTGCCTGAATATGCCGGGCTGGCTCTGGATCAGGACAGCGGGGAAAACGCGGCGTCGGGGGCGAATCCGGGGTGGATTGCCACACGCAAACGGATCACGCCACGATCCGGCAATGACGATATCTGGAAAATCAGGTGTTTTGGCCGTTTGCGCATTTATCTGTCGGATGGCACCCAGCTGCAATGGGACATTCAGGGCAGCTCTCCGAAACGGTCGAAGACGTTATTCGCCTGTTTGCTTCAATGCGGAGAGCGCGGCGCAAAATCCGACGAACTGGCAGAGCTGCTGTGGGACGACGACGTTGCACAAGAGGTGAAACGCTCGCGGCTGCATCACGCCATCGCCATGCTGCGCAAGACACTGGGCGGTGCCCGGTATGTGGCCCGGACGGGGGAATATTACAGCCTGGTGCCTCCGTCTGGGACATGGATCGACGTGGCCAGCTTCGAACAGCTGTGCCAGAAGGCCAAGATACTGGCAAAAACCGGCATGGACGCAGAGGCCATTCAGATGCTGGACGCTGCTGACCGGCTGTATACGGGGGATCTGTTCGAAGATATGTCGCCCGAATTTTCAGATGCCGACTGTCTGGATTGGGTGGTTCCGCGCCGAATGTGGTTCAAGGAAATGGCGTTGAAAGTCTTGCGCGACAAGGCCGAGATCCTGCGTGGTCAGGGCCAGTTGCGAGAGGCTCTGGCCTGTTGTCAGAAAGCGCTGAGCGCCGATCCGGCCTGCGATATGGTTCATGCCGAAGCGATGAAGATTTTTCATGCCCAAAGCCGCCCGGACGCTGTGGCCCGTCAGTACCGGCTTTATCGTTCGGCCATGGCGGCAGTGGGGGCATCGCCTGATTCCGATGAACTGGCGGATCTGTGTCGAAAGCTTATGCAAGTTGATGAAAATAAACGAATTTAATTTCGCAAAGAAATCCCAAAGATAAGCGCGTATTGTGATTCCCAACGCATGTATTTGTTAGGGAGGACAAGCATGACCGAGCCACACGTGGCCTCCGATACGCCGACACTTGATGTGTTCGATCTCAAGGCGCCCCACGCAATCTGGAAGACGCTGCGCGACCACGATCCCGTGCATTATGACGCGGATAGCGGCTATTGGGTCGTGACCCGATACGAGGACATCAAAGCCGTTTTCGACGATTACAAAACCTATTCGGCCGAGATTGCCCAGGCACCGTTCCGTCCGCTGTGCGACGCGGCCAAACAGATCATCGCGCAAAGCGGTTTTACCTCGGGTCTGTCGGCGCGGATGCCGCCGGATCACACGCGCATCCGCAAGGTTGCGCAATCGGCCTTTGGCCCGCGGCGGTTCAAATCCATCGAGCCAAAGATCGAGGCAATCATCGACAAAGCCCTGAACGAAGCCGCGCAACTGGGACGTTTCGATTTCTTCCGTCAGGTGGCCTATCCGGTTCCGGCGCTGGTGCTGTTCACCATGATGGGCATTCCGGACGAAGATGTCCCGCAGGTAAAGGAATGGGCCGTCAGCCGCGCCTTGCTGACCTGGGGCAATCTGGAGGATGACGAGCAGATCGTCCATGCTCGCGCCATGACCGAGTATTGGGCCTATTGCCGGAATCTGATTGCCGCACGGCGCGAAAACCCAGGTGACGATTTCCCCAGCGATCTGCTGCGGGCTCAGGCCGATGGGGCGGACATCACGGATGAGGAAATCGCCGGTGTCATGTATTCGACCCTGTTTGCCGGGCATGAAACCACCACGACCTTGATGGCCAACGCAGTGATTGCACTGATGCACCAGCGCGATGCCTGGGATGCGATCTGCAAGGATCCGGGGCTGATCAAAAATGCGACCGAGGAAATCCTGCGCTACACGCCCTCGATCGTCAGTTGGCGGCGTCTGGCCAAGGTGGATACCTCGATTGCGGGGGTCGCTATTCCGGCCGGGTCAAAAATCCTGATGGTCATGGGGTCGGGCAACCGCGATGAGGCCGTATTCCCCGGCGGAGAAGCGTTCGACATCACGCGCCAGAATGCGCGCACCCATCTGAGCTTTGGCTACGGCATTCATTTTTGTCTGGGCTTTCAACTGGCCAAGATGGAGTTTGGCATCATGCTGCGGGAGCTGACCAAACGCTTCCCCAACATGACCCTAAGCAGCGATCAGCAGATCGACTATCTGAAGAATATCTCGTTTCGAGTGCCCCTGCGTGTCGATGTCGATCTGGGGTTGGGAGGCAAATAAACATGACGACATTCACTTTACCCTTCGCCGAGATCGGCTCGGCGGATCACGCGCGCGTTGGCGGCAAATGCGCCAGCCTGGGCGAGATGACCCAGGCCGGGGTTGCCGTGCCGCCCGGATTTGCCGTCACCACCGATGCCTATCTGGAAATGCTGAACGCCACCGGGCTGCGCGCCGAGATCGAGCAGCAACTGGCCCATACCGATTTCGGGGATGTCAATTCGCTGGAGCGCTCGGCGCAGGCGATCCAGGTGCGGTTTCGTTCGCATCATCTGCCGCCATCGGTGACGCAGGCCATTGCCAGCAGCTATGCGGCGATGGGCAGTCAGATGCCGGTGGCGGTGCGCTCTTCTGCCACGGCCGAGGATTTGCCCGATGCGTCCTTTGCGGGGCAGCAGGATACCTATCTGTGGGTGGTCGGGGCGCAGGATGTTGTTGAACATGTGCGCGATTGCTGGGCGTCTTTGTTCACGGCCCGCGCGATGAAATACCGCCATGACAACGATCTGGGCCAGATCGACGTTCTGATGAGCGTCGCTGTGCAGAAAATGGTGAATTCCCGCGCCGCAGGGGTGGCGATGACGCTGGACCCGCTGAACGGGGATCGGACGCGGATCGTGATAGATGCCTCTTACGGTTTGGGGGAACTGGTGGTGTCGGGCATCGTGACGCCGGACAATTACAGCGTCGAAAAGGTTCTGATGGAGGTCGTGGACCGGAAAATTGCCGACAAGCATATCGAGCTGATCCCCGACGGGGCTGCGGCAACCACGGTCGAGCGCGCCGTCAGCGACGACCGGCGCAAGGCGCAATGTCTGACCGACAGCGAAATCATCGCGGTTGCCAAACTGGCCAAGCAGTTGGAGCGGCAGAACGGCTGCCCTCAGGACGTGGAATGGGCCTTTGATGCGGACCTGCCCGACGGTGAAAACCTGATGGCCCTGCAAAGCCGCCCCGAAACCGTGTGGTCTCAGAAACCCAAAGAAAAACCCAAAACATCCTACGCAACCGGCATGGCCGGGATCGTGGGGGCGCTGAACAACCCGATCGGCGCCAGAAAATAAGCTCATTGGACAATCAGGGAGGATAAACCCAATGGACGCACAGACTTCGATGTTTCCCAGTGCCTATGATCTGAAAGCCCCTGCCGGGGCCGAAGGCTGGGAAGACCTGTACCCGTATTACCTGACATTTCAGCCGAAGCTGCGGGAAAAAGAGGACGCCAAATTCTGGTTCTGCGACAGCCAGCACTGGCCGAACCCGTTCAAACCCTTCGACGCGCTGACGGTGGAATTCGCGGTCAAATGCCTGGGCCAGTATAACACCCGCCACTATCTGGTGCCGCCGGCCAATGGTGTGGATTACCGGATTCACAATGGTTACTGCTATATGTCGCCGATTGCCGTCGCGCCTGACCAGATCGAGGGCCGGGTGCCGCAATTCCTGGATCGCGCGGGGCATTATTTCCAGAACTGGCCCGATCTGCTGGAGAACTGGCATAAAAAAGTCCGGGCCAATATCGACGCGATGGAGGCGCTGGAGTTCGAAAAACTGCCCGAGGTGGTCCCGGCCGAGTGGGTCAAGGATGGTGTCGGTCTGGATAACACCACCCATCTGACCGAGGCCTATGATAAGGCAATTCAGCTGCTGTACCGCACCTGGCAGTATCATTTTGAATTCCTCAATCTGGGCTATGCGGCCTATCTGGATCTGTTCGGGTTCATGAAGGAACAGTTCCCCTCGATCCCCGATCAGGCGATTGCAAAGATGGTGCAGGGCCATGACAGCGATCTGTTCCGCCCCGATGACGAGTTGAAGAAACTGGCGCGTCTGGCCATCGAGCTGGGGGTCGCGGATGCGTTGAAATCCGGCACTGTGGACGAGGCTCTGGCCGCTGTCGGCGCGCAGCCGGGCGGGGATAAATGGCTGGCCGCCTGGGAAGAGGCCAAAGACCCCTGGTTCAACTATACCACCGGCAATGGGTTCTACTCGACAGACAAATACTGGATCGAGCATCTGGACATCCCGATGGGCTATCTGCGTGATTACATCGCCCGCGCCGAAGCCGGCGACACGATCGAGCGCCCCACCGCCCAGCTTCATGCCGAGCGCGACCGGATCACCGCCGAATATCAGGAAATGATGGACCCCGAAGCGCAAGAGGTGTTCCAGGGCAAACTGGGCCTGGCGCGGGTCGTGTATCCCTATGTAGAGGATCACAACTTCTATATCGAACATTGGTCGATGGGGGTGTTCTGGAAAAAGATGCGCGCCCTGTCGAAACTGCTGCACGAGGAAGGCTTCTGGCCGACCGAGGACGGTATGTTCTATCTGACCCGCAACGAGGTGCGCGACGTTCTGTTCGATTACGGCAACGCCTGGGCGACGGGGGGCGATTGGATCGGGCCCAGCTACTGGCCGCAGGAAATCGAACGCCGCCGCGGGATCATTGATGCGCTCTCGACGCAGGCGCCGCAGCCCGCGCTGAACAACCCGCCCGAAGTCATCACCGAACCTTTCACCATCATGCTGTGGGGGATCACCTCGGAGTCGATCAAGAACTGGACGGGCGGCGATGACGAAAGCGGGGATCTGACCGGCATGGCCGCCAGCCCCGGTGTGGTCGAAGGTCTGGCCCGTGTCATCCGCAATCCCGATCAGTTGGATGAGATTCAGGAAGGCGAAATTCTGGTGGCCCCTGTCACCGCCCCCAGCTGGGCGCCGGTCTTCGGCAAGATCAAAGCGACGGTCACCGATATCGGCGGCATGATGAGCCACGCCGCGATTGTGTGCCGCGAATACGGCTTGCCGGCTGTGACGGGAACGGGCAATGGCAGCTCGCGCATTGAAACCGGGCAGCGTGTGCGCGTTGACGGCAACACCGGCCAGGTCACGGTCCTGAGCTGATCTTACCAATGGGAGGATCCGTTCGCGGGTCTTCCCTCTCGCAGGAGATAGAAATGTTGGACAAACCTAACGACCTTTCGCGGTATGATCCGGTTTGGCGGGCCTCGGAACGCTATATGCGGGCGCGCAAGAACGATGTTCACATCCCGCTGTCCTTTGCCTGGGCGCAGAAACTGCTGGATGAATATCCCGATGCGGATCGTGATGTGTGTTCGCTGGCGATTTTGCTGCATGACATCGGCTGGTATTCCATCGACATGCAGGACATCATCGAAAAGGGGTTTTCCGGCCCGAATATGCTGCAATCGGATGTGCGGTATCTGCATGAATCCGAAGGCGTGCGGCTGGGCACGCAGGTGTTGCAGGATACCGGCTGGCCGCAGGATGTCATTGATCAGGTCTGCGAAATCATCGACGGGCACGACACCCGGCCAAAGCCGCGCCATCTGAATGACCGGATCGTGCGTGATGCGGACAAGCTGTGGCGGTTCGAGGTGACGGGCGTTGCCGTGGCCTGCGACTGGTTCAAGATCACGCCGCATGGCTATGCGGATCGGCTTGAACAGCAGAAAACCCAGCTGGAGACAGACGCGGGCATTCGTATGGCAAGCGAAACTTTGGCGCAGACACGGCTGTGTCTGATGCTGCATGTGATCTAGGGGAAACGATTATGGACATGTTTATCGACGGAGCGCCGCGCCCGGCCCTTTCCGGTGCGCGTCAGGATGTGATTTCCCCGACGACGGGGCAGGTTGTCGATACCGTGCCCACCGGCTCGGCCGAGGACGCGGAACAGGCCATCGCCGCCGCCGAAAGGGCCTTTGCGGCGTGGAAAACGGTTCCCATGCCCGAGCGGGTCCGCATTCAGAAAGCCTGCGCGCAGGCCATGCGCGACAATGCCGAACGGGTGGGCTTGGTGCTTAATCAGGAACTGGGGCGCCCGCTGGCGGCCTGTATCGCGGAAATCACGCGTTCGGCCGATTTGCTGGACGTCTACGCCGAGGAAGGGCTGCGCCTGTCGGCCACGATGTCTTTGGCCTCGGGGGCGGGTGAAAAGACGATCGTCACGCGCGAGCCTTTGGGGGTGGTGATTGCGATCACCCCG
Source organism: Youngimonas ophiurae (nom. illeg.) (assembly GCF_049803795.1). Taxonomy (NCBI): domain Bacteria; kingdom Pseudomonadati; phylum Pseudomonadota; class Alphaproteobacteria; order Rhodobacterales; family Roseobacteraceae; genus Thalassovita; species Youngimonas ophiurae (nom. illeg.). The sequence continues at coordinate 141,384 of NZ_JBNAGJ010000006.1, forward strand.
TTCAACTATCCGATCACGCTGTTGATGTTCAAACTGGGGGCGGCCGTCATTGCCGGCTGTAGCGTCGTGGCAAAACCGGCCGAGGACACCCCCCTGTCCACGCTGATGCTGGCCGAGATTTTTCACAAGGCGGGCCTGCCGGCGGGGGTGTTCAATGTGGTCACGGGCCGCGGGCGCGGCATTGGCGCGGCGATGATCGAACACCCGACCCCGCGCAAGATTGCCTTTACCGGCGGGACAACGGCGGGCAAAGCCATCGCCGCAGCGGCGGCAGGCACCATGAAACGCGTGACACTGGAACTGGGCGGGCAAAGCGCCGCCATTGTCTGTGCCGATGCCGATCTGGACAAGGCCACCACGGCGATTGCGCGTCACGGCTTTGCCAATTCGGGGCAGTTTTGTTACCGGGTCAATCGCGTCTATGTCGAACGCCCGGTTTACGAGAGCTTTCTGAAAAAACTGGCCGCCAAGGCGGGCCGGCTGACCCTGGCCCCCGCCGGGGGGGATGGTGACCTGGGGCCGCTGGTAAACGAGAAGATTTACGCCAACAGCGAACGCCAGGTGGCCGATGCGCGGGCCAAAGATGCTCGCATCTATCTGGGGGGCGAGCGGCGCACCGGTGCAGGGTTCGATGGGGGTTTCTATTTCCCGCCAACGATCATCGCGGACGCGACCCATGACATGCTGATCCTGACCGAGGAAACCTTTGGCCCCGTGCTGGGGGTTTGCCCGGTGGACAGCGCCTTTGACGGGCTGCGCCATGCCAATGACAATCGCTATGGTCTGGCCGGGTTTGTGTTCGCGGGGGATCTGGCCAGAGGGCTGACATTGTGTGAAGGGCTGGAGGCTGGCTCGGTCTGGCTGAACGATATTCACCGCTCGTCGCATTACGTGCCATTCGGCGGCATGAAGGAAAGCGGTCTGGGCCGGGAAAAGGGCCGGTATGGCGTCGAAAGCTACCTTGAGTACAAGACCATGTATCTTAGCTATGAGGTGCCGCAATGACGGACGAGGCCCTGATACTGCCGCGCGATTTGCCGCTTTGGCACGCGGCCCGGCCCTATCTGGATGTGCGCAACAATGACGAGCACACTCTGGTTGCCTATGGTCTGGCGCGTATGTTGCTGGCGCAGGAACCGCAGGCCGAAGAAAGCGTCGTTCTGCCCGCGATCCTGCTGCACGATGTGGGGTGGAAACGTATTGATCCCGATCTGCTGCTACTGGCCGTTGGCCGCAATCCGACCCGCAAGGATCTGGTGCGCGATCACGAAATTCACGGCGTGGAAATCGCACGGGACATTCTGGAACGTCACCGCCCCGAAGGTGTGGATATTGCCGCCGTTCTGGCCATCATCGACGGGCATGACACGACGAAACAGGCCCGCTCGGTGCATGATGCGGTGGTCAAGGATGCCGACAAGGGCTGGCGCGCGACCCCGCACGGGATGAAAACGATCAGCCGCTGGTACGATTGTTCGCTGCTGGAAACCGTTGAAACGCTAGAGCAGGTTTCCAACCCCTACATGCTGACAGCCGCCGGCCGCGCCTATGCCCAGGGCATGTGCGCCGCTGTGCGCGCCGAAGCGCAGATACAGACCTATATGAAGGAGCCCTGCGATGGCTGAGCTTGGACTAACCGGCAAACGTGTGGTGGTTACGGGGGCTGCGGGCGGGCTGGGCCGGGCTTTTGCCGAAGGCTTCGCCGCGTCGGGGGCCAGGGTGGCCGTGGCCGACATCAATGCCGATGGCGCCGCTCAGACCGCTGCGCAGATCACCGCCACCGGACAAGAGGCGCATGGGCTGGACGTAGACGTCACCCGCGCCAAATCCTGCAAGGCCTTGGCCGACCGGGTGCAGTCGCTTTGGGGCGGGGTGGATATTCTGGTCAACAATGCGGCGATCTATGCCGGGTTGGAACGCAAACCCTTCGAAGACATTGACGAGGGCGTCTGGGACAAGGTCATGGCCGTCAATGTCAAAGGCGTCTGGCAAATGAGCCGCGCCCTGACCCCTCTGATGCGTCAGGCGGGCGGTGGGGCAATCGTGAATGTGGCCTCGGCGACGGTATTCTCGGGCTCGCCCATGTGGATGCATTATGTCGCCTCGAAAGGGGCGGTGATCGCCATGACGCGCTCGATGGCGCGGGAATTGGGGGATGACGGGATCCGGGCGAATGTTCTGGCCCCCGGCTTCACCCTGACCGAGGCCAGTCTGGACCTGATCGAAGACGCGGCCTCCTACGGCGTCACACGCGGGGCGCTGAAGCGATCTGCCTCGGCCGAGGACATGGTGGGCGGCGCGATTTACCTGGCCTCTGATCTGGCCGGGTTCGTCACCGGGCAAACTCTGGTCGTCGATGGCGGCCGGCAATTCATCTGAGGAAAACATGACAAAACTGATCTTTATCGAACCGTCGGGAAACCGCCGCGAAATCGAGGCAACACCCGGCGAAAGCGTCATGCAGGCGGCGACGGTCGCAGGTGTCGAAGGCATTGATGCGGAATGCGGGGGCTCTTGCATGTGTGCGACCTGCCATTGCCTTGTGATCGAGGCTCCGGGCGGTTTGCCCGCGATGGAAAGCGCCGAGACGGATACGCTGGAATTCACCGCCGAAGAGATGCGCGACAACAGCCGACTGACCTGTCAGATCGCGGTTTCGGATCAGATTGCGGGAACCGTGTTTCAGGTTATGGGGGGATAAGCCATGGCCGGGATTGTGATTGTCGGGGCAGGCCACGCGGGCGTTCAACTGGCCGCCACCCTGCGCGAGACCGGATATGAGGGGGCATTGCGTCTTGTCTCGGCGGATCCGGATATTCCGTATCACAAACCCCCTTTGTCCAAGTCTTTTATGAAGACGCCGGATGCCTCTTTGCAATTGCTGCGGGCCGAAACCTTCTATCAGGCCAATGACATTGCGCTGGATTTGGGGCGGACTGTGGCGCGCGTGGATACTGCGGCCTGCAGCGTGGTGTATTCGGATGGCACGGCCCAGGGCTATGATCAGCTGGTTCTGGCCACGGGAACGCGTGCACGCGACCTGCCTGTCGCGGGGGCGGATCTGTCTGGGGTGCATTCATTGCGGACGGCACAAGATGCCAGGGCCCTGCGCAAAGAGCTGCCCCAGGCCCGCCGGGCCGTACTGATCGGCGGAGGGTTCATCGGGCTGGAGGCCGCAGCCATGCTGAAAGCCCGCGGCCTGGAGGTGGATGTGATCGAACTGGCCCCCGGTCTGCTGGGGCGCGCCGTCAGTGAACCGATTGCCCAAGCCGTGGCGCAATATCTGACGCAAATGGGGGTGCGTCTTCATTTCTCGGAAACCGTCCGCGCGATCGAGGGGCAGAACGGAGGTGTCAGCGCGGTGCGCTTGTCTTCGGGGACTCTGCCGGCCGATTTGGTGCTGGTGGGGGTGGGGGCTGTGCCTCTGGTCGATTTGGCGCGCGATGCGGGGATTGCAACGGAAAATGGCATCGTGGTTGACCAATACATGAAAACCAGCGCTGCGCATGTCTATGCCATTGGCGATTGCGTTAGCTTTCCTCAGTCTCATCTGGGGCGACGGATGCGGCTGGAATCGGTGCAGAACGCAACGGATCAGGCGCGGGCATTGGCGCAGACGCTGACGGGTTTGCCAACCGAATACACCGCGCTGCCATGGTTCTGGTCGGATATCGGGACGGTCAAGCTTCAGATCGCGGGGCTGGCCCCCGAAAATACCGAACGTCTTCAGGCCGTCGATACCGAAGGGCGGGTGAAATCCGTTTACCATCTGAAGGACGGCAAGCTGGTGGCCTGTGAAACACTGAACAGCGCAGGCGAGCATATGCTGGCGCGCCGCATGATTGCCGACGGTTTCACACCGCCACGAGACTGCATGGAAACAGGGGACATGGCTGCCTTGAAACAGAGTTACATGTCCCGCACCAAGCGCGGATAGCGCCCGCAGGGTTTCGTCAGATGCACATGACGCAAGGCCGTCGTATCAGCGCAAAGCGAGACAAGACCAAAAGCAGGCGATTGCAAAGGATGCTTGCAGAATTGAGGGCGGGCAATGGCTACATGGGGATGACGTGGAAGGCAAAGCCGTCGCGCGGTGTTCCCGCGCGACGGTGGTCACGGTTTGCTCTGCCCGGCGGCGTCCAGAATGGCGTTTGCACGGATCGCGAATTGCCGGGCCAGGGGCGCAAGCGAGGCAGCATTGTCGCCCGAAGCCACGCCCGCCTGCGCACGATCCGCGATGCCCACGAAAATCACGGCAAACCGAAAGAGAGCAAAGGCCTTATGGAACGGTTCAAGCGGCGCGACCTGTGGTAGATGTTTGTGATACTGCGCGGTGAACTCTTGCTCGGTGGGGATGCCAAGCGCGTCGCGATCAAGATCGAGAATGCCGCCATATTCGTCGGAACTGGTGTTCCAGGGCATACAGCAAAAGCCCAGGTCAGCCAGCGGATGGCCGATGGTGGACAGCTCCCAATCCAGCACAGCGATCACGCGGGGCTGGGTGGGGTGAAACATCATGTTCCCGATGCGGAAATCGCCATGGGCGATGGACACCGCGCCGTCGTCCTCGGGCAGGCTGGCCTGAATGCGATCGCGCAGCACGAAAAGAGCGTCAAGCCCCGTCAGGCTTGTGGTGTCAAGCTGCTCTGACCAGCGGCGCACCTGCCGTTTGAAATAGCCGCCGGGGCGTCCGAAATCGCCCAGGCCGATTTCATCGGGCCGCACCGCATGAAGCCGCGCAAGCGTCTGGGCCACGGAAAGATAGCAGGCGTGCCGCTCGTGGGGCGAAATACCGGGCATCCGGGCGTCGCCAAACACGCGCCCATCCAGAAATTCCATCAGGTAAAACGGGGTGCCGATCAGGCGGGGGTCATCGTGAAAATGGATGGCTTTGGGCACGGGTACATCTGTGGATTCAAGCGCCTGCTGAACACGGTATTCACGGTCAATCGCATGGGCCCCTTTCGCAACGATTGCCGGCGGCTGTTTGCGTAGGATCATCCTCTGCGTGCCCAGGCGCACCTTGTAGGTGGGGTTGGACTGTCCGCCGCTGATGCGCTCGAACGATACGGGCGCGCCTGGCGCATCGAACGTATCGCGCAGGAAATCGACCAATGGGCCGGGCGTGAAATCCAGGGTGCCGTTCACCGTGATTTGTGTATCGAGGGTCATGCTTTTGTCTCCTGCGGGTGAACGGATTTGGCGGTTTCCCGAAGCGCGAATTTCTGAATTTTCCCGGTGGCTGTTTTGGGCAGTTCGGTAAACACAAAGCGGCGGGGGATTTTGAAATGCGCCAGATGCTCGCGGCAGAAGAGGGACAGCTCGGTCGCGTCAAGCTCGGCACCGGGGTGTGGTTCGATAAAGGCGCAGGGGATTTCGCCCCATTTCGGGTCTGGCGCGGCGACAACAGCAGCCAGCGAGATCGCGGGGTGACGATGCAGCGCTTCTTCTACCTCCAGACTGGAAATATTCTCGCCGCCTGAAATGATCAGGTCCTTGGCGCGATCGCGGATTTCAATCTGATTGTCGGGATGGCGCACCGCCAGATCGCCGGTATGAAGCACACCGCCGGCAAAGGCTTTCTGCGTGGCCTGGGCGTCTTTATGGTAACCGGACATCACCGTGTTGCCGCGCAGCACAATCTCGCCCAGAGTCGCGCCATCGGCGGGGACATCATTGCCGTGCGGATCGACCACGCGCAGCAGGTTCGCCGTGATATGGCGCGTACCCTGACGAGAAAGCAGCCGGGCCTGTGCTGCGCTGCTTTCACCGGATTCTTCGTTGCTGATCTTGCGCATCGTGGTGGGGCCGAAACATTCGGTCAGCCCGTAAAGATGAATGAATTCAATGCCAAGCGTCTGCATCTGGGCAATCAGAGCGCTTGTGGGGGCCGCCCCGCCACTGGCCACCCGCAGCGGGCGCGACGGGTCGCGCAAGCTTTTTGAGGGGTCATTCAGAAGCATATAGAGCACCACCGGCGCGCAGGCCATATGAGTGACACCGTGCCGGGCAATCAGCGCAAAAATGTCTGCGGGCACCACCTTATCCAGGCAAACATGCACGCCGCCAACGGCGGTGACGGCCCAGGTGTGGCTCCAGCCGTTCACATGAAACATGGGCAGCGTCCAAAGATACACGGACTGCGATGTGAACCCAAGCGAGATTACATTGCCCAGCGAATTCAGATAGGCCCCGCGATGGTTCAGCAGCACGCCCTTGGGCTTGCCCGTTGTGCCCGACGTATAGTTAATCGCGATCGGCATGAACTCATCGCGCACCTCTTCGGCAAAGTTCGCCTGGGTGACAGGCGGTGCATCCAGCAGGCTCAGGCCGTCAGCGGTGCCGTGATCTGGGGCAAAGACCAGGCAGGCCAGACCGGCCTGCTGGGCGGCGGGGCCTGCCACTTCTGCCCCAGCGGGATCGGTCAGAACGACTTTGGCCTCAGAATGGTTGAGAATGTATTCCACAACGGACGGATCAAGCCGTGTATTGAGCGCATTCACCGCCGCGCCGAGCGCCGGAATGGCGTAATGCGCGGCCAGCATTTCAGGGCGGTTACTGCTCATGATGGCCACCACATCGCCCTGCCCGACGCCATGGGCGCGCAGCGTGTCGATCATCGCGGCCACGATGCCGCCCAGTTCGGCGTAGCTCCAGCTGCGGCCCTGCCAGATCACCGCCGTGCGGTTTGGGAACGCCTCTACCGCCCTATCGAGAAAATCCACAGGGGTCAGGGGGCGGTGGTTGGCCTTGAAACGCGGCAGAAGATCACCCATCGGACGCGGTGCCTGTCACATCCCACGACCAGAAATCGCGCTTTAACTGGTTCAGATGACGGCTGAGCACCATACGGTGTACCTCGTCTGCGCCATCGACAAGACGCGCCTGGCGGGCGTAGCGATAGATCCATTCAAGCGGCGTGTCGGTGGAATAGCCCCGCGCGCCGTTAAGCTGGATCGCGGTGTCGGCTGCCTGATGTAGCAGGTTGGCAACGTGGATTTTCGCCATCGACACTTCTTTCTGTCCATAGCGGCCTTGGTCAATTTCATAGGCGGCCTTCATCACCAGCAGCCGCCCTATTTCGATGTCCATCGCCAGTTGGCCCAGCATCATCTGCACGCTCTCGCGTTCGATCAGGCGGATGCCAAACCCCATGCGACTGGAGGCATAGTCGGTGGCGATTTCAACGCAGCGTTTGGACAGGCCCAACCAGCGCATACAATGCGTCAGGCGGGCCGGACCCAGACGTGCCTGAGTAACCTTGAGCCCCCGGCCAACCCCCACGAGAATATCCTTATCGGGGACGCGGAGCCCGTCGAACACGATTTCGCAGTGCCCGCCGTGCTCTTCGGGGCCCATGATGGGGATGCGGCGCGCGATATGCCAGCCGGGCGCGTCCTTGTGGAACTGGAATGCCGTCAGGCCCGTGCGCGGATCGTCAGACGTGCGGGCCATCAGCGTGAAATGCGCGGCGCCCTCGGCGCCGGTAATGAACCATTTACGCCCTTCGATCAGCCACGTATCGCCCTCGCGTCTGGCATGTGTCTGGATCATACCCGGATCCGAGCCGCCACCGGGGTGCGGCTCGGTCATGGCAAAGGCGGAACGCACATCGCCGTTCACAATCGGGGTAAGCCAGCGCTTTTTCTGATCCTCGGTGCCAAGCATGTCGAGCATCATCATGTTGCCGTCGTCCGGCGCGGCGGAATTGAACACCACGGACCCGAAAATTGAACGGTTCATTTCCTCATAGCACACGGCCATGCCCATCTTACCCAGGCCCTGCCCCCCCCATTCAGGCGAGACCTGCAACGCCCACAGCCCCTGAGCCTTGGCCTTGGCGCGCAGCGGCTCCAGCGCGGTTTCGGTGATATTGCCATGCGCATCAAATGACGTTCTGTCGGCCTCTACCGGCAGAATTTCCGTTTCAACGAATGCAGCGATGCGGGCGCGGTAATCTTCTACCGCGGGGGAAAGAGTGAAATCCATGGGTCTCCTCAGAGGCTAGAAACAAGATGGCCGCCATCCACGGGCAGCGCGCAGCCGGTCAGATAGGCCGCGCCGGGCGACAGCAGCATCAGCAAAGGCGCGTCAAGGTCTGCAAGCTGCCCAAGCCGGCGCTGGGGAATGCGCCGAACCAGGGCTTTGCCTGGGTCGGTTTCGAAAAACGCGCGGTTCAGCGGGGTTTCGATATAGCCGGGACAGAGCGCATTCACGCGGATACCATAGCGCGCCCATTCAAGCGCCTGTGCCCTGGTCAGTTGCACCAGCGCTGCTTTGGAGGCGCTATAGGCCGAAACCCCGCCAGCCACCCGCAGCCCGAGAATCGAAGCGATATTCACGATTGCACCGCCCGAGCCGCGCTTTTTCATGGCGCGCGCGGCCGCTTGCGAGACCAAAAAAACACCTTTGAGATTGGTATCGAGCACTTGCGTGAATACCTCTTCGGGCATTTCCAGTGCTGTGCCTTCTCCGGCAATTCCGGCGTTGTTGATCACCACGTCCGGGGCGCGTGACATCGCTGCAAAAGCCGCCGTGACCGATGCCGCATTGGCGACGTCCAGTTCAATGGCCTCGGCGCTTTTGCCTTCGGCGTTCAGCGCGTCGGCCAATGCGGTCACCTTGGCTTTGCGTCGCGCGGCCAGGATAACATGGAAACCATTCGCGGCCAGCACCCGCCCGAAATGAGCCCCAAGCCCGCTGGACGCCCCAGTGATCAGGGCCGGTATCAGATCGTCTGACATGACATGCCTTTCCAAGCCGATCAAAACGGATAGTGCTGGCCGGGGTCTTCGATGGTGATCCACCGCAAGTCGGTGAACTCATTGATCGCCGCCTTGCCGCCGAAACGCCCATAACCAGAATCCTTTACGCCGCCGAAGGGCATTTGAGGCTCGTCCGATACGGTGGGGCCGTTGATGTGGCAGATTCCGCTGTGCAGGCGATTGGCTACTGCGATCGCCTGGGTGATGTCCTGGCTGAACACGGCCGCAGCAAGGCCATATGCGGTGTCATTGGCCACGCGCACGGCTTGCTCGGTGTCGGCCACGCGGATGATCGACTTGACCGGGCCAAAGCTTTCCTCGGTATAGATGCGCATCTGGGGGGTGACATGATCAAGCAGCGTGGCCGAATGCAGCGCGCCTTTGCCCGCGCCGCCCGCCACGCGCCTGGCGCCCTTGGATTCCGCATCGGCCAGAAGCGCCTTCATTTTCGCGCCGCTTTCAGGGGTGACAAGCGCGCCAAGCACCACATCGCCCGCCGCAGGATCGCCCCATGGCAGCTCTGCCGCCCGTTCTGACAGCCGGGCGACGAAGGCATCGGCGATGGCCTCGACAACGATGATCCGTTCGGTTGACATGCAAATCTGGCCCTGGTTCATGAAGGCCCCGAAAATGGCCGCGTTCACCGCGCCATCCAGGTCGGCATCCTCCAGCACCACCAGAGGGGCCTTGCCGCCCAGTTCCAGCAGCGAGGGTTTGAGGTTTTCGCCGGCAAGACGGCCAATAATGCGCCCAACGTCAGACGATCCGGTGAAATTGACGTGGCGCACTTCGGGGGCTTCGATCAGCGTGCGCACGATGTCGGGCGCATCGGCGGGATCGTTGGTCAGCACGTTGATCGCGCCTTCTGGCAGTCCGGCCTCAACCAGACAGTCGCCGATCAGCACATGCGTCTGGGGGCACATTTCGGAGGCCTTCAGGATCGTTGTATTCCCGCAGGCCAAGGGCATCGCCACCGCGCGCACGCCCAGAATTACGGGGGCATTCCACGGCGCAATCCCAAGGCAGACCCCGCGCGGGCGCGGCACCGACATCGCCAGCGTGCCCGGTTTGTTGGCCGGGATCACTTCGCCGTTTATCTGAGTGGTCATTGCCGCGGCTTCGCGCAGAATGCCCGTCGCAAGATGTGCGTTGAACCCTGCCCAGACGCCGGTGGCGCCGGTTTCGCGCTGCATGGCCTGCACGAAATCGCCCGAGCGGCTTTCCAGAATGTCGGCAGCTTTGCCGAGGATCGCGCGCCGCTCGGCCGGGCCGGTGGCAGACCAGGCGGGGAAGGCCGCCTGCGCGGCGGCAACAGCGGCCTTTGCGTCCTCGACGCTGCCGGCGGCGGCGCGTGTTGCCAGCGTCCCGGTGACGGGGTTGCTGCGGTCATATGTGCGGCCATCTTTGGCCGGAATGCGTTTCCCGGCGATCAGCAGTTCGGTGTTCATGAAGCCCTCTTCTCAATTCAGCCCGTTGGATGTGGCGTCAATGTTGGCGCGCATCCCGCCATCGGTGGCAATATTGGTGCCGCGCAGCCAAACAGACCCCGGCGACAGTAGGAAGGTCACAACCGGCGCGATGTCCTGTGGGGTGCCGGGCCGGTCCATGATGCGCGTGTCTTCTTCGGCGCGCTCTCCCAGCGTCTCAAGAAAGTCCTTCAGGATAGGTGTTTCAACCGGGCCGGGGCTGACCGCATTCATGCGGATGCCGCGGGCGCGCCACGTCCAGCGGTTTTCATGTGTCCAGGCGACAACCGCTTGTTTGGTAAAGAAATAACTGTTCTCCTCCGTGATGCCATTTGCATCGCAGAACGCGGGTACATCGGCATGGGTCAGCCCCTCGGCGGCCTTGATCTTTGCCACTTCGGCTTCCCATCCGATCCCGGCCAGCGAGGCCAGGTTCACGATTGACGCGCCCTCGGCCAGGCTGTCGATAAGCCCGAGCGTGAGCCGTTTCAGCGCCACAAGATTGACGGTCACAACGGTTTCTGGCCGCGCGGTGGGCGGAACGCCGGCGATATTCGCCAGGCCATCCGCCTGCACATCCTTGAGATCCGCAATAAGCGTATCGAGCGCGGCTTCGTCCGTCAGATCCACCTGATGAAACGCATCTACCTTAACCGAGGGCGCATTCCGATCGACGCCGATCACTTTGCCGCCGGCGGCAGCCACCTGGCGCGCTGTCTCTTGTCCGATGCCGGAGGACACGCCAGTGACGATGATTGTCTTCCCTTTGAGCATGAAACCTCTTCCTTATTCAGCGGCTGTCGTGGCGGGAGTGCCGGTGTAGCCTTCGGGATGGAACGTGCCGTTCTCGTCGCGGAAGGCATAGGCGAAATCGGGCCAGAGTACGGTGAGGCGGTCGCTACGCGGATCGCGGTACCAGAACTTGCACCCGCCCTCGACCCACACGGTGCCTTGTGCCCGTGCGTCGATCCCTTCGAGATATTCGGCCTCCGCTTCGGGTTTGGCTTCGAGCACATCGAGCCCTTTTTGCTGCATGAAATCGAGCGCCCCAAGGATGTAATCCACCTGTGCTTCGATCATGAACACCATCGTGTGGTGGCCAAGCCCCGTGTTGGGACCAAGCACCATGAACATATTCGGAAAGCCAGGAATGGCGGTGGAATCATAGGCCTGCATTCCGCGATCCCACTGATCGACCAGACGCTTGCCCCCCTTGCCGTGCACCAGATGGGCGACGGGCGGTTCGGGCGCTTCGAAGCCGGTGGCGAAGACAAGCACATCCAGATCGTATGCGTTGCCGCTGACGGCTTTGGCCGTGCCGACATCCACGCTGGCCAGGGCCGAGGTTTCCAAAGTGACGTGATCTTCGTTGAAACTGGGGTAGTAGGTGTTGGCGATCAGCACACGTTTACAGCCGATTTCATAGTCTGGCGTCAGACCAGCGCGCAGTGTCTCGTTCGGAACCTGATCAGCCAGATGGCTCAGCGCCATGGTGCGCGCTTCGGCCACTGCCGTGGGCACATTGCGGCGCTGCGCGAACATCGATTCGCCAAACCAGAAGATATCCTCGCGCAGGTTTTCCATTGTCTCGGGCAGGCGCGCGAAGGTGCGTTTTTCGGCATCGGTATAGGCGCGATCCGGACGTGGGATGATATAGGGTGCCGAGCGTTGAAAGACGACAAGCTCTTTGGCCAGCTTGGTCAGCTCGGGTACGATCTGAATGGCGGATGCGCCGGATCCCACAATGCCCACGCGCTTGCCTTCAAGACATACCGAATGATCCCATTTCGAGGAATGGAAAGCAGCGCCCGTAAACCCGTCCATGCCCGGAATATCAGGCAGAACGGCATCTGCCAGAACGCCCGTTGCGGTGATCAGGAACCTGGCCCGCCAGGTGCCCAGGGGCGTTTCGACGGTCCATAGGTTTGTCTGTTCGTCCCAGGATGCCTTTTCCAGATTCGCGCCGAAATGGATATGCGGCACCAGCCCCGATTTGCTGGCGCAATCGCGCAGGTAGTCCCAGATTTCACCGCCGGGCGAGAACACGCGCGACCAGTCGGGCTTGGGCATGTAGGAAAAAGAGTAAAGATGCGAAGGCACATCGCAGGCCACACCGGGATAGGTGTTGTCGCGCCAGGCGCCGCCGACATCCTCTGCGCGTTCAAGGATGACGAAATCGTCCATCCCGTGCTCTTTCAGCTTCATCGCCATGCCCAGCCCGCCAAAGCCGGCGCCGACGATGATGATAGACGTCTCGTGAATGATGCTGTTGTCGGTCATCTTGGTCTCCTCCAGGGCTTAGGGTTTGATCGCGGGGATGGTGTCGCCGGCGGCGTATTCGTTGGGGTTCATGTTGAACCGATCGACAAGCCGCGTGACTTCGGCGGCGCGTTCAAACACCACGGCGTGCCCTGAACCGACCTCGGCATAGCGGGCATCGTCGATCATCCCGAACAGCGCGCGACAGTGGTGCTTGGCGACCATCTGGTCATAGGTGCCCGCGATCACCAGAGTCCTGGCCTTGATCTGCGGCACCAGATCCGAGATGTCGATGCGGGCGTTCAGTTCCATCTGAGCATCTACAAAGGCATCAAGCGGCATCGCGCCCGCCGTCATCATTTCAATCGTTTTATCGGCCAGGAACGGCGCGCCGAACGCGGCGTAGATCGTGTAATCGTTGATTTCGGGCACGCCTGCATTGCGCAGGGCAAACCAGGTGCGATTGAAGAAGGTCATCATCGTATCGGTCTTGGCCCAGCCCGCCAGCAGCACAAGGTTTTCAACGCTCTTGGGGTTGCGGGCCGCAAGGAACGCAGCGACAACAGCCCCAAGAGAAAAGCCAAGCAGCGTCACTGGCGTGTTGCCGCAGGTCTCTTTCATCACGGCCAGCACCTGGGCTTCGATATGCTCCAGCTCCAGTTTTTCGCCCTCGGCGACCGGCATCGCAAGATCGACCGAGATCACCCGATGGCGTACCGCAAGCATCGGAAAGACGAAGCCAAAGTGCCCCAAAGTAGACCCGGAAGATCCATGGATCAGCACAATCGGCGCGGTGTCCGTATTGGCCTGCCCTGCCTCATGATAGGTGACGGAAACGCCGTTTACTTCGATCCGACGCGTTTCCATCCCGACGGCCATGTCTGGCATCGTGGTTTCGGTATCTTTCATCGTTTTCCTCTCCCATTTGCGCCGGTCTCTGGCTGGCGCATATGTGTCTGTCCGGGCGCAGATAGGCGCACCGTTCAGAGACTTTCCTGCGTTTCCCGGTCATGCTAGGCGGCGGCTGATTTCTGCTTTCGCCCCGCAGGCACAATTCTTTTGCATCGGCGGAACATTTGGCGCTCAGTAGCCCGTGGCGGTGGCGATAATCTCGCGCCGTTTCTCTATCGGGGTAGAGTCGAAGTGGTTACAGGCGTCCCTGTCATCTTCGCGCACGAACCAATGGACCTGTCGGTCTTCGGTTGCGGCCAAGACCGTCCGAGCCACCATCTGAGGCGTCACGTTAATACCCGCCATCCCAACCGATTTTGCCGTGACATCTGCCGCCGAGAGCATGGGCGTATCGACATACCCCACCATCACGTCGCACACCCAGATGCCCATTGCTTCGAATTCTACGTTCAGCGCTTCGGTAAGGCCGCGCACGGCGAATTTGCTCGCCGAATAGACAGCCAGATCGGGCACGCCATAGATCGCAGCGGCCGAGCTCATGGTGATTATGCGGGCTTCATCGGTGGCGCGCAGGAAAGGCAGGGCTTCGTGGATGCAATGGATCACGCCTTTTACGTTCACATCCACAATTGCATCCAGCCGGTCCGGGTCTGCCTTGGCAAAGGGGTGCATATCGAGCAACCCGGCACAATTGAAAATGGCATGTAGGGCGCCGCCTTCGGCTGTAAAGCTTTCCAGTGCAGCGCGGATGTCCGTGCGGCTTTGTACGTCGATGCCGTAGGCCCGTGCCGGTGCACCAAGCGCGCGGGCCAGAGCCTTTACCGCGTTCTCATCGCGATCAGCCAGGCCAACACGCCATCCATTTGCCGCGAAAAGACGGGCGGTTTCAGCCCCAATACCCGAGCCTGCTCCGGTAATGAAAATTGAACGCTTGTCCATTGTGGCCTCTTTAATCAACGAATTGGCCGCCAGCGGAATACAGCGTCTGGCCAGTGGTATAGCTGCTGTCGCTGCTGGCCAGGAACAGACAGGCCTGCGCCTGTTCTTCGGCTGTGCCGGTGCGGTTCATGGGGGTCAGGCTCATTGCCCACTTGTCTTCTTCGGTGCCTTTTTCGAAATCCCACATGGGGGTTGAGGTGAACCCCGGCGCAAGCGCGTTCACGCGCACTCCGGTTTCGGCAAGTTCCAGCGCCATCACCTTTGTCATCATGATGACGCCCGCTTTGGCCATGCAGTAGGGGCCAGATCCGGGGATCGGTATTTTGCCCGCGGTAGAGGCAATGTTCACAATCGTGCCGCCTTCGCCTTGTTGAACAAGCTGCCTGGCAAGGGCTTGGGCGGAATGCAGAACGCCGATCATGTTGATGTCGATCATCCGGCGGAACGTGTCCATCTTCAGCTCAAGCATCGGGATGGGATCCAGGCGGATGCCCGCCGCAAAGACGCCCGTATCCACGCGGCCAAACGCTTTGACGGCGCTTGCCACCATCGCGCGGCACGCGTCCTCCGAGGTGGTATCCACCTTCACTGCCTGCGCGGTGCCACCGGCGGCCTGGATCAACGACAGCGTTTCATTGCAATCGTTCAGATCGGCCAACAGAACCGCCGCGCCCTTTTTGGCAAAAAGCACGGCAACCGCTCGGCCAATGCCACTGGCTGCGCCCGTTACGATCGCCACTTTGCCGTCAAGCTTTCCAGAACTCACAAGCTTTTCCTCTCAGTTGGATTTTTGCGCCGTCTTGTGGCGCTGTCGTGTTTGTGTGGGGCCCGTCGGGCCGGATGTGATGAACGGCCGGGCGCTAGGCCGCGCTGTCCCCCAGATCGCCGAGATACAGATGATGCAGCCGGTCAGGATCGGAGATCAGCGTCTGGCAATCGCCTTCGTAAACGATTGCGCCGCGGCGCATCACATAGGCCCTGTCGCCGATCTCAAGCGCGAGATTGGCGAATTGCTCTACAAGCACAACGGCAAGGCCCTGATCGGCCAGACGGCGCACGCCCTTCATCAGCCGGCTGACGACAACGGGCGCAAGACCTGCCGACATCTCGTCGATCAGCACCACGCGCGGACGGCCGACAAGCGCCCGCCCGATCACAACCATCTGTTGCTCGCCGCCGGATAACATCATGGACAGCACATCCCTGCGGGCCAGAAGCTCGGGGAAAAGCTCATAGACTTCATCGAGGCTGGAATCCTTGTGCAGCCCAACCCTGAGATTTTCCTCGGTGGTCATGGTGCCGAAAATCGTGCGCCCCTGCTCCACATGGCCCACACCCGAAAGCGCGCGCTTACCGGCCTTCATTTTCGACAGGTCGTTCCCGGCAAGCTTGATCGTGCCGCTGGCCACAGGTGCCACGCCTGAAATACCTTCCAGCAGCGTGGTTTTCCCCGCGCCATTCGCGCCAAGCAGAACACTGATTTCCCCGGCGCGCGCGATGATGTCCACCTCTTTGACAACGGGTATTCCGACACGTTTGATCACAAGATCGGCGGTTTCCAGAATGTTCATTCGGCGGCCTCCTGTTCAAATTCAATGCCCATGTAGGCTTTCTTCACAATGGGCATATCGAGCACCTCTTGCGTGGGACCGGCGGCCAGAACAGTGCCGAAATCGAGCACGGTGACACCCGAACAGGCCGTGCGCACCAGATCCATGTCGTGCTCGATCAGCAGGACAGACGATCCGAACCGGGCCGGAATTTCGGCGATGCGCTTGCCAAGCATCACGGCCTCTGCGTAGCTCTGCCCTGCTGCCGGTTCATCCAGCAGCACGATCGGCGGGCGGGCGGCAACAACGCCCGCGACATCCAGCAGACGGCGCGCGCCGGAATCCACGGCACTGATCGGCTGATCGGCACAGGGGCATTCCAGCCAATCCAGAACGGCATTGATCTGTGCATCGCTCAGCCCGCCGCCAGATGCCAAGTGCACATACTGGCCCACGGTCAGGTCAGGCGCCATGCGCGTGGTCTGCCATGTGCGCCGGATCCCCGCTCGTGCCCGCTGCGTGGCCGAGAAAGCGTTGACGTTTTTCCCCTGGAAAATCACGTCGCCTTCGTAGCTGTGCAAAAAGCCGGTGATCGCGTCCACAAAGGTGGATTTGCCCGCGCCGTTGGGTCCGATCAGCCCAATCACCTGGCCTTTGGGCACAGTGAGCGAGGCACTGCTAAGGGCAACAACATTGCCATAGCGCACGGTCAGATCGCGCACATCCAGCGCGATTTCATGATCCCCTTCCGGGCGGGCCTCAGGCAGGGTGCTGGCAGCGCTACGCGCGGGTTTGGACAGGCGCTTGGGCATGATTTTGCGGCCCAGACGGCCCAGGGCTTCGCTCATGGTTTCGCCGGTCGAAAGGGCCTGCACCGCGCCAATGCCGAAGACGACGCTGCCCAGATCCTGCGGCAGGCTCAGCCGGCGCAGAAGCTCTGGGAAGAGTGCGACCAGAATGCCGCCAAGGATCGCCCCCAGCGGGTATTGCGCGCCCACCATGATAGCCACCGCAAACAGCACAAGCGATTGCATCATCGAGAAGTTTTCGGACAAAAGCGTGCCCATATAGCCCGCCAGCAACCCACCGGAAACACCGGCGATGAACGAACTGATGGCAAAGGCGCTTAGCTTGGCGCGCGGCACCGAAACCCCCAACGAGGCCGCAGCGCGTTCGGAATGGCTGATCGCCAGCCAGGACGCCCCCAGCCGCGAACGCGACACGAACTCCAGCGCCACGGCGACAAGGACGTAAATCGCCAGCACGAGGATAAAATACCCCCGGTCGCTGCTGAACTGATCGGGGCGGGCGACCATTTTAAAGGTGGTCTGGCCCGGATAGGTGATGGTGCCCAGCACAACGCCAAACGCCACGGCAAACCCCAGCGTGACAATCGCCAGGTTGATGCCGCGCAGCCGCAGCGCGGGCAGGCCGATGATCAGCCCAAAAGGCAGGGCAGCCAGACCGCCGATCACAATCCACACCAGCAATCCCCCCGGAAAGCCGATCAGGTTCAGATAGCCCACTGTCCAGGCTCCAACGCCGGCAAAGCTCATCTGACAGAGCGAAATCATGCCGGACCGGCCAACCACCAGCCCAAGGCTTTGCAGTGACATGCCGATGATAAACACGGCAGTGAGCAGGAAAATCCAGTAATTCGGCAGCATGAACAGGCACAGGGCCCCAACCGCAGAAACGGAACCAACGATTTTCAGAGCAGAGAGGGTACTAGCGCGCTTCATCCCAACGGGCTCCTCTTTGTGACCACAGCAGAACGGCCAGAATGACCAGGAAAGGAACAGCAGAGCGATATTGCGCCAGTTCGACAAAGCCACTGGCCAGGCCCTCGATCACGCCGATCAGGATGCCGCCGGCCAGGGCCGCGCGGAAACTGTTGAACATACCCACAAGCGCTGCGGCAAAGGCAGGCACGACCAGCAGGCTCAGCGATCCGAAATCGGGGGACCGCAGCGGTGCGATCAGCATCAGCGCAACGGTTGTCATTGCGCCGCTCAGGCCCCAGACTCCCAGTGCCAGAGGACGCACCGGAATGCCCAGCAGCTCGGCCGCCATGGGTTTTTCTGACAGCGCCCGCAATTGCAGCCCGGTGCGGGTCCGGGCGAGGAATTGCTCGACCGCGAATGTCAGAACCACGGCCATGGCAATCGAGAACAGCGAAGCGGCGGTGATGGTCACCCCGGCGATGCGCAGCCCCTCGCCGCCGATCAGATCCGGAAAGGCGCGGGGGTGCTGACCGCCTGTCAGCCGCAGACCAAGGGCAATGAAACACACAAGCAAAGCCGCAGTGACGGCGGCCTTGACGGTCTGGCTGGCACCCGAAAACCAGACGGTCGTCACAAAGCCCACGACAACCGAACTGACAGTCCCGGCGACAATGCCGGTCAAGACGGCGGGGAAGGTTGGATAGCCGGCCTCGATCAGAAAGACCATGGTAAAGGCCCCCACGGCCCCCAGCGCGGTTGCGGTGAAATTCACCACCGCCACCAGACGAAAGGTAAAGACAACGCAGACCCCGAGGATCGCGTAGGCGCCGCCTGCCGAAAGCCCGGCCACAGCAGAAGTTAGTAATGAATCCATTGGGATATCCTGAAAGAGACGGGCATAGACAAGGGCCACATGGCCCTTGTCAGGCTCGGGTTTGGGTTACTCGGGGCTTGGCAGGTTCATCCATTCGGGCGTCATCACGCGCCATTCCCCAGCGTCGAGTTTCACCACTTTCGTGGCGCGCATCGGGCCATCGGTTGCCCCTTTGCCGAACACAAACGGCCCGGCGGCGATGGGATAGCTGACCGGCTCCATGCTGCGCAGCGCGGCGGCGACACTGTCATTGTTGACCGGGCCGTCGATGCTCTGGATCACGCCTGTGATGACTTTGCCGGCCAGATACCCGGCCTGCGAAAAGGCGCTTGGCGTGATGTCGGCCTGGGTGATCATATCCAGCCAGCCCTGATTGGCCGCGTTGCGCAGGGTATAGGGTTCCCACTCGGTGCCCACATAGATCGGCTGCGGCGAGTCCTTCAGGGCGCTGGCCACGCCTTCGGTAAAGCCCGAGGCCAGAAACACCCAGTCGATACCCTCAATCCCTTGTGCGTCGGCGGTGTTGATCAACTGCACGATGCCCGGTTCAACCTGATTGGTGAAAACCGCGTCACAGCCAGAATCGCGCGCCCGGATGACATAGGGGGTCAGGTCGCCCTGCACGGGCAGGGTCATGTCCAGAATGTGCAGCGTGTTGCCGGTGATCTGTTCCCATTCGGCCATGGCGTTTTCCATGGCTTCCTTCCAGCCGCCGATCACATAATTGAAGGCACAGAGCTTTTCATTGCCCAGCTTCTCGCTGGCATAAAAGAGCATCGCGGTTGACAGCACATAAGGTCCAGGGGCAACGCCCGAAACCGATGGCGCGGTATAGCACACCGGATCGACAGCAAGCCCCGCCACGTCCAGTACGTTGGAACGCTGATAAAGCTGCGCGTTCACCCCGCAATCCAGCAGGCTGGCGCTGCCGGTCATGGCGACAACGCCTTTGTTGTCAATCAGGTCGCGCGCGGTCTGGGTGGCTACCAGGGGGTCTCCTCGGTCGTCGCCCATGAAATACTCAACCTTGCAGCCATTGATCCCCCCGGCTTGGTTAAGCTGGTCGAAATAGGCTGCGGTCGCTTTCGGCGTTGCAGAGAAATCGACAGGTCCGGTGATTGTCGATACCGATCCGATCTTGATTGTGCCGCCATCGCAGCTTGGCCCGGCTGCGAATGCAGCGCCAGACAGTGCCATAAAGCTTAGCCCGGCGATTGCGCCGACACGAGTCGCTGTGTGTTTGAGTGCCATTTGGTTCCTCTCCCGTTTTGATTGTTTGGTTGGGTGCGGTGTTCTGCGCCGCCGGCCAGGCCGGAACCGGCTAAGATCATCCGTTATGCGGTGTGGATGCCGTAGCCGCCGTCAACATAGACGGGGTGGCCCACTGAAAAGGGCAGACCACCAGAGGCGAGCATCGCCACCGTGGCGCCCACGTCGCCTTCTTCGCCCCAGCGGTTCATCGGTACATGCCCGGCGGCGATATGCGCCTCGATGGCCTCGGTCGGAGACCCCTCGCCCTGGGTTGTCATGGCCGTGCGGATGAAACCGGGGCGGACTTCGTGGACCTGAATGCCGGTGTGGGCAAGCGTCAGGGCGAACAGGCCAGCCACCATGGACAGGCCCGCCTTAGAGACACAATATTCCGGAATCGCGACAGAAACGTGATTGGCGGCAATCGAGGTAATGAACACCATGCTGCGATGGGTCTCTTCGTTCTGAGCCTGGGCCATCAGCCGGGCAATGGCCTGCGCAAAGAAGAAATTACCGCGCAGGTTGATATTCAGGTTCCGGTCGAAATTTTCGGGGGTCAGGCTCAGGACATCGGCCAGTTCGACCGGCGCGACACCTGCGTTATTGACAAGGCACTCTACCCCGCCGAACGCATCCCAGGCGGCTTGGGCCAGTTGCGCATGGTTGTCGATATCCGCGATGTCACCCTGCAAAAAGGCAGCCTGAGCGCCCTTCTCTCGCAGCGCAGCCAACGTGTCGCGCGCGGCTGCGTCATCATGCAGGTCGATGATAACGATGTTGAACCCGCGTTCAGCCAACGACATGGCGCAGCCGCGCCCAAGCCCCTGTCGCCCTCCTGTTACAACCGCAACCGGCCTTTTTCGTGATGCCACGACTGTCTCCTCCCTTGGTCCTGACACTGGGCCGTTCGGCCCTTTCTTTGCAGATGCGAGGAATGCGCAGAGCATGGGGCAGCGGCCCCGGCCTGGTCCGTCGCGTGCTGCAAAGCTCGCGCTGTTTCAGGAACTCTATGCAGAGCGAAAGGGGTGTCTTTGACGCTCTCAGCACAAAAACTTTGCATGTTGGGTGCAGGGAGTGCGCAGTTTGCGACCGCGCAGGCCACACAACGCCGCCCCCCCGATTGCACATCAGATCGGCGGGGCAGCGTTTCGGTTGCGTCAGTTCAAACGCTTGGGTGTGCCGGATTTCTTTGCGATGAATTCGCGGGGCGATTGGCCGAAATGCGCTTTGAAGGCGCGGTTGAAGCTGGACACGTTGGTGAACCCCATCGAATAGGCGATTTCGCAGATCAACTGCTGCCCGCTGCCCTGGCGCTCTAATTCCATCCGGCACAGTTCCAATCGGCGCTGACGGACGAACCGCATCGGTGACAGCCCTTCTGCGGCGAAGATGTCCGACAGATAGCGCGTGCTGATCCCCACGCCCTTGGCAATGGTGGCGGGGTCCAGATCGTCATCATATATGTGTTCGTTGATGAATTCTTGCGCTCGCATCAGGATCATACGCCGCCCGCGGGTGGAAGAGGCGGAGTCAGAGGTCAGCTTTGCCGTAACGACTTCGCCCAGAAAGCTGACCAGAGATTGTGAAAAGACCCGCGCGCAGCGGTCGCTTAGCGCGGTTTCCTCTTCCAGCGCGGCTTGCAGCATCTGTTTGGCCATCAGGCCAAGGCCGGTTTGCACATCAATCGGACAGCCCAGCAGATCGTCCACCGAAATCGCATGAGCACGCAGCAGCCCGGTTGGAATGCGCAGCCAGATCGCGTCCAGTTCATCGGACATTGCGATCTCATATTCTTCATTGGTGTTCACCAGCGCCATCTGCTGATGTTTGATAACCCCTGTTTGCCCCTGGCCGCATTCCCGATTCAGGTGTTGCACCTCAAGCGATCCATGAAGCGGCATACAGGCAAAGTAGTGGCCCTCATCGCCGGTCATGTGGCGTTCCAGACGGCGCGAGCGGCTGCCGCTTGCACGGTGCATCGAGCGGATCAGAGACAAGTCCCCCAGATCGCGCACAACGAACTGGGCGGTGGCCCCTTTCGACCAGGCCATATCGACCCGCGTGAAGATTGACCCGACGATATCGGGGTCAAAGGCCCGCATACTTACCACGGACGATCCAGTCTTTGTTGTGCTGGCTTTCATTGTCTCCTCCCAGACAATTATTTCCGGACACCGGGCCGATCCGCGTCCTCCTCGCGTTTCGGATCAGTGGCGCAGCCTGATCCATGCCCCTGCTTTTGGTCTCAAGGGGGATCAGCATGTTGATCTTTTCTAAACGATGTAGGATTGTCGGACAACGAAAATAAAACGGGTCCGCCATCAGCCAAATGGCAAGGCGCTGTGCAGATGTCAGAAGTTTAAATGTAATCAATTGCCTGAACAGATTGCCGAGCCTGTCCGATAGCCCGTTTCAATGGCGCTGTATGGTGGGCGTTGCGGATGTCAGAAGGAAAGAATCACGATGGCGACGACACCTGAAGGCCGGAAATCCTCGTTGACGAATCTCCGGGTCGAGCCGGGATACAAACGCGTCGCGGCAGCGATCGAGGAACAAATCCTGAATGGTCAGATGACGGCGGGCGAAGTGCTGCCCACCGAAACCGAGCTGTCTGAAATTCTGGGTGTGCATCGTTCGACCGTACGCGAGGGGATCCGCGCGCTTGAAAATGCGGGGCTTGTGCAGCGGGGGGCAGGCAAACGGCTGCGCGTTTCGGTGCCAGAGATGTCGGCGGTCAGCTCGGTTGTGACCCGCGCGCTGGGGATGAAGCAGGTCAGCTTTTTCGAATTATGGGAAATGCAGATGCAGCTTGAACCCTTTGCCGCAAAACTGGCCGCCGAGCGGATCGACCCCAAGATCGCACAGGCTCTGCAAGACAATGTGACGGCCCTGCGGCAGAATCTCTATGACGACGATTTCGTCATCCAGAACGACATCGAGTTCCACCAGCTGATCGCGCAGGCTGCGAAAAATCCGGTTTTGTCGATGTCCACCGCGCCGATCGGGGCTTTGCTGTTTTCGGCGACGGTGAACCTGTATTCACAAGTGAATCAGGCGCGGCATCGGTTGCTGGCGGCACATGAATTCATCCTGGCGGCAATTGTTGAGAAGGACATCAAAGCCGCCGAAACCTGGATGACCCGCCACATCAAGGATTTCCAGCGGGGCTATGCGATGTCAGGTGTTGATTTCCATGCACCGATTCCGCTTGATCCGCGGGCGTTGCGTTTCGTCGAATGGGGCTCGTTCTAAGGCCAGCCGATCAGCAAGACGCCCGCAGGCTCTGACCGGAAAAACCGGCGCGGGATGTATCGGGCAGTGTCTCAAGGCTACCCAAATGAGACAATTTCCGGCGGCTGACGCGTAAGGCTGCGAAGTCCTTTCGCGCAAATCCCGCCCGTTTCCTATCGTGACCGAAAATCATGGGAGGAAATCATGACACCACCGAAAGACACATTGGCCTGGATG
Organism: Youngimonas ophiurae (nom. illeg.); assembly: GCF_049803795.1. Classification (NCBI taxonomy): domain Bacteria; kingdom Pseudomonadati; phylum Pseudomonadota; class Alphaproteobacteria; order Rhodobacterales; family Roseobacteraceae; genus Thalassovita; species Youngimonas ophiurae (nom. illeg.). Next base: position 164,592 of record NZ_JBNAGJ010000006.1, read on the forward strand.
TACGAAAAGATGGTCGCCAGCCGTCATTTCGAAGAGGAAATCGAAAAGATCTACATGGAGGGCAAAACGCCGGTCTTTAACATGGCCGACGGGCCGATTCCGGGCGAAATGCACCTGTCCAACGGGCAAGAGCCGGTGGCTGTCGGCGTCTGCGCGCACCTGAACCCCGAGGACATCGTGACCGCAACCCATCGTCCGCACCATCAGGCGATTGCCAAGGGTGTGGATCTGAAAAAGATGGCAGCCGAGATTTTCGGAAAATCCACCGGCCTGTCAGGTGGCCGCGGCGGCCATATGCATATCTTTGATGCGGATGTGAATTTCGCCTGTTCGGGCATCATTGCGCAGGGCATGGGGCCGGCCGCCGGCGCGGCTCTGTCGCGTAAATTACAAGGTAAGCCTGGGGTTGCGATCTCGTTCATCGGGGAAGGTGCGGCCAATCAGGGCGCCTTTCACGAAGCGCTGAACCTGGCCGCCGTCTGGAAGCTGCCGATGGTTGTGGTGGTCGAAGACAACGCCTGGGGCATTTCCGTGGCCAAGGAGGATTCCACCGCCATTCCGTGTAATGCCGACCGTGCTGCCGCCTATGGCATTCCTGGCCATTACATCCCCGGCAACGACCCGCTGAAGATTTACGAAGTGGCCGGTCAGGCCATTGAACGTGCCCGCAACGGCGAGGGTCCGACTCTGATCGAGATTGAAACCTACCGCCTGGCTGGGCACTTCATGGGCGATGCCGAAGGCTACCGCCCCGCGGGCGAAAAGGACGCGCTGTTCGCCAAGGATCCGATCCCCAAGCTGCGGCAGCTTCTGGCGGCCGATTACGGCTTTGCCGAGGCCGATCTGGAGGCGATCGAAACGAAGGCCCGCGCCGATGTGGACGAGGCCATCGCCTTTGCCCGCCAGAGCCCCGATCCGAAGCCCGAAGATGCACTGACAGCCGTGTTCGCCTGAGCGCGCAAGGGAGGAAAACAGATGGAAAACGAACGTAAACTGACAATCGCGCGCGCCATGGCCGAGGCCACGGCACAGGAAATGCGCATCGACCCACGGGTCTTTGTAATGGGCGAAGACATTGCCGATCTGGGCGGTGTTTTTGGTAACACTCGTGGCCTGGCCGAAGAATTTGGCAAAGAACGGGTGCGCGATACGCCAATCTCGGAAACCGGGTTCATTGGCGCTGCTGTCGGCGCGGCCCAGGACGGGATGCGCCCTGTGGTCGAACTGATGTTCGTCGATTTCTTTGGGGTGTGCTTTGATGCGATTTACAATCTGATGGCCAAGAACACCTATTTTTCGGGAGGCAAATTCAATGTGCCGATGGTGCTGATGACCTCGACCGGGGGCGGTTATTCGGACGCGGGCCAGCATTCGCAATGTCTCTATGGCAGTTTTGCCCATCTGCCGGGTATGAAGGTGGTCAGCCCGTCCAACGCCTATGATGCCAAGGGGCTTATGACGGCAGCAATCCGTGATCCAAATCCGGTGATCTACATGTATCACAAGGGCTTGCAGGGCATGGGCTGGCTGGGCACCGAAAAAGGCGCCATCGTGCATGTCCCCGAGGAGGCCTATGAGGTCGAGATCGGCAAGGCCAAGATCGCCCGCGAAGGCCGGGACGTGACAATCGTATCCATCGCGCAGGGCGTACATCACGGGCTGAAGGCGGCAAAAGTTCTGGAGGAACAGGGCATTAGCGCCGAGGTCGTAGATCTGCGTTCTCTGGTGCCGCTGGATCGCGAAACCATCCGCGTCAGCGTGGCCAAGACCGGGCGCCTGATTGTGGTGGATGAGGATTACCACAGCTTCGGCGTGTCGGGCGAAATCATCGCCACGGTGACCGAAAGCAACCTGTCCGATCTGAAGGCCCCGCCGCGCCGCATCGCCTATCCGGATGTGCCGATTCCCTTTGCCCGCGTGATGGAGCAGCACTGCCTGCCGAACGCGGACAAGATCGTCGTCGCTGCGCGCGAGCTGTGCCAGGCTCCGATCCCGGCCTGATCTCTTCAAACCCTCAAACTCATGGCTGCCACTCTGGAACATCCCAGAGTGGCCAAGGAAGGACTTTGTCATATGGCTACTGAAATCATCATCCCGTCAGATCTGTGGGACGGCGACGAGGAAAGCGTTATCACCGCATGGCTGGCTGACGATGGCGCTCAGGTTACCAAAGGCGCGCTGATTGCCGAGATCATGACGGCAAAAGTGCAGCACGAAATCAGCGCTCCGGCAAGCGGCACGCTGTCGATCACCAGGGAACAGGACGCTGTTGTTGCCAAGGGTGACGTGATCGGATCCATCGCATGACAGGCGTGGCGGACAAGAATGACCGCGTTGTTCCACTGCGCGGTGCGCGTGCCATGATCGCGGATAAGATGCTGTCGTCCCTTCAGGGGTCGGCGCAGCTGACACACCACGCGCGCGCCGACCTGAGCGCGCTTCTGGCGACCAAAACCGCGTTCAAAGCCAAAGGCGTGGCCCTGTCGGTCGAGGATCTGTTGATTGGGGCGGTGGTACAGACATTGGGCCGCCACCCCGACATCAACGGCACGCTGAAGGACCGCTCGATCACCCTGTCGAAATCGGTGGATCTGGGCGTGGCGATTGCTCTGCCCGGAAACCTGCTGGCCGCCCCGGCGATTTTTGGGGCGGATCGGATGAGTCTGCCCGAGCTGCGCGCCGCGCGCCGTGATCTGGCGGCCAGGGCCAGGGTCAACAAGCTGAGCGTCGCCGAGATGACCGCCGGCACTTTCACCGTATCGAACCTTGGCCTGTCGCGGGTCGAGCAGTTCACGCCGATTCTGAATACGCCTCAGATCGGGATTCTGGGGATCGGGCAGGTTGTGGAGACGGCAGTGCGCGCCGAAGACGGGATCGCATGGCGCCCCTATGCGGGGCTGTCGCTGACCTTTGACCATCGGGCCATCGACGGCGCGCCTGCGGCCGATTTCCTGACGGATCTGTGCCAGACGGTCGAAGGCTATACGCCGTGATCGTCGCCGGGTTCGATACCGCGTCTGACGGCATCGCCCGCGAAATGGTGCTGTTGCAACAGGCACGGCCTGCGCTGTTGCTATGGCACAGCAAGGCGCCCGCGCTTGTCCTGCCGGCAGCGCTGATGCGCCAGGCGGATGTGCAGCAGGCTGCCGCGCAGGTGGGGGGGCTTGGCTGGCCGGTTGTGACCCGGCGCAGTGGCGGGGGGATTGTGCCGCAGGGTCCGGGGACGCTGAACCTGGCACTGGTACTGCCCGCCGCGCAGGGGTTTCGTCTGGAAGACGGCTATCGCCTGATCTGCGGCGCTGTAGCCGAGGCCCTGAGCCGGTTCGACATCCGCGCAACGACGGGCGCGTGCGATCATGCGTTCTGCGATGGGGCGTGGAATGTCCTGGTTGCGGGGCGCAAACTTGCCGGGACGGCACAGCGCTGGCGCAGCGCAGCTACGGGCCCGGTGGTTCTGGCCCATGCCGCTATTCTGATGGCCCGGCCCGATGCTGCGTTTTGGCCGGTGATGGACGCGCTGCACCGTGCGGCGTTTCCGGGCAGCGACGGGCTGCGCCCTGCGGCCCATGTGGCGCTGGCCGACCTGATCGGCGCGCGCACCAATCCAGAAAGTTTCCCCGGTGCGCTGGCTCGGGCGGCGGAGGACCGTCTGACCAGCCTGATGCGCCGGGATTACCAGGCGGCCTGAGCGCCGCATACCAACCCAAAAGGGAGGAAACCATGACCATTCAGTTCCACCGGCTGCGGCCGGAAAAAGAGACACGCGCCGGGATGAGCCGACGGATGTTTCTGATGACAACAACCATGGCCGGGATCACCACCAGTGCCATGCTTGGCAACGCATCCTTCGCCGCCTCCGGCGCGTTGGATGCCCCCCAGAAGGCCAGCCTTCTGCGGATGATTCAGGATATTTACCCGCACCCCGGTGTCTTACAGTTATCGCATTACGAGGCGATCGCGGCGACTGTCTTGCAGAACGCCGAGGCGAATGCCGAAACCGCCAAGGCGCTGACCGAAGGGCTGGCCGAAATAGATAAGCAGTCACACGCGCTTTTCGCTACGGATTACGTTGATGTGACTGATCCGGACGCACGCGAAGGGCTGTTGCGCCATTTCCAGCACGAGGGCTTTTTCCAGTCCGTCCGCTGGACGGCGTATTTCGGCATCTACGACAACAAGGATATCTGGCCGCTGTTCGGATACGAGGGCTCTTCGGCGGAATACGGCGGCTATATCGATCGCGGTTTTTCCGACATCACTTTCGTGCCCGAGGGGCCGACCCTGGAACAGCGCATCGCGCAGGTGCAGGACTAAGGGAGAGCTATCATGGCACAATTTGATCTGAACGACGATTCCGTCGTTGTTATCATCGGTTCGGGCGCGGGGGGCGGTACCCTGGCCAATGAACTGGCCCGCAAAGGTATCAAGTCGGTCGTTTTGGAGGCGGGTAAGCGCTTTGACTTGGGCGATATCGAAAATGACGAATGGGCGATGTTCAACAAGATTTCCTGGCTGGACAAACGCTATTCCGGTGGTGGCTGGCACGGGGCGGTGAACCACTCGACCCTGCCGGCCTGGATCGTCAAAGGCTTTGGCGGGTCGACTGTTCACTGGGCCGGTGTGGCGCTGCGATTTAAAGAGTACGAGTTCAAGACGCGCAGCCATTACGGCGCTATCGACGGCGCCAATGTCGAAGACTGGCCGATTTCGCTGGAGGAAATGACGCCATGGTATGAAAAGGCCGAGCTGAAAATGGGCGTGACCGGCAAAACCACCGGGATGCCACACTTGCCGTGGAACAACGGGTTCCGGGTGCTGGCCGAAGGCTGCCGCCGGACGGGGCGTAGCGATTACAACTCGGGGCCGATGGCGATCAATTCGGTTGAACGTGGCGGGCGGCCGTCCTGCCAGCAGATCGGGTTCTGTATGCAGGGCTGTGCGATTGGGGCGAAGTGGTCAACCATGTACACCGAACTGCCCCAGGCCGAGGACACGGGCCTGTGCGAAATCCGCACCGATGCGATGGTGCTGAAGATCGAACATGACGCGCAGGGCAAGGCCAGCGGGGTGCTCTATGCCGATGCACAAGGCAATCAGCATTTGCAGAAAGCGCGGGTGGTCTGTGTGGCCGGCAACTCAATCGAAAGCCCGCGCCTGTTGCTGAATTCGGCCTCGGCAATGTTCCCTGACGGGCTGGCCAACAGCTCGGGCCAGGTGGGGAAAAACTATATGAACCACACCACGGGCGGCGTTTATGCGGTACTGCCGGAAAAGGTGCATATGTTCCGTGGAACCTCGGTTGCGGGGATTGTGGGGGACGAGGTGTATCATGACCCGTCGCGCGGATTCAGCGGTGGCTATTACCTGGAATTCCTGTCACTGGGCCTGCCCTTCATGGCCGCTTTCCTAGAGCCGGGGAATACCGGCTGGGGCCGCAGCGTGGCACGGGCGCTGGAATCCTATGACCGCATGTCGGGCGTCTGGGTTCTGGGCGAGGATCTGGCGCAGGAACGCAATGCCATCACCCTGCACGACAGCGAGGTTGATCAGCACGGGCTGCCGGTTCCGATCGTGTCCAAGACGCCGCATAATAACGACTATGAGATGACCGAGCATATGTATGAAACCTCGGCTCAGATCTATGAATCCGTGGGCGCGACGGATGTGTATGAGCTGCCTGCCTATCCGGCCACCCATAATATGGGCACTAATCGGATGCACTCAGAGGCGGATAAGGGTGTTGTGAATGCGTATGGGCAGGCACATGACATCGACAATCTGTTCGTGTCCGATGGCAGTCAGTTCACCTCTTCTGCGGCGTGTAACCCGACACTGACGATTGTGGCGCTGGCCATTCGTCAGGCTGAATATATCGCGCAACAGATGAACGCCCGCAACATCTGAGGCGGGTGCCTCCCGAAGGCGGTCAGGTGCAAGCCTGGCCGTTTTCATTCGGGCCGTTGCAGCCCTTCTGTGGCGATCCAGCGGTTGATCGTCGCCCGGCTGATCCCCAGCAACCGGGCTGCTTTCGAAACATTCCAGTCAGTGCTGTTCAGCGCATCGCGCAGGGAATGCCGGACCAGCGCGCGTTTGGGCTCGGCAGGCTGTTCCCTGATCCGGTCGGGCAGATCCGTTACATTGATTGTCCCGCCATTGCCGCAGATCAGCGCTTCGCGCAGGACCGCCCGCATTTCACGCTGATTGCCTGGCCAGTCATAGTCGCACAGCAGCCTCATTGCCTGATCCGAGACCTGCGGCGGCGTGGCCCGGTCTCGCGCCAGATGCGCGCGGACCAGCTGCTCGACTTCGCGCAGCCGCAAAGGGGGCAGGTCCAGCACCGACTGGCCGATCAGATGCAGCAGGCCCGGTTGCACAATGCCGCCGTTCTGAAGCTGCTGCCAGGGCCGATCCGAGGTGAACAGCACCAGCGCGCGGTCCTCATTGAAACGATCCCCATTTGCCCGCTCGTCTGCTTCTAGGAACTGTTTCAGGCGGGCCTGAGCCGCACCGCCCAGCTGTTCGACATTCTCCAGTACCAAAGTCGGCGAGAACCGCTCCACCGGATAATCCCCAAGAAACTGCATTGCATCCAGCGCTTCGGTTGCGCTTGTGTCTGCGTTGGGGCTGTTGGCATCCAGCGTCACGCCCGTGGGGCTGATCAGCCCAAGATCGCCGATAATCGCCTGGGCAAACTCCCGGCTGTCGCCACCGGGCGCACCGCAAATCAACAGCGGAACGCGGTAGGCGGCCAGTTTGCGGGCGCGCTCGACCAGATTGGGCATCGCCGCGCCCTGATTGGCGAAACCTGCCAGTGGGCCGGTCTTGTCCAGCCGGGCTGGCACGTTGGGCGTGCCGGAGTTGATGAAATACCGGCGCGGGGGCACTCGGGCTGGGCCGCGCAGGCTGACCTCAAGATCGTGCAGTTCCGATAGGTGTCGCCCGACAAGGTTCTGATGGAGCTCGGGGCGCGCATCATCACGCCAAAGCGGCAGGCTGAAAATCACATCGCCCCGGTCATCGCAGGCCACCAGTGTTTCAAAACAGCGCCGGGTGGCGGGGTCTCGCGACATCAGCCGGGCTGTCATCTTGTCTGAATGGTAATTGCGGAACAGACGGGTCTGGAACTGGCGCGAGGCCCGGTGCAGGGTCTGTTCGCACAGGCCGATTTCGTCGGGGCGCCGGCCGACTGCTCCTACCAGCGTGATCGAGCCGATAAGATTGTTCTGCGCATCCGTCAGCGGGGTAGAGCTACAGGCAAATCGGGAAAAACAGCGATAGAAATGATCCTCGCCCGATACGGTCACGACATTGCCCGATTCCAGCGCGATGCTGATGCCGTTGGTCCCCGCCAGCCGTTCGTTCCAGATTCCGCCTACTGTCAGCCCGTGCCGCTGAAATTCGGTTTCGGTGCCCTCGGGAGCGTAACATTCCAGCACCACGCCTTCCGCGTCCGAGACCAGCAGGCAATAGCGGCTTTTGCTGGGCAGCAGGGTCGAAGGATCCAGTTCGGCAGCCGCCCCGCCGATCAGATCCTGAAAGCGTTCGCGCCGGGGCGACAGTTCGGTTTCCTGTAGGCGCAGGATTGGCGCGCGGGTGCCGACCGCCAGCCGGTGTTTCTGGGTCGAGCGCGCCCTGGACCGCGCAAGCAACTCGCGCAGTGCGGTTTTTTGTTGCAAGGCAACCATTTCGTTTCCTCCCTTTGGCGTGATGTGAACCACGGCCAGCCTTCTGATTATCGCGTGGTTTCCTCTTTTTGTCCAAGTTGAGCATAAGTCGCAGATCGCGCCTGTTGCAGCCGCTGAAAATCGGCATCCGCATGATAGCTTGACCGTGTCAGCGGAGAAGCCGAGACAAGCGCGAACCCCTTGCCCAGGGCGGCTGTCTTGTAGGCTGCGAATTCCTCGGGCGTGATGTAGCTGGCCACGGGGTGATGTTTCGGCGTCGGTTGCAGATACTGGCCGATGGTCAGAAAATCGACGCCTGCCGCGCGCAGGTCATCCATCACCTGATATACGGACTGGCGGTTTTCGCCCAAGCCGACCATCAGCCCGGATTTGGTAAAAATCGACGGATCGCGCTGCCGGACCCGATCCAACAGCCGCAGCGAGTGATAATAGCGCGCACCGGGCCGAACCTGCGGATAAAGCCCCGGCACGGTTTCAAGGTTGTGATTGAACACATCCGGGCGCGCATCCACCACGTCATCAATCACCGCCGGATCGCACCTGAGAAAGTCCGGCGTCAGGATTTCGATTGTGGTGTCCGGGGTGGAATGGCGGATCGCGCGGATTGTCTGTACGAAATGCGCGGCACCGCCGTCTGCCAGATCGTCGCGGTCAACCGAGGTGACCACCACATGCCGCAGCCCCAGGCTGGCCACTGCCTTGGCCACCCGGCCTGGCTCGTACGGGTCCAATGCCCGAGGCCGTCCGGTGGCCACATTGCAAAAGGTGCAACCGCGAGTGCAGGTGTCGCCCATGATCATCATGGTTGCGTGGCCCTGCGCCCAGCATTCACCCAGGTTGGGGCAGCTGGCCTCTTGGCAGACGGTGGTCAGCCCGGCGTCGCGGATCAGCGCATTTGTCTGGGCAATCCCAGCGCCCGTTGGCACCCGGACGCGTATCCAGTCTGGCTTGGCCGGGCCGGGGGCGGATTTGCGATGCGCTTTTTCCGGGTGTCGCAAGGCGGCGTCCCGAGATATCATCATTCTGTCAGCGCATCCAGGGCCGCCAGTGCCCGGCTGCCATAGACGACGGACGGGCCGCCGCCCATCTCGATCGCAACCGAGATCGTCTCGATCGTCTCTTCCCGCGTTGCGCCGTGTTGCAGCGCGGCGCGCAAATGAAACACGATGCAGTCCTCGCACCGGATTGCGATGGAAATCGACAACGCCATCAGCTCTTTGACTTTGCCGGACAGAGCCTTGTCGCCGGACACGGCGCTGACCAGTTGGCTATAAGGTTTCATCGCTGCGGGGGCCGCTTTGAACAGGGCACCCACGCGCGCGTCTACATCGGCGCATTCCGCGCGGTAGTCTTTGGTCATCTTTATTCCTCCCGTTGGAGCCCTGGACGCGTGGATGCACTGCACGCGTTCCGGGCTTCTGCGGGTACTATGATTGCTGTGCACCGCTTGTGGTACAGCCGATCAGAGCGCCGCATTTCGGGGATGGAGAACTGTCTCATCTGCTGGAAAATGAGACAGCGCCAGAAGACGCCAGGGCCGAAACCATCGCGTCCGGGGCGGGGTTATTGGGGCGCGTGTCTCTTTTTGCGGATGCGGGCTTTGGACCATAGCGGGGTTTGGCTGAGGAAAATGGCGATAACCGCCAGAAAGAGAACGGTGGACAGCGGGCTGGAGAAGAGGCCGGCAAAGAAACGGCCAAGGTCTTCGCGCTCTGAGATGATCGCGCGGCGCCAGTTATCGTCCAGCAGGCGCGACAGGATGACGCCCAGGATTACAGGCCCCAGCGGATAGCCGTAATGGCGCATGAAATATCCAAACAGACCAAAGGCGAGCATCCAGTACACATCCGTAACCGCATTGTTCACCGCATAGGCGCCCACAATCGACAGCAGCATGATCAGCGGAATCAGCACCGAGCGCGGCATTTCGACAATCTTTGTGAACAAGCGGATCCCAGTCAGGCCGAATATCAGCATGAACACGTTCGCAACCACAAGACAGCCGACGATGAACCAGAACATGTCGGGCTGATCGACCATCAGCATCGGGCCTGGGTTAAGCCCGTGAATGAACAGCGCGCCGATCATGATCGCGGTGACTGCATCGCCCGGAATGCCCAGTGTCATCATCGGAATAAACGCCCCGCCCACGACTGCGTTATTGGCGGTCTCGGGGGCCACGAGCCCCTCCATCGCGCCCTCGCCAAAGGGGCGGCTGGGATGTTTGGTAACGCGTTTTGCATGGTCATAGGCCATAAGCGCGGCGATGTCGCCTCCTGTGCCGGGCAGCGCGCCGATGATCACTCCGATGGATGACGTTTGCAGGCTCAGTGGCAGGTGTTTGCGGACGGTGGTAAGCGAAGGCACGATGCGGCGGATTTTCTGACGCACGGCATCTTTATCGACATGATGCAGCTGCAACAGCGCCTCTGAGACGCCGAACATCCCGATCATCACCGCGATGAAGGAAATCCCGCCCTCAAGCAGCTGGATGTCAAAGGTGAAACGCTCGGCAAAGGTCAGCGGGTCGCGCCCTACGGCCCCAATTGCCAGCCCGAGCGCTCCGGCGAAGATGCCCTTGAGCAGCGATCCCTGACTGAGCGAGCCCACCAGCAGAATACCGAGAACCGCAAGCAGCATGTAGTCTCGTGGTTGAAATCCAAGTGCGAAATCCGAGACCAGAGGCGCCGCCAGCGCCAGCACGCCAATGCCGACGAACCCGCCGATGAAGGACATGACGGTGGTCACTCCGATGGCTGTGCCCGCCTCGCCGCGTTGGGCCAGCGGATAGCCGTCCAGCGCGGTGGCAATGGCCGAGGGCGCACCGGGGATATTCAACAAAATCGCCGTGCGCGACCCGCCATAAACGCCCCCCATGTAAATCCCGATCATCAGTGAAATCGCCGGATAGACGTCCCATGAAAAGGTAAAAGAGATCAGGATCGATACGGCCATCGTAACCGACAAACCGGGAATAGCCCCCACATAGACGCCGGCGAATGTGCCCAGCCCGACCAGCAAAAGCAGCTGCGGTTGCAGAAAAACGGTAAGGAAATCCATCAAGATGCTCATGCCGGCCCTCCCCAAGCGAGACTGCGGAAAAACTGGATCAGTTCGGCTTCGGGGACGATGCCAGCGGGCATCAATACGCTGAACACAATGCGGAAAATCAGCCAGATCACGGCAAGGCTGCCCAGCGACACGCTGAGTGTCCAGGGCCAGCTCCGTTTCGCCAGGATCTTGATCGCGGCAATCAGGAACAGGGCCGAGGCCGGCAAGAACCCAAGCGGGCGCAGCACAATCCCGTAAGCCACAAGAAAGAGCGCAAAGATCAGCACGACCGGCGGCAGGATGTCCCGCGCAATGGTCTCGGCCCGGTCAAGCGGCAGGCGCAGGGTTTTCACCAGGATCAGGGCGGCGCACACCAGCATCACGGCGGTCGTTGCCAGCGGTATCGAGCGCGGCGATGACAGCCCGTTCGAACCGAAAGGATTGTCGATCCCGTAGGCATTCCAGACGAGAACCACGCTGCCCCCCAGCAAAACCGCTGCGAATGCGGCCTCGCCCGGACGCCGCTTGTCTAATTCGCCCCCAGGCGTCGCATCCGACGTGCCGTCATGATGTTCCGGGTCTATATGTTTCATCGCGCCCTCCGCTGAGCCCGCATCTTGGGGAAAAAGCCGCCAGAGCGCACCCGCGCCTGGCGACCATGTTTTCACAAAACAGAGGCAGCCTATTCGCCCGGACGTGCGATGCCGAACTCTTCGGGTGATTTCTTCGCGAACCCGGCATCATGCACCAGCCAGCTTGACACTGACCGATAGTTGGTCAGGAACTGGACAGCTTCGGCACCGCCGATATTGGAGATCGAGAAACCACGGCCTTCCATCAGCGCGACGAACTCGGGGTTCTGCGCCCCTGTTTCGAAAGCCGCCGAAAGTTTGGCCACGACGTTATCGGGCGTTCCAGCGGGCGCGAACACTCCGAAGAACGGCCCCCACGGCAGATAGTTCGAAAAACCGGGATAGGCCTGGGTAATCGGAGGCACGCCGGGAACCAGATCGTTCTCGACGACATCCACAAGGCCGATCACCTTCATACGGCCCGCGCGCACACCTTCAAAAGCCGCGCCAAGTGCAACGGGCATCACGTCGATTGCACCGCCCTGTAGCGCGGTCAGCGCGGGGCCATCGCCATCATAGGGGACACGGGTAAGATCTAGCTTGACCTGGCTGGTCAGCATCGCCAGCACGATCGAGGTCAGCCCTCCGGGCCCGGTCGAGCCGACGCGCACATCGCCGGGATTGGCCTCGGCAAAGGCGACGAATTCCTCCATTGTGTTGTAAGGTGCGTTTGCTCCGGCAACGAAGACGGGCACGCCGCGCGCCAGAACACGTACGGGCACCATGTCGTTATAGTCGGTTTCGCCCAGACCCAGCACCTTGTACATTTGCGGGTTTTCCGCCCCCATCAGCAGGGTATAGCCGTCGGCATCCGATCCGGCCACGTGATTGAGCGCAATCGCCCCCACGGCGCCGGTCATGTTTTGCAAGACGATCTTGCTGCCCAGGGCGGTTTCGGCGTGCGGAGTAACCGAGCGCATCACGGTGTCGGTTGACCCGCCGGCCCCCCATTGAATGATGCCCTGAATTTCCTTTTCGGGAAATTCGGCAAAGGCCTGCGTGGCCGCGCCGGTGGCGATAAGCGCCAGTGCGCTAAGTGCTTTCTTCATGTTTTTCCTCCCAATTTTAAGATTTCGGAGTTTCCTCCGGTTCTGTGAAGCGGATCGCCGCTTCGGGTTTCACTGTGCGGGCAAGCCCTCACCCAGCAAAAAATCGACCAGCCTTTCGGCCTCGGCATCGAACATTCCCGCCCCGGTCATGGTGTCGCATCCCAGATTGCGCGCAGCCCGAAGCATCGGCGTCACGGCCGGTTTGGTAATCGAGTCCGCGACGAACTGGTTTGCATTCATTTTTGCTGGATCGGCTGGAAAGGGATCGTTTTCGCGCATTCCGCATGGCGTTACATTCGCCACAAAATCGACCCCCGTCGGATCGTCGCTGCCGACCCCCACCCTGCCTGGAAATTGCGTTTCAAGCGCGGCAATCGTTGTGTCGCGGCGGGTGGTGTTCAGCTCGGCGATTTTCAGATGTGCCGCACCGCGCGCGAGGATCTCATAGGCGACGGCGCTGCCCGCCCCGCCGACACCGATTAGCAGGGCCCGTTTGCCGGCAATGTCAAAACCCAGCGCCCGAACCCCATCCATATAGCCAATACCATCGACGTTATCGGCGATGTAGCGCCCCTGGGCATCCTTGTGGATCACGTTGATCGACCCGGCGAATTTCGCCCGCTCAGAGACCACATCGCAGGCCGCCAGAGCGTCGATTTTGTGCGGCAGCGTCACGACAATCCCGCCGACGTTCTCTATTTTGCGCAGCGTGTCCAGCACCGGCCGGATGTTTTCCGGCAGCACGTTCAGCGGGGGCACGATGGCATTGATGCCGCGGCGCTCGAAGATCTGGGTCAGAAATCGGGGCGAACGGACCTGTGCGATTGGATGCCCGATGATGGGATAGAGTTTGGTTTCACCGCTAAGCTGCACGTTATTTTCCTTTTTTATCTTTTGCACGGGCCGCCGCGTGACGCGCTGCAATGGCACCGAATACCAGGCCGGGCCCCAAGGTGATGCCCGGTCCGGGATAGGTGCCGCCCATGATCGAATGAAGATCGTTGCCCGCCGCGTAGACGCCCGTGATAACTGTGCCGTCGGCACGCAGAAGCTCGGCGTTGGGTGTTGCGGCAAAACCTTTTGCCGTGCCGATGTCCGCAGGCTGCAACTTGACGGCATAATAGGGTGCCTGACAGAGCACCCCAAGCGTCGGGTTCGGCGCGACTGTCGCGTCGCCATTGTGACGCTGATACGGAGACTCGCCTCGCCCAAATCTGTCGTCACGGCCCGCGTCTGCGGCCTGGTTGATGTCATCAATGCTGGCGGTCAGGGTGGTTTCATCAGTGCCGGTTTTGGCGGCCAGCTCAGCAATCGAGCGCGCTTCGATCAGGTAGCCGTCCTTGAGATAAGGGCGCAGATCGTCGCCGCCCGGACGTACCATGCCCAGCCCGTATTTCGCGATCCCCTTGGCATCCATGATGATCCACGCGTGCTGTGTGGCCGCGCCGCCTTGCAGCATCGCTTTGCCGAAGGCGTGATACGATCGGGTTTCGTTGACGAAACGCGCACCATGGCGGTCAACGCAGACCGATCCGGGCTTTGAACGATCCAGCACAAAATGCGGAAAGACCGCGCGACTGCCATCGGGACGCGTGCGAATTGAACACGGTGCCCAGAATGCGTTCTGGTCGTTACCCTGGCCGTAAACCGCACCCAGCGTTTCGGCCAGGTCGTGCATTCTGGCCGTGTGGCCCGGCGCAGAGGGACTGTCAGAGGGCAAGGTCTCTGGCAGATATTTCCTGCGGCGTTCAGCCGAGCGCCCAAACCCGCCTGACGCCAGAATGACTCCGCCGCTGGCGCGCACGGTTTTTCGGGCGTCTCTGCTGACAAGAGCCAGATGCGCGTCCCCTGCCCCGTCCAGATCCATGCCCGTCGCTGAGGTCTCTAACACGATTTCGACGCCAAGATCATTCGCCGAGGCCAGCAGCCGCCCGATAAGGGCCGCGCCCATGACAAGTCGTGTGTGACGACCATAAAGCGCCTTGTCGCAGGCGTAGCGCAAAACGATCTTTGCAACATGCGCAAACGATCCGACGGATTTGTAGCGGTTCAGCAAATGACCGATGTCGATGCGATCAATATTCATGCCGCCCAGAACGGTAAATTCGGGGATCGGGGCACGGATCACATTGCGCAGCCTGCCCATCGCGCGCGTATCGAAGGGGACGGGCTCGATCGCGCGGCCATTGAGCGTCGGATGCGGGTGATCCCATTCATAATCGGGATGTTTTGGATATGGGCGGAACGCAACCTGGGTCCTTTCTGACAGGGTTGAGATCACCTCAGGAGCGGCATCGAGAAATGTTTCCCGTAAGGCTGTATCGCCATGGCGGCCGACGGCGCTGTCAAGGAATTCAGAAACGGCCGCGCGGGTGTCTTGTGTATTGACGGTCTTGCCAATCGCAGTTCCGGGGGCCCAGACCGTCCCGCCTGACAGCGCTGACGTGCCGCCGACATATGCGGTTCGCTCTACCAGCAAGACTTTCG
>NZ_JBNAGJ010000007.1:2500-159243 GCF_049803795.1 Youngimonas ophiurae (nom. illeg.)
TGCCTTGTTCGCAAGGCCGGTGTTGCAAACCCGCTTTCCTTGGAGGTTTGCAGCATATCGCTTCGAAAACGACGGTGTTGTCCAAGTCAAGTACACTAACCAAGTGCACTTTCGAAAGAAAGTGTCACTATTGTCTGAACAGACCGACATCTGTTCAGGCGGGAAAGTATGCTTTTGACCGGATTGAGAGCTGCCAGTCGAACCAGCCTGGCGGCAATGAGATTTGGCTCTGCCCTGCGCTCAAGTAGCGAAGCGGTAGCGCAGTGTTACCAACGCGCTCAAGTAGCGAAGCGGTAGCGCATCCAACAAGTCTTGCTCTTTCTGGATCAAATCAAGCGCGAGAAGGGCGTTTGGTGAATGCCTTGGCAGTAAGAGGCGATGAAAGACGTGATACTCTGCGATAAGCCATGGGGAGCTGAGAATAAGCTTTGATCCATGGATCTCTGAATGGGGCAACCCACCTGAAAGTTTGTTATTGTTACTTCGGTAATCAATAACATTCTTAACCAGGTACTTAAAACCTGAATACATAGGGTTTTAAGAGCAAACCCGGGGAACTGAAACATCTAAGTACCCGGAGGAAAGGAAATCAATTGATACTCCCCTAGTAGCGGCGAGCGAACGGGGACCAGCCGAGCCATGATTGTGATTAGAACACGTTGGAATACGTGACCAAAGTGGGTGACAGTCCCGTATAAGAAGCATGATTGGACGTATTAAGTAGGGCGGAACACGTGAAATTCTGTCTGAAGATCGGAGGACCACCTTCGAAGGCTAAGTACTCCTTACTGACCGATAGCGAACCAGTACCGTGAGGGAAAGGTGAAAAGCACCCCGACGAGGGGAGTGAAACAGTACCTGAAACCGAACGCCTACAATCAGTTGGAGGGCCCTTGCGGCCTGACAGCGTACCTTTTGTATAATGGGTCATCGACTTGGTCTCACGTGCAAGCTTAAGCCGATAGGTGTAGGCGCAGCGAAAGCGAGTCTTAATAGGGCGTCGAGTTCGTGGGATCAGACCCGAAACCGAGTGATCTAGGCATGACCAGGCTGAAGGTAAGGTAACACTTACTGGAGGGCCGAACCCACACCTGTTGAAAAAGGTCGGGATGAGTTGTGCCTAGGGGTGAAAGGCCAATCAAACTCGGAGATAGCTGGTTCTCCGCGAAATCTATTTAGGTAGAGCGTCATCCGAATACCCCGGGGGGTAGAGCACTGGATGGGTAATGGGGCCCCACAGGCTTACTGATCCTAACCAAACTCCGAATACCCGGGAGTACTAGATGGCAGACACACCACGGATGCTAACGTCCGTGGTGGAGAGGGAAACAACCCTGACCTCCAGCTAAGGCCCCTAATTCATGGCTAAGTGGGAAAGCAGGTGAGACGACCAAAACAACCAGGAGGTTGGCTTAGAAGCAGCCATCCTTTAAAGATAGCGTAACAGCTCACTGGTCTAAATAAGTTGTCTTGCGGCGAAGATGTAACGGGGCTCAAGCCATGAGCCGAAGCTGAGGATGCACATAGTGCATGGTAGCGGAGCGTAGTGTGACATAGCACTGATCTTTATTATCGCCAAAGGTCTTGGCGCAGGTAACTGTGCTCAAGTAGCCGAAGGCGGTAGCACAAGATCAAGTGCTTTCTGTGAAGCCGGGCTGTAAGGCATCCGGTGGAGAGATCACTAGTGAGAATGATGACATGAGTAGCGACAAACAGTGTGAGAGACACTGTCGCCGAAAGTCCAAGGGTTCCTGCTTAAAGCTAATCTGAGCAGGGTAAGCCGGCCCCTAAGGCGAGGCAGAAATGCGTAGTCGATGGGAATCAGGTTAATATTCCTGAGCCGTGGAGTGGTGACGGATCGTGAAGGTAGTTCAATCTTATCGGATTGATTGGGCTGCTGATCGGTTCCTGGAAATAGCCCTCCTATAAGACCGTACCCTAAACCGACACAGGTGGACTGGTAGAGAATACCAAGGCGCTTGAGAGAACTATGTTGAAGGAACTCGGCAAAATACCTCCGTAAGTTCGCGAGAAGGAGGCCCGGTTTCTACGCAAGTATTGACTGGGGGCACAAACCAGGGGGTGGCGAC
Organism: Youngimonas ophiurae (nom. illeg.); assembly: GCF_049803795.1. NCBI lineage: Bacteria > Pseudomonadati > Pseudomonadota > Alphaproteobacteria > Rhodobacterales > Roseobacteraceae > Thalassovita > Youngimonas ophiurae (nom. illeg.). The sequence continues at coordinate 4,591 of NZ_JBNAGJ010000007.1, forward strand.
TGTTTACTAAAAACACAGGGCTCTGCGAAGTCGCAAGACGACGTATAGGGTCTGACGCCTGCCCGGTGCTTGAAGGTTAAAAGGAGAGGTGAGAGCCTTGAATTGAAGCCCAAGTAAACGGCGGCCGTAACTATGACGGTCCTAAGGTAGCGAAATTCCTTGTCGGGTAAGTTCCGACCTGCACGAATGGCGTAACGACTTCCCCGCTGTCTCCAACATAGACTCAGCGAAATTGAATTGCCTGTCAAGATGCAGGCTTCCCGCGGTTAGACGGAAAGACCCCGTGCACCTTTACTACAGCTTCACACTGGCATCAGGCCAAGCATGTGCAGGATAGGTGGTGGGCTTTGAAACCAGGACGCCAGTCCTGGTGGAGCCTCCCTTGAGATACCACCCTTGCTTTGCTTGATGTCTAACCGCGGTCCGTTATCCGGATCCGGGACCCTGTGTGGCGGGTAGTTTGACTGGGGCGGTCGCCTCCTAAAGAGTAACGGAGGCGCGCGAAGGTTGGCTCAGAGCGGTCGGAAATCGCTCGTTGAGTGCAATGGCAGAAGCCAGCCTGACTGCAAGACTGACAAGTCGAGCAGAGTCGAAAGACGGCCATAGTGATCCGGTGGTCCCGTGTGGAAGGGCCATCGCTCAACGGATAAAAGGTACGCCGGGGATAACAGGCTGATACTGCCCAAGAGTCCATATCGACGGCAGTGTTTGGCACCTCGATGTCGGCTCATCTCATCCTGGGGCTGGAGCAGGTCCCAAGGGTACGGCTGTTCGCCGTTTAAAGAGGTACGTGAGCTGGGTTTAGAACGTCGTGAGACAGTTCGGTCCCTATCTGCCGTGGGTGTAGGATACTTGAGAGGAGTTGCCCCTAGTACGAGAGGACCGGGGTGAACGTTCCACTGGTGGACCAGTTATCGTGCCAACGGTAGTGCTGGGTAGCTATGAACGGACAGGATAACCGCTGAAGGCATCTAAGCGGGAAGCCCCCCTCAAAACAAGGTATCCCTGAGGACCGTGGTAGACCACCACGTCGATAGGCCGGAGATGTAAGTGCAGCAATGCATTCAGTTGACCGGTACTAATGGTCCGATAGGCTTGATTTGATCCAGTAACAGCAAGACTAGTTACTCAATCATATCAAAAGCATACACAACACAATGTACAGCGTACTGACTTGGACACTTGGTTATTACTCGGTTTGGTGGTCATAGCAGAAGCAAAACACCCGATCCCTTCCCGAACTCGGAAGTTAAGTGCTCTAACGCCAATGGTACTGCATCTTAAGGTGTGGGAGAGTAGGTAACCGCCAAACCTAGTAATAACCAAACTATGATCCCTCTAAATAGATGTTACAGATAAACGCCCGGCCTTAACGCCGGGCGTTTTTTGTTGTTCGGGTCCGTGTTCCTACTGACTTGAATTGCCGCGCCCCCTACAACATTGTGATCCCGCGAATATTTGAGGGGGAGCACATGGAGAAGGTTGCACCAGTGCAGCAACAGATCGACAGCGCCCGTCTGGCCCGGATCGGGGACTGGATGGACCGCTATGTTGCGGCGCGGAAATACCCCGGCTGCTCGGTTCTGATCGCGCGTGGCGGTCAAGAGATGTATCACCATGCAACAGGCCTGCGGGACATCGCGCGCGGGCAGCCCTTTACCCGAGACACAGCGGTCCGGATTTATTCGATGACCAAGCCGGTGACCTCGGTTGCGATCATGATGCTGGCGGAAAGGGGAATGTTCCATCTGGATGCTCCGGTGTCGGATTTTATCCCTGCTTTCAAAGACATGCGCTGCCTGGTGCCTGGCGCAACGGACATCGGCCAGACGCGGCCCTGTGCGGTGCCAACGCTGCATCACCTGCTGACCCACACCTCGGGGCTAAGCTATCCGTTCAATCCGGGGCTGTTGCCGCAGGCGATGGATGTGGACGATCTGATGTTCAAACCCAAACAGGGAGTGTTGGCGGATATGGTGGCTCAGGTCGCCGCCCTGCCTTTGGCGTTTGAGCCGGGGGCTCGGTGGGAATATTCGGTGTCGATCGACATTCTGGGCCGCATTGTCGAAATCGTATCGGGGCAGAGCCTGGCGCAGTTCTTTGCGGATGAAATCCTTGGCCCTCTTGGTATGACCGAGACCGGGTTTTCCGTGCCCGGCCCGGCGCGGGATCGGTTTGCCGCGCTTTATACGCCTCTGGTGGGGGATGCGATGGCCCTGAACACGGCGCAAAAGGGCGAGGAAACCCTGCGCTGCGTGGATGATCCGGCGACGTCTCCGTTTCTGGCGGCCAGCATGTATTCCGGTGGCGGCGGGCTGATCAGCACCCTGGATGATTATATGAAGTTTGCCGAGATGCTGCGCCGTGGCGGCTCGTTTGGGGCGCGAATCCTGTCGCCGCAAACCGTGGCCTTCATGCGGCGCAACCATTTGAAGGGGGATATTGCCTCGATGGGGCCGGCCAGCTTTGCCGAGCAACCGATGGAGGGCATGGGCTTTGGGCTGGGCGGCTCTGTCGTGCTAGAGCCCGGACGGACCCGCGTGCCCGGCAGCGTGGGCGATTTTAGCTGGGGGGGTATGGCCTCGACCTTCTTCTGGGTCGATCCGGTGCTGGACCTGAGCGTCGTTTTCCTGACACAGCTGTCACCGTCCAGCTCCTACCCTTCGCGTGCGGAACTGAAGGCGCTGGTGCACGGAGCGATCCTGTCATAACCGAAGAGCGCCCCATTCTGTGGACCTCGGGCCTGATGGCCGAGGGCATTGGATGGCTGCGAATTTCTTCCTGGCGCGTGCAGGCGGGTACGTCCCCCTGCAATTAGCCGGCCGAAATATGGGCCTGGCACCAGCGCAGCAGGGTGGCCTCGTCCTTTTGCAGCTCTTCGGCCAGATCACCGGCAAACTCTTGGAATAGGGGAAGTTTTTCACGCCCCACCCCGATCAGAACGGGGATGTCTTGGGCCAGAGCCTGGCCGATCACGGCGCGAAACCCCGCGCCTTCGGCCTCTTGTTTGCCGAACTTGTTGAGCAGCAGAATCTGCGGCGCATGGTCCAAAGAGGCGGCGATCAGCCCTGCCGCCTGCTCAAGCCCGTCCGGATCCAAAGAGCACCCGGTCGCCAAAGCGCCCAAATCCTGGCTGATGGTGATATCGGGGCCAGCGGGCAGCACGGACAGCACCATTTTCTGCCGCGCATCTTTGGTATCGCGATCCGTGCGCTGCGTGGCGCCAGTGACGGCCACCCCTGAGGCACACAGGGCCTGTGCGACCTGCCTGAGCAGGGTCTCGGCCTGACCCGGAGTTTCGGAAATGACAAAGCCCAGCATGAACGCCTCTTGCAACTGACCCGTCCGGATTACAGGATAGCCGCGCGTCGGAAAAGAGGCCGCTCCTGCGGCAAATGGGGGACAGCGTGAACATTCCCGGAGTGATCCTGGCCGGAGGCCAAGGCCAGCGGATGGGCGGGCAGGACAAAGCTCTGCTCAGACTGGGGGGGCAGACGTTGCTGGATCGGGCGATCGGGCGGCTGGGGCCGCAATGCAGCGGGCTGGCGGTGAATGCGAATGGCGATGCAGGGCGCTTTGGCCGGCTGGACCTGCCGGTTTTGCCCGACAGTGCGGCGGGGCAATTGGGGCCTCTGGCGGGGATTCTGGCTGCAATGGATTGGGCCGCCGGTCTGGGGGCCGGGCGGGTTGTGACGATTGCGGTGGATACGCCTTTCATTCCGTTGAATTTTGTGGACAGGCTGGCTGCGAGGGGGGCAGCCGGCGTGGCCATGGCAGCGAGTGAAATGCCGGGCTCGGATCGGCATTTGCAGCCCGTGTGCGCATTGTGGCCTGTCGCGCTGCGCGAGGATCTGCGGACATCCCTGGCCGAGGGCGAACGCAAGGTGCGCAAATGGGCGCAGCCTCATGGGCTGGAGCCGGTTCTCTTTGCGGATCAGGGGGTGGATCCGTTTTTCAACATCAATACGCCGCAGGATCTGCGCCAGGCGCGGGCTCTGTTACGCGGGGATCAGTACTTTCGGATGAAATAGACCTGCGCGCCGGCCCGTTCGTGCATCTGCACCAGCTCATAGCCGGATTCTGTGCAAAAATGCGGAATGTCGATCACCGCCACCGGATCGGTCGCCGTCAGGCGCAGAACCTGGCCGGGGGCCAGCGCCAGCAGCCGTTTGCGCGCCTTTAGCACCGGCATGGGGCAGATCAGCCCCGAGGCATCATAATCGTCGTCGAATTCCATACCCGGCTGGCTATCGCATGGCGGGGCGCAAGTCCACGCCGACAGTGCGCGGGGGCGGCGCCTGATGCAGATCAAAGACCTGATATTCCGAATCCCTTATGTATTCTTCAGGGAGACGCGCCGGAATCTACGAGGAAACTATGCTTAGACTCGCCTCTATTCTTTATTCCCTGATCGGCACGACAGTGGCCGGCACTTTGGTGATTGTCGCCCTGACGATGGGGCTGGATACGCTAAAGCCCATCGTGGCGGCTGCGGTGATCGGGTTTGCTCTGGCGTTGCCGATCACTTGGGTGGTGACCAAGGGCATTATGGGAAACACCTGAACGCATAGCTGAATTCGGGTTTCGCCTCGGCGAAGCGGTGGCGACGGCGGTACGTGGGAGGGGTCCCCGTTGGGGCCGCCGTCGCCCATTTACAGATTCAGCCAGACCCGCACGGCGGCTTCGAATTCGCGGGGTTTTTCGGCGTGCAGCCAATGGCCCGCGCCCGGAATTTTGGCAAAGCTGGCCTGCGGGAACAGGGCTTTGATCCGGGGCCGGTCCTCATGTTTCACGTAATCGGAATCGCCACCTGACAGGAACAGGGCGGGGCCTTGATAAGTGGCCTCGATCTCTGGGAAGGACAGGATTTTGGGCATTTCGCGGGCCAGAACGTCCAGATTCAGCCGCCAGCGTTTCGCGGCCACATCCAGAGATTGGGTAAAGAAGACGGGCAAGGCAGGATCGTCCACCATCTGGCGCAGCTGCGCCTCGGCGTCCGAGCGTTTTTCAACCCTCTCCAGATCGACAGCCTGCATCGCGGTGATGTATTGGCCCTGCGTATGGCTGTATGCCACAGGCGCGATATCCGCGACGATCAGCCGGTTCACCAGATCGGGGTATTTCAGAGCGCAGACCATGGCCGCCTTGCCCCCCATCGAATGGCCCAGCACGTCCATCGGCGCCCCATGCGCGCGGATCACCTGAGCCAGATCCTCGGCCATGTCCAGGTAGGAATGACTGTCCTGCCAGCCGCTATAGCCGTGATTGCGCTGATCCACGGCGATGACCTGCCGTTCGTTGGACAGACGTTTGGAAATCACCCCCCAATTACGCGCCGATCCGTACAGACCGTGGACGATAAGCAGGCTGGGCTGGTCGGTTTTTTCACCGTGAATGATCTGGTTTAGCATGGCTCTTTGATAGCGTTCTTGGCGCTGCGTGGCCAGCGTCATTGTATGGTTGCCGGGGCTGGGCTATTCTGCGTCCCAGAGGCGGGTCAGTGGTAGGCAAGTGATTGAGCACAAAGCATTTCTAAAGATGGAGGCCGAGCTGGAGAAGCTCTTGGCCGAAAAGCACGGGCTGCGCTCGGGGCGGTTCGAGCAGCGCCTGGCCAAAGCCCTGCGCCGCGCGCCGCGCTCTGTGCGCCGGGCTGCGGACAGGTTTGTTGTCGCGCGGGTGCAGATGGGCAATCCCAAGCTGATGCGCCTGATGGAGCCCGGTGGCATTGACGCGGATTTCCAGATACTGCGCGCTCATTTCCGCGCGATTGATGTGGCCGACCGGCGCAAGGGGATGGTGCTGTCGATCCTGGGAAGCCTGAGTTTCAGCCTGCTGGTGGTGTTTGGTCTGGTGATGCTGTGGCTGGTCTGGCGCGGGTTTCTGTAACCCACGGCCCCCGGTGCAGAGCGCTGCGAAACACCAAGGTTACCGTTACGAAACTGACGTAGAGCAACAGATACCACGATCCCATCTTGGCAAAGCTGACCTGTTCGAACGGGTTTTGCCCGGCATAGAGCCAGGTGCCCGTCATCGTCCCGATATTCTCGGCCAGCCACAGGAAGAAACTGGACAGAAAGGCCGCCAGCGGCAGGGGCATCCAGTACCAGTTCTCTGCGATCCGAAACCAGATGCGGGTGCGCAGGAACAGGATCAGCGTGGCCGCGAACAGGGCCAGCCGGATGTCAGGCAGGAAATGGTGGGCAAAGAAGTTCACATAGATCGCCGAGGCCAGGATAAGCGTGCTCCAGAACGGGGGGTAGGGCGCGAATTGCATGTCGAACAGGCGGATCACGCGGGCCATGTAGCTGCCGACGGACGCATACATGAAGCCCGAAAACAGCGGCACGCCCATCAGTTTCAGCACGCCCGGCTCAGGGTAGGACCAGCTGCCGGCCTGGACCTTGAACAGCTCCATCGCGGTGCCGGTCAGATGGAACAGGGCGATTACGCGGGCCTCGTCCCAGCTTTCTAACTTTAGCGCCAGAAACAGCGCTTGCAGGCCCACGGCGACGATAACCAAGAAGTCATAGCGATGCAGCGCCCAGTCCGGCTGCCAGATCGCACGGGTCAGCAGGATCGCGCCCAAAAGGCAGATGCCAAACAGGCAGGCCCAGCCTTGTTTCAGAACGAACATCACGAACTCGGCCGCCCAATGGGGCAGACGTGCGCGCATCCAGTCGCCTAAAGTGCGTTCAATTCCAAGGGTTTGAGGGGCGTGTTCGGGCATAATCGTCTAACAAAATCAATTTCGGAATGGCCCATATAAAAACGCCGCCGCAGGAGTGTCCAGCGGCGGCGTCAAATGTCTATGTGTTCAGGTTACAAGTTCGGATAGAGCGGGAACTTCTGACACAGGGCTTCGACCTCGGCTTTGACCTTGGCTTCGACCTCGGCGTTGCCGTCTTCACCGTTGGCGGCCAGCCCGTCCACGACCTCGACGATCCAGTCGGCGATCTGGCGGAACTCGGCCTCGCCAAAGCCACGAGTGGTGCCGGCCGGGGTGCCCAGACGGATGCCGCTGGTGACCATCGGTTTTTCGGGGTCAAACGGAATGCCGTTTTTGTTGGTGGTGATATGCGCGCGGCCCAGGGCCTTTTCGGTGGCGTTGCCTTTGACGCCTTTGGGGCGCAGGTCCACCAGCATGACGTGGGTGTCGGTGCCGCCGGTCACGATGTCCAGCCCGCCCTTCATCAGCTGATCGGCCAGGGCCACGGCGTTCGCGCGCACCTGTTTCTGGTAGGCTTTGAATTCGGGGCGCAGGGCCTCGCCGAAGGCGACGGCCTTGGCGGCGATCACATGCATCAGCGGGCCGCCCTGGATACCGGGGAAAATGGCCGAGTTGACCTTTTTCGCGATGTCCGGGTTGTTTGTCAGGATCATGCCGCCGCGCGGGCCGCGCAGGGTTTTGTGGGTGGTGGTGGTGGCCACATCCGCATAGGGGAAGGGGCTGGGATGCTCGCCCGCGGCGACCAGACCGGCGAAATGCGCCATGTCCACCATCAGATAGGCGCCAACGCTGTCGGCGATCTCGCGCATTTTGGCGAAATCCACCTGACGCGGAATGGCCGAGCCGCCCGCGATGATCATTTTCGGCTGATGTTCGGTGGCCAGTTCCTGCACCTGCTCATAGTCGATGCGGCTGTCCTGCTGACGCACGCCGTATTGGATGGCGTTGAACCACTTGCCCGATTGGTTGGGCTTGGCACCGTGGGTCAGGTGGCCGCCTGCATCCAGGCTCATGCCCAGAATGGTATCGCCGGGTTTCAGCAGCGCCTGATAGACACCCTGGTTGGCCTGGCTGCCCGAGTTGGGCTGCACATTGGCAAACTCGCAGCCAAACAGCTGCTTGGCGCGGTCGATGGCCAGGTTCTCGGCCACATCGACATACTGGCAACCGCCATAGTAGCGACGGCCCGGATAGCCTTCGGCGTATTTGTTGGTCATGACAGAGCCCTGGGCCTCCATCACGGCGGCCGAGACGATGTTTTCGGACGCGATCAGCTCGATCTCGTGGCGCTGGCGGCCCAGCTCGTCGGTGATCGACTGGTACAGTTCGGGATCGCGCGAGGCGAGCGCTTCGGTGAAGAAACCGGAATCGGACATGGCTTTGCTCCGTCGTGGCAAATGGATGGCGCGTACCTAAAGGAAACAGGGCACAGAAGAAAGACCCGAATGCGACCATGCGGCAGTTGATGGCGGCGGGGCTGGCACCTAATGCGAACTTGTGGTTCGATTAGGAACCGTATGAGACGCTTTGGAAACAGGAAACCGGCTGACATGTCCCTGCGCATCGCTTTTGCGGCCAGTGAGGCCCACACTGCCCAGACCGCCCGCGCCGCCCTTGTGGGGCGCTATGGTAACGCCCCCGAAGAAGAGGCCCATGTGATCGTGGCCCTGGGCGGGGATGGGTTCATGTTGCAGACCCTGCACCGCACGCAGCATCTGGATGTGCCGGTGTACGGGATGAATCGCGGCACCGTCGGGTTCCTGATGAACGAATATGCCGAATCCGATCTGATGAACCGGCTGTCCGATGCCGAAGAGGCGGTCATCAATCCGCTGTCCATGGTGGCGACCTGTGTGGATGGGACCATCCATCGTGCGCTGGCGATTAATGAGGTCTCGGTGCTGCGGGCGGGGCCTCAGGCGGCGAAGCTGCGGATTTCCATCGACGGGCGCCTGCGGATGGAGGAGCTGGTCTGCGACGGGGCGCTGATCGCCACGCCTGCGGGCTCGACCGCGTATAACTATTCGGCGCATGGGCCGATTCTGCCGATCGGCGCGGATGTGCTGGCCCTGACGGCGATTGCCCCCTTCCGGCCCCGGCGTTGGCGCGGGGCGCTTTTGCCGAAAACCGCGCATGTTCGCTTTGACGTGCTGGACCCAGAGAAACGCCCGGTGATGGCCGATGCAGACAGTAACTCGGTCGAGAATGTGGTGGCGGTCGAAATCCGGTCCGAGCCGGACATCGCGCATCGCATCCTGTTCGATCCGGGGCACGGGCTGGAAGAGCGGCTGATCCGCGAACAATTCGTCTAATAAAAGCAGACCCGCGTGCAGGCCAGCGCTGCGCCCTGCGGGCCGTGCAGCGCATAGCTATGGATTGCCTCGGGGCGGGGCAGGCGGCGCAGTACGCCGCCGACGGGCTGAAACTCGGTCAGCAGCAGATTGATCGTGCCCGCCGTTTCGAGGCCCGAGAAATCCCGCACATAGCCCTGATGCGCCCCCATCGCCCGTGTGCGCAGGATCATCCGGCAGGGCTGTGCGGCGGCGGGGACGGATAGCAACACCCCCCGCGTGCGCGCCGAGAGCGGCAGCCGCAATACATGCGCCCCCGGAATAACGGTGCGCGCGGGGGCTGGCACCTCGGGGATCGGCTCGGGGGTGAAATCGTCAAAGAGCATCATGGCAGCGGGCTCGAATGTCATTTGTTCTATTTTTGTTTTATTTGCCCCGCCGCCGCAATCCCAAAAAAGAAGACCCCGCAAAAAGCGGGGCCAGGTGGGGTTAACTTTGTGAAGACGCCTATTTTGCGTAACCGATGGTCTGCAGGGCCTCTTTGATTTCGTCCAGGATGGCCGGATCGTCGATGGTGGCGGGCATCTTGTATTCCTTGCCGTCTGCGATGGACACCATGGTGCCGCGCAGAATCTTGCCCGAGCGGGTTTTCGGCAGGCGGTCCACCACGACGGCCAGTTTGAAGGCGGCCACGGGGCCGATTTTTTCGCGGACCAGTTTGACGACTTCCTTGACCACCTCGGCGTGATCGCGGTCCGCGCCGGCATTCAGACACAGGAAGCCAACCGGCATCTGCCCCTTCAGCTGATCGGTGACGCCGATCACGGCGCATTCGGCAACATCGGGGTGACCGGCCAGGACTTCTTCCATCCCGCCGGTGGACAGCCGGTGCCCGGCGACGTTGATCACGTCATCGGTGCGCGCCATGATATAGACATAGCCGTCCTCGTCGATCATGCCCGCATCGCCGGTTTCATAGTAGCCGGGGAAATGCTCCAGATAGGATTTCTTGAACCGATCTTCGGCATTCCACAGGGTCGGCAGGGTGCCGGGGGGCAAGGGCAGCTTGATCGCGATGGCGCCCAGCTCTCCGGTGGGGACGGGGTGGCCGCCCTCGTCCAGGATCTGCACGTCATAGCCCGGCAGCGGCACAGACGGCGAGCCCAGCTTGACTGGCATTTCCTCGATCCCCAGCGGGTTGCCTGCGATGGCCCAGCCGGTTTCCGTCTGCCACCAGTGGTCAATCACCGGCACGCCCAGCTGATCTTGCGCCCAGACGATGGTGTCGGGGTCGGCGCGCTCACCGGCCAGATAGACCTGTTTCAGGCAGGACAGATCGTATTTCTTGACGTATTCGCCGGTCGGATCCTCGCGTTTCACCGCGCGGAAGGCGGTGGGCGCGGTGAAGAAGGATTTGACGTTATGTTCGGAAATCACACGCCAGAAGGTGCCCGCATCGGGGGTGCCGACGGGTTTGCCCTCGAAGACGATGGTGGTGTTGCCATGCACCAGCGGCCCATAGGTGATGTAGCTGTGCCCCACGACCCAGCCCACATCCGAGGCCGCCCAGAACACATCGCCCGGATCGACGTTATAGAGGTTCTTCATCGTCCAGTTCAGCGCCACCAGGTGCCCGCCGGTGGGGCGCACAACGCCCTTGGGCTGGCCCGTGGTCCCCGAGGTATAGAGGATATAGGCGGGGTGATCTGCCTCGACCGGGACACAATCGGCCGGTTCCACACCGTATTGGAACCCGTGCCAGTTGAAATCACGGCCCTCTTCCAGATGGGCGACTTCCTGTTCGCGCTGGAAGATCACGGTGAAGTCGGGCTTGTGCTGGGACAGTTCAATCGCGCCGTCCAGCAGCGGTTTGTAATGGACCACGCGGCCCGGCTCGATGCCACAGGATGCGGCGATGATGGCCTTGGGTTTGGCGTCGTCGATGCGCACGGCCAGCTCGTTGCTGGCAAAGCCTCCAAACACGACCGAGTGCACAGCCCCCAGACGGGCACAGGCCAGCATGGCCTCCAGGGCTTCGGGGATCATCGGCATGTAGATGATCACGCGGTCGCCTTTTTCCACGCCCTTGGCGCGCAGGGCGCCGGCCAGGCTGGCGACACGGTTGCGCAGCTCGACATAGGAAATGGTGCGTTTGGTATGGGTGACGGGGCTGTCATAGATGATGGCGGTCTGCTCGCCCCGGCCCGCTTCGACATGGCGGTCAACGGCGTTCCAGCAGGTGTTGACCATGCCGTCCTTGAACCATTCGTACAGAGGCGCGTTTTCATCGAACAGGGCCTTGCTGGGCTTTTTGTCCCAGTCGATGGCCTGGGCTGCGTCCATCCAGAACCCTTCCGGGTCCGATTTCCACGCGGCGTAAACGTCTTTGTATGCCATAGTATGCCTCCTCCTTTGGGTTGTGATCTTGATTACGTAGGGTCGTAGAATCCCGCAAGAATTATGCATGGGGGGCGACAGAATTACGCAAGAAATTTGCAGAATTCGAAAGATTTTGGCCGAAGGGTTTTGCAAACTCCCCATGAGACATGCTGAAAATTAGCGAAAAGCACGTTATTTTGCAAAAATGCAAAGTCTGAACCGCAAATTTGACGACTCACGGCGCAGGCCGCGGCCCAGGGCGGAAACCGGCCGCAAAGGCTCTCTCTTTGCGGCCGGTTTCACGGTGCTGGCATGGCCAGAGTCAGCCGTATTGCGCCACCGGCGTGCCGGCGATGGCGGCCATGTTCAGCAGCCCGCGCGGCGTAATCGAGGGGCTGACGATATGCACCCGGTTGCCCATGCCCATCAGGATCGGGCCGATCTCCAGCCCGTCGCCTTTCATCTTCAGAATGTTGCGCACCCCGCTGGCCGCGTCGGCATTGGCAAAGACCAGCACATTGGCCGCGCCCTGCATCCGGCTGCCGGGGAAAATCCGTTCGCGCAATTCGGGATCCAGCGCGGCGTCCACGTTCATTTCGCCCTCATAGCAGAAATCACGCGGGGCGCTGTCCAGAATCTCCAGTGCGGCGCGTTGGCGGCGGCCGGTGTCGCTGTTCAGGTTCCCGAACTGAGACTGCGCACAGAGCGCGATCTTCGGTTCCAGGCCAAAGCGGCGCACATGGCGTGCCGCCCCGATCACGGTTTGGGCGATTTCATCGGGGGTGGGGTCAATGCTGACCTGCGTGTCCGCAATGAACAGCGGCCCGTCCTCCAGGATCATCAGCGACAGCGCCCCCGAGGGTTGGCGCCCCTTATCCGCCAGCAGCTGCGTGACATAGTTCAGGTGCCAGCGATATTCGCCAAAAGTGCCGCAGATCAGGGCGTCGGCCTCGTCGCGATAAACCATGATCGCGCCGATGGCGGTGGTGTTCGTGCGCATGATCGCCTTGGCCAGATCCGGAGTAACACCGCGCCGGGCCATGACCTCGTGATAGGTGGTCCAATAGTCGCGGTAACGGGCGTCGTTTTCGGGGTTCACCACGTGGAAATCCACATCGGGGCGGATTTTCAGGCCGGCGCGTTCGCAGCGGGCCTCGATGACGTCGGGGCGGCCGATCAGGATGGGCTGTTCGGTGGTTTCCTCCAGCACGGCCTGAGCGGTGCGCAGTACGCGTTCGTCCTCGCCCTCGGCAAAGACGATGCGGCGACTGGCCGAGCGGGCGGCCTCGAACACCGGGCGCATCAGCAGGGCGGATTTGAAGACGGTCTGGTTCAGGCTGGCCTTATAGGCCTCCAGATCCTCCAGCGGGCGGGTGGCCACGCCGGTTTCCATCGCTGCCTGCGCCACCGAGGAAGACACCACCCCCGACAGGCGCGGATCGAACGGTTTGGGGATCAGGTAATCCTCGCCAAAGGTCAGGCGTTCGCCCTGATAGGCGGCGGCGGCCTCGGCGCTGGTGGTGGCGCGGGCCAGTTCGGCGATGCCGTCGATACAGGCCAGCTGCATCTCGTCGTTGATCTCGGTTGCGCCGACGTCCAGCGCCCCGCGGAAGATGAACGGGAAACACAGCACGTTATTCACCTGGTTGGGATAATCGCTGCGGCCGGTGGCGATGATGGCGTCTGGGGCGACCTCGCGCGCCAGTTCGGGCAGGATTTCCGGGGTCGGGTTGGCCAGTGCAAAGATCACCGGGCGGGGCGTCATTTTCGAGACCATATCCGGGCTGAGCACCCCAGGACCGGACAGGCCCAGGAACATGTCGGCACCCTCGATCACCTCGGCCAGGGTGCGTTTGTCCGAGGCCTGCGCATAGGCCGCTTTCTGAGGCGTCATGTCCTCGGTCCGGCCCTCATAGACCAGCCCATGGATGTCGCACAGCCAGACGTTTTCACGCTTTACGCCCAGTTTCAGCAGCATGTTCAGGCAGGCAATCCCTGCGGCACCGCCGCCAGTGCTGACGATCTTGATGTCCTCGAATTTTTTGCCCGCGACGTGCAGAGCATTCTTCGCAGCGGCCCCCACGACAATGGCGGTGCCGTGCTGATCGTCATGGAAAACGGGAATGTTCATCCGTTCGCGGCACAGTTTTTCCACGATGAAACAGTCGGGCGCTTTGATGTCTTCTAGATTGATGGCACCGAAAGTGGGTTCCATCGCGCAGACCAGATCGGCCAGTTTTTCGGGGTTGGATTCATTTAGTTCAATGTCAAAACAATCTATGTTCGCGAACTTTTTGAACAGGACGGCCTTGCCCTCCATCACGGGTTTGCTGGCCAATGCCCCGATATTTCCCAGCCCCAAAACGGCCGAGCCGTTGCTGACAACGGCCACCAGATTGCTGCGTGCGGTATATTTGCTTGCGTTTGCAGGGTCTTGCTTGATTTCCAGGCAGGCTTCGGCCACGCCGGGGGAATAGGCGCGGCTTAGGTCGCGCCCGTTGGCCAGGGGCTTGGTGGCTCGGATCTCAAGCTTCCCCGGTTTGGGGTGTTCATGATAGAAAAGCGCGGCTTGGCGCAGGGATTCTTTGGATGTATCGGACATTGGGGCCTCCTGCGTGATCGGATAGTTTGGCGTTAAACTAAATGATGACCAAAGGGAAGGCGCTGTTTTCCGGCCTGCGCGCGGACTTGCAAAACCTGGCCTGCGGGATCACAGTTTTCCAAACCTTGTCTCTTGAAACCGGAGAATACACCGATGTCCCTGCTGGATGCAGCCCGATCTGTTCGCGAAAACGCCTATGCGCCCTATTCGAACTTCAAAGTGGGAGCAGCGATCCGGTCTGTATCGGGGCAGATCTATACCGGGTGTAACGTGGAAAACGTGGCCTATCCCGAAGGCACCTGCGCCGAGGCCGGGGCCATCGCCGCGATGGTGGCCGCAGGCGAGACCGAACTGGTTGAGGTCTGTGTGATCGCGGGCAGCCCTCAACCTGTCACGCCCTGCGGTGGCTGCCGTCAGAAACTGGCCGAGTTCGGGCGCGGCGATGTGCCCGTTCGTTTGGCCTCGGTCGATGGCCCCGAGACAACGATGACCATCGCCGAGCTGCTGCCGGGCGCGTTCGATCCGTCGCATATGGAGCGCAGCTAAGCGGTATGGATGCCCGCGCAATCATAGCCCGCGTTCGGGATCGGCAGCCTGTCGATCCGGCCGATCTGGCGTGGTTTGCGGCGGGTCTGGCGGATGACACCGTGACGGATGCGCAGGCGGCCGCCTTTGCCATGGCGGTGCTGCTGAACGGGCTGGGCGAGCGCGGCCGCGTGGCGCTGACCCAGGCGATGCGCGATTCCGGGGATGTGTTGCACTGGGATCTGGATCGCCCGGTTTTGGATAAACATTCGACCGGCGGGGTGGGCGATTGCGTGTCCCTGATCCTGGCGCCCGCGCTGGTGGCCTGCGGGGCCTATGTGCCGATGATCTCGGGGCGGGGGCTGGGGCATACCGGAGGGACGCTGGACAAACTGGAATCGATTCCGGGGTTTCAGACCGGCCTGTCGCAGGATCGGTTCCGTCAGACTGTCACCCAGACGGGATGTGCCATCGTCAGCGCCAGCGGGGCGATTGCGCCCGCGGATAAGCGCCTATACGCGATAAGGGACGTGACCGCCACGGTCGAAAGCCTGGACCTGATCACCGCCTCGATCCTGTCCAAGAAACTGGCCGCCGGGCTGCATGGGCTGGTGTTGGATGTCAAGGCTGGCTCGGGGGCGTTCATGAAAACTACCGCGCAGGCCACAGAGCTGGCGCGGGCCCTGGTGTCTACGGCCAATGCGGCGGGGTGTCCGACGGCGGCTTTGATCACGGATATGAGCCAGCCTTTGGCATCGAATTTGGGCAACGCGCTTGAGATCGCCACCGTGATGGAGGTGCTGACCGGCAGCGCCACCGGGGCGGCTTCAGAGGCTCCGGACCGTTTGCTGGACATCTCGGCCGCGCTGGGCGGGGTGCTGCTGGACAATGCGGGGCTGGCGGATACGGCCTCTGACGGGGCCAAAGCGATCCGGGCGGCTGTTGCCAGCGGGCAGGCCGCCGAGGTGTTTGGCCGGATGGTGGCCGCGCAGGGTGGCCCTGTTCAATTTGTCGAAAATTGGCAGCGTTTTCTGCCCGAAGCTCCGGTCATTCGGGAAATCCCCGCGCCCGAGACAGGATATGTCAGCGCTTGGGACGGTCAGGCGCTGGGCCTGGCGGTGGTCGATCTGGGGGGCGGGCGGCATGTGGAAACAGATGTAGTGGATCCCGCGGTGGGCCTGTCCGATGTGGCCCCGATCGGCAGTTTCCTGCACCGAGGTCAGCCTTTGGCGCGGGTTCATGCGGCGCGTGAAGCGGCAGCGGATCAGGCCGTTCGGCAGGTGCTCTTGGCTGTGGAAATGAGCGGACAGATGCCGGTCGCCCCGCAGCTTATTTACGAAAGGATCGGCTGATGCCCCGCGCGTTTTTGCTGGTGATTGACAGTGTGGGCATTGGCGGAGCGCCGGATGCAGGGCGCTTTTTCAACGGGGATCGCCCGGATACGGGCGCGAATACGCTGGGCCATATTGCGCAGGCTTGTGCCGAAGGGCGGGCCGAGCAGGGGCGCTCGGGGCTATTGAAACTGCCCTGTCTGGATGGGCTGGGGCTGGGGCACGCGCTGCGGGTCGCGTCGGGGATGCAGGCCCCTGGGCTGGGCGCCGCGCCGACGGGGCTGTGGGGCGCCGCAACCGAGATCAGCCCCGGCAAGGATACGCCCTCGGGGCATTGGGAAATCGCGGGGGTTCCGGTGCCCTGGGACTGGCACTATTTCCCCGATCAGACGCCCGCGTTTCCGGCGGAATTGACGGCGCAAGTCTGTGCTTTGGCCGGCACGGAGGGGATATTGGGCAACCGGCACGCGTCGGGCACAGAGATTCTGTCTGAGTTGGGCGCGCAGCATCTGCAAACCGGCTGGCCGATCTGCTACACCTCGGCGGATAGCGTGTTTCAGATCGCCGCGCATGAGGTGCATTTCGGCCTGGATCGGTTGCTGACCCTGTGCCAAGAGCTTGCGCCAGTGCTGCACCGGATGCGGGTTGGCCGCGTGATTGCGCGGCCTTTCGTGGGCTCTGTTCAGCAGGGGTTTACCCGCACGCAAAACCGCCATGACTATGCCATTGCGCCCCCCAGCCCAACGCTGTGCGATTGGGCCAGCGCGGCGGGTGTGCCCGTTCATGCTGTTGGAAAGATTGGAGATATCTTCTCGATGCGCGGTATTGCGGATGTCTGCAAGGGCCCCGATACGAAGCTGATGGAGCACCTGCACCGGCTGATTGAAACCGCCGAGGACACCAGCCTGACCTTTGCGAATTTTGTTGAATTCGACAGCCTTTATGGCCACCGCCGGGACGTGTCGGGCTATGCGCGGCATCTGGAATGGTTCGATGCGGCGCTGGCCGGGCTGCTGCCGCAGTTGCGCGTGGATGATCTGTTGATCGTCACGGCCGACCATGGCAATGATCCCACCTGGAGCGGCACCGATCACACCCGTGAACGCACTCCGGTTCTGGGCTATGGGGCAGGGGCGCGCGCCATTGGGAACGTCATGTTCGCCGACATCGCCGCCAGTATTGCGGCGCATTTGAACATCCCCGCGCAGGGGCCGGGAAAGTCCTTTTTATGAGCTGGAAAACGCTTCCGAAAATCGAACTGCATCTGCATCTAGAGGGCGCGGCGCCTCCGGTGTTCATTCGTCGCCTGGCGCAGGAAAAATCGGTCAGCCTAGAGCGCGTTTTCGACGAACAGGGGGCCTATGCCTATCGTGATTTCCCGCATTTTCTGCAAGTCTACGAGGCCGCGACACAGGTTCTGCAAACCCCGCGCGACTATCAGCGGCTGACACGCGCCGTGCTGGAGCAATGCGCTGAACATGGCGTGATCTATGCCGAGACCTTTGTGTCGCCCGATTTCTGCGGTGGGCGCGATCTGGCGGCATGGCGGGACTACCTGGCCGCCATCCGTGAAGAGTCAGACCGTGCCGAGGCCGAGATGGGCATCACCTTGCGCGGTATCGTCACCTGCATCCGGCATTTCGGCCCCGAAAAGGCCAGGGAAACCGCGATGTGCGCTGCCGAAACAGCGGGGGACTGGATCACCGGGTTCGGAATGGGCGGCGATGAAACCATGGGGCGGCAGGGCGATTTCGCCTGGGCCTTCGATTGCGCCCGCGAGGCCGGGCTGCGGCTGACGACTCATGCCGGGGAATGGGGCGGGCCCGCCGCGATCCGCCAGGCGCTGGAACTGGGGGTTGAACGGATCGGCCACGGCGTGCGTGCGATCGAGGATCCCGCGCTGGTCGAAACTCTGGCCGATACGGGCGTTGTGCTTGAGCTTTGCCCAGGTTCGAACATTGCGCTGGGGCTGTATCGGAATTTCGCCGCCCACCCCATTGCGCGCCTGCGCGATGCGGGGGTAAAGGTGACGGTATCCACCGATGACCCGCCGTTTTTCCACACGACGATGACGCGGGAATTCGAAGCGTTGGAACAGGCATTCGGCTGGGGGCCGGAGGATCTGAAACAACTGAACGACACGGCGATCAACGCGGCCTTCTGCGACGAAGGAACACGCGCGCGCATTCAGAAAAAACTGGAGACAGCATGACCGAGCACCTGACCATCGTGACGCATCCGCTGGTGCAGCACAAACTGACCCTGATGCGCAAGCAGGACACCTCGACCGCCAGTTTCCGCCGCCTTTTGCGTGAAATCAGCCAGCTTCTGGCCTATGAGATCACCCGCGAAATGGAGATGACCAGCGAAACCATCGCCACCCCGATGGAGCAGATGGAGGCCCCCGTTCTGGAGGGCAAGAAACTGGCGCTGATCTCGATCCTGCGGGCGGGCAACGGGCTGCTGGATGGCGTGCTGGAGCTGATCCCGGCGGCGCGCGTCGGGTTTGTCGGGCTCTACCGTGACGAAAAAACGCTGGAGCCGGTGGAATACTATTTCAAGGTGCCGGAAAATCTGGAGGACCGTCTGGTCATTGCCGTGGATCCGATGCTGGCGACGGGCAATTCCTCGGTTGCGGCGATTGATCTGCTAAAGAAGGCCGGGGCGAAAAACATCCGCTTCATGTGCCTGCTGGCCGCCCCCGAGGGCGTTGCGCGTATGAAAGAGGCACACCCCGATGTGCCCATCGTCACAGCCTCTTTGGACCGCTGTTTGAACGAAAAAGGGTACATCATGCCGGGACTAGGTGATGCGGGTGACCGAATGTTCGGCACAAAATAAGCCAAACCCTTTACTAATAACGCTGAATCGGGCAACCTGCCTCGCAAAGCCTGCTTGGGGGGCCATATGCCTGTTTCAAAAGTCGTTTCTTCTGCTGTTCTTGCTGTTTTTCTGGGGGGCGCTTCGGTGTCCGCGCAGGTGTTGGGCGCGGCTCTGCCGGCCGAGTTCCCGCCCAGCAGCTATAAGGGCAAACAATATGTCGATAGCAAAGGCTGCGTGTACATTCGCGCCGGTGTTGCCGGGAATGTCACCTGGGTGCCGCGTGTGACGCGCAGCCGTCAGCCGATCTGCGGGGCGCAGCCGACCTTTGCCAAGGCCAAGACGTCCGCGCCCGTCAAAGTGGCTGAGACGCCCAAGCCCAAACCCGCGCCGGTTCAGAAAAAAACTGTCAAAGTGGCCACGGCCAAGCCTGTTGTGAAACCGGCCAAGGCTCCGATGCGGACGGTGGCCTCGGTGACCACGGCGCCCAAACGGATCGTGCAGGCGAAACCTGTCGTGCCGGTGGCTGCGCCGAAACGGGTGGCGCCGGTCCGGATGGCGGCCCCTGCGGCTGCGGCCGGGTGCCCGCAGTTCGGCCCCAGCGGCCGGTTCATGCAGGGCCAGGGGCTGCGCTGCGGCCCGCAGGCGGAATCGCCGGTGTCTTATGGCGCGGCTCAGGGGCGTGTGGCAAGCGTGGCCACGGTGACGCCTGGCACCGTATCGCCCAACACACGGGTTGCCCCCAAACATGTCTACCAACAACAGGTCGAGACCACGACGGGCGTCAAAATCCCCAAAGGCTATCGCCCCGTGTGGAAGGATGACCGCCTGAACCCGAAACGCGCCCACGGCACCTTTGCCGGGAAAGCGCAGATGGATCTGGTCTGGACAAACACCGTGCCGCGCAAACTGGTGGATCGCAACACGGGCAAGGACGTCAGCCGCGCTCATCCGAACTTGGTGTACCCCTACACCGATCTGGCGGTGCAGCAGCAGCAGGACGCCTATAAACATATGAAACGTCCGGTGGTTGCGACCAAGGGACAGGTGAAAGCACAGACCAAGACCAAAGCGCGCGCTGTGGTCTCGACCCGGTCGGCCCCGGTCAATACCGCGCCCAAGGCCACGGGCCGCAAATATGTTCAGGTCGGCACCTTTGGGGTTCCGGCCAATGCGCAGCGCACCGCGGCCCAGTTGCAGCGCGCCGGATTGCCGGTGCGGATGGGCCGATACTCGAAGGGTGGAAAGCAGTATCAGATCGTGATGGCGGGGCCCTTTGCCTCGGGGGCGCAGCTGAATGCGGCGCTGAACACCGCGCGCCGGGCCGGTTTCCGGGATGCCTTTGTCCGTTAGGGCTTAGCCGTTGCAGATTTCCTGAAGCCGCACCCAATCGGCGTCGCTAAGCACAGGCGGCGCCGTTTTTCCGCGCATCGGGTCTGCCTCGATCAGGCCCAGGGTGGTTTCTCCTGAGACATCCAGCGCATAGGCGTAGGGCAGGGACGACAGCCGAGCCAGCGCGAACCCGTCCAGAACCTGCGCATCGGTCAAAGCGGGGCGCGGCTGGGCCAGAACGGTTTCCGCATAGGCCGCCAGTGACGGATCGGGCAGCGTGCCCGTGGTCAGCAGCCGCAGCGTATCCATAAACCCCCCGGCTTCGAGCAACTGTTTCAGCGGGTCGATCTGTTGCCCGCGCAGCAGCTCGGCCACGATATAGCCGGCTGCGACGCCGGGGTCCTCGTGGTCTTCGATCAGGCGGCGGCTGATCAGCAGAATCTGCCCCGGCAGCAGCACCGAATTCGGCACCCCGCCGCGCATCACCACCACCCGGCTGGCGCGGGTTTCAGGCAGCGCGGTGCGTTCCGCCAGAGCGTTTAGCGCCTTGCCCGTTCCGGCAGAGACACAGGCCTGGCCCGTCACCCGTTGCGCATGGGTCAGCAGCCGTTCGCCCAGATCCAGGCGTTTTGCGGCAGGGACAACGCGGGCGGCGTGATTCAGCATGGCTCCGGGTAGCCAGAACACGGCCAAAGCCCCCAGCGCGGTCATCGCCCCCGCCAGGATCAGCAGGCGCAGCCGTCCCGGTTTGGACCGCCCACGCCCGACGGCCTGACGTAGCTTTTCGATGGCGCCGATCATCTCGGCCTCTTGTTCGGACAGTTCCAGCGTCTCGTCCGGGTCGCCATCGGGGCAATAGAGCGCGGGCAGCTCGCCAGGGTTCGTGCGTTCAATCGCGGCCAGGGACCAATGGGTCAGCGGCTGATCCCTGGTATCGGTGATGACCAGCGTTGCCTCGCCGATCGAGACGATCACCTCGCGGCGTTGCGCATCCGGGCTGGGGCGCCAAAGACCAGAGGCTTCGATCCGCTGGTATTTCTGTAGTGCTGTCATTGCGGGCTGCCCTGCCTCTGTTGTGCGTCAGTGATAGCACGGGCGGGCAGGGGGCGTCCATCCGCCCCCTGAGGCAATCAGCCAGAGGCGATCACAGGGATCTGGCCACGGTGCGCAGCTCGAATTTCTGGATCTTCCCGGTCGAGGTTTTCGGCAATTCCTGAAACACCACTTTCTTGGGTGTTTTGAACCCGGCCAGACGTTCGCGGGCAAAGGCGATCAGCGCGGCCTCGGTGGTGCTATGCCCGTCTTTCAGTTCGACAAAGGCGCAGGGCACCTCGCCCCATTTTTCATCGGGTTTGGCGACCACGGCGCACAGCAGCACATCAGGGTGGGACATCAACACGCCCTCGACCTCGACCGAGCTGATGTTTTCCCCGCCCGAGATGATGATGTCCTTGGCCCGGTCGGCGATCTGCACGTAGGTATCCGGGTGCTGGATAGCGATGTCTCCGGTGTGGAAATAGCCGCCCTTAAAGGCCTCGGCGGTTGCTTTGGGGTTTTTCAGATAGCCCTTCATCACGCCATTGCCGCGCATGATGATCTCGCCCTGGGTTTGGCTGTCCATGGGGATCTGCTGCATGTTTTCATCGACGACGGTGATATGTTCCATGATCGGCATCGCGACCCCCTGGCGGGCCTTGATCGCGGCGCGGTCGTCGCCTTGCAGCGGGTCCCATGCGTCCTTCCAGGTGCATTCGGTGGCGGGGCCGTAGACCTCGGTCAGGCCGTAGACCTGCGTGACGTTAAAGCCCATCGGTTCAATCTTGGCCAGGGTGGCCGGGGCAGGCGGAGCGCCGGCGGTAAAGACCTCGACCACGTGATCGAAATCGCGCCGGTCGCTTTCGGGGGCGTTCACCAGCGTGTTCAGAACGATGGGCGCGCCGCCGAAATGGGTGACTTTTTCATCCGCGATGGCGTCAAAGACGGCCTTGGCGGTGATGTCGCGGCAGCAGATGACGGTGCCGCCATAGGCCGGCATCAGCCAGGTGTGGCACCAGCCGTTGCAGTGAAACAGCGGCACGATGGTCAGGTAATGCGGGTGCATCGGCAGGCGCCAGCTGATCCCCTGACCCATCGCATTCAGATAGGCCCCGCGGTGATGATAAACCACGCCCTTGGGCCGCCCGGTGGTGCCCGAAGTATAGTTCAGCGCGATGCTTTCCCATTCGTCCTGCGGCAGGATCCACTGGAAATCCGGATCGCCCGAGGCCAGCAGCTCTTCGTATTCCATATAGTGCCCGTGGGCATGGGCCCCGGCGAAATCATCGGCCACCTCGATCACGATGGGGGCGGGGCCGATCATGTCCTCGATCGCCTGGGCCACGACGGGCAGGAATTGCGGATCGACCAGCACCACCTTGGCCTGCCCGTGATCCAGAATGTAGGAAATCGTATCGGATTCCAGCCGAGTATTGATCGTGTTCAGCACAGCGCCACAGGCGGGCACGCCGAAATGCGCTTCGGCCTGGGCAGGGATGTTCGGCAGAACGGTGGCCACCACATCGCCCGGCTGCACACCCAGTTTCACCAGACCCGAGGCCAGTCGCGTCACCCGCTGATGATATTCCACATAGGTCTTGCGGTGCTGGCCATAGACCACGGCCAACAGATCGGGGAATACATCCTTCGCCCGGTTCAGCCAGGACAGAGGCGTCAGCGGCACGTAATTCGCCGCGTTCTTCTCAAGTCCGCTTTCATCTGCCATCCAACCCATCGGGTGGTCCTCCTACGCTGTGATGCCTTCGCGCGCGAGTATATGGACCCGCGCGCACCGGGCAATATCGTAGGAACCCGTAGATGGTCTTTTCTCAGAAGGGTCAATCCGTTAGCGTCGCCCCATGATCCTGTCCACTGGCCGCAAATATATCTTCATCCATATCCCGAAAACGGGTGGCACCTCGATGGCGCTGGCGCTGGAAAGCCGGGCCAAGAAGGATGACATCCTGCTGGGCGACACGCCCAAGGCCAAACGCCGCCGCGGCCGCGTGCGCGATGTGCAGACGGCGGGGAGGCTGTGGAAACATTCCACCCTGGCCGATATTGACGGGCTGGTCTCGTCGCAGCAGATCGAGGGTTATTTCACCTTCACCCTGGTGCGGAATCCCTGGGATCGGGTGGTCAGCTATTATCACTGGCTGCAAACGCAAAGCTTCGATCACCCGGCCGTGCGGCTGGCGCAGGCCACCAGCTTTACGCAGTTCATCAACCATCCGCATACCCAGGCCTCACTCGGGTCGGCCCCGGCCAGCTATTACATGACGGATATTCGCGGTCAGGAACGCTGCACGGCCTATATCCGGCTGGAACATCTCCACCGCGATGCACAGCCGCTCTGGGAACACCTTGGGTTCCAGCTGGACCTGCAACATGCGAACCGCTCGAACCGGGTGGACTATCACCGCTATTACACCGCTCAGGATACCGATCTGATCGCGCGGGTCTGCGCCGCCGACATCGCCCGTTTCGGCTACAGCTACGAATAGCCCCACGCGCGCAACGCAATGCCAGCGGCCCGAAGGGCTGATCCAGCCTGCGCGTCAGCGCAGTCCGCGTAATAACAAACGCGCGCCCGTCTCCGGGCGCGCGCTTTTTTGTCTATCCGGCTCAGGCTGCGGATTTTGCCTCAGGGTCGAACCGGCCATAGAAGCTTTGGCCCTTGGCCGCCATATCTCGCAGCAGATCGGGGCATTTGAACCGCGCGCCATAGGCCGCTTCCAGCTCGTCACAGCGTTGGGCGGCATATTCCGCGCCCAGCATGTCCAGCCAGCTGTAAGGCCCGCCCGTCCAGGGGGCAAAGCCCCAGGCCAGGATCGCGCCCACGTCGCCCTCGCGGATGTCCTCGACAACGCCCTCTTCCAACGCGCGCACGGCCTCAAGCACCTGAGCAAACATCAGACGGTCCTTCACATCCTGAAGGCTGGGCAGCTCGGGCGCGGCCGGGTATTTTTCGGTGATCCCCTTCCAATAGCCCAGGCGCTTGCCCTTCTCGTCATAATCAAAGAAGCCCGCCTTGGATTTGCGGCCCAGACGGCCCAGCTCTTCCATCCAGAAAATCAGATCGTCCGAGGGGCTTTCGGGATAGGCATCGCCCATCGCGGCCTTGGTGGCGCGGGCAATCTTGGCGCCCAGATCCACCGAGGTTTCATCTGTCAGCTGGATCGGCCCCACGGGGAAGCCCAGCTGCTGCGCGGCGTGATCCACCATCGCCGCCGGGGTGCCCTCGGTGACGATGCGCATGGCCTCGTTCATGTAGGGGATGATGCAGCGGTTGCAGTAGAAGAACCGCGCGTCATTGACCACGATCGGCGTTTTGCGGATCTGGCGCACGTAATCCAGCGCCTTGGCCACCGCGCGATCACCCGTTTCCTTGCCCTTGATGATTTCCACCAGGAACATCTTTTCAACCGGGCTGAAGAAGTGGATGCCGATGAATTGCTCGGGGCGGACAGACGCCTTGGCCAGGCCGGTGATCGGCAGAGTCGAGGTGTTCGAGGCAAAGATGCAGTCCTCGGGGATGATCGCCTCGACCTTTTTGGTCATCTCGGCCTTGACGCCGGGGTCTTCGAACACCGCCTCGATGATCAGATCGCAGCCTTTCAGCGCGTCCAGATCGGGGGTGGCGGTGATGCGGGACAGCAGGGCCTCTTTCTTCTCAGGGGTGGCTTTGCCGCGTTTGATCCCTTTGTCCATGTAGGTTTCCGAGTACGCCTTGCCGCGGTCTGCCGCATCCTGGTCACGGTCGATCAGGATAACCTCCATCCCGGCCTGCGCGCTGACCAGCGCGATGCCCGCGCCCATCATGCCCGCGCCCAGAACGCCGATTTTCTTGACCGACTGGTCGGGCACGTCCTTGGGACGCACGGCGCCTTTTTCCAGCGCTTCCTTGTTCAGGAAGAGCGAGCGGATCATCGCCGAGGACGAGGGATTCATCAGGATGTTGGTGAACCAGCGCGCCTCGATTTTCAGGGCGGTGTCAAAGGGCACCAGCGCGCCTTCGTAGACGGCGCTGAGCAGGGCCTTGGCAGCTGGGAAAGCGCCGCTGGTATTGGCGTTCACCATGGCCGAGGCCCCTACGAAAGTGGGGAAACCCGCAGGATGATAGGGCGCGCCGCCGGGCATTTTATAGCCCTTCGCGTCCCAGGGTTTCACCAGATCGGCGTCCTTGGCGTTCAGCACCCATTCGCGCGCAGCGGCCATCGGGTCTGCGGCAACTTCGTCAATGATTCCAGCGCCTTTGGCCTTTTTCGGGTCCACCAGCTTGCCTTGCAGCAGGAAGGGCGAGGCGGCCATCGCGCCCATTTTGCGCACCAGACGGGTGGTGCCGCCCGCGCCGGGGAAAATGCCGACCATGATTTCCGGCAGGCCGATCTTGGCCTTGGGGTTTTCGGCGGCAAAGATGCGGTGCGTGGACAGGGGTAGTTCCAGCCCGATGCCGACGGCGGTGCCGGGCAGAACGGCTGCAATCGGTTTGCCGCCCTTCTTGGTTTTGAAGTCCATGCCCGCCAGTTCGATCTTGCGCAGCAGGGCGTGCATTTTCATGGTGCCCTCGAACAGGCCGCGCGCCGGGTCGTCGCCCGCGTCGGCCTTCATTTTGGCCAGCACGTTCAGGTCCATCCCGCCGGCGAAATCCTTCTTGCCGCTGGTGATGATCACGCCTTTGGCGGCTTCGTCAGCCAGCGCGTCGTCGATCAGATCGCTAAGCACCAGAAGGGCCTCGGCGCTCATGACGTTCATGGATTTACCGGGGCAATCCCAGGTGATGGTGGCGACGCCCTCGGCGTCTTTGGTCATGGTGAAATCAGTCATTTCTGTCACTCCTGCCCCGAATTATACGCGTTCGATGATGGTGGCTGCGCCCATGCCGGACGCGATACACAGGGTGGCCAGGCCGACCTCTTTGTCCTGGCGCTCCAGCTCGTCCAGAAGGGTGCCGATGATGATCGCGCCGGTGGCGCCCAGCGGGTGGCCCATCGCGATCGAGCCGCCGTTCACGTTCACCTTGTCCATATCCGCGTCAAACGCCTGCTGGAAGCGCAGTACGACGCTGGCAAAGGCCTCGTTGACCTCGAACAGGTCGATGTCGCCAAAGGCCATGCCGCTGTCGGCCAGAATCTTCTGCGTGGCCGGAACCGGCCCGGTCAGCATGATGGTCGGGTCCAGCCCGATTTTGCAGGTCTGACGGATACGGGCGCGCGGTTTCAGACCGTATTTCTTACCGAAATCGGCGTTGCCGATCAGCACCCCGGCCGAGCCATCCACGATGCCCGAGCTGTTGCCCGCGTGGTGAATGTGGTTGATCCGCTCCAGATGCGGGTATTTCAGCATGGCGACCTTATCAAAGCCCGGCATGACCTCGCCCATGTCCTTGAACGAGGCTTTCAGCGCGCCCAGCCCCTGCATATCGGTGCCGGGGCGGATGAATTCATCGTAATCCAGAATGGTCAGACCGTTCTGATCCTTCACCGGCACGATGGACTTGGCGAAACGGTTGTCGTCCCAGGCGGCCTTGGCGCGTTTTTGCGATTCCACGGCCAGCGCGTCGGCCTGATCGCGGCTAAAGCCGTATTCAGTAGCGATAATATCGGCCGAAATCCCCTGCGGGACAAAATAGCGATCCAGCGCAACCGAAGGGTCCACGGCCACCGCAGCACCGTCGCTGCCCATGGGCACGCGGCTCATCATTTCCACACCGCCCGCGATATAGGCCTCGCCCGCGCCGCCCTTGATCTGGTTGGCGGCCAGGTTCACGGCCTCCATGCCGCTGGCGCAGAAACGGTTGATCGACAGGCCGGGGATGGATTCATCCAGATCCGAGGCCAGAACGGCGGTCCGCGCCAGACAGGCGCCCTGTTCCATCACCTGGGTGACGTTGCCCCAGATCACATCCTCGACGGCATGGCCTTCCAGGCCGTTGCGGTCCTTCAGCGCGTTCAGCACCCCCGAGGACATCCGCACCGCGGTTACCTCGTGCAGCGACCCGTCCGGGCGTCCCTTGCCACGCGGCGTGCGCACGGCGTCATAGATATAGGCTTCGGTCATTTTTCGCCTTCCTCTTTCCGGCTAGAGATTCAGAATCCCGGTCAAACGGTCAGCATCTGATCGCGAGATTTTCTGGTATTGGATGCCCCCAGGGTAAAGAATTTCAGCCCCCAAGGCGCATCCTCGTTGTTGGTTTGGAACATCGTTAAGCCTGGCCGAATTTCAAACGCCCCTGCGATGCCCGATCGCAATAAGAACGGTTTGTCTATCCGGTTCGGCATTTTCGGCTCCTTACTATTCGCCACCCGAGCGCGGCATCAGATCGTAGGGATGTTGCCATCCGGGCAGGGCACTGATGTTGCCCAGCCAGCGGTCAATGTTTGCATAGGCGGCACGATCAAAGCCAAAGGGCTCGGGGTAGTACAAATATCCGCAGCAGCTCAGGTCTGCATTGGTGACATCCGCTCCGACCAGCCAGTCACGCCCTTCCAGCGCGGCGTCCAGAGTCTGAAACGCGGCGCGCAGACGGCCCTGATTGAACGCGATCACATTCGGATCGCGGTGCTTTTCGGGCAGGAAATTCATCAGGAACCGGGTCATCCCCGCCTGACTGGACATTTTGTGATTGTCCCAGAACATCCAGCGCATCACCTCGCGCGCCTCGGCAGGGGTGGTGCCACCGAATTTGCCGGATTTTTCCGTGATATACATCTGGATGACGCCCGATTGAGTCAGTGTCTGCTCACCATCCAGCAGAACCGGAGCCTCCCCCATCACGTTCAAAGCGCGGTATGCATCGCTGCGCGCGGCGCCATTGAAGAAATCTACCCAGACCGGCTCCCATTCCTGTGCGCTCAGTGCCAGCGGCAGCGCCGCCTTATAACTGTTCCCGCTTTCGCCAAAGCAGTAGAGTTTCATCGTCATGCCCAATCCTCCCTGTGCGCGCATGTGGTTGCGTTCGAAGTGTGAGTATTTTTGGCAAGATGAAAAGGCAGACCTGCCCTTCGTAACGTACCGTTAAGGTTAATGGTGTACACCAGACGTTGCGTTACAGGCTGGAGAGCCGATGGACGTGCAAGGTGAAACCCCGCCCCGGCCTGATGCCAGTTGGCCCGCGCCTGGGGTGGGGCCCTCGTGACACTGTTTTCATCTTGCCAGAAATACTCAAATATCCCCGACCTGATTGCCCTGAGCGGACGGGGCCGGTTCGCGCCTCCTTACGGCTTGCGGGCGTCCAGTTCGGCGAGAAACAGCCGCAGCCGATGCCCATATGTGTCTTCGTTGATCACGCTGTCGAAGTTTTCGAACAGAAAGGACAGCGCTTCGCCTTCGTTCAGGCCGGATTCCTGCGCGAATCTCTTGAGCCGGCGATAGCCGTCCTCGGTCATTGCGGCGTTGAAGCGGCGGGTCAGGCGGAATCGTTTTGGCATATCTCTTCCTTTGGTCTCACTGGCTGGTATGGTTCGTGCCATGCCAGCCAGTGCGAGCGGGGCGCTGCCCCTAGTCAGCGGGTACAGGCCGCGGCCTGCACTCAGAAGTTGGCCGCGTCCAGAGCCATCACCGTGTCCGCGCCGCTGTTGATCCGTGCCAGGTGCATTGCGGTGGCGGGCAGGCGGCGGGCCATGTAGAAACGGCCGGTCGTGATCTTGGTTTCGTAGAAAGTGGCATCTTCGGCACCGTTTTCCAACGCTTCCATCGACACTTTGGCCATTTTGGCCCACATCAGGCCCAGGCAGACATGGCCGAACAGGTGCATGAAATCATACGAGCCCGACAGCGCGTTATTGGGGTTTTTCATGCCGTTTTGCATGAAATACATACCCGCCGCCTGAAGATCCTTCGAGGCCGCCTTCAGCGGATCCAGGAAGTCCTTTTTCAGTGCCTCGTTGCCGTCGTTTTCCTTCAGGAAGGTTTTCACCATCTCGAAGAAGGCCATCACGTGTTTGCCGCCGTCTGCGGCCAGTTTACGGCCGACCAGATCCAGCGCCTGAACGCCGTTGGCACCTTCATAGATCATGGCGATCCGGGCGTCGCGGGTGAACTGGGACATACCCCATTCCTCGATATAGCCGTGGCCGCCATAGACCTGCTGCGCCTGCACGGTCATGTCATAGCCCTCGTCCGTCAGGAAGCCCTTGATGACCGGGGTCAGCAGGCTGATCAGCCCGTCGGCATCCTTGTCGCCGCTGCGGTGCGCCTGGTCGATCAGGGTCGAGCTCCACAGGATGAAGGCGCGCGCGCCCTCGGTAAAGCTTTTCTGATCCATCAGGTTGCGGCGGATGTCGGGGTGCACGATCAGCGGATCGGCGGGGCCATCGGGGTTTTTCACGCCGGTCACGTCGCGGCCCTGAAGCCGGTCCTTGGCGTAGATCACAGCGTTCTGATAGGCGGCCTCGGCCTGGGTCAGGCCCTGCATTCCGACGCCGATGCGGGCTTCGTTCATCATGGTGAACATGGCGCGCATTCCCTTATGCGCATCGCCCAGCAGATAGCCGGTGGCCTCGTCATAGTTCATCACGCAGGTCGAGTTGCCGTGGATGCCCATTTTCTCTTCCAGCGCGCCGCAGCTGACGCCGTTGCGGGCACCGGGGGTGCCGTCCTCGTTGACGATGAACTTGGGCACGATGAACAGCGAGACACCCTTGATGCCCTCGGGGCCGCCGGGGATTTTCGCCAGTACCAGATGGATGATGTTGTCGGCCATCTCGTGTTCGCCAGCCGAGATGAAAATCTTCTGACCCGAGATCTTATAGCTACCGTCGTCCTGCGGGACGGCCTTGGTGCGCATCAGGCCCAGATCGGTGCCGCAATGCGGCTCGGTCAGGTTCATGGTGCCGGTCCATTCGCAGGACACCATTTTGGGCAGATAGGTGGTTTTCTGTGCGTCCGTGCCATGCGCCAGAATGGCCGAGGCCGCGCCGTGGGTCAGGCCCTGGTACATCGAGAACGCCTGGTTGGCCGAGCTGAACATTTCGCCCACCGCGATGCCCATCACATAGGGCATTCCCTGACCGCCGTATTCCTCGGGCAGGTCCAGGCCGGTCCAGCCGCCCTCGCGCACCTGATCGAAGGCTTCCTGGAAACCTGTGGGCACGCGGACCACGCCGTTTTCCAGAACGCAGCCTTCTTTGTCGCCCACCACGTTCAGCGGGGCCAGCACCTCAGAGGTGATCTTGCCCGCCTCTTCCAGAACGGCGCTGGTAAAGTCTGCTTCCAGATCGCCATAGCCCGGAATGTCCGATTGGCTGACCTTCAGCAGATCGTGCAGTACGAACTGCATGTCTTTGACGGGTGCGGTATAGCTCGGCATGGTCTCTCTCCCACTTGATGCCGGGGCCCTGTGTCAGGGTTACTCGGCAGCCTTCTGTTTTGTCTTCAGCGAGGCGATCATCTTCTCGCCCCAGGACATCTGTTCTTTCAGCTCTTCGATGGCCTGATCCAGCTCATCGCGTTGCTGTTCCATGTCGCGCAGACGGTCCTGCGCCACTTCGAAGGTTCGCTCCAGCTGAGTCAGCTGCGCATCCCCCATATTATAGAGATCCAGAAGTTGGCGGATCTCTTCGAGGCTGAAGCCAAAGCGCTTGCCCCGCAAAATCAGTTTCAGCCGGCCACGGTCCCGATGGGTGAAAAGGCGTTTCTGGCCTTCGCGGATCGGGAACAGCAGTTCCTTGGCTTCGTAGAACCGCAAGGTGCGCGGGGTGACCTCAAAGGCATCGCACATCTCGCGAATCGTCATTGTTGTTTCTTTTGTCACAGACATCTTTGTGCCCTCAGAAGATTTAACGGATGGTCAAAAGTTGTTGCGACTTCCTTTTCGATACAACAGCAATCGAGGTTGACGTAATTGATACGTCACGTCACTTGTGAATTGACGTAAGATAAGGCAACGTAACCCCACGGAAATCGCAATTTCCTTTCGCAACGTCACACTGGAAAAACGAAAAAAGCGGGGAAAACCCCGCCTTTTTCCCCCTGAATCAGGGGCGATTACAGCTTTTTCACAGCATCGGCCGTTCGGTCGCGCGACTCTTGCAGCTCGGCGATGGCCTCGTCCAGCTGCTGGCGCTGCTGGCCCAGTTCCTCAAGCTTGCGATCCGCGCTTTCGACCCAGGCGCGCATCTGCGCTTCGTTGCCTTCGTTGTCGTAGATCAGCAGCCACTGGCGAATCCCTTCAAGAGAGTACCCCCATTTGCGGCCCCGCAGGATCAGAGTCATCCGGGCAATTTCGCGCGGCCCGTAGAAACGCGAGCGCCCCTCGCGGTCGGGTTCCAGCAGTTCGATATATTCGTAGTAGCGCAGGGTGCGCGGCGTCACATCGAACTTTGCGCACATTTCTTTGAAGGTCAGGCGGGTCTCAGACATTCGGCGTCATTCGGTTGCTTATAGTTTCACGCAGTCTGCAACAGGCGGATAGGCTTTGGCCACCCCCTTTCCGCAGCGCAGAAGAAACTGGCCCCGTCCCGTCGCTGCGTCACGGCGCCATAAAGCCCGGCGCCAGGAAATAGAACCCATAGGCCACGATCACCGCAGGCACGGCCGAGACCGCAGTCGCCAGAATGGCCGTGCGCGGGCTAAGCGCGATCGCCGGGAACAGCGCATCCCCGTCATTCGAGATGGCGTTCCCGATCAGGGCCGAGAACGGCAGCGCTCCGTTGATGTATAGCGTTGTCACCAGCACCTGCGGCCCGCATCCGGGCACAAAGCCCACCACGATCCCGATCAGCGGCAACAACGGTGCAACGGTTTCAAAGGCGGCCTTCAGGTCCAGCCCCAGGAAGGCAACCAGATAGTCATAGGCCAGATAGGCTCCGATCACCCAGACGGCGATGAAACTGGTTTCTTCGGCCATGCGGGTGGGGGGGCTGTCTGCGGCATTGGTCATTGCCTCAAGCGGCGAGGTGGTCCAGATCAGCAGCCCAATGGCCGTGCCGCCCAACCCCAGAGCCAGCAGAACGGAATGGGGCATCGCATCATAAAGTGGCGATTGCAGCAGTTGCAGAACGCCCATCACGAAACCGGGCAGGGCCAGGGCCAGAAAGGCCCAGTCGCGGGCGCGCAGCTTACCAATCCGATGCGGCATGGCGCAGCTGCCACTGTAGGCCGTCGGGGGCAGAATCCGCAACGCATCCACGATCCAGCCCGACAGAATCCCGACCGCAAAGGACAAAGGCAGCACCACAGCCGCCACATCCGGCCGCGTCGCGATCAAAAGGAACGCAGCGTCACCCATTGTGGCGGTTAGCGTGGCCACGACCGCTCCGAAGCCGACATTGCCCGAGGCATAGGCCGCAACCACAACCACCGCGCCGCCACAGCCCGGTGTCGCGCCCAGCAGGGCCGCCATGGGCACCTGCGCCCAGCGGGCGTTTTGCAGCGCGCTGCCGATGTTGAAGTTAAACAGCCGTTCCGCCCCATAAAACAGCATCAAAGTGGCCGCCACGAAGACGGAAACCTGGAAATAGGCGTCCAGCATCAGCTCTCGTGTCAGCGGGCCCAGCTCGCCCGGTGCGACGGCCAGCGCCAGAAGCAGCAGCGCATAAGGCAGCCGGCGCGTCCGGAAAGGCCCCAGAAAACCGGGCTGAAACGAGGCGGGCATATGAGAATCCATCTGTGTCATGCTTACCTGCATATGCGAATTACTCGCAATTGCAAGAACAAACTCTTGCACTCTGCCCGGATGGGCCGAATAGATAGGGGAAAGCACGCAAATCAGGCTCGGAGGCGCATATGGCACCCGATAATCAGATGTTCGCCCGCGAATTCATCAAGGCGATTCCCCACGCCAGGGCGCTGGGAATGGCGTTCACCCAAGTGGGCGACGGACGTGCCGAGATGCGGATGCCCTATGACGAGCGCTTTATCGGGGATCCGAAAACCAGAGTGATCCACGGCGGCGCGGTGTCGGCTTTGCTGGATACCACCTGCGGGGCCGCGGTCATGAGCCACCCCAAGGCGCCGGGGGGCACCGCCACGATTGACCTGCGGATCGACTACATGCGCGCGGCCACGCCCGGACAGGCGATCCGGACGCGCGCCCATTGCTATCGGATCACCAAAACCGTGGCCTTTGTCCGCGCCGAGGCGCTGGACGACGATGACAGCCTGCCTGTCGCCACGGCCTCGGGGGCCTTTACGGTCGAGGGGGGGCAGTCATGAACAAACGCCCCAGACCCGAACCGATGCAGGTGGTCAAGCAGCGCCGCGATGCCGCGCTGAATGCGCTGGTCCATGGTGTGCCCTATATTCAGTTCCTGGGAATCGAGTTCGACCGGCGCGGGGATGAGCTGACAGCGGTTCTGCCTTTTCAGGAATCTCTGATCGGCAACCCGATGCTGCCCGCGATTCACGGCGGTGTAACGGCGGCCTTTCTTGAGGTGACGGCGATCATCGGGCTCAGCTGGGCCTATCTGTGGGACGACATCGAAAGCGGCAGGCTGGACGCCGAGCAACTGGTGGCCGGGCAATTGCCGCGCCTGCCCAAAACGATTGATTTCACCGTGGACTATCTGCGCTCGGGTCTGCCGCGCGATGCCTATGCGCGGGCGCAGATCAATCGGTCGGGGCGGCGCTATGCCAGCGTCCATGTCGAGGCCTGGCAGGACAATCGTCACCGGAACTTTGCGCAGGCCACCGGACATTTCCTGATGCCGCAATCGGATGGCTGACGCCGTATCGCCCGCCCAGAACGCCCCCCGGAACGCCCCCCGGATCACCCATCGACGGGTGCTGAAGATCGCTCTGCCGATTGTGCTGTCAAATGCAACGGTGCCCATTCTGGGGGCCGTGGACACGGGCGTTGTGGGGCAGATGGGACAGGCCGCGCCAATCGGTGCCGTCGGAATCGGCGCAATCGTCCTGACGGGGGTCTACTGGATGTTCGGGTTCCTGCGGATGGGCACCACCGGGCTGACCAGCCAGGCGCGTGGCGCGGGACAAGAACGAGAGGTCGCTGCTTTGCTGACCCGCGCGCTGATGATTGCCGCGCTGGCCGGGCTGTCCGTCATTGCGCTGCAAATACCGATTTTCTGGGCGGCGTTCGTGGTGTCTCCGGCCAGTCCCGAGGTCGAGTCCCTGGCGCGCGATTACATGCAGATCCGGATCTTCTCGGCGCCGGCGGCGATTGGGCTGTATGGGGTGACGGGCTGGCTGATCGGGCAGGAACGCACCGGCGCTGTGCTGGCGATACAGCTGTGGACGAACGGGGTGAATATCCTGCTGGACCTGTGGTTCGTTCTGGGGCTGGGCTGGGGCGTCGAGGGCGTGGCCCTGGCCACCTTCTGCGCGGAATGGACGGGGCTGGCGGTGGCGCTGTGGTTCTGTCGGGGGGCTTTTCGTGTGCCTGCCTGGCGCGATTGGGCGCGGGTGTTCGACCGGGCCAAGCTGACGCATATGATGTCGGTGAACACCGATATTTTGCTGCGGTCGCTGCTGTTGCAGGTGATCTTTATCTCATTCCTGATGCTGGGCGCCGATTTCGGAGACGACGTGCTGGCGGCCAACCAGGTGCTGATGCAGTTCCTCTATATCACCGCCTATGCGCTGGACGGATTCGCGCTGGGCGCCGAGGCGCTGGTGGGTGCGGCCATGGGGGCGCGCAACCGCGTGGCCCTGCGCCGCAGCGCGATTCTGACCAGCCTCTGGGGCGTTGGGATTGCCATGGCGCTGACGCTGGTTTTCGCGCTGGCCGGCGGGCTGATCATCGACCTGATGACCACAGCCGAGGGCGTCCGCAGCGCGGCGCGCATATTCCTGATCTATATGGTGATGGCACCGATCCTGGGCTCGGCCAGCTGGATGCTGGACGGGATCTTCATCGGCGCAACCCGTGGCAAGGACATGCGCAACATGATGGCGGTCAGCTTTGTGGTGTATCTGGTCGCGCTGGCGGTCTTGCTGCCGCTGTTTGGCAATCACGGACTGTGGATTGCCCTGCTGATTTCCTTTGTGGCGCGGGGGATCACGCTGGGGCTTCGCTATCCCGCGCTTGAGGCCGCCGCCGAGCGCTAAAGGATTTCCAGCACCTGCTCGGGCGGGCGGCCCAGACGCGCCTTGCCATTGGCAAAGACGATGGGGCGCTCGATCAGCTTGGGATGGGCGGCCATGGCGTCCAGCAGGGCGGCCTCGGGGGTGTCCTTGGTCAGGCCCAATTCCTTGAACAACGCCTCTTTGGGGCGCATCATGTCGATGGCGCGCAGGCCCAAAGCCGCCTGCGCCGCGCGCAATTCGTCAACCGAGGGCGCGTCCTCCAGATATTTGCGCACCTCAACCTCGCGCCCCTCCAGCAGGGCCAGAGTCTGACGCGATTTCGAACAGCGCGGGTTGTGCCAGATGGTGATCATAGCCAGTCCTCCTTGGCGGTGCCCACGGCCTGGGCGACGTTATCAAAGCCGTCTTGTTCCAGAAGCTTGTCCAGCCCTTTGGCGATCTCGGCGCCCAGCGACAGCCCGTGATAGACCAGCGCGGTATACAGCTGCACGGCCGAGGCCCCGGCGCGGATTTTCGCATAGGCCTGCTGGGCGTTCGACACCCCGCCGACGCCGATCAGGGGCAGCTTGCCCTCGGTCAGTACGGACAGGCGGGCCAGCACGCGGGTGGATTTTTCAAACAGAGGCGCACCGGACAGCCCGCCCGCCTGATCGCGGTACGGGCTGTGCAGGCCGTCACGCGACAGGGTGGTGTTGGTGGCGATCACCGCGTCGATGCCGGATGTCAGGGCGACCTCGGCCACGTCCTCCAGTTCCTCCGGCGTCAGATCGGGGGCGATTTTCAGGAAGACGGGGATTTGGCGGTCCAATTCGGCGCGCGCGGCAATCACCCCGGCCAGCAGCGCCGAGAGCGCCTCTTTGCCCTGCAAATCGCGCAGCTTTTCGGTATTGGGCGAGGACACATTCACCGTGGCGAAATCCAGATACGGCCCGCAATGGGCCAGCACACGGGCGAAATCGGCGGCGCGATCCTCGCTGTCCTTGTTGGCACCCAGGTTCAGGCCCAGAACCATGTCGCGCGGACGCTGCGCCAGACGGGCACCGATCGCCTCCATCCCGTCGTTGTTGAAGCCAAAGCGGTTGATCGCGGCCTGATCCTCGGACAGGCGGAACAGGCGCGGCTTGGGGTTGCCGGGCTGCGGGCGGGGCGTGGCGGCGCCCACCTCGATAAACCCAAAGCCCGCGCGCGACAGGGGTGACAGCACCTGCGCGTTCTTATCGAACCCAGCGGCCAGCCCCACCGGATTGGCCATGTTCAGGCCGGCCACCGTGGTGCGCAGACGATCCGACGTGACCAGCCCGGCCAGCGGCGCGGCCCCCAGTTGCAGCGCCTTGATTGACAGGCCGTGCGCGGTTTCGGGGTCAACCTTGTGCAGGGCAAAGAGCCCTAGTTTCTCCAGCGGGTTCATTCCAGTCCTTCCGGGAATTGATGCGCCCCGTCCACCAGCGGCAGAGGCCGATGCCATAGGACATCTGACAGTTTCAGGGGGCGGTAAAGATGCGGAAACAGCGCACCACCGCGCGAGGGTTCCCATTTCAGCGCCGCGCCCAGGCTGTCGGCCTGAACGGCCAGCAGATGCAGCCCATCCTGGCCGGCGAAATGCTTGGCCGCGGTTTCGGCAGCCTGCTGCGCGGTGGAGAAATGCACGAACCCATCGGCCAGATCGACCGGCGCGCCCAGGGTTTCGCCATTCTCCTGCAACTGTGCCCATTCTGAGGCACGGAATATCTTGTAAATCAGCATATCCCCCACATGCCGCGCCCCTGCCGCGTGGTCAAGCCAGAAGGATTTTGACAGGGGGCGGGATTCGCAGGCAGGCTGGCTCTATTCCCGTTCAACAGGAGCTTTGCGATGTTTTCACGTGTTCTTTCCGGGCTTGGCGCGCTGACGCTGGCGTTTTCGGCCAGTGCGGCGGCGGCTGAATATGCCCTGACCATTCTGCACACCAACGATTTCCACGCCCGGTTCGAGCCGATCAGCAAATACGATTCCGGCTGCTCGGCGGAAAAGAACGCCGAGGGGAAATGTTTCGGCGGTACCGCGCGGCTGGTGACGGCCATCGCCGATGCGCGCGCGCGGGCGCAGAACACGATTCTGGTGGATGGGGGCGATCAGTTCCAGGGCACGCTGTTCTATACCTATTACAAGGGCAAAATGGCGGCCGAGTTCATGAACAAGCTGGGCTATGACGCGATGACCGTGGGCAACCATGAATTCGACGACGGCCCCGAGGTGCTGCGCGGGTTTGTCGATACGGTCGATTTTCCGGTGCTGATGTCCAATGCGGATGTCGCGCGTGAAAAAATTCTGGCGGATGCGATTCTGAAATCTACGGTGATCACCAGGGGCGGGCAGCAACTGGGCCTGATCGGGCTGACCCCGTATGACACGCACGAGCTGTCCAGCCCCGGCCCCAATATTACCTTCT
The DNA here is from genome assembly GCF_049803795.1 of Youngimonas ophiurae (nom. illeg.). Classification (NCBI taxonomy): domain Bacteria; kingdom Pseudomonadati; phylum Pseudomonadota; class Alphaproteobacteria; order Rhodobacterales; family Roseobacteraceae; genus Thalassovita; species Youngimonas ophiurae (nom. illeg.). The sequence continues at coordinate 42,047 of NZ_JBNAGJ010000007.1, forward strand.
CAGATCCCGTTGCGGCCGTGCAGGCCGAGGTGGACGCGCTGAGCGCCGCCGGGATCAACAAGATCATCGTGCTGTCGCATTCCGGCTATGGGGTGGATAAACGCGTGGCGGCAAAAACCACCGGGGTGGATGTGATCGTGGGCGGGCATACCAATACCTACCTGTCCAATCGCTCGGATCGGGCCGAGGGGCCCTATCCCACGATGGTGGGCGATACGGCGATTGTCTCGGCCTATGCCTATGGCAAATTCCTGGGAGAGCTGAACCTGGTCTTCGATGACGCCGGCCAAATCGTCTCGGCCCAGGGTGAGCCGCTGATCATGGATGCCGCCGTCACCGAAGACATCCCCACCAAGTTCCGCATCGCCGAACTGGCCAAGCCGCTGGATGCGATCCGCAATAAAGTGGTCGCCAGCACGGCGCAGCCGATTGATGGCGAGCGCGGGTCTTGTCGGGCCGGCGAATGTACGATGGGGAACCTGGTGGCCGATGCGATGCTGGCGCGTGTCGCCGATCAGGGTGTCCAGATCGCGGTGCAGAATGGCGGAGGGCTGCGGGCCTCGATTGACGCGGGCGAGGTAACCATGGGCGAGGTGCTGACCGTGCTGCCCTTCCAGAACACGCTGTCCACCTTTCAGGCCACGGGGGCGACCTTGCTGGCGGCTCTGGAAAACGGGCTGAGCCAGATCGAGGATGGCGGCGGGCGGTTTCCGCAGGTTGCCGGGATGAAGCTGGTCTACGATCCCGCGGCCCAGCCCGGCGCGCGTGTTGTCTCGGTTATGGTGAACATGCCCGGCGGCTGGGCCGCGCTGGAGCCCGAAACCGTCTATGGCGTGGTGACAAATAACTACGTCCGCAACGGCGGGGACGGCTATAAAATGTTCAGCACCGAGGGCATGAACGCCTATGATTACGGCCCGGATCTGGCCGATGTGGTGGTGGAATACCTGGTCCAGGCCGGCCCCTACGTGCCCTATCTGGATGGGCGTATCGCCGCGCAATAAACGCGCGGGGCGGGGTGTCGGTGGCGGCTCGACCCTGTGCCGTTTAGCGGGTAGGCTGGGCCGGTCTGAACCAAAGGTGTGTGATGGATCACCCGCTGATTGACCTGATTAACCAGAAAATCGCCCAGGCCCAGGCCGAGGGCGATTTCGACGACCTGCCCGGCGCGGGCCAGCCGCTGCCTGAATGCGACGATCCGGAAAATGCGCTGCTGAACCGGGTGATCGAACAGAACGGGGCGGTGCCTGAATTCGTGCAGCTGTCGCGCGAGCTGGCCAGGTTACGCGAACAGTTGCGCGACTGCGCCGACCGGACCCAGCGCCGTTCCCTCATGCAGGACATGTCGATGATGGAGGCCCGGATCGAGCTGGCCAAGCAAGCTTTCAGGCGCGGCTGAGCCATGTGCGGACGCGTGGCCGTCACCCTGCCCAATGACGCGATGGCGCAGATTTTCGCCGCCAGACCGGGCAATGCTCTGCCGTCTGTGCCCAACTATAATGTATGTCCGACAACGCAGGTGCATGTGGTTGCCTCGGACGGGGGAATCCGGCGGCTGGGCGCGATGCGCTGGGGATTTCTGCCCAGCTGGTACACATCCGTGACGGATGGGCCTTTGCTGATCAACGCGCGGGCCGAAACGATCGCGCAGAAACCGGCCTTTCGCGAGGCATGTCGACAGCGGCGCTGTATCCTGCCGGTCTCGGGGTTTTATGAATGGGCCAAGGACGCGGCGGGCAATCGTCTGCCGTGGTACATCACGCGTCAGGATGGGCAGCCGATGGCCCTGGCCGGTGTCTGGCAGATGTGGGGCGCGGATCCCCAGCCCAGCTGCGCGGTGGTCACGGCCCCGGCCAGCCCCGATATTGATCATATTCATCACCGGATGCCGGTCATTCTGGAGCCCGATGACTGGGCCAAATGGCTGGGCGAGCAGGGTCATGGCGCGGCCCCGCTGATGCGCTCGGCGGCGCAGGGCCGGGTGCGCGCCCATCGCGTCGGCCCCGAGGTGAACTCGAATCGCGCCGAAGGCCCCGCGCTGATCCTACCGTTGGAGACTTAGGTGGCCGGAAACCGTAGGGATTGGCCGTTTAATGGCCAAAAACACCGTATAAATACGGTACAAACTTTGCAAACCGTGGCTGCAAACTCTTGCGTAGCCCGTCATTTTCGCAGTATCCCGGCCCAAAGACAGGAGCCTTCGCGGGTGCAGCAGCATTCTTATTTGAACTTACAGGGCACCGATGCGGTGTCGGTTCAGCTGGACGGAGTCCACTATGCGCGTGAAACCGTTCAGGTTTTTCGCGGCCTGGATTTGCACGTCGATCAGCGCCGCGTGGGAATCATCGGGCGCAACGGGTCTGGCAAATCGCAGCTGGCCCGCCTGATCGCCGGGCTGGCCGAGGCAGATGCAGGCCAGGTGCGCGTGGATGGCGTGGACGTGGCCAAGGATCGCAAGGCCGCGATTCAGACCGTGGGCATCCTGTTTCAGAACCCCGACCACCAGATCATTTTCCCCACCGTGGGCGAAGAGCTGACCTTTGGCCTGACGGCGGCCGGGCAAAGCAAGGATCAGGCGCAGCGCCGCGCGCAAGAGATGCTGGCGCGGTTCGGGCGCGCGGAATGGTATGAGCGTTCGGTGCACGGGCTCTCGGGGGGGCAGCGGCATCTGGTGTGTCTGATGGCGGTGTTGGTGATGGCACCGAAGGTGATCGTTCTGGATGAACCTTTCGCCGGGCTGGATATGGCCACGACGCTGCGGCTGGGGCACTATCTGCACAATCTGGGGCAGAGCCTGATACACATCAGCCATGATCTGCCGTCGCTGGCGCATTACGATCGCGTCCTTTGGCTGGAGCGCGGCGCCGTGCACATGGACGGCACGCCCGGACAGGTTTTGCCCGAATACGAACGTCAGATGCGTGAATGGGGGGGCTCGGATGATCTCGCTGACCTCTGAGATCCGGACGCCCTATCACGGTTTGCGCGCCGGGCCCAAGCTGCTGGGGCTGTGCGTGTTTACCCTGGGAATCTTCTATGTGCACAGCCTGGCCATCGCGGGCGCGGCGCTGGCGATTGTCTGTGCCGCTTATCTGGCCTGCGGGCTTGAATTCGCACGGCAGGGGCTGCGCCTGATGCGGCCTGTGCTCTGGTTCGTTTTCATCATCATCGCCTGGCACCTGGTGACTGGCACGATGCAGGACGGAGCCGTGATTGTCATACGGCTGCTGGCTGCTGTCGCGGCGGCCAATCTGGTCACGTTGACCACCCGTCTGGATGACATGCTGGATGTGGTGCAGCGGGGCTTGGCGCGGGTTGGCGTGCCGGCCACCGTGCGCCGGCGTATGGCTCTGTCTGTTGCTCTGGTGATCCGCTTTACGCCGGTTCTGATGCAAAAGGGCGCCGCGCTTGCCGAGGCCTGGCGGGCGCGCAGTGTAAAGCGGCCGGGGTGGCGTATCGTTCTGCCTTTTGCCCTGCTGGCAATAGACGATGCGGAACAAACAGCCGAAGCGCTAAGAGCGCGCGGAGGCGTTCAGTAGAATTGCTCGGCCCTGTGCCGAGCCCCCGAGAATCGTTCTTTGAAAGGATCCAAAAATGGAACGGAATATCGTACTTATCGCCCTGTTTGCCGCGCTGATCGCGGCGCTTGGGCTGATCCCTAAAATCACCCTGGCCAGTGGCATCCCGATCACGGCGCAAAGCATGGGAATTATGCTGTGTGGCACTGTTTTGGGGGCAAAACGCGGCGCATTGGCCGTGATCCTGTTCCTGGGGCTGGTTGCTCTGGGGTTGCCGCTTCTGGCGGGTGGCCGGGGCGGTCTGGGGGTCTTCACCACGCCCTGGGCCGGTTTCCTGTTCGGCTTCCCGGTTGCGGCTTTTGTTGCGGGTCTGGTGATGGACAAATGGAAGAGCGGGAACACGGCCGTGGTGGCAATCGTTGCGGCTGTCATCGGGGGGATCGGTGCGCTGTATCTGGTGGCCATCCCCTATTACATGGTGATGAAGCCTGCGCCTTTGGGGGAGGCGCTGAGTGTCGCTATGGCGCCGTTCATGCCTGGCGATCTGATCAAGGCGGTTCTGGCGGGGCTGATCACGCAAGGGGTGCTGAAGGCGCGCCCCGGTCTGGCGCGTGTGTAGGCACCGGGGATGGGGGCGCTGCCCCCGCGCCTGCGGCGCTCCCCCGGAGTAGTGATTGAGCAAAGAAGGGCGGGGTTTCCTGCCCTTTTTACGTTTTCTTCATTGCGTCCAGCAGGGCTGCGCCGAGGCCGCCGACTTCTTTGCTGGGGGTGTGAGGTTTTGCGGCGCCGCGTTTGGCGGTGGTGTGCGGGCGGTTTGTGCGCGCGGGCTGGCCGGAGCGGGCGGGGCGATCCGGGTTTTTCTTCATCGACAGGCCGATGCGTTTGCGGGGGACGTCGATCTCGGTGACGCGGACTTTGACCACATCGCCGGCTTTGACGATCTCGTGCGGGTCTTTGACGAAACGGTCGGCGATCTGGCTGATATGGACCAGGCCGTCCTGATGCACGCCGATATCGACGAAAGCGCCGAAGGCGGCGACATTGGTGACCGTGCCTTCCAGCATCATGCCCGGTTTGAGGTCGGTGATTTCATTCACGCCCTCGGTGAAGGTGGCGGTTTTGAATTCGGGGCGGGGGTCTCGGCCGGGTTTTTCCAGCTCTGACAGGATGTCGCGCACGGTGGGCAGGCCGAAGCGGTCATTGGCGAAATCGCGCGGGTCCAGCCGTTTGAGCGGGGTGGGATCGGCCATGAGTGTGCGCAGATCGCGGCCGCAGGACTGGACGATTTTGCGGGCCAGGTCATAGGCCTCGGGGTGGACCGAGGAGGCGTCCAGCGGCTCGGTGCCGTCGGTGATGCGCAGGAAGCCGGCGCATTGTTCAAAGGCCTTGGGGCCCAGGCGGGCGACTTTGAGCAGATCCTGGCGCGCGGCAAAGGCACCGTGGATGTCGCGGTGCGCGACGATGGCGTCTGACAGGCCGGCGCTGATACCGGCCACGCGGGCCAGAAGCGGGGCCGAGGCGGTGTTCAGATCGACGCCCACGGCGTTCACCGCATCCTCGACCACACCGTCCAGCGATTTGCCCAGGCGGCGCTGGTCCACGTCGTGCTGATATTGGCCGACGCCGATGGATTTGGGCTCGATTTTCACCAGTTCGGCCAGCGGATCCTGAAGGCGGCGCGCGATGGACACTGCGCCGCGCAGGCTGACATCCAGATCGGGGAATTCCTGCGCGGCCAGTTCGGACGCGGAATAGACCGAGGCCCCGGCCTCGGACACCACAACCTTGGTGGGTTTCTTGGTCGCGCGGATCAGGGACAGAAGGTCGGCCACCAGTTTTTCGGTTTCGCGGCTGGCGGTGCCGTTGCCGATGGCGATCAGTTCCACGCGGTGACGGGCGATCAGCTCGGCCAGGGTGGCCTGCGCGCCGCGGACGTCATTTTTGGGCTGGAAAGGGTAGATGGTGGCGGTGTCCAGAACCTTGCCGGTGGCGTCCACGACGGCGCATTTCACGCCCGTGCGGATGCCCGGATCCAGGCCCAGCGTGGCCTTGGCCCCGGCGGGGGCGGCCAGCAGCAGATCCTTCAGGTTGCGGGCAAAGACGTTGATGGCGTCCTCTTCGGCGCGGCGGCGCAGTTCGGTCAGCAAGTCGATGGACAGGGAAATATGCAGTTTGACGCGCCACACGAACCCGGCCAGCTTGCGCAGCCATTGATCGCCGGGCGCGTCGGTGGCGGTGCCCAGTTCCGCCGCGACCATCAGCTCCGCACGGTTCTGGCCGGGGGCGGCGTCCGGATCGACCACGATGTCGGCTTGCAGGATGCCCTCGTTTCGGCCACGGAAAATGGCCAGAGCACGGTGCGAAGGGATGCTGGCCCATTTTTCGGACTGGTCGAAATAATCGGAATATTTGGCACCGGCGGCTTCCTGGCCCTCGATTACCTTGGAGGTCAGGATGGCCTCTTGCATCAGGAAATCGCGCAGGCGGCCCAGAAGGGTGGCGTTCTCGGACAGGCGCTCGCCGATGATGTCGCGCGCGCCGTTCAGGGCAGCGGTGGTATCGGGCACGGCGTCCGTCAGATAGCCCTGCGCCAGAGCCGAGGGATCGGCGGCGCGGTCGGCCAGAATCGCATCGGCCAGGGGTTCCAGCCCGTTTTCGCGGGCGATCATGGCGCGCGTGCGGCGTTTGGGTTTATAGGGCAGATAGATGTCTTCCAGCGCCGATTTCGTTTCGGCCCCGGCGATGGCTTTTTCCAGATCCTCTGTCAGTTTGCCCTGCTCGGTGATCGAGGCCAGGATCACCCCGCGCCGTTCGTTCAGCTCGCGCAGATAGCCCAGACGGTCCGCCAGGGTGCGCAGCTGGCTGTCATCCAGCCCGCCTGTCACCTCTTTGCGGTAACGCGCGACAAAGGGGACGGTGGCGCCTTCATCCAGCAGTTTCACAGCGGCCTGCACCTGTTCGGGACGGGCCTGGATTTCCTGCGCGATCAGGACAGGAATTCGGCGCTCGGCCGCGGCTTGGATGGACATGTGTTGCTCCCATTCGAGGTGTCGGGACAATCTGTCTAACGTCGTGCCGCCCCGCCGCCAAGCCCCTCAGGGAAGGTTGCGGGCAATCAGATTAATCCCGCCGATCACCACGATCAGCGCCAGCACGATCCATTCCGCGCGGGTTTTGCGCTTTGGGGCGGGCGGGGCGTCATTCTGGACGCGCTCGATGCGCAATTCCTGATCGGGATTGTGTTTTTTCAACAGGGAAATCGCCTGTTCCGCGTTCGGGGCCTCCAGTCGCGCGATCAGCGGGCTAAGCGGCGCGTCCCCGGACAGGTTACGATATCGGAGCGTATATTCAGGCATCATGCGCCCCGCCTAACACAGAGTCCCGCCCGCGCCAATGTGCCAGTTTTGCAGGCGCGCGGCCGAAAAAATGCTGCGTTGCGGCGGAATGACTCCGGGCTGTCACATCCGTGGCCTATGCTGGGGAAATCCGAAATATAGCGGGGGCTGCATGTTCTCTTTGGTTGGTAAGAAAGCCTTGGTTGTTGGGATCGCCAACCGCCATTCCATCGCTTACGGCATCGCGCGGGCTCTGCGGGCGCAGGGGGCGGATATCGCGGTGACCTATCTGAATGAAAAGGCCAAACCCTTTGTCGCGCCCCTGGCCACAGAACTGGAGGCACAGGTCTTCGCCCCTCTGGATGTGACGGACGGCGCGCAGATCGACGCGCTGTTCGATCAGATTGCGCAAAGCTGGGGGCGGCTGGACACGGTGGTCCATGCGCTGGCCTTTTGTCCCAAAGAGGATCTGCACGGGCGTGTCACCGACTGTTCGCGCGCGGGGTTTTTGCAGGCGATGGATGTCTCGGTGGGCAGTTTCCTGCATCTGATCCGCAAATCCGAGCCCCTGATGGCCGCCGGCGGCTGCGTGATGACCGTCAGCTATTATGGCGCGGAAAAGGTGGTGGAGCATTACAACATCATGGGCCCGGTCAAGGCTGCGCTGGAATCGGTGACGCAATACATGGCGGCCGAGCTGGGCGAAAAAGGCATTCGCGTGCACGCGCTGTCTCCGGGGCCGTTGATGACGCGGGCGGCCAGTGGGATTGATCATTTCGACGCTCTGATGGCCCAGGCCGCTGCGCGCGCGCCCACGCATCATCTGGCCTCAATCGAGGATGTCGGCGGATTCGCCGCCTATCTGGCCAGCGATGAGGCCCGGAATGTCACCGGCGGAGTGCATTATATCGACGGCGGCTATCACATCGTCGGCTAGGCAGATTCTGTGCGAAACCGGCCTTGACCTTGGATCGGGCATCGCCTATCCCGTGACCTGCTACGCGGGCGTTGTGTAGTGGTAAGACCTTAGCCTTCCAAGCTAATGACGCGGGTTCGATTCCCGCCGCCCGCTCCAATCCCCCCCCCCGATATTCCCGATATTCCGGTCTGGCGCGGTTCAGGTGCTGCCCCAGAACGATCCGTCTTGTAGCGGCCCAAAGGCCAGAGCGATCCCCCAGATCACCAGGGCGCTGCCGGCCAGCACATCCAGCCAGCGCAGGCTGCGTGCGGTCATCCGCGTGCGGGCCCACAGCGACAGCTGCACCAGAAACAGCCACCACAGGGCCGAGCCCAGAAACACGCCGATCACCAGCACATAGGGCGCGTTTGGCCCGCTGGCGGCGGCGCCTCCCAGCCCGGCGACCATACCGGCAAAGGCCAGAATCGTCGCGGGATTCGACAGGGTAAGCAGATAGGTGGTGCCAAAGGCGCTGGCCACGGATCGGGGCCGGGCGATGGGGGGCTCGGGCGTGTGGCGCTTTGTCAGGAACCCTCGCAGTGTGCGCAGCCCCAGATAGGTGATCAGCAGCCCGCCAAACACCTGCATCTGCGGCGCATAGGACAGCAGAACGCCCGTCGCGGCAAAGCCCAAGGCCACCAGCATCCCATACGTCCCATCTGCGGTGGCGGCCCCCATGCCCGTGGCCAGCCCGGCGGCGCGGCCCTGGTTCATGCTGCGGCGGATACACAGCAGCCCGATCGGGCCGACAGGGGCGGCAATCGCCAGCCCGGCTGCGATACCTTTGGCGAAAACCTCGATCATGATCGGGCCGCGGGGATGGCGATGGCGGCGGTTTCCTTGGCCGTGTCCAGCGTGATGATAGATTCCGTCCGCAGCACCGCTGGCAGAGGTTTCACCACCTCGGACAGAAACGCCTGCAAGGCCCGCGTGTCGGCCACGCGCAGTTTCATCAGATAGGAATGCGGCCCGCTGATGTGGTGCAGTTCCTGAACCTCGGGATGGGCACTCAGTGCGGTGACGGCCTGGGCCTCGCCCTCATAGCTTAGATCCAGAAGGACGAAGGCGCACAGCCCGACGCCAAAAGCCTGCGGCGACAGGCGCGCCTGCCACCCGGTAATCGCGCCGCTGGCCGACAGGCGGCGGACCCGTTCGCTGGCGGCTGACAGGGACAAGCCCACGGACTGGGCGATCTCGGCATTCGAGGCACGGCCCTGCACTTGAAGGATTTCGCAAATTTTCCGGTCAATACTGTCCATGACTGCCCTTCTGCCTGATTTTTGATAATTGCTCGGTTTATTTGGCGGTAAAATTATAAGAAATCAAGAGATTCGCCTGCCGGTGTGCGATGCGGGCGTGATTTCGCCGCCTTTTCCATCCGTTTGCCATTTGCTACGGCTGGGCCAGTAACCGGGGATATATCATGCTGCGGCGGATCAAACGGCTCTATGAGGGGAATAGCGAGAGCGCGCATCGGTTCCGGTATGCGCTGCTGATTTTCGATGTGGTGACGATTCTATTCGTGATCGGGACATCGTTCTTTCCGCATGCGCTGGCGGTCGAGGTGCTGGATTTCGTCTTTGGCGTGGTGATCTTGCTGGATTTCATCGCTCGGATCGCGATTACACCGCAGCGCCTGCGCCATTTCACGCGGCTCTCGACCTGGGCGGATATTGTGGCTGTGGGCTCGTTTCTGGCGCCGATTGTGGGCGAGGGGCTGGGGTTTTTACGGATTCTGCGGACGCTCAGGCTGTTGCATACTTATCAGCTGATGAACCGGCTAAAGCAGGATTTCGGTTTCATGCGCCGACATCATGAGGTGGCGACTGCCGCGATCAACCTGTGTGTGTTCCTGTTCGTGATGACCGGGCTGATCTATGCGCTGCAACATGACATCAACCCGCAGATCAACAATTATGCGGATGCGCTGTATTTCACCGTCACCACGCTGACCACCACCGGATTCGGAGACATCACCCTGACCGGCACGGCGGGGCGGATGCTGTCCGTGGCGGTGATGATCTTCGGGGTCACTTTGTTTCTGCGCCTGGCGCAGGTGCTGTTCCGCCCGACCAAGGTGAACCACCCGTGCGAGACCTGCGGCCTGGTGCTGCATGACGCCGATGCGGTGCATTGCAAACACTGTGGCGCCCCTGTCCGGATCGAGACCGAAGGCCACGTCTGAGCCAATAAATACAGCCGCGACATAGCTGCGGCTTGCTCGGTTTGGCGCCATCGCATAAACCCGCCGCGCAGGACATGGAAAGGAACCCTATGGCGCGCGGACCCGTACCCGTTACCGAAGACCGAGAGAAATCCAAGCGCGTCGGCGCGTTGCGGGATCTCTGGCCCTTTCTGAGCCCCTATAAGTTGATGGTGGCGCTGGCCGGTCTGGCCCTGACGCTGACGGCCAGCGTGTCGCTGGCGCTGCCGCTGGCCGTGCGCCGGGTGGTGGACAATTTCGGATCCGAGGCGGGGGCGCTGCTGGACCGTTATTTTGCCGCCGCGCTGGCTTTGGCCGGGTTGCTGGCGATCGGCACCGGGCTGCGGTACGCGCTGGTCACGCGGCTGGGCGAACGGGTTGTGGCCGACATCCGCAAGGCCGTTTTCGACCGTATCATCGGCATGTCGCCCGCCTATTTCGAAAATATCATGACCGGCGAGGTGATCAGCCGGATCACCACCGACACGACGCTGATCCTGTCGGTCATTGGCTCGTCTATTTCGGTGGCGCTGCGCAATGTGCTGATCTTCCTGGGCGGGCTGGTGCTGATGCTGTTTACCTCGGCCAAGCTGACCGGGCTGGTGCTGCTGATCGTGCCGCTGGTCATCGTGCCGATCCTGGTGCTGGGCCGCCGCCTGCGGGTGCTGAGCCGCGAAAATCAGGACTGGATCGCCGCGTCCTCGGGCAATGCCACCGAGGCGCTGACCTCGATCCAGACGGTACAGGCCTTTACCAATGAACGCGCGGCGATCCGCGATTTCGCCGATGTGACCGAGAAAAGCTATGACTCGGCCCGCCGCCGGGTCACCACGCGGGCGGTGATGACGGTGATCGTGATTTTCCTGGTGTTTTCCGGCGTTGTGGGGGTGCTGTGGATCGGTGCCAATGACGTGCGCGGCGGGCTGATGAGCGCCGGTGCGCTGGTGCAATTCGTGATTTATTCGGTCATGGTGGCGGGCTCGGTTGGGGCCCTGTCGGAAATCTGGGGCGAGCTGCAACGCGCGGCAGGCGCGACAGAGCGTCTGGTTGAACTGCTGCGGGCCACGGACAGTGTGGCCGATCCGGCGCAGCCTCTGCCCGTGCCCGCGCCGACCCGTGGGGCGATCCGCTTTGAGAATGTCAGTTTCCGCTATCCTTCGCGTCCGGATGTGTCGGCGCTGGATCAGATTGATCTGGAAATCCAGCCGGGGGAAACCGTGGCGCTGGTGGGGCCCTCTGGGGCCGGGAAAACGACGATCATTCAGACGTTGCTGCGGTTCTACGATCCTCAGGCGGGGCGGATTTTGCTGGATGGCACCGCGCTGAGCGACATGGCGCGCAGCGCATTCCGGCAGCATATGGCGCTGGTGCCGCAGGATCCGGTGATCTTTGCCTCTTCGGCGCGGGAAAATATCCGCTTTGGACGGCCCGGTGCCTCGGATGCCGAGGTGGAGGCCGCGGCCAAAGCCGCCGCTGCGCATGACTTTATCCTGAAGCTGCCCGAGGGCTATGACAGTCAGGTGGGCGAGCGTGGCGTGATGCTGTCGGGCGGGCAGAAACAACGGATCGCGATTGCGCGGGCCATCCTGCGGGATGCGCCGGTTCTGTTGCTGGACGAGGCCACCAGCGCCCTGGACGCCGAAAGCGAGCGCGCGGTGCAGGCAGCCGTGGACGAGCTGTCGAAAACCCGCACGACGATCATCGTGGCGCACCGTCTGGCCACGGTGAAGAAGGCGGATCGGATTGTCGTGCTGGAGGAGGGCCGGATCGTGGCTCAGGGCCGGCATGAAGAGCTGGTGGCGCAAGACGGGCTGTATGCGCGGCTGGCCAGGCTGCAATTCACCGACGGGATGTGACCTGAAGGGGCGCCTGCGGCGCGCTTGATGTCTCGTCGGCGGCCTGTTGGCCTTCTCCTCGGGCGGGGGGAGGGGTGACATGTCTTATTGGGGTGATTGTGACGTGACGTGCCAGTTTTTCCCCTTTTGAAATGGCGGCTGTCGGGGCAGGTTGCGGCTATTGAGGCCGCCACTCACGGTTGGCCACCACTCACGGGGATATGACATGGGACTGTTCAATTTCTGGAAAAGCTCGGGCAAGAAACTGGCGGAAGAGCCGACACCGGCGGTGTTGAAAAAAGAGGTCGAAGACCTGGGGCTTGATGCCGAGGGGCTGGACTTCGCTGTGGAAGGAGACAAGGTAAAGATCTCTGGCGCGGCGTTGACCCCGGAAATGCGTGAAAAGGTCATCCTGGCGGTTGGCAATGTCGAAGGTGTGGCAGAGGTCGAAGACGACGCCGAGGCGGAAGCCTTTTTCCACACTGTGGAAAAAGGGGACACGCTGTCGGCGGTTGCCAAGAAGACTCTGGGCAGTGCCAACCGCTACATGGAAATCTTTGAGGCAAACAAACCCATGCTGAGCCATCCCGACAAGATCTATCCCGGTCAGGTGCTGCGTATCCCTGTCGAGGCTTAACCAAAGGTCACCCAGAATGACCCGGAAAAAGGCGCAGTTTTGCGCCTTTTTTTGTGTTTTGACGTTGCGCAATTGACCTTGGGGGCGTCTTGTATGAAAGGGGAAACCCTTTCACATTGCGCGCGAGGAACACAGCTGGCCCATGTGAAACGGGCCGCAAAACGGGAGGATACCGATGGGATTTGCATCCATTCAGGACACGATTGCGATCGAGAGCGAGGCAACCTGGGCCGAGCGCGATGTGCCCAGGACCTTGTATCAGATGCTGACGCGCACCAAGGACAAGAACGGTGCGGGCAATGCCGTCAGTTTCCAGCTGCTGTCGGGGCCGACCGATAAGGCCGAGACGCTGACCTGGGCCGAATTGCACGCGCGCACCTGTCAGGCGGCCAACATGTTCCGCGATCTGGGGGTGGGCGAGGGCGACGTGGTGGCCTGTGTATTGCCCAACTGCAATGAAACCATCCTGACCATTCTGGGCGGAGCGATTGCCGGGATCATCAACCCGATCAACCCGCTGCTGGAGCCCGAGCAGATCGGCGCCATCCTGCGTGAGACCAAGGCCAAGGTCGTGGTCACGCTCAAGGCGTTTCCGAAGACGGATGTTGCCCAGAAAACCGCCGAGGCCGTGCGCCACGCGCCGGGCGTGCACACGGTTCTGGAGGTGGATCTGAACCGCTATCTGACTCCGCCCAAAAGCTGGATCGTGCCCCTGGTGCGTCCGAAAAATCCGGGCAATCACCACGCGGATGTGCTGGATTTCAACAAAACGATGCGCAAATACCCGCGCGCGCTGTCCTTTGCCGATGCCAGCGAGGATCGCGTGGCCGCCTATTTCCACACGGGCGGGACGACGGGGATGCCCAAGGTGGCGCAGCATCGCTATTCGGGCATTGTCTATAATGGCTGGCTGGGTGGCACGCTGCTGTACACCCCTGAGGACAATATCATCTGCCCGCTGCCCATGTTCCATGTCTTTGCCTGCCATGTGATCATGATGTCGGCGATTTATGCCGGTTCTCATGTGGTGTTCCCGACGCCTGCGGGGTATCGCGGCGACGGGGTGTTCGATAATTTCTGGAAACTGGTCGAGCGCTGGAAAATCTCGTTCATCATCACCGTGCCCACGGCGATTTCGGCGCTGATGCAGCGGCCGGTGGATGCGGATATTTCCAGTGTGAAGACCTCGTTTTCGGGCTCGGCCCCGCTGCCGCTGGAACTGTTCAATCGGTTCGAAGCTGCCTCGGACGTGACCATCGTCGAGGGCTACGGGCTGACCGAGGCCACCTGTCTGGTGTCGGTGAACCCTGTGGATGGGCAGAAGAAGGTCGGCTCGGTCGGGATCCGGTTCCCTTATTGCGATGTGCGTATCTTCAAAGAGGTGGACGGTGCGCCGGTGGAATGCGCCCCCGATGAGGTGGGCGAGATCTGCGTCTCGAACCCCGGCGTCAACGCGCCCAACACCTATACCGAGGACGATAAGAACAAAGACCTGTACCATTACGGCAAATACCTGCGGACCGGCGATCTGGGCCGGATCGACGCGGACAGCTATATCTGGATCACCGGCCGGGCCAAGGATCTGATCATTCGCGGCGGGCATAACATTGACCCGGCTGAAATCGAAGAGGCCCTGCTGGCGCATCATGATGTTGCCTTTGCCGGGGCGATCGGCCAGCCGGATGTGCACGCGGGCGAAATTCCCTGCGCCTATGTCGAACTGATCGAGGGGGCCTCGGTCAGCGCAGAAGAGCTGATCAAACACGCCAAGATCCATGTCCACGAACGCGCCGCTCAGCCCAAATTCATCGAGGTGCTGGACGAGCTGCCCAAAACCGCCGTCGGCAAGGTGTTCAAGCCCGATCTGCGCAAGCGCGCCATCACCCGTGTCTACAATCAGGCGCTGGACGAGGCCAAGCTGAACGCCCAGGTCATCGCGGTGATCGACGATAAGAAACGCGGCCTGGTGGCGCAGGTCGAACGGACCGGCGTTGTGCATGACGATGAGGTCGGGCACGTGCTGGGCGCGTTCACCCGGCCTTGGGAATGGGCAGAGTGATCCGCCGGAAATGACAGAAATCAGGGCCACCCCCATAGCGGGTGGCCTTTGGGTTTTAACGGGTCAGGACCATGGCCTGCGCCAGTGCCGCCGCCGCGCGCACCCCGTCGATTACAGGAAGGCCGGCGCGCTCTTGCAAAGGCGGCAGCAGGGCGGTCATCCCCGAACAGCCCAGCACAACCGATTGCGCCCCCTGCGTCTGCGCGGCGTTAATTTCGTCGCTCAGAACGGATAGGACGTGGGGCCCGCCATCCTCGACCTCTAGCACGGGCAGCCCGCTGGGCCGCACGCCCGCGCAATGATCGGCAAAGCCGTAGCGGCGAATATTCCCTTCGATCACCGGCACGGAAACGGACAGGGTGGTGACAACGCCAAAGCTCTGGCCGCGCAGCAGCGCCATGTGAAAGGCCGCCTGGCCAATGCCGATCACTGGACAATGCGCGGCGGCGCGGGCCTGCGCCAGCCCGGTGTCGTCAAAACAGGCGATGACGATCGCATCCACGGCCTCGTCCCGTGCGCGCGGCAACAAAGACAGCACCCCCGGCAGCGCGTCATCCCCATCCTGCGGCCCCTGAATGGCGGGCGGGCCGTCGCTATTCGTCCAGCCCAGGATCTGCGCCTGCGGCAGCACCTGCCGGGCCGAGGCCACCGCGCTATCGGTCATATGCGCCGAGGAATTTGGATTCAGAAAAAGCAGTTTCACCGGGCTTAGACCCCTTTGCCCGCATCCGAGCCCAGCCGCGCGCGCCGCCGCCCCGTGATCCACAGGCTGAGGATAAACCCGCCGATGATGACAAAGGAAAACAGCGTGGTCAGCGTCCCCAGCGCATAGATCACCGGGGTGGTGACGTTGGTTGTCATTCCGAAAATTTCAAGCGGCAGGGTGTTATAGCTGCCAGCGGTCAGCAGGGTGCGGGCGAACTCGTCATAGGACAGGGTAAAGCCGAACAGCGCCACCCCGATCAAAGAAGGCGCGATGATCGGCAGCACCACGAAACGGATCGTCTGCCAGGCGGTGGCGCCCTGGTCGCGGGCGGCCTCTTCGTAGGATTTGTCGAAACGGTTGAAGACGGCGAACATGATCAGCAGGCCAAAGGGCAGCGTCCAGGTCAGCTGCGCGCCGAATCCGGAACTGGCCCAATGCACCGGCCAGCCCAGCTGGCTAAAGATCAGCCCCACCCCCAGTGACACCAGGATCGACGGGATCACCAATGAGGCGATGATCAGGTAAAACACCACGCCCGACCCCGCAAAGCGTTTGCGAAAGGCCAGCCCGCCCATCACCGACACCACGACCGTGGTCACCATCACCATCAGCCCCAGCGCAAAGGATCTGCGGAACGAGCCCCAGATGTCCCCCACGGCCTGTTCCTCGAACAGATCAAAGAACCAGTGCAGCGACACCCCGCGCATGGGAAAGGTCAGGCCTCCGCCCGGCCCCTGGAAGCTGAGGATGCCGATGGTGATCGTCGGGCCGTACAGAAACAGAATGAACAGCGCGAAAAACGCGGTCAGCACATAGAAGGAACGAGGACGCTTTTCCATGGATCACAGCTCCTTACGGATGTCGACAAAGCGCAGCAGGATGCCGATCACGATCAGCACGGTCAGCAGCAGCACAACGGATGTCGCCGCGGCCGAGGGATATTGCAGCAGGGAAATATCGTTGGAAATCAGCCGGCCGACGTTGGCCTTCTGACTGCCGGACATGAAACGCACGGTGATGAAATCCCCCATCACCAGCGTCAGCACGAAAATGGTGCCGATCATGATCCCCGGTTTGGTCAGCGGCAGGATCACATGGGTCAGCGTTTGCCAGCCGCTGGCGCCATTGTCGCGGGCGGCCTCGATCAGGGAATGGTCAATCCGCATCATCGTGTTGAAAATCGGCACCACCATGAACAGCGTGTACAGGTGGACAAAGGCCAGAATGACTGAAAAATCCGAATAGAGCAGCCACTCGACCGGCTGATCCACCACGCCCCAGGATATCAGCGTCTGGTTGGCAATCCCGTTGCGCCCCAGAAACGGAATCCAGGAAATCATCCGAATGATATTCGACGTCCAGAACGGGATCGTGCACAGCAGAAACAGCGCGATCTGCACGCCCTGGCTGCGGATGTGAAAGGCCAGGTAATAGGCGACGGTAAACCCGATCAGAAAGGTCGCGGCCCAGGTGATCAGCGCGTATTTGAACGTGGCGAAGAAGACTTTGTAGGTGACGGGCGAGCCAAAGAGATACTGGTAATTCTCGAATGAGAAATCGGGAATGATGGAAAATTCCGTCGCCCGCCAGAAGCTGACCACGACAATCGTCAGGATCGGCAGGATCAAAAACCCCAGCAGGATCAGGCTAAGCGGGGCGGCTTGCAGCCAGCCCGAGAGGTGACGGTTTTTCAGCATAGGGGGCCTTTGCGCGCAGCGTCAGGAAAGGGGAGGATGAGAGGGCCGCGCCCCCTCATCCCAAGGTGTCACCGCATCACGATGCGATGAATTCGTTCCACTTGCGGACCATGTACTGGTTTTCGTCCATGACGGCGTTCCAGCAGGCCACGGCGCCCATCCGGTCATAGAACGAGCCGCCATCGCGGGTCTCGCCGGATTTGGCCAGCACGTCCCCGAAGGGGCTGGTGATGTCGCCGGTGGCCTCTTTGCCCTCGAACCAGAAACCCCATTCGTTTTCGGACATGTAGTTCTTCGAGGTCTCGGGCACGGCCGAGTAATAGCCCTGACGCATCAGGAACCCGCCGACCCAGCCGTCCAGATACCAGTTGATGTATTCATAGGCGGCCTCCAGCTCCAGGCCGGACAGGTTGGCCGACAGGCCGATGCCGCCGCCCCAGCTGCGGTAGCCCTCTTTCAGAGGCTGATAGACGCAGGGGATGCCGCGCGATTTGACGGCGGTGATGGCGGGTGACCACATGGATTGGATCACCACCTCGCCCGAGGCCATCAGGTTCACGCTTTCGTCGAAGGTTTTCCAGAAGGCGCGGAACTGGCCGTTTTTCTTGGCTTCGGTGAAGATGCCGATGGTCTTGTCGATTTCCTCGCGGGTCATGTTGCCCTTGTCGGCATATTGGATTTCGCCCATTGCCTCGCAGACCATGGCCATGTCCATGATCCCGATCGAGCTGATGTCCAGAATCGAGGCCTTGCCCTTGAATTCGGGGTTCAGCAGCTCGGCCCAGGTGTCGATCGGGCGGCCGATCAGATCAGGGCGGATGCCCAGCGTGTCGGCGTTATAGATGGTGGGGATCAGGGTCATCCAGCCGGTTTCCTCGGACGCGAACTTGTTCGAGCCGGGGCCTTCGACAAAGCCGACGCTATGGGGCGCGGTGCCCTGGGCGATGGTGGATTCGGGGGTCAGCTTGCCCGATTTGAAAATGCCGACGATCTTGTCGTAATTCTTGATCTTGCTGGTATCCATCGCCTGCAAGTTGCCGGTGGGCCAGACTTTTTTGCAGATCCAGTATTCGATGTCGGCAATGTCAAAGCTGCCAGGCTGGGTGGCGGCGCGCTGTGTCACGCTGTCCGAATCCAGGGCGGTCATTTCCAGGGTAAAGCCCAGGTCCTCTTTGACCTTCTGAGCGACCTCGTTCAGGTTCGAAACCCCGGTGCCGAACTGGCGCAGGGTGACGTCCTTGATGTTTTGCGCCCACAGCATCGGCGCGGGCAGCGCGGTGGCAGCCAGCGCGGCGCCCCCGGATTTCAGCAGTGAGCGGCGCGTGTATCCTACTTTGGCCATCTTCATCCTCTTTTCATGTTGGTCTGTGTTGGATCGGTGGGGTGGCTCTCAGGCCAGGAGGCGGTGCAGCCGCCCCTCGTCCCAGGTCAGCGCAATCGCGTCGCCCGGATTTTTTGGTGTTGCGAAAAAGGTGGTTTCGGGGACCAGCGCCAGAACCTCTTCGCCCGATTGGGTGGTTGAGGTCAGGGCCACATGCGCCCCCTGATATTCCACCGCCGTCACGGTGGCGGGCAGGCCGGTCTGGCCCAACCGCACGTCATCGGCGCGCAGGGCCACCTTTTGCCCATCCAGCGAGATCACGTTATGCCCGCCCATGAAACGCGCCACGAATTCGGTGCGCGGCGCGGTCCAGACATCGCGCGCCGGCCCGGCCTGTTCGATCACGGCGTTATTCATCACGACGATTTCATCGGCCAGTGCCAGGGCCTCGTCCTGGCCGTGGGTGACGTGAATAAAGGTGATGCCCAGCTCGCGTTGCAGGCGTTTCAGCTCGGCCCGCATCCGGATGCGCAGGAACGGATCCAGCGCCGAAAGGGGCTCGTCCAGCAGCAGCACCTTGGGTTTGGTCACCAGCGCGCGGGCCAGCGCCACGCGTTGCTGCTGCCCGCCGGACAGCTGATCGGGCAGGCGATCGGCAAATTGGGTCATGTCCACCAGCGCCAGCATCTCATCGGCGGCCTTGTGCCGGGTGGGTTTGTCCACGCCCTTCATGCGCAGGGAAAAGGCCACGTTGTCGCGGACGTTCAGATGCGGGAACAGCGCGTAATTCTGAAACATCATCGCGGTGCCACGCTGGGCGGGGGGCAGGGCGGAAATATCCTGACCGTCCAGCAGGATCGCCCCGTCCGAGACCGCCTCGTGCCCGGCAATCATCCGCAGCGTTGTGGATTTTCCGCAGCCCGAGGGGCCCAGCAGGCACACATAGCTGCCCTTGTGAAACACATGGCTGACGTCACGCACGGCCAGCGTGTCCCCATAGCGTTTCGTCAAATGAACCAGTTCCAGATCCTGTCCCGAGCGCATCGCTCACCCCTTGTCGGCGTTTCGTTGGGGTCATGCTGCGGGGGCTGTGGGGGCGGGGCAAAGCTCTGACAGGGGTTTTGCCATGCGCAAACACGCGATGCCCGAGATTTCAGCGCTTGCCGATCAAGTGCGCACAAATAGTAATCCAATATTGTATACAATAATGTCGCCGCCGCTGCGAATTGATCCCACACTTGAGAATCACCGCCCAAGACGGGAAACTCGGCGAACGAAAGGGCACAGCAACAGAATGCAGCAGGCGCGAAAAAAAGACTCTGGCAGCGGTTTCGTTGCCGAAAATCTGGCGCGGGCGATCCATGAACATCGCCTGGCACCAGGGATGAAGCTGAACGAGGATGAAGTCGGCGAGATTTACGGCGTCAGCCGGACGGTTGTCCGCGCGGCGTTGCAGCAATTGTCCCATGAACGGCTGATTGATCTGCGGCGCAACCGCGGGGCCTTTGTGGCGCAGCCCACCGTCAAGGAAGCGCGCGAAGTCTTCGAGGCGCGCTCTTTGCTTGAGCCGCGCACCGCCCATTCCGCGGCCGAGCGGATCACCGAAACCGATCTGGCCAATCTGCAACGCCACATAGATGACGAACACGCCGCCTTGCAGCAGGGCGATACCGGGCGCGCGCTGCATCTGTCGGGACTGTTTCATATCGAGATCGCCCGCATTGCCGATCAGGACACGATTGCCGATTTCGTGGCGCAGCTGGTGTCGCGGTCCTCGTTGATTATTGCGCTGTATTGGCAGCGCCGCGCTGCGCTGTGCGAAAGCCACGCGCATGATGCGCTGTTGCGCGCTCTGGCCGATCATGACGGTCCGCTGGCCGAAGAGCTGATGAAAAACCACCTGCTGGACTTGTTGACATCGCTGGACCTGCGGGCGATCAGCTCGGCGCCGCAATCGCTGAGGGACGCGCTGCAATGATCCTGAAAACGGCCTCGGCGGGGGATGTGGCCCGGATGCTGGACTGGGCATCCAAAGAGGGTTGGAATCCGGGCCATGAGGATGCAGAGGCCTTTTATGCCTCTGACCCCGAAGGGTTTTTCCTGGCCGAGGTCGATGGGCGCATGGTGGCCGCGATTTCGGTTGTGATCCATTCGGACAGCTTTGCCTTTCTGGGGCTGTATATCTGTCACCCACAGTTTCGCGGGCAGGGGATCGGGCTGGCATTGTGGCGGCACGCGCTGGCCCATGCGGGGGATCGGACCGTGGGGCTGGATGGCGTGGCCGAGCAGCAGGCGAATTATGCCCGTTCAGGGTTTCGGCACGCTGGCGCGACGATGCGCTATCGGGGACGTCTGAAGCCGCTGGCGCATCCGGACATCCGCGCACTGGATGCGCGGGACGATCTGTCTGAGCTGGATCTGGCAGCGAACGGGTTTGCGCGCCCAAGGTTCCTAAGGCCCTGGCTGACGCAGGCCGAGACGCGCAAAACCGTGGTGTTGCAGCGCGGCAAGGTTGCAGGGTTCGCCACCGCGCGTTTGTGCCGCGATGGGGGGAAACTGGGCCCGGTTGTGGCCGAAACCGCAGCAGATGCCTGGGCCCTGATGCAAGCGGCGGCGCTGTCGGTCGGAGTGGCGGATGTAACGATCGACGTGCCGGGCGCGCAGGCCGGGTTTCAGGCCAGGCTTGAAGCCGCCGGGTTCCGTTCGGGCTTTGCCACGGCCAGAATGTATCGCGGCCCGGCCCCCGCGGCTGCGGCGCCGCAGACGCTGTTCGGGGTGGCCACGCTGGAGCTGGGATAGCCCGGCGCAGGCTGCCGGGCTCTGCGCTGCGGCAAACTTATCATTTACAAAGAAATCGGGAACGATTATCCGACCTCTGCTTCGGTCCGACTGGTACGCCAGCGGATAATAGGGAATGCGGTGAGCGGGCAAGAGCAGCCCGCAACTCCGCAACTGCCCCCGCAACTGTGAGCGGCGAGCGAAGCCGGAACATGCCACTGACGCGCAGAAAATGCGCGCTGGGAAGGCCCGGCCAAGCTGAGACCCGCAAGTCAGGAGACCTGCCGAGGCGATCACCCGGTCCAAGCGCGGGGCGCGTTTCGGACAACGGACCTTCCGTTTGTGGTGACGACACTCACCGTCTGCGGAGGGAGCATCCCTTCAGGACATTCATAGCATATGCGGGCCCGACTGCCCGCGCCAAAGGGGATGATGGGATGACCAAGACCGCTCTTTTGACTGGTGTCGCGCTGACCGCGCTGGCCACGGCACCGGCCTTTGCCCAGGATGATCTGGATCTGGGCGATATCACAGTTTCTGCCAACTATGACGAAACCGCTGTCGAACGCTCGGGCACCACTGTTGAAATCGTCACCGAGGACGATCTGAACACCGCGCCCGACACCCGCCTGTCGGGGCTGCTGACCGGGCTGCCGGGGGTGACGGCCTCGTCGAACGGGGGGCTGGGCACCTCGACCAACCTGCGGATCCGGGGGCTGGGCGGCGCCTATGTGCCGGTTCTGCTGGATGGCATTGATATTTCGGATCCGGCCAGCAGCGGCAACGGATTCGACTGGGGCGGGCTGACCGGCGCGAACCTGTCGCGGGTTGAGGTTCTGAAAGGCTCGCAATCGGCGCGCTATGGCGTCAGCGCCGTCGGCGGCGTGGTGAACCTGGACAGCTGGACCCCGGCGCAGGACGGCGTGTCGGGCCAGGCCAGCCTGGAATATGGCGCGTATAACACCCGCCGCGGGGCGCTGGCCCTGGGGTTGCGCGATGGCCGGACGGAACTGTCGCTGGGCCTGAGCCATGTGAAAACCGACGGGTTCTCGGCCAATGCCGCAGGCACCGAGGATGACGGCTATGAGCAGACCCTGATCAACCTGCGCGGCGTCTACCACCTGAGCGACACCGCCAGTGTCGGTGTCTCGGCCTTCTATCTGGATGCCAATGGCGAGTTCGACGAATGGTCGGGCGATGGCGCGCTGCCCTATGACGAGATCAACGAACGCGAGGCCAAAGGCATCCGTCTGTTCACCGATTTCATGACCGGCGCGGTTACGCACAGCCTGTCCTACAGCTATTTTGAAACCGACCGGCTTAGCAGCTCGAACGGGTGGGCGACGCCGTTCAACGGCGAGCGCAAGAAGCTGGAATATGCCGCCAGCTTCGATCTGGGTGCGGCCGTGGCCATGCATGTCGGTGCCGACCAGACCCGCGAAGAGGCCGGCGGCGCCACCAGCAAGATCACTGGCATCTTCGCCGAGGCCGTCTACACCCCCACCGACACGCTGGATATCGTGGCCTCGCTGCGTCATGACGATACCGCCGATTTCTCGGATAAGACCACGGGGCGCGTGGCGCTGGCCTGGCGCATTCAAGAAGACCTGATTCTGCGGGCCCAGGCGGCCACCGGCTATAAACCGCCCAGCCTGTACCAGCTGACCTCGGTCTATGGCGATCCGACCTTCCAGCCCGAAGAATCCACCAGCTTTGAGCTGGGGATCGAGAAGCGCTTTGGCGGCGATGCCTTCGTCCGCGCGACCCTGTTCCGGACGGACATCGACGGGCAGGTGTATTGGGATTACGGCTCGGTCCGGTGCGGCAGCGGCTTTGGCTGCTACGAGGTGCAGGACTTCACCGCCAAGGGGCTGGAACTGTCCGGGCAGGTTGCCCTGTCCGACACGATCGACCTGGTGGGCAGCTACACCCTGACCGACACCGCCGATGGCAGCGGCGCGCAGGCGCTGCGCGTGCCCAAGCATGACATCGAGATCGGCCTGAACGCGCAACTGGGGGCCAGCACCTTTGGCGGCATCAGCCTGAACCACGTTGCCGACCGGACGGACACCATCGGCGCCGTGCCGGATTATACCGTTGTGAATGCCTTTGTTTCGCACCGAATTTCCGACCGGGCCGAGGCCTACCTGCGGATCGAGAACCTGACCGACGAAAACTACGAAACCGCTGCGGGCTATAGCACTTCGGGCCGCGCGGTGTATATCGGGGTTCGTGGGACTTATTAAGATCATAACCTTGGCTGCCGCGCTGGTGTTTTCTGGCGCGGCAGCCTTTGCCGATACGGTGCCGCGCCGTGTCGTTTCGATGAATCTGTGCACCGATCAGCTGGCGATGCTGATCGCGGACCCGGCGCAGATCACGTCGCTTTCCTATCTGTCCACCGATCCGCGCAGCAGTGCGATGCACCGACGCGCGCGGGATTTCCCGCAAAACCGGGGCCTGGCCGAGGAAATCTATCTGCAAGATCCCGATCTGATCCTGGCCGGGCGCTATACGGGGCGGGCGACGGTTGGTATGTTGCAGCGTCTGGGCAAACGGGTTGAGATGTTCCTGCCGGCCTACTCCCTGGAAGACGTACGCGCGCGTATGTTGCAGATGGGCCGCGCCCTGGGCCAAGAGCCCCGCGCCCAGGCCATGGTGGCCAAATTCGATGCCGATCTACAGGCCCTGCGCGAGGACGTGCAGAACCGGCCTCTGGCGGCGCTCTATTACGCGAATGGCTATACGACCGGGGATAAAACGCTGGCTGGGCAGATCCTGCTGGCCGCCGGGTTCGAAAATGCCACCACCCGCGCGGGCCAGAGCCACGCGGGCAATCTGCCGCTTGAGGTGCTGGTGATGCTGCAACCCGATGCCATCGTGACTGGCGCGAAATACCCCGGTCAGTCCCGGTCCGAGGCGATTTTGGAACACCCCGTTATCCGCGCTATCCAGCAGGGCCGCGAAACCGCCAGCGTTGCCGACAGTGATTGGCTGTGCGGCACGCCTTTCGTGCTGCGGGCGATTTCGGATCTGGTGGCGCTGCGGCATCAGGTAGGGCGCGCAAAATGACCCGGTTGATGCTGTTCCTGTCCGTCTGTGTGGCGGTGTTGTTTGTGGCCTCTTTGGTGTTGGGGCCGGCGGGGATGCCGGTGCTGGACAGCCTGTCCGCCTTGTTTGTGCAGGATGAGGGCCCGCTGAGCATGGTGATGCGCGAAATCCGCCTGCCACGCGCGCTGTTGGGCCTGATGATCGGCATATCTCTGGGGATGGCCGGGGCCGGGATGCAGGGGTATCTGCGCAATCCGCTGGCCGATCCTGGGCTGATCGGAGTGTCGGCCTCGGCGGCGCTGGGGGCGGTTCTGGCGATTCATACCGGGCTGTCCGCCGCTTTCGTTCTGGGGCTGCCCATCGCCGCGCTGGCCGGAGCGCTATCCGCCGTTTTTCTGGTGCTGGCGCTGGCTGGCCCGCAGGGGGGGGCGCTGACCCTGATCCTGGCGGGGATCGCGATTTCTTCGCTGGCGGCGGCGCTTAGCTCTTTGGTGCTGAACCTGTCGCCAAACCCGTTTGCCGCCAATGAGATTGTGTTCTGGATGATGGGCTCGCTGGCGGATCGGTCTATGACGCATGTCTGGCTGGCGCTGCCGCTGATGCTGGTGGGCTGGGGGTTGCTGGCCACGTTGCCGCGCGGGCTTGAGGCCCTGACCCTGGGCGAGGACGCGGCGCAGGCGATGGGGGTAAACCTGACGCGCCTGCGGCTGAAGCTTGTGATTGGCACGGCGGCTGCAATCGGCGCGGCCACCGCTGTGGCTGGCGCGATTGGTTTTGTCGGGCTGGTGGTGCCGCATATTCTGCGGCCCTATGTGGGCTCGCGGCCGGGGCGGCTTCTGTGGGCCTCGGCCTTGGGCGGGGCGGCGATGGTGTTGGCTGCGGACATCGTGGTGCGGCTGGTGCTGCCCACCCAGGATCTGAAACTGGGCGTGCTGACTGCGCTGGTCGGGGCCCCGCTGTTCCTGCATCTGATCTATAAAACCCGGAGGGCGGGGATATGAGCCTGCTGCGTCTGCGCGACCTCTCGGTCACCCTGCGGGGGCGTATGGTTTTCGGCGGCATTGATCTGTTGATCCGGCCGGGCGAGGTGGTCGGCCTGATCGGTCCCAATGGGGCGGGCAAGACCACGCTGATGCGGGCGGCGCTGGGGCTGGTGCCGTTTTCGGGCGACAGCTCGCTTGCGGATATGGCGCCGCGCGCCCGCGCCCGGCACGCCGCCTGGATGCCGCAAACCCACGAGATCGCCTGGCCCGTTGAGGTGGAAACACTGGTGGCGCTGGGGCGGATTCCCCATCTGGGCGTGGGCCAGCCCATCGGGCCCAAAGATCAAGAGGCCGTGGACCGGGCGCTGAATCAGATGGGGCTACAAACCCTTCGGCACCGTACGGCGACCCGCCTGTCCGGAGGCGAGCAAACCCGCGCCCTGATCGCCCGCACCCTGGCGCAGGAAACGCCTCTGGTGCTGGCGGACGAGCCCATCGCAGGGCTGGACCCGGCGCATCAGATCTCGACCATGCAGTGTTTTCAGCAGGTGGCGGCGCAGGGCAAATCCGTGATGGTCTCGATTCATGATCTGGGGCTTGCGGTGCGCCATTGCACGCGTCTGGTGCTGCTGTCGGGCGGGCGGCTGGTGGCCGATGGCGCGCCCACACAGGTGCTGACGGCGCAGAACCTGCGCAGCGAATTCGGAATTTCCGCGCATTTCATGGACACGCCGGACGGGCCGGTTTTCCAACCGCTGGAGGTGCTGCGGTGACGCTGACGATTGAGCGCCCCTGGGTCACGTTCGATCTGGGCCGCGAAATGCAGGTGCTGAGCTGGGCCATCAACCGGCCCGGTCTGGTGCGCGCGCGCCGTATCCTGTGGCGCGAGGTGCGCAATGCCGATCTGCCCCCCGATTTGGATGTGGTTGACTGGCTGGATCAGGAACTGAGCCAGCGGCAGGCGCAGGATGCTGTGTGCTTTCTGACCTCGCGTAATGTGCAGGCGGTGACGCAGGCGCAGGTGCAGATCGGATCGGTTTGCGCTTATGCGGTGGCCACGGTGGGCCTGTCCAATGCGGAACGTGTGGGGACGCGGTTCACCCGAGCGCCCGGCACCTGGGGAACGATCAATGTGGCGGTGCGGCTGGACGTCGGGCTGACGCAGACGGCCCTGCTCGAGTCCGTCAGCATCGCGACACAGGCGCGCACGGCGGCGGTGATGGATCTGGGGCTGGAGCTGCCGACGGGGCGCGCCACCGGGACGGGGACAGATTGTATCGCGGTGGCGGCGCAGACGGGCGCGCAGGCCTATGCGGGCCTGCATACCGAGATCGGGCACGCGTTGGGGCAGGCGGTTTATGACGCGGTTTCGCAAGGCGCGCGGGAATGGAAATCCTCGCCGGGGGCCGAGGCCGCAGGGCTGAGCTTCTCAGGCGCGGGATGATCGGGCGGGCTGTCTGGCTCTTTCGTTTTCGCGCCCCCAGCGCTATCGTTCGGGCAGGAGACGCAAAACATGCAACAAAAACCAGAGCATATCCTAGGCCAGGGGGGCGAGCTGAACGATGCCGTTTGGCTGGATGTGCTTGAGGCCGTGGATAAAACCTATGCCGATCTGGTCGAATATCAGGAAAAGCTGGAGACGCGGAACAACGAGCTTCAGGCTCTGCGCCGGTTTCTGGGCTCGATTCTGGCCTCGATCAGCGATTACCTGGTGGTTGTGGAACGCGACGGGCAGATCAGCAACGCCAGCGCCAGTTTCTGCAAGGCGGTGGGGCTGGAACGCGCGCTGCTGGACGGGCATGGCGTGGCCGAATTCTTTGACGGGGCCGAGCGCGACAAGCTGATGAGCGCCATGCGCGATGCGATCCAGCGCCGCGAAGAGGCCACGGTCGAGGCGCTGCTGACCACGCCCGCCGGGCGCGACCCGGTGGAATTTCGGATCGCGCCGCGGCTGGATCGACGCCGCAAGGGGATTGGCGCGGTTCTGACGGGCCGCCCGCTGGGCGAGCTGCGCCGCGCCTATTCCGAGCTGGAGGAAAGCCACCACCAGCTGAAGGAAACCCAATCGCAGCTGGTGCGAAATGAAAAACTGGCCTCGCTGGGCCGTCTGCTGGCCGGGGTCGCGCATGAGCTGAACAACCCGATCAGCTTTGTCTATGCCAACACCCATTCGCTGGAAAAATACGCCAGCCGGTTCGAAACCTATTTCGAACGCGTGCAGGCCGGCGCGTCTCGGGATGAGCTGATCGCGCTGAGGGCCGAACTGAAGCTGGACCGCGCGGTCACCAATCTGCGCGATGCGGTGCAGGGCGCGCGCGACGGGGCCGAGCGGGTGCGCGATATTGTCGAGGATCTGCGGCGGCTCTCGGCCGAGGGCTCGGGCGAGATGCTGAGCTTCGATCTGGTCGAATGCGCCCGCGTGGCCGCCAATTGGGTCAGACGCGGCAGCAAGACGGCGCTTACCCTGAATTTCCAAGGACCCGCCGTCGTAATGGCCATCGGCCGCCCCGGTCATATCCAACAAGTGCTGATGAACCTGGTGCAGAACGCCGTGGATGCGATGGCCGGGCAGGACGATCCAACGATCACGTTCCAGGCCGGATACGAGGGCGACACGGCCTTTCTGGGGCTGCGCGACAACGGTCCCGGCATTCCGGCAGAGATCGCGCAGACGATCTTTGATCCGTTTTTCACCACCAAGGACGTGGGGCAGGGCACCGGGCTGGGCCTGTCGATCTCGCATAAGATCGTCGAGGAGCACGGCGGGACGCTGGCCCTGTGCGAACAGATCACCGATGGCGCCTGTTTTCGGATCACATTGAAACGCGGGGATGACGGATGAATATCCTGTGGCTGCAATCGGCCGGGTGCGGGGGCTGCACGATGTCCCTGCTGTGCGCCGAAGACCCGAACCTGATGGACTTGCTGGCGGGCGCGGGGCTGGAGTTTCTCTGGCATCCCAGCCTTAGCGAGGCCTCGGGCGATGAGGTGCGCCGCCTGCTGCACGCGATCGAGACCGGCGCGCAGGCTCTGGACATTCTGTGTATCGAAGGCGCAATCGCCCGAGGCCCGCGCGGGACGGGGAAATACCACATTCTGGCGGGCACCGGGCGGTCCATGCTGGACTGGGTGCAGTCCCTGTCGGCCAGGGCGCAGCATGTGATCGCCGTGGGCACCTGCGCCACCTTTGGCGGGGTGACAACCGCGGGGGAAAACCCCTCGGATGCGGTGGGCGTGCAATATGACGGCTCGCATAAGGGCGGGGTTTTGCCTGCGGGGTTCACCTCGCGTAGCGGGCTGCCGGTGATCAATGTGGCGGGCTGCCCGACGCATCCGGACTGGGTGACGGAAACGCTGATGCTGCTGGCCTCGGGGGCGATGGGGGCGCAGGATCTGGACGGGTTCGCGCGGCCTCGGTTCTATGCGGATCATCTGGTGCATCACGGCTGCCCGAAGAACGAGTTCTACGAATACAAGGCCAGCGCCACCGAACTGTCCGAGATTGGCTGCATGATGGAGCACCTGGGCTGTATCGGCACGCAGGCCGTGGGCGATTGCAACATCCGGTCCTGGAATGGCGAGGGCAGCTGCACGCGTGCCGGATACCCCTGTATCAACTGCACCGCCCCCGAATTCGAAGAGCCCGGACACGGCTTTACCGTTACGCCGAAATTCGCCGGGATCCCGGTGGGGCTGCCCTCGGATATGCCCAAAGCCTGGTTCATGGCGCTGGCCAGCCTGTCCAAGGCCGCCACGCCCGAACGTATCGGCACCAACGCCACGTCGGACCGGATCACCGTGCCGCCCAGCCTGAAGAAACCCAAACCATGAGCGAAACCTCTTTGTTGGTTGGCCCATTCAACCGTGTCGAAGGCGATCTGGAAATCCGGCTTGAAATTGAAAACGGGCGGGTCGCGGCGGCCTATGCCAATTCGCCTTTGTATCGGGGCTTTGAGCGGATGATGCCGGGCAAAGACCCGATGGATGCGCTGACGATCACGCCTCGGATTTGCGGTATCTGTTCGATCAGCCAGTCGATGGCGGCGGCGCTGGCGCTGGCGGATGCGGCGGGGACAGAGCCGGCACCGGAAGGCGCCCGCGTGGCGGCGCTGTTGCACGCGGTGGAAAACGTCTCAGACCATCTGACCCATTTCAACCTGTTCTTCATGCCCGATTTTGCGCGCGCGGGATATGCCGGACGCCCCTGGCACGCGCGCGCCGTGGCCCGGTTCACCGCAATCGAGGGCAGCGCCCTGCGCGCCGCAACCGAGGCGCGGGCCAGGCTGCTGCATATCGTGGGGATGCTGGGCGGCAAGTGGCCGCATACCCTGGCGATTCAGCCCGGCGGTGTCACCCGCGCGGTATCAGCGCGCGATAAGGTGCGGATCGCGGCCAGCCTGGCGGGTTTTCGGCGCTATCTGGAGGGGGTTTTGCTGGGCGCTCCGGTCGAAGAATTCGCCGCGCTAAGCACGGTCTCGGATCTGGCGCAGTGGCGGCGCGGGGATGTGGGGCTGTTTCTGGAAATCGCCGCCGATCTGGATCTGGCCCATTCGGGGCGCGGGTCGGGGCGCT
The DNA here is from genome assembly GCF_049803795.1 of Youngimonas ophiurae (nom. illeg.). Classification (NCBI taxonomy): domain Bacteria; kingdom Pseudomonadati; phylum Pseudomonadota; class Alphaproteobacteria; order Rhodobacterales; family Roseobacteraceae; genus Thalassovita; species Youngimonas ophiurae (nom. illeg.). Next base: position 71,700 of record NZ_JBNAGJ010000007.1, read on the forward strand.
ATCTGTCGTTTGGGGCCTATCCGGGGCCCGATGGCACGGCCTTTGCGTCCGGTTTATGGGACGAGGATGCGCGCCCGCTTGAAACCGCGCAGATCACCGAAGACCTAAGCCACGCCTGGATGCTGGGCGATACGGCGCATCCCAAAGACGGCCAGACACGCCCCGATGAGGACATGCGCGATGCGGCCTATAGCTGGTGCAAGGCCCCGCGTCTGGCAGGGCAGAGCTATGAAACCGGGGCTTTGGCGCGGCAGGTGCTGGATGGGCATCCTCTGGCGCTGGCCCTGACGGCCGAGGGCGGGGTGCGGGCCCGTGTCATCGGCCGTCTGCTGGAACTGGCGCGCACGCAAATCTGGATGGAATCCCTGCTGAACCGCATCGACCCCGCGCAGCGTTTCATGGATAAATTCACCGTCCCCCGCGATGGCGAGGGCGAGGGGCTGGTCGAGGCCGCGCGGGGCGCTTTGGGCCATTGGCTGCGGATCGAGAACGGCAAGATCGCCCATTACCAGATCATCGCGCCGACCACATGGAATTTCAGCCCGCGCGATGCAACGGGCACCCCTGGTCCGGTCGAGGCCGCTTTGGTGGGCGCGCCTGTCCATGAAGGGGAGCAAACCCCGCTGAGCGTGCAGCATATCGTGCGCAGTTTTGACCCTTGTATGGTCTGCACGGTGCATTGATGCAGGCCCGGCAGATCAGGGTGCGCGGGCAGGTGCAGGGGGTGGGGTTTCGTCCTTTTGTCTGGCAGATGGCGCAGCGATTTGGCGTGCAGGGGCGCGTTCTGAATGACCCCGAAGGCGTGCTGATCTATGCGATGGCTGCGGATTTGCAGCCCTTTTTGGATGCCTTGCACACTCAGGCCCCGCCTTTGGCGCGCGTTGACGGGCTGGAGCAATCCGACTGGCCCGATGCTCAGGCGGATGGATTCGCGATTGCCGCTTCAGAAGGGGCGGGGGCGGAGACGCGGGTTACTCCGGATGCGGCCACATGCCCGGCCTGTCTGGCGGAAATCACGGATTCGTCCCAGCGCCGCTTTGGCTATGCTTTTGCCAATTGCACCCATTGCGGGCCGCGTTTCTCTATTTTGCGCGCGCTGCCCTATGATCGGGGGCAGACGACGATGGCACCGTTCCAGATGTGCGCCCAATGCCGGGCCGAATATGAAAACCCGGCTGATCGCCGGTTCCACGCGCAGCCTGTGGCCTGTGCCGATTGCGGCCCGCGCCTATGGACCGAGCCCCCCTCAGAGCACCCGATCCGCGCTGCGGCTCAGGCTTTGCTGGACGGGCAGGTCGTGGCGATCAAGGGGCTGGGCGGGTTTCATCTGGCGGTGGACGCCACGAATGCGCAGGCGGTGGCCCTGCTGCGCGCGCGCAAACGCCGCCCGCACAAGCCTTTTGCCCTGATGGGAACCGAGCCGATGATCGCTGGCTATGGTGCCCCGTCCGAAGCCGAATGGGCCTTGCTGCGCGACCCTGCCGCGCCCATCGTTTTGCTGCGCGCCGCGGGGCTGCCTGAAATCATTGCGCCGGGTCAGGCGCGGCTGGGCTGGATGCTGCCCTATACGCCGCTGCATCACCTTCTGATGGCTCGGATCGGCCGCCCCTTGGTGATGACCAGCGGCAACCTGTCCGGCGCGCCGCAGGCGATTGGCAATCAAGAGGCGCTGCACAGTTTGCGGGAATTCGCTGATCTGTTCGTGCTGCATGATCGCAAGATCGCCCGCCGGCTGGATGACAGTGTTGAGCAGATCACCCCCCATGGCCCCATGGTGCTGCGCCGGGCGCGGGGGCGGGTGCCGGGGACGCTCCCCTTGCCCAAGGGCTTCGAGAACGCGCCGCAAATCGCGGCCTATGGCGGGCAGATGAAATCGGCGATTTGCCTGGTCAAGAACGGGCAGGCTTTGCTGGGGCATCACCTGGGCGCGCTGGACAATCCCCTGACCTATGACGCGTTCTTGCAGGCGGATGCGGATTATGCCGATCTGTTTGACCATCGGCCAGAGCTGGTGGCCTGCGATCTGCACCCTGATTTTCGCGCCTCGCAATTTGCGCGCAGCAAAGGGCTGCCGGTGGTCGAGGCCCAGCATCACCACGCGCATCTGGCCGCCTGTCTGGGCGAAAACGGCTGGCCTTTGAAGGGGGGCAAGGTTGCGGGCATTATTCTGGATGGGGTGGGGCTGGGGCCCGATGGCACCGTCTGGGGCGGCGAGATTCTGGTGGGCGATTATCACGGATACGAACGCGCAGCCTGGCTGAAACCCGCGCCGCTGATCGGCGGGGACATGGCCGCGCGCGAGCCCTGGCGGAATGCTCTGGTGCGGCTGGATCAGGCGGGGCTGTCGGACTGGGCGGATACGGTATTTGCGGACAAGCCGCTGGCGATGGCCCGCCATGCGGCGGCGAAGGGGCTGAATGCGCCGCTGTCCTCGTCTGCGGGGCGTCTGTTCGATGCCGTGGCGGCGATCCTGGGGATCTGCCCGGACGGCCAAAGCTATGAGGGCGAGGCCGCGATGCGGCTGGAGGCGCTGGCGCGGGCCTCGGGCGGTTTGCGCCGATGGAATCCCGGCCTTGAATCCCCGATCAAGACGAAAGAGCTGGGGCCGATTGACCCGTCAGAGATGATCCGGTCCCTGGTGGCTGGGGTGCAGGCCGGTGCGGCAACCGAGGATCTGGCCTTCGCTTTCCACCTGTGGCTGACACGCGCGACCGAGCGGGCCGTCATGACCGCGATGGCCCTGCATCAGCTGGACACCGTGGCGCTGTCAGGCGGCTGTTTCCAAAGCGCCCTGCTGACCGAGATGATGCAAAACACCCTGTCCGATCAGTCCGGTCTGTCTGTTCTGGCGCATCACCGCACCCCGGCCAACGATGGCGGATTGGCGCTGGGCCAGGCCTTGATCGCGGCGGGCGCGCGGTTGGGGGCGGGCGGACAATAGCGGAAATTTTGTGACCACCTAGGAGGATCATCTGGTTGTCGCCGTGCCGGATGCGGGTGCGGAATCCCTTGCGAATTTACGTGTAAATCCCTGAAAATAATCGAATAAACCAAATTCTGGCGCGCGGGTGCATTCCTTTGGAATCGCTCGGGTAAACCTGTTTGTCTGCAATCGGATCGGTGTGTGCCATCGCATACGCCCGAAATTCGACCAGCAGGGAGGGACCGCCTTGAGCCAGATTGAAACCTTTTATGACGTGATGCGGCGGCAGGGGATTACCCGGCGCAGCTTCATGAAATATTGCTCGCTGACGGCAGCGGCGCTGGGGCTTAGCCCCGCCTATGTGCCCAAGATCGCCCACGCGATGGAGAATAAGCCCCGCACGCCCGTCATCTGGGTGCACGGGCTGGAATGTACCTGCTGTTCGGAAAGCTTCATCCGCTCGGCCCACCCGCTGGCCAAGGACGTGGTTCTGTCGATGATCAGCCTGGATTACGACGACACGCTGATGGCCGCCGCCGGCCACGCCGCCGAGGCTGCGTTCGAGGACACCATCCAGAAATACAAGGGCAACTATATCCTGGCCGTCGAGGGCAACCCGCCCCTGAACGAGGATGGCATGTTCTGCATCTCGGGCGGCAAGCCCTTTGTCGAAAAACTGCGCCACGCGGCCAAGGACGCCAAGGCGATCATCAGCTGGGGGGCCTGTGCGTCTTATGGCTGTGTGCAGGCGGCCAAGCCGAACCCGACGCAGGCCACGCCCGTCCATAAGGTCATCACCGACAAGCCGATCATCAAGGTGCCCGGCTGCCCGCCGATTGCCGAGGTCATGACCGGCGTGATCACCTATATGCTGACCTTTGACCGCTTGCCGGAACTGGACCGCCAGGGCCGCCCGGCGATGTTCTACAGCCAGCGTATTCACGACAAATGCTATCGCCGTCCGCATTTCGATGCCGGTCAGTTCGTCGAAACCTGGGACGACGAAAACGCGCGCAAGGGCTACTGCCTGTATAAAATGGGCTGCAAGGGCCCGACCACCTATAACGCTTGTTCAACCGTGCGCTGGAACGAGGGCGTCAGCTTCCCCATTCAATCGGGCCACGGCTGTATCGGCTGCTCCGAGGATGGGTTCTGGGATCAGGGCAGTTTCTATGACCGCGTGACGGACCTGACGCAATTCGGCGTGGAAAAGAACGCGGATGAAATCGGCATGGCCGCCGCCGGGGCCGTGGGGGGCGCTGTGGCGATTCATGCCGCCGTGTCCGCGCTGAAGGCTGCGCAAAAGAAAACACAAACTCAGAAAGAGGAGGCCTAAGCCATGACCATGACTCCGAACGGCTTTGACCTCGATAACACGGGGCGCCGCATTGTGGTGGACCCGGTCACCCGGATCGAAGGCCACATGCGCTGCGAAGTGAACGTGGACGATCAGGGCGTCATCCGCAACGCGGTCAGCACTGGCACCATGTGGCGCGGGCTTGAGGTGATCCTGAAGGGCCGCGATCCGCGCGACGCCTGGGCCTTCACCGAGCGTATCTGCGGTGTGTGTACCGGCACCCACGCGCTGACCTCGGTCCGTGCGGTCGAGGACGCGCTGGGGATCACCATTCCCGATAACGCCAACTCGATCCGCAACATCATGCAGCTGAACCTGGAAATTCACGATCACGTCGTGCACTTCTATCATCTGCACGCGCTGGACTGGGTGAACCCGATCAACGCCTTGCGCGCGGACCCCAAGGCCACGTCCGAACTGCAACAGATGGTCAGCCCCAGCCACCCGCTGTCCAGCCCCGGCTATTTCCGCGACGTACAGAACCGCCTGAAGAAGTTCGTGGAATCCGGCCAGCTGGGTCTGTTCAAGAACGGCTACTGGGACAACCCGGCCTATAAGCTGCCGCCCGAGGCCGACCTGATGGCCACCACCCACTATCTGGAGGCGCTGGACCTGCAAAAAGAGATCGTCAAGGTCCACACGATCTTTGGCGGTAAGAACCCGCACCCTAACTGGCTGGTGGGCGGCGTGCCGTGCCCGATCAACGTGCATGGCAATGGCGCGACCGGCGCGATCAACATGGAACGGCTGAACCTTGTCAGCTCGATCATCGACAAATGTGACGAGTTCAACAAGAACGTCTATCTGCCCGATGTGGTGGCCATCGGCGGTTTCTACAAAAGCTGGCTCTATGGTGGCGGTCTGTCGTCCAAGGCCTGTCTGGCCTATGGGGACATCCCCGAAAACCCCAATGATTTCAGCCCCGAGCAACTGCACCTGCCGCGCGGCGCGATCATCGACGGTGATCTGACCCGCGTCCATGATGTGGATCCGCGCGACCCCGAGCAGGTCCAGGAATTCGTGGACCATTCGTGGTACGATTACGGTGAGCCGGGCAAAGGTCTGCACCCCTGGGACGGCATCACCGATCCCAAATTCGAACTGGGCCCGAACGCCAAGGGCACCAAGACCAACATCAAGGAACTGGACGAGGCCGCGAAATATTCGTGGATCAAGGCCCCCCGCTGGCGCGGTCACGCGATGGAGGTCGGTCCGCTGGCGCGCTATATCGTCGGCTATGCCAATGGCCACGAGGACATCAAGGATCAGGTCGATGGCCTGCTGCGCACGATGGACCTGCCGGTCGAGGCGCTGTTCTCGACCCTGGGCCGCACGGCGGCCCGCGCGCTGGAAAGCGAATATTGCGGACGTTTGCAGAAGTACTTCTTTGATAAGCTGGTCACCAACATCAAAAACGGCGACGAAAGCACGGCGAATGTCGAAAAATGGGACCCCAGCACCTGGCCGAAAGAGGCCAAGGGCGTCGGCATGACCGAAGCGCCGCGCGGCGCGCTGGGGCATTGGATCAAGATCAAGGACGGCCGGATCGAGAACTACCAATGCGTGGTGCCCACCACCTGGAACGGCAGCCCGCGCGACACCAAGGGCAACATCGGCGCCTTCGAGGCCAGCCTGATGAACACGCCCATGGAACGCCCTGACGAGCCGGTGGAAATCCTGCGCACCCTGCACAGTTTCGATCCGTGCCTGGCGTGCTCGACCCACGTGATGTCGCCCGATGGTGACGAACTGACCACCGTCAAAGTGCGCTAAGGAGGACAGACCATGAAATACGCAGCACTCGCAGTTTTTGCATCCGCTTCGGCGGCCATGGCCCACACGGGCCACCCCGTGGTTGCCCCCGGCGCCGAAGGCCATGCGGTGACGCATAGTCTGATCGGATTGGCGCTGGTGGCGGTCGCGGCGGTTGGGGTCTATCTGCTGCGCCGTCGCCGGGCCGAGGACTAAGCCCATGTCGGACACGATCCATACCCCCAACCGGGACGGTCCCGCGCCGCTGGAGGCGGCCCGGCTGACCGGCGATGCCACCGCCGAGGATATCGAAAGCATCCGCCGCCGCACCTCGGTCTATGTTTACGAAGTGCCGGTGCGCCTGTGGCACTGGCTGAATGCACTGGCGATTCTGATCCTGATCGGCTCGGGGTGGTTTATCGCCTCGCCCCTGCCCTCCATGCAGATCGCCGAGGCCACGCATCAGTTCGTGATGGGCTATATCCGGTTCGCCCATTTCGCGGCGGGGCAGGTGCTGACGGTGCTGTTCTTTGGCCGGATCTACTGGGCGATCGTGGGCAACCACCACGCCAAGCAGATGTTCTATGTGCCGATCCTGAACAAACACTGGTGGCGCGAGATCCTCTTTGAGCTGCGCTGGTACATGTTCCTGGAAAAAGAACCCAAGAAATACGTCGGGCATAACCCGCTGGCGCAGATCGCGATGTTCTTTTTCATGACGCTGGGGATCACCTTCATGCTGCTGACGGGCTGGGCGCTCTATGCCGAAGGCGCGGGCAAGGACAGCCTGTCCGATCAGGCGATGGGCTGGCTGATTGCGCTGGTGGGCAATACGCAGGTGCTGCATTCCGTGCACCATCTGGGCATGTGGGCCATCATCGTTTTCATGATCGTCCACATCTACGCGGCCATCCGCGAGGACATCATGAGCCGGCAGTCGATGGTCTCGACCATGATTTCGGGGCATCGCACGTTCAAGGACGACCGGCCCGAATAACCCGAGTCACCTAAAAGGCCGAAGGGCGGGCGCAGGGCGTCCGCCTTTTTTCTTTCCAGTTTTGTGAGTAAGTGGTTTATAGCTATCCATTCAGGATGACCTTGTATGCGGCGGTATTCTAGAAAATGTATGAAAAACAATGATTTGATAGTTTTTGCGGCAATCTGGAAAAAGATCATTCGGGCTGCATGAAAAGGTTATTGTCACCCTCAGCCACAAGCGGAAACAGCATTGCCGCACCGCAGCTAGGGAGGGAGCACATGTCAGACACCGTTCTGATCCTGGGTATCGGAAACGTCCTTTGGGCCGACGAGGGCTTTGGCGTGCGCTGCGTCGAGACCCTGGCGGCCCGCCATGCTTTTGACGATAATGTGCGGCTGCTGGACGGGGGCACGCAGGGGCTCTATCTGCTGCCCTTTCTGGAAGAGGCCGACATTCTGGTCGTGTTTGATGCGGTCGATTACGGGCTGACGCCCGGCACGCTGAAGATCGTCGAAAACGACGCGGTGCCCGCCTTCATGGGCGCCAAGAAAATGAGCCTGCATCAGACCGGGTTTCAGGATGTGATCGCGACCGCGCAGCTGATGGGCTATTGCCCCGAAACGCTGCTGCTGATCGGCTGTCAGCCCGAAGAGCTGGAGGATTACGGCGGCGGGCTGCGCGATGCCGTGGCGGCTCAGATTCAGCCCGCGATCCAGATTGCGTTGGAATATCTGGCGGCGCGCGGCATCCATGCCCGCGCGGGTCAGGGCGATGACAGCCTGCTGGCCGATGCCTCGATTCTGCGGGGCGCTTATGAAGACGGCCGCCCCAGCGCCGAGGAAGCCTGCCGCACCGGCGACGCCCGGTTTTTCCCCGAGGAGGCCTGAACCATGTGCCTGGGCATTCCCATGCAGATCACCAGCGTGACGGGCATCGCGGCCCAGGCCACCGATGGGCGTGACACCGCGCTGATTGACCTGTCGCTGACTGGCCCTGTGCAGCCCGGCACCTGGGTGCTGACCTTTCTGGGCACCGCGCGCGAGGTGATCAGCGCCGAGGAGGCCGCCAAGATCAGCGCCGCCCTGGATGGGTTGCGCGCGCTGATGCAGGGGGGCGATCTGGGCGACGCTTTCGCCGATCTAGAGGCCCGCGCGCCCCAACTGCCCCCACATTTACAGGCCGCGCTGGACGCGGGCGACCCCACAGCCTGAGAGACTCAAACCATGACTCACCCTTTGATTGCCCGACTGACCGATGACATGTGCTGGCCCGCGCTGGACGACTGGCCCACGCTGGAGACCTATACCGCGCAGCCCGGCACCCACGCTCTGTTCGTCCCCGGTGACCCGAAACGCAATCTGGAAACCGCGGATGTGGCCGTGATCCTGCCCGAGCTGAAAATGGCCTTTCAGGGGCTGTTCGATTGCGCCGTGGTGGGCAACGGGATCGAAACCAAACTGCGCGAGCAGACCCGCGTTCTGAAAACCCCCAGCCTGATTTTTTATCGCGATGGCCAGATGATCGGAGCCATCCCGCGGGTGCGCGACTGGGATGAATATATTGCCCGGATCAAGCAGATCCTGGCTCAGCCCGCGCTTGCCGACTAACGGAGGACACAAGATGGTCAGCAATTTCCACATGCCCCCGATGGGCTATGGCCCTGGCTCGCAACCGCCCGAGGAAGACGGCAAAGAGCTGGAATATATGCCGATGCCGCAAGACATGCGGTCTTACTCGCTGCATGTGCCAGAGGTCGAGGGCGACATTTCCGCCGGTCTGGAGCTGCTGGCGCAGATGTCGGCGGCCTGTGGCCGCGTGGCCGAAGGCGGGGTGAATGAACGGCTGGACCTGTCCGGGCTGAACGCGCAAAACCGCGCTCTGATCGCTGAAACGCTGGGCGAGGGCGAGGTGTCCGTGCGGATGCACGGCATTCCCGCCGTGGCCGCGCAGGAAAGCGTCTTTGCCGGGGTCTGGTCCCTGCGCGGGGCGGATGTGGACGCGGTGGAAATCGGCCCCATCCCGCAGATGGCGCTGGACCGTGCGTTTGATCCGCGCAAACCCGCCCTGGGCGCGCTGGCCCCGAAACCGGCGGGCGTGGTGAATGCCCCCGCGCTGCTGGTTGAACTGATGGACAAATCCGCCGGCTTCTCGGATCAGGCCGAACTGCATGTGATCAACCTGACCCTGCTGCCGCATACCGAACCCGATCTGGAATGGCTGGACACGGCGCTGGGGCAGGGCTCGGTTGAGATTCTGTCGCGCGGGTATGGCAATTGCCGGATCAGCGCTACGGGGCAGGCCCATGTCTGGCGCGTGCAGTTTTTCAACTCGATGGATGTGCTGATTCTGGACACGTTCGAAGTGACCCGCCTGCCCGAGGTTGCCCTGGCCGCCCCCGAGGATCTGGCCGACAGCGCCGAACGCATCCGCGAAGTGATGGAGGCGATCCGATGAGCGGTTTCGAAGGCTCGTTCCTGGGCGCGCAGGACAAGATCAGCCCCAAGGCGATCATGGAGTGCAAAATCTGCTGGACGCCGTATGACCCGGCCGAGGGCGACGACACCCGCCAGGTGCTGCCCGGCACCCCGTTCCTGGACCTGCCCGACGATTGGTCCTGCCCCAATTGCGACGCGCCCAAAGAGCAGTTTCTGGTCTCTGAAGACCCCGGCGCGCAGGACGTGCTGGAGGCGCAGCTGATCAAGAACCGCACCGATCTTCTGGAAACCGATTTCACCGAGGTCTGGCACGCCAAGATGCGCGACGTGCCCATGGTGAACAAGGTGCTGCATGTGCAGGCTGTCGGCTGGCAGATGTATCAGGGGCGGCCCTTGGGGGTGCTGATCAGCCCGTGGTTCATGAACCTGGTGATGCTGCCCGCCAAGGACGAGGATTGGTCGGGTCTGGTGGCCGGTGCGAAGGAAGACATCTCTTTTGCATCAGGGACTTACGAATTCATCCACAATGTCCGGGATATGGTGGGCGGCTACAAGGCGTGTTCTCTGTTCTCGCCCATGGGCGAATTCAAAACGCAGGCACAGGCCGTGGATGTGGCCAAGGCGGTGATGGTCGCGCTGTTCGATTCGGAAAACATGGCCCCGACTGATCGTCAGGCCGACATCCGTGCCGCGCGCGAGGCTGAAATCGCTGAAAACACGGCTGCCGCCGAGGCCGAAACCCCCACCGAGCAAGAGCCCGAAATCCCCGTTCTGGCCTCGCGTCGGCAGGTGCTGACCGCCGGGATAAGCGAAAGCTGACCGATGCTGGACCGCCCCGATCATACGCGCTTGATTGCCCGGCCCGCCAAGGTCCTGCCGGTGGCGCAGCTGGTGCGGGGCAAACGGATTGAAGAGGTTGCCGACCTGTTGCCGCGTCTGTTTAATCTGTGCCGTGCGGCGCAACGGGCGGCGGTGCGCGCGGCCCTGGGGCTGGAGGTGACGGCGGCGGATATGCAGGCCGTCCGCCGGGAAATTCAGCGCGAGCACGAGCTCCGTCTGTCTGTGTTGCTGCCCCTCGCGTTCGGGCTGCCGGCGGGGGAGGGGCTCAGGCTCTTTCCGGCCACGCCCCAGCAGTTCGAAGCCTTCATGCTGTCGGACGATCCGCTGGCCCGGCTGCTGCGCCGTGTGGGGCGCGTGTTCGGCCCCGGCCGGGCGGTGGCGCAGGGGTTGGAACTGCCCACAGCAGAGAACGGTTTTACCCCCGGCGCGGTTGAGAACTCGGTTGCGGCGCGGGTTGCGCAGGATCCGGTGATGCGCCATGTGCAGGCGCGCCATGGACGAGGGCCGCTGTGGCGCACCGTGGCGCGTGCAGTTGAGCTGCGCAAACTGACCGAGGGCTGGCAGCCGCGGATTCAGCAGACGCCTTGGGGGGTGCTGGCCCCCGCGGCGCGTGGGGTCTATGCGCTGACCGCGACATTGGGAAATGACCGGGTAGAGACGTTCCACCGCGTCACGCCAACCGATCATTTGCTTGCCTCGGGCGGTATTCTACAGGCATCATTGGACACCCTGCCGGACCGGGCCCATGCAGATAAATTGCTGGCCATTCTGGACCCGTGCAGCCCCGTTACCCTGACCGAGGTGCCCGCCCATGCATGAGATGTCACTGTGTGAAGGCATTCGCCAGGTGATCGAGGATCAGGCCCGCAGCCATGCGATCTCGGCGGTGAAATGCGTGCGCGTGGAAATCGGCCGCTTTGCCGGCGTGGAAAAACCGGCGCTGGAGTTCGCCTTTGACGTGGTGATGCGCGGCAGCGTGGCCCAGGGCGCGCGGCTGGAAATGCTGGACCTGCCCGGCCGGGCCATGTGCTACGATTGTGTGAAAGAGGTCGAAATTGCCGACCGGCTGGACCCATGCCCCGATTGCGGGGGCGGAAAACTGATGCCCGTTGGGGGCGATGAAATGCGGATCAAGGATCTGGAGGTAATCTGATGTGTACAGTTTGCGGATGCGGTGACAGTTCGGTCGAGGGGCACAGTCATTCTCATACCCATGATCATCCTCATGGCCATACCCATGACATTCATTTTGGCCACGGCCCGGCTGGCGTGGACGTGGCGGGGATGTCTCAGGACCGGCTGATCGAGATCGAGACGGATATTCTGGCGAAAAACGACCGTTATGCGATGGCCAACCGCGCCATTCTGAAGGATCGCGGGATTTTCACGGTGAATCTGGTCAGCTCGCCCGGATCGGGCAAAACCACGCTGCTGTGCAAGACGATCGAGGCGCTGGGGGATACACCTCTGGCGGTGATTGAGGGCGATCAGCAGACTGCGAATGACGCCGAGCGCATCCGCGCCACGGGCGCTGCCGCCGTGCAGGTCAACACCGGCAAGGGCTGCCATCTGGACGGCCACATGGTTGGCCACGCGATGGAGCATCTGCCGATGCAGCCCGGCTCGTTCTTGTTCGTGGAAAACGTCGGCAATCTGGTCTGCCCGGCGGGGTTCGATCTGGGCGAGGATTGCAAGATCGCCATCCTGTCCGTGACCGAGGGCGAGGATAAACCCCTGAAATACCCCGATATGTTCACCGCCGCGCGGATTGCCTTGCTGAACAAGGTGGATCTGGCCCCGTATTGCGACGTGGATCTGGACCTCTACGAGGCAAACCTGCGCCGCGTGAACCCGGCCATTGAAATCATCCGCGTCAGCGCCCGTACGGGCGAAGGCATGGACACCTGGCTGACCTGGCTGCGCGACAATCTGGCGGCCAAACAGACTGACCGGGCGGCAGAATAATGACCCAGGCCGCCCCCACCATCCTGCTGGTCGATGACGAGGAACACTCGCTGGCGTCCATGCGCATGGCGCTGGAGGACGATTTCGACTGCCTGACCGCGCATAACGCGGACGAGGCAACCGCGCTGATGGAGGAACATTTCGTTCAGGTCATCTTCTGCGATCAGCGGATGCCGGGGCGCACGGGCGTGGAATTCCTGACCGAGGTGCGCGACCGCTGGCCCGAAACCGTGCGGATCATCATCACCGGCTATACTGAAACCAATGACATGATCGCGGCCATCAACGATGCGGGGATTTACCAGTTCCTGACCAAGCCATGGCACCCCGATCTGCTGGTGATGACCGCCAAGAACGCCGCCGATCTGTTCCGCCTGAACCGCGAGCATGATCGTATGTCACTGGAAATGCGGTATCTTTCGCGCTCGGCTGAAACCAAGCTGGATGAGAAACGCAAGGCGCTGCGCGAGGGGTTGGGCTTTGAAAACGTGCTGCGCGGGCCGAACTCGCCGATGAACGCAGTGATCGCGCAGGCCCGGCAATTCGCCAGTTTCGATGTGTCCGTTCTGATCACCGGCGAGCCGGGCACAGGCAAAACCGATCTGGCACGGGCGATGCACTACAGCTCGCTCCGCTCGGACCGGCCGTTTCATGAGATCAACTGCATCGGCGTGGATGATGACATTCTGGAACTGGAACTGTTCGGCGCGCGCCGTGGGGCCCTTCCCGGTGTGCAATCCAACAAACCCGGCCTGCTGCAAAAGGCCGACCGTGGCACGCTGTTTTTGAACGGGATCGCCGATCTGTCTCCGAAAATGCAGCTGGCGCTGGTCACGGTCGCGACCGAGGGTGCCTTTCGCCCCTTGGGCAGTCACGAAATGGTGCGCTCGGATGTGCGCCTGCTGGCGGGCAGCGCACGCGATCTGCGTCTGGACGTGGCCGAAGGCCGGTTCCGCGGCGATCTGTATTTCGCGCTGGCCAAGACCACGCTGACCGTACCGCCCTTGCGTAACCGGCCCGAGGACATGCCGATCCTGGCCCAGCATCTGCTGTTCGAGGCCGCCGGCACCCACGGCAAGCAGGTCTATGGTCTGTCGGATGACGCGTTGAAATTTCTGGAAAATTACGACTGGCCCGGCAACCTGCGCGAGCTGGAAAATGAAATGGTGCGGATGTTGGTGTTCAGCCAGGATCAGCTGCTGGGGCCCGAGCTGATCTCGCGTCATATTTTGCAGGCCGCGCCTTCGGATGCGCCCGGCATCACACCCGTGGACATGGTGCTGGAGGGCGAGGGCACGCTGAAAGACCGCGTGGAACAGATCGAGATGCGCATCCTGCGCGAAACTCTGACCCGCCTGAAATGGAACAAAAGCCGCGCCGCCAATGAACTGGGCCTGTCCCGTGTCGGGCTGCGCGCGAAAATCGAACGCTACGGGATTGCCGAACCGGGCAAACCCGCGCTGACCCCTGAGGAGGAATAAACCCATGTGCTTAGGCATTCCCGGCCAGATCGTGGCCATCACGGATGAGGCGCGGATGATGGCCATGGCCGAGGTCTCGGGTGTGCGCCGCGAGGTCAACGTGGCCCCCATCGCCACCGGCGCGCTGACGGATGTGGTGGGCAAATGGGCGCTGATCCACGTCGGTTTCGCCATGGCCGAGATCGACGAGGCCGAAGCCGCCGCCACGCTTGAGGCCCTGCGCGGCCTGGGCGAAGCCCAAGAAACCCTGGAGGCAATGGCCGCAGGCGACGCCGCATTGGAGCAAAGCGCATGAAATACGCCGAGGAATTCCGCGACCCCAAGGCCGCCAGAGCCCTGCTGGATGCCATCGCCAAGGTGGTGGGCCAGATCGGCGCGACGGCCGAAAACCCCGTCCACATCATGGAAATCTGCGGCGGCCACACCCATGCGATTTTCCGCTATGGGCTGGATAAACTGACGCCCGAGGGCATCGAGTTTATCCACGGCCCCGGCTGCCCCGTCTGCGTTTTGCCGATGAGCCGCGTCGATGAATGCGTCGAACTGGCCGAACGCCCCGAGGTGATTTTCACCACATTCGGCGATGCGATGCGCGTCCCCGGCACGCGCAAATCCCTGATGCAGGCCAAGGCCGAGGGCGCCGATATTCGCATGGTCTATTCCCCGCTGGACGCGCTGGAACTGGCGCGGCGCAACCCGGATCACGAGGTCGTTTTCTTTGGGCTTGGGTTTGAAACCACCACGCCCTCGACCGCGTTGTTGATCCAGCAGGCCGCGCGCGAGGGGCTGACGAATTTCACCGTATTTTGCAACCACATCACCGTCCCGCCCCCGATCAAGGCGCTGCTGGATGACCCTCATATGGTGCTGGACGGGTTTGTCGGGCCGGGGCATGTTTCGATGGTGATCGGCACGCATCCCTATGATTTCATTGCCGAAGAATACGGCAAACCGATCGTTGTGGCCGGGTTCGAACCGCTGGATCTGCTGCAATCGGTGCTGATGGTGCTGGAACAGATCCGCGACGGGCGCGCTGAGGTGCAGAACCAATATGCCCGCGTGGTGCCCGAACATGGCAATCCGGTCTCCATTGCCGCAATTCAGGACGTATACGAACCGCGCCCCAGTTTCGAATGGCGCGGGCTGGGCGAGATCGACGCCAGCGGGCTGCGGATCCGCGAGCGCTATAAAACCTATGACGCCGAGGAAAAATTCGGGATCGGCTATGCCGCCGGCCCGCGCGTGGTGCCCGAGCCCGAAGGCTGCGCGTGCGGTCAGGTGATGACCGGCCGGATGAAACCCGTGCACTGCCCGCAATTCGGCACGGGCTGCACCCCGGAAATGCCGCTGGGGGCGCTGATGGTCAGCTCGGAAGGGGCCTGCGCGGCCTATTACCAATACGGAGGCGTCCGGGCCGTGGCGGCGGCGCAATGAATATGGCGCAGCGGCCGCTGTCCCGTTTGCGCGATGAGCGCGTCACCCTGGCCCATGGCGGCGGAGGCAAGGCGATGCGGGATCTGATCGAGGACGTGTTCACAGCGGTGTTTCAGCCGGATGGGATGGAGGATCAGGCTCGCCTGACCGCCCGCGCTCTGGCCGAGCCCGGCGCGCGCCTGGCCATGACGACGGATAGTTTTGTGGTGGATCCGGTGGAATTTCCCGGCGGGGACATCGGGAAAATCGCGGTCTGCGGTACGGTCAACGATCTGGCGGTGGGCGGCGCGCGGCCCTTGTATCTGACGGCGGCGTTCATCATCGAGGAGGGCACCGAAGTGGCCCTGCTGCGCCGGATCGTGGCCTCGATGCAGGCCGAGGCGGAAAAGGCGGGCGTGCGGATCGTCACCGGCGACACCAAGGTCGTCGGGCGCGGTATGGCCGATAAGGTCTTTGTCACCACGGCGGGTGTTGGCGTGATCCCGCCGGGGCGCCAGCTAGAGGCAGGGCTGATCCGGCCTGGCGATGTGGCTATCGTGAACGGCGTTCTGGGCGATCATGGCGCGGCGATCCTGGCCGCGCGGGGGGATATGGCCTTGTCCGCTGAGATCCTCTCGGATTGCGCGGGGCTGGGGCATCTGATGGAGGATGTCCTGTCTGCCGCCCCCGATGTGCGGGCGGCGCGGGATGCGACACGCGGCGGAGTGGCCTCGGCGCTGAACGAAATGGCCGAAGCGGCCGGCGTGGCCATCGAGATCGAAGAGACCGCGCTGCCGATCCGGCCCGAGGTCAAAGGCATGTGTGAAATTCTGGGGTTGGACCCGCTGTATCTGGCGAATGAGGGCACGCTGGTGCTGTTCGTTCCCGCCGATCAGGCCGAGGCGGCCCTGGCGGCCATGCGCGCGCGCCCCGAGGGGCAGGGCGCGGTGGTCATCGGCAGGGCGCTGACAGGTGGCGAGCCGGGCCGGGTAACGATGCGCACCCTGTTCGGCGGGGCGCGCATCGTGGACATGCTGGTCGGCGAGCAATTGCCGCGAATCTGCTAAGCCCGCTTTGCCGGTCAGGCTGCGGTTGCCTCGAATCCGGCGTCCTTGATGGCCGCCAGCAGCGCGGCCGCGTCGTCGGCGCTGTCAATCTCAACCGTGCGGGCGTCCATGTCGAATTCCAACAGGGCGGTCGGGTCGGCATCGGTCACGGATTTCTCGATTTTGGCGGTGCACTTGCGACAGTTCATACCGGGGACGGCGAATGTGGGCATTTTGAATCTCCTTATTGTCTGGCAGATGGGGCCTTCCAGTGGGGGAAGGTCAAGCGGTTTTCGAAATTTCACGCGGGGGCTTGACCTTCCATCTAGTGGAGCCCTTATCTGAAAGGCCTGCACGGCACGGAAGGGTCCGACATGAGCACGCAAACCGCACAAATCCAGATCGAAGGCATGACCTGCGCCGCCTGCGTGGGCCGGGTCGAGAAAGCCCTGAGCGACACGCAGGGCGTGTCTCAGGCGGCTGTGAACCTGGCTACGGAAAGCGCCCTGGTCACCTATGAGACAACGGATGGGCTTACCGATGTTCTGGCTGGGCTGGCACGCGCGGGCTATCCGGCGCGGACGCTCGCCGCGCTGTTCGATGTCGAGGGCATGACCTGCGCCTCCTGTGTGGGGCGGGTTGAACAGGCGCTGGCCGATCTGCCCGGCGTAACCGGCGTGGCGGTCAATCTGGCCAATGAAACCGCGCAGGTGTCCTATGTTCAGGGCATAGCAGAGACAGCGCAAATGCAGGCTGCCATGGCTGCGGCGGGCTATCCGGCCAAGCCGCGCGATACCGGCGCCAAACTGCATGAAAACCGCAAAGAGGAAGAGGCCCGCCAGCAACGCGCCCGGCTGATTTTGGCGGGGCTGCTGACCTTGCCGGTTTTTGTGCTGGAAATGGGGGGGCATCTGGTGCCGGCCTTCCATCATTGGGTGCACATGACGATCGGGCAGCAGGCCAGCTGGATTTTCCAGTGGGTGCTGACCTCGGCCGTGCTGATCGGGCCGGGGCGGCAATTCTATACCAAGGGCTTTCCGGCGCTGGTGCGGGCCCAGCCCGATATGAACTCGCTGGTCGCGGTGGGCACGGCGGCGGCCTATGGGTTCTCGGTGGTGGCGACCTTCGCGCCGGGGCTGCTGCCCGAGGGTGCGCGGGCCATTTACTATGAATCGGCGGCGGTGATCGTGGTTCTGATCCTGCTGGGC
The DNA here is from genome assembly GCF_049803795.1 of Youngimonas ophiurae (nom. illeg.). Taxonomy (NCBI): domain Bacteria; kingdom Pseudomonadati; phylum Pseudomonadota; class Alphaproteobacteria; order Rhodobacterales; family Roseobacteraceae; genus Thalassovita; species Youngimonas ophiurae (nom. illeg.). The sequence continues at coordinate 89,099 of NZ_JBNAGJ010000007.1, forward strand.
CGATTTCTTGAGGCCCGCGCCAAGGGCCGTACCGGCCAGGCCATTCGCAAACTTCTGGGGCTGCGTGCCACCACTGCGCGGGTGCTGCGCGATGGCACCCCGCAGGACATTCCCGCCGAAGAGATCCTGACCGGCGACATCGTGCTTGTCCGCCCCGGCGAGCGCCTGCCCGTCGATGGCGCGGTGACCGAGGGCAGCTCGTATGTGGATGAAAGCATGATCACGGGCGAGCCCGTCCCCGTCGCCAAATCCCCCGGCGATCAGGTGGTGGGCGGCACGGTGAACGGCACCGGGGCGCTGCAATTGCAGGCCACCAAAGTGGGCAATGACACGATGCTGGCGCAGATCATTCGGCTGGTCGAGCAAGCCCAGGGGGCCAAGCTGCCGATTCAGGGCGTCGTGGACCGGATCACGCTGTGGTTCGTGCCTGCGGTGATGGCTGTGGCGTTGCTGACGGTTTTGGCCTGGCTGGTGTTCGGGCCGGCCCCGGCGCTGCCTCATGCGCTGGTGGCCGGGGTTGCCGTGCTGATCATCGCCTGCCCCTGCGCGATGGGGCTGGCCACGCCGACCTCGATCATGGTGGGTACGGGGCGGGCCGCTGAAATGGGTGTTCTGTTCCGCAAGGGGGATGCGCTTCAGGCGCTGTCCGGTGTGGATGTGGTGGCACTGGACAAGACCGGGACGCTGACCATGGGCGCCCCGGCGCTGACCGATTTCTCTGTGGCCGAGGGTTTTGAGCGCAGCGATGTGTTGCGCAAGATCGCAGCGGTCGAGGCGTTGTCCGAACACCCTATTGCCCGCGCCATCGCAGAGGCGGCGGACAGCCCGTTGCCGCAGGTCGAGAAGTTCGGCTCGGTCACGGGCTACGGCGTTCTGGGCACGGTCGAGGGCGCGCGGGTGATGATCGGTGCAGACCGGCTGATGCTGCGCCGTAAGGTCGAACTGGGCGCTTTGCAGCAGGTCGGCAAGGATCTGGCCGCTGCGGGGAAAACGCCGATTTATGCGGCCATCGACGGGCGGATTGCGGCGGTGATCGCGGTGTCGGACCCGGTGAAACCGGCCAGCGCGGGGGTGATCAAGGCCCTGCACGCACGCGGGCTGCAAGTGGCGATGATCACCGGCGACAATGCCGCGACAGCTCAGGCCATCGCGGGCGAGCTGGGCATTGATCACGTGGTCGCCGAGGTGCTGCCTCAGGGCAAGGTTCAGGCGCTGGACAGCCTGCGCGCGGGCGGCAAAACGCTGGCCTTCGTGGGGGACGGAATCAACGATGCCCCCGCGCTGGCCCATGCGGATGTGGGAATTGCCATCGGCTCGGGGACGGATGTGGCGATCGAAAGCGCCGATGTGGTGCTGATGTCGGGCGATCTGCGCGGGGTGGTGAATGCCTTTGGCCTGTCGGCGCGGGTGATGCGCAATATCCGGCAAAACCTGTTCTGGGCCTTTGGCTATAACACCGCGCTGATCCCGGTTGCGGCGGGCCTGTTTTATCCGCTGTTCGGCTGGCAATTGTCCCCGATGCTGGCTGCTGGCGCCATGGCCATGAGCAGCGTTTTCGTACTGACCAACGCTTTGCGTCTGCGGGCGGCGCGGCCGGATATGCCCTTGGAAACGAAAGGATAACCCATGAATATCGGAGAAGTCTCAGGCCGTTCGGGCCTGCCTGCGAAAACCATCCGCTATTACGAAGACATCGGATTGATCCGGCCCGGCCGCTCGGCCAATGGCTATCGCAGCTTCAGCGAGGCCGACCTGCATAAACTGGCCTTCCTGGGCCGTTCGCGCGCGCTGGGGTTCAGCATCGAGGATTGCCGAAACCTGCTGACGCTCTATGAGGATCGCAGCCGCGCCAGCGCGGATGTGAAGCAGATCGCCAAGGGCCATCTGGCGCGGATTGACGACAAACTGGCCGAGCTACAGGAAATGCGCGCCACGCTGGCCGGGCTGGTCCATGCCTGTGCTGGCGATGACCGGCCCGACTGCCCGATCCTGGCCGATCTGGCGGCCAAGCAGGGCGGTTAACGGCGGTAGCGCGCGACCTCGGCGTTCAGGCGGTCGGCGGCAGCGAAATACTCGTCGGCCAGCCGGTCCACCAGCTGCGCGGCGGGCACCACGTCCTTGACCGCGCCGATGCCCTGCCCCGAGCCCCAGATCGAGCTCCAGCTTTTGGGTTTCTCGGATCCGAAATCCATGTTCGACGGGTCCGAGCGTTCAAGGTTGTCCGGGTCCATCCCGGCTGCAGTGATCGAGGGCTTCAGGTAGTTGCCCCAGACGCCGGTGAACAGATCCGAATACACGATGTCCGAGGCCCCGGATTCGGTGATCATTTCTTTGTAACGGTCGGCGGCGTTGGCCTCGTGCGTGGCGATAAAGGCCGAGCCGGCATAGCCCCCATCGGCGCCCATGGCCTGCGCGGCCAGGATGGAATCGCCGCGGGCAATCGCGCCGGACAGGAACAGCGGGCCGTCAAACCATGCGCGGATTTCCTGGATCAGGGCCAGCGGCGACAGCGCACCGGCGTGCCCCCCGGCCCCGGCAGCGACGGCGATCAGCCCATCGGCGCCTTTCGCGATCGCTTTGCGGGCGAATTTATCGTTGATGATGTCATGCAGCACCACGGCACCCACGGAATGCGCGGCCTCATAGACCCATTCCTGCGCGCCCAGCGAGGTGATCCAGACGGGCACCTTGTGTTTCACACATAGCTCGACATCGCGTTCCAGACGGGGGTTTGACCGATGCACGATCTGGTTCACCGCAAAGGGCGCGGCGGGGCGGTCGGGGTTTTCGGCATTGTATTGCGCCAGCGTGTCGGTGATCCGGGCCAGCCATTCGTCCAGATCGTTGCCCTCTTTTTCGCGGGCGTTCAGCGCCGGGAAGGACCCGACAACGCCGGCCTTGCACTGGGCGATCACCAGATCAGGGTTCGAGATGATGAACAGCGGGCTGCCAATCAGCGGAATACGCAGGTTTTGCAGAACGGGGGGCAGGGACATTTATTTACCTTCGAAGACAGGTTTGCGTTTCTGGATGAAGGCCTGAACGCCCTCTTGGAAATCGGCCGAGCGGGTCAGCGGGCCTTGGATCTGCGCCTCGGCGGTGAACGCATCCGAGAAGGACACATTGCTGATGCTGCGCAGGATTTTCTTGGCCCCAGAGGCGGCCAGCGGGGCGGCGGCGGCGATACGTTCGGCCAGCGCGCGGGTGTCTGCCTCCAGCTGATCTGCGGGGGACAGCTGATTGACCAGACCGTGCGTCAGGCATTCGTCCGCAGGGATTTTGCGGCCTTCGATGATGGCTTGCAGGGCGCGGTGGTATCCCATGCCCTTGAGCAGCAGCCAGGTGTTGCCCCCGTCCGGCACCAGCGAGATCGCGGCAAAAGCCATATAAAGCGAGGCATTTTCCGCCATCACCACCATATCGCAGTTCATCGCATAGGCCGCGCCGATTCCGGCGGCCGAGCCATGCACCTGCGCGATCCAGATTTTCGGCGAATTGGCGATACCCATCAGCGAGGGGCGGTACTCGGCCTCAAGCATGTGGTCGGTGGGCATGGGGCCCAGACCGCCCTTCAGATCGGCGCCAGCGCAGAATCCGGGGCCCTCGCCCTTCAGGATGACCACGCGGATGTCGGGCATGGAGTCGATCCGGGCGACAGCCTGTATCAGGGCCAGGCGCATATCGCCATTCACGGCATTGAACGCTTCGGGCCGGGTTAGGGTCAGGGTGGCAATCGCGCCATCTGTGTCGATCTTCAGAACGCCGTTGAAATCGTCGCTCATGTGTTTCCTCCTCAGGTCAGGATGCCGTTTTCGCGCATCCTGGCAATGGTCTGCGCGTCATAGCCCAGCCGGGCCATCACGCTGTCTGTATCGGCCCCCGGCGCGGGCGGGCTGCCCACCGGATCGGGGCTGGAGCGGCTGAATTTCGGGGCAGGGGCCACCTGGGTGACGCCGTTCACATCCGTGAAAACGCCGCGCGCCTTCATATGCGGATGCTGAGGCGCCTCGGACCAGGTCAGGATCGGAGCCACACAGGCATCCGTGCCGTCGAAAATCTCCTCCCATTCGGCGCGGGTCTTGGTTTGGAAGACCTGAGCATAGGACGCATGGCGATCCAACCATGACGTTTCGTCGTTTTGGCTGGCCTTATGATCCTGGGGCAGGCCGGCCAGGTCCACCAGCTGCGCGAAAAATTGCGGCTCCAGCGGGCCGACCGAGACATATTTGCCATCGGCGCATTCATAGCTGCGATAGAAGGGCGCGCCGCCGTCCAGCCAGTTGCTTTCGCGTTGTTCAGACCAGCGGCCCATGGCGATCATCGAATGCACCAAGGCCATCAGCGCCGGCGCGCCATCCACCATCGCCGCGTCAATCACTTGCCCACGGCCAGAATGCTGGCGCTCATAGATCGCCGACAAGATCCCCAGCAGCAGGAACATCGTCCCGCCCGCGTAATCGGCCGCGATATTCATCGGGGGAATGGGGGGCTGATCCTTTTTGCCGATGGCGTGCAGAACGCCCGTCAGCCCCAGATAGTTGATGTCATGCCCGGCCATCTGCGCCATGGGGCCATCCTGCCCCCAGCCTGTCATTCGTCCATACACCAGCGTAGGGTTCGCGGTCAGGCAGGCATCCGGCCCCAGGCCCATGCGCTCCATTACGCCGGGGCGGAACCCCTCGATCAGGACGTCGGCGCGGGCGATCAAGGCCATGGCGGCCTCGATCCCTTCGGCGGATTTGAGGTTCAGCGCCACCGACAGCTTCCCCCGGTTGTTGATGTCGGCCGGGTTGGCCTTGCCGGATTTGCGGGTGATCAGAATGACTTCGGCCCCCAGATCGGCCAGGAATTGCCCGGCCAGAGGGGCAGGGCCCAGCCCCGCCATTTCCACCACCGTCAGCCCGGTCAGAGGTCCGCTCATGCTGCCTGCTCCTGCGTGTTGCGTAGAATGTCAAACGCGCCGTCATTCAGCGCGAACCGTTCGCCATAGCGCGCGGCCAGTTTTGCCGCGCGGGCGGCAAAGGCGTCAATCCCGATGCCACGGATAAACTGGATCGCCCCGCCGGTATGGGCCGGGAAACCGATGGCGAAAATGCCGCCCAGGTTGGCCTCGACCTCAGAGCGCAGCACGTTTTCATTCAGGCAGCGCAGGGTTTCGATGGCCTGACGATACAGCAGCCGGTCAATCGCGTCGGGCACCGAGATGTCCGCATTGCCCTTGGAAAACTGGCTAAGCCCCGGCCACAGGGATTTGCCGCCACCGGGGGCGTACTCATAGAAGCCGCCGCCGTAATGACGCCCGCCGCGTCCCTGTTCGATCATCGCATCGCACACGGATTTCGAGGCCACGTTATGCCGCCCGAATCCGCTGTCCACGCCCAGACGCGCGTCCAGATCGGCATGGGTCTTGGCCACTTTTTGCGACAACACCAACGAGGTCTCGTCATGCACCGCCAGCGGCCCCACGGGCATCCCCGCCAGCCAGGCGGCGCGCTCCACCGCGACGGGGGACATGCCATCCACCAGCAGCGCGATCCCCTCGTCCAGATAGGTGCCGAACACGCGGCTGGTAAAAAAGCCCCGACTGTCATTCACCACGATGGGCATATAGCCGATCTGCTGCACATAGTCGTAGGCCTTGCGCAGCGTGTCCTGGCTGGTCTTCTGGCCCATGATGATCTCGACCACCTTCATCTTGTCCACGGGCGAGAAGAAATGCAGCCCGATGAACCGCGTGGGATCGGGGCAGTATTGCGCCAGAATGGAAATCGGCAGGGTCGAAGTGTTCGAGCCATAAATCCCGTCCGGTCCCAGTTGGGCAAAGGTTTCGGGGATGACCTGTTCCTTCAGGGCGATGTCCTCGAACACGGCTTCGATGATCAGATCGGTGCCGGCAAAGGCTGCGTTGTCGGTGGTGGGGGTGATCTGTGCCAGCAGGGCGGTTTTGCGCGCCTCATCCATACGGTGCCGTTTGATCCGTTTGTCCGCCAGCATCTCGCTATAGGATTTGCCCTTTTCGGCGCGCGCCATGTCGGTGTCTTTCAGCGCCGTGGGCAGCCCCGCATTCGCGTGCGCCCAGGCAATGCCCGAGCCCATCATCCCCGCGCCCAGAATGGCTGCGTTTTGGGCTTTCCAGCGGTCACCCTGCGGGCGGATGGCGCCGGATTTGATCGCCTGCATCCCAAAGAAAAACGAGCGGATCGCCGCCTTGCATTCGGGCGTCATCACCAGCGCGCACAGCCCGCGGCTTTCGCTGCGCAGGGCGGCGTCATAGTCAATCCGCATCGAGTTCACGGCGATGTCCAGGATCTTCTCGGGGGCGGGCAGCAGCCCACGGGTTTTCGAATACAGAAACGCCGAAGAGCCGACGATCAGCTGCCGGATTTTCGGATGCAGCACATCCCCGCCCGGATAGCGAAAGCCCTTTTGATCCCAGGGCTGGGTGTGGCTGTCGGGGTTGGCCTTGATCCAGGCCTTGGCGGCGGGGATCAGATCATCAATAGCCGGAACGACCGCATCCACCATGCCGATTTTCAGCGCCTTTTGCGGCTTGACGGGCTTGCCCTCGGTCAGGTGGGGCAGGGCGGCCTCCAGCCCCAACAGCTTGGTCAGGCGCACCACCCCGCCCGCGCCGGGCAACAGGCCCAGAGTGACCTCGGGCAGGCCCACGATCGCGCCGGGAACATCCGCGATAATGCGGTGATTACAGGCCAGGCACAGCTCGTACCCGCCGCCCAGGGCCGCGCCGTTGATGGCGGCGACAACGGGCACTTGCAGCTGTTCCAGCTCGCGGTAGGGGCGCTTGTTTTCCTCGATATAGTGCAGGGTTTCGGCGTCGGCCTTCTGGATGCCCAGGATCAGCCGCAGATCGCCCCCCGCAAAGAACGTCTTCTTGGCCGAGGCAAAGATCACCCCGGCCAGATCGTCCTCGGCGCGCAGACGCGCCAGCACGTCGTCCATGCCCGGCACATAGCGTTCGTTCATGGTGTTGGCGGACTGGCCCTGCGTGTCCATGGTCACGGTCACAATGCCGTCTGCGTCTTTTTCGTAAATGAAATCAGTCATGTCTGTCCCCCTCAGACCCGCTCGATGATCGAGGCAATGCCCATGCCGCCGCCCACGCACATGCAGATTAGCGCGCGTTTCAAGTTCCGCCGTTCCAGCTCGTCCAGCATGGTGGACACAAGGCAACCGCCCGTCGCCCCCAAAGGATGCCCCATGGCGATGGCCCCGCCGACCACGTTCAGTTTTTCATCCGGCACGTTCAGATCGCGTTGCAATCGCAGGGCGACGGACGCAAAGGCCTCGTTAATCTCTACCAGGTCGATGTCGTCGATGGTCAGCCCGGCCTTGGCCAGGGCTTTTTCGGACGCCGGGCCGGGCCCCGTCAGCATGATCGTCGGATCGGTCGAGGTCAGCGCGATGGAAACCACCCGTCCGCGCGGGGTCAGGCCCAGGTCTTTGCCGACCTGCTGGTTGCCCAACATGATCAGAGAGGCCCCATCCACAATCCCCGAGCTGTTGCCCGGCGTGTGCACATGGTTGATCTGCGCCACTTCGGGGTATTTGGCCAGCGCAACGGCATCGAACCCAAAGCCGCCCATCGCCGCAAAAGACGGTTTCAGCGCCGCCAGTTTCTGCATGTCCGTGTCGGGCTTGATGAAGTCGTCGCGTTCCAGAATGACCACGCCGGTTTCGTCCTTCACCGGCACGACCGAGCGATCAAACCAGCCGCTATCCCGCGCATGGGCGGCGCGTTTTTGCGATTCCACGGCAAAGGCATCCACGTCATCGCGGCTCCAGCCCTCGATGGTGGCAATGAGATCGGCGCCGATCCCCTGCGGCACGAATCCCGTCTGAATCGCGGTGGCCGGATCCTCGGCAAAGGGCCCGCCGTCGGCGCCCATGGGCACGCGCGACATGGATTCGTAGCCGCCCGCGCAGACCAGATCCTCCCATCCGCTGGCCACTTTGGCGGCGGCGGTGTTGAACGTGTCCAGCCCGCTGGCGCAGAAACGGTTCACCTGCGCGCCGGCCACGTTTTCGGCCCAGCCGGCCTTTTGCAGCGCGATTTTCGGCAGGACCGAGCCCTGCTCCATCACCGGGGCCACGCAGCCCATCATCAGATCGTCCACGCGGGACGTATCCAGATCGTGGCGCGATTGCATCTCGGTCAGCAGGGTGGTGACCAGATCAATCGGTTTGACCTCGTGCAGGGTGCCGTCTGCCTTACCTTTGGATCTGGGTGTGCGTATCGCGTCGTAAATATAGGCTGTTTGTGTCATCTCGCTCCTCCTTCGAATGACATCATTAACCTAAGATGCCCTCGCGAATTGTGCCCTCTAACTGCACTTTGGAAAAATCCAGACGGGGCAGGGGATCAAATGGGATGGTCGAAAGCGTTCGGGCCTCTTCGGCCTCGATTCCGACCGAGCGCAGCATCAGTTCAGCCGTGTCACTGCCGGATTTGCGCCAGGTCATGATCCCCCCCAGCACCAGAGCCGTCGCGCCCATCACCGCGCCGCCTCCCAGCGCGGTAATCGAGTGTATCTGCGCCTCGCGATAGTGAAACCGCCCGCTGTCCAGCCCCTGACGCAGCAGCTGGTTGGGCATTTTGCCCCAGAATTTCCCCAGCCGCGGGTCAATCATGCCGAATTGCGCGATGAACAGGCCCCAGTCGCGCTCCTCGTGCACGCGGCGGATGATCTTACGCAGGATCAGGGCCAGACGGGCGGCCGGGTCGGTCACATCCGTATCGGTGGCCCGCGCGGTCTGGCGCAGTTCCAGATACATCAGATCGCACAGGATGCTGAACAGATCGTCGGGATTTTCGATGTTATTGTAGATAGTTCCGCGTGACAGGCCTGCCTCTTTGGCCAGATCGCTGATTGCGATCTGCCGGGAACCTTTTTCGGCAAATAGCCGCAATGCGGCGTGCAGGATGCGGGCATTGACGGTTTTCATATCCAGTCCATGATCACTGTTGACACAATTTGAACACGTGTGTTTATTTGAAGTCAATAGCGTTCATCGGTCATGGGAGGAGACAGAATGGATGCGTGTATGAGTGGCCCTCAGATGGGGCCATTCCCGGCTATGCGCCGGGCGCTTCTGACCGTCCGTATTGCAGCTTCGATCTGGGAGAATCGTGCTGAGAAACGGAGGGTCCAATGGAACTGATTCAGCTGATCATCGGAGGCATTGCCTCGGGGTGTATCTATGGGCTGGTGGCCCTGGGGTTCGTCCTGATTTACAAGGCAACCGAGGGTGTGAACTTTGCCCAGGGGGATATGATGATGCTGGGGGCCTTTGTGGCCCTGGGCCTGGTCAATTCCGATTACGGGGCCTTGCCCTTTGTGCCTGGCATCATTCTGGCGGCTTTCGTCATGGGCGGCGTCGGCTATGGCGTGGACCGTTTCGTAGTGCGAAAGATCTTTGGTCAGCCGCATTTTGCGCTGGTTATTCTGACGATCGCGATGGGATTCGTGTTCCGCTTTGTCGCCGGTTCGATCTGGGGTTTCACGCCGCTGGTGCTGGAAACCCCCTTTGCCGGCAACACGCTGAATATCGGCGGGATCATCATCGGCTATGAGGACATCACCACGATCATTGTCACGGCCCTGCTGACGCTGGCGCTGTGGGCGTTTTTTCAGTTCACCAAGCTGGGGCTGGCCGCGCAGGCGGCCTCGCAGAACCAGATGGCTGCCTATATCGTGGGGGTGCCGGTGCATCGGGTGAACTCGATGATCTGGGCGCTGTCGGGGGGTGTTTCGACGATTGCCGGGGTTCTTTATGCCTCGAAAGGGGCGATTGACCCGAATATCGGCCTGCTGGGGATCAAAGCCTTTGCGGCCGCGGTCATCGGCGGTTTCGGCAGCCTGCCGGGGGCACTGCTGGGCGGGATCCTGATCGGTGTGGTCGAGCCCATCGCGGCCCGATACCTGCCTGCGGGTTTCAGCCAGATGAGCCCCTATATCATCATGCTAGCCGTGCTGGTCACACGTCCGAACGGACTGTTTGCCCAGATCTACGCCAAGAAGGTCTGAGCCAATGAAAGTTATCTTCAAGACAAGTTACGACAACGACATCGACCTGCACGAGGATTGGTGGGCGCGGGGTAAAATCATCCTGCTGGTGGCCTTTATGGCGGCGCTGCCGTTCTTTGCCGGGGAATATTACCTGGCCGAGATCACCAACACGCTGATCTGGTCTTTGGCGGGGATGGGGCTGATGCTGCTGGTGGGGCACACCGGGCAGGCCAGCCTGGGACACGCGGCCTTTCTGGCGATTGGGGCCTATACGGATGCGGCGCTGATGAATATCGGCGTGCCGTGGGTGATTGCCTTTCCGCTGGCGGGGATCGCGGCCGGGGTGTTTGGCGCCATCGTCGCCATTCCGGCGGTGCGCATGTCCGGCATCTATCTGGCCATCGCCACGCTGGCGCTGTTCGTCATCGTTGAGGAACTGATCATCGTGGCCGAGCCCATCACCGGCGGTGTCGGCGGGATATTCGCGCCCTCGATCACCATTCTGGGCGTGGATTTTGACCGCTATGCCAATCTGAATAACTTCTACTGGCTGTGCCTGGCCGTGGTGGTTCTGGTGACCTGGCTTTATGCCAACCTGATGCGCAGCCCTACCGGGCGCAGCTTCCTGGCCGTGCGCGATTCCGAGGTCTCGGCCCGCGCGCTGGGGATCAACATCACGCGCACACGGTCTTTGGCCTTTGGTCTGTCCTGCGCGATGACAGGGCTGGCGGGCGCGCTGATGGGGCATTTCATTGCCTTCTTCAACTACGAGCTCTTCTCGGTCTTTATCTCGATCAACCTGCTGCTTGTGGTGACGATCGGGGGGCTGGGGTTCATCCAGGGGGCGTTCTTTGGGGCGATCCTGATCACGGCCGTGCCGCAGGTGATTGCCATCTTGCGCGATGGTCTGAAATCCAGCGCGGGGATTGATCTGTCGATGCCCGGTCTGGATACGCTGATCTTCTCGATTATCCTGGTGACGTTCATCATCTACGAGCCAACGGGCCTTTATGGGCGCTGGCTGAAGATCCGAGCCTGGTTCCAGCTGTTTCCGCTGGCGCGTCGTGACATGTTCCGCCGCCAGAAAACCTATCTGAAAACGGAGCGGATGAAATGAGCCTGCTAGAAGTAGACGATCTGGCCATCCATTTCGGCGGCGTGAAAGCCGTGGACGGGGTCAGCTTTACGGTCGAGGAAGGCGAGGTCTTCTCGATCATCGGGCCGAACGGCGCGGGGAAATCCACCATCTTCAACCTGATCTCGCGGTTCTACAAACCGACCCGCGGCACGATCAAGTTCGATGGCAAGGACATCACCCACATGTCGGCGCATGATATCGGCCAACTGGGCATCGCGCGGACCTTCCAGAATATCGAGCTGTTCGACCACTCGACCGTTCTGGATAACCTGCTGATGGGGCGGCACACTCATCGCGGCACCAACTGGCTGCAAGACATGTGGTTCGTGCCCAAATGCCGCCGCGAGGAACGTGGCCACCGGCAAAAGGTGGAAGAGGTGATCGAGTTTCTGGAGCTGGAAGCCTACCGCGAAAAGCTGATCGCCGGGCTGCCTTATGGCGTCCGCAAGGTGGTGGAAATCGGCCGCGCGCTGGCCATGGGCCCCAAGATGATCCTGCTGGACGAGCCGGCCTCGGGCCTGTCCGTCGAAGAAAGCCAGGAGGTCGCCTATTGGGTCGAGGACATGCGCCGCGACATGGGGCTGACCGTGCTGATGGTGGAACATGACATGAAGCTGGTCACGCAGGTCAGCGACCGGGTGCTGGCTGTGGCCAATGGTCAGCCGCTGGCGATGGGCCTGCCGTCCGAGGTGCAATCGGATCCGCAGGTCAAAGCGGCCTATCTGGGAACGGAGGTGGACGCATGACCAAGGTTCTGGACATCCGCAATGTGGAAACCTTCTATGGCGCGATCATGGCGCTGCGCGGGGTCTCGCTTGAGGTGAACGAGGGCGAGATCGTCACCATCCTGGGCGCCAACGGTGCGGGCAAAACCACTCTGATGAAGACGATCAGCGGGTTGATGGACCCCGAAAAGGGCAACATCGAATTCAACGGCGTGGACATCGTCGGCAAACAGCCCGATCAGATCGTCCGCATGGGCCTGGCCCACGTCCCCGAAGGGCGCGAGGTCTTCCCCTATCTGACCATCGAGGAAAACCTGAAAATGGGCGCCTATGCCCGCAAAGGCGTGGATCTGCGCGACGATATTGCTCTGGTCTATGAATATTTCCCGATCCTCAAGGAGCGGCGCAATCAGTCCGCGGGGTTCTTATCGGGGGGGCAGCAGCAGATGCTGGCGATCGGGCGCGGCCTGATGGCCAAGCCCAAACTGATGCTGCTGGACGAGCCCTCTTTGGGTCTGTCACCCCTGCTGACGCAGGAAATCTTTACCATCATCAAACGTCTGAATGCCGAACAGAAGGTCACGATGCTGCTGGTTGAACAGAATGCCAATGTCGCGCTGCACACGGCGCATCAGGGCTATGTTCTGGAAATGGGCCGGATCGTGATGGCGGGCAGCTGCGAAGAGCTGCGCGCCTCGGACGATATCCAGGAGTTCTACCTGGGTCGTCAGGAAGAATCCCAGCGCGGTCAGAAGCGCTGGAAACGGCGTAAGACGTGGAGGTAACGCGATGATGAACACCGATATGATCATCCCGGCCGACGCGCCGATCACCATGGATGGTTGCGACACTGTGGTAAAACTGTGGGCCAAGCGCTGCCATGAACTGGGCAGCAAAACCGCCCACCGTGAAAAGGAACTGGGCGTCTGGCAATCCTACAGCTGGACGGACTATTTCAACGGTGCGCGCAATGCGGCGCTGGGGCTGCTGGCCATGGGGCTGGAGCGCGGTCAGCCCGTGCAGATCCTGTCCGAGGACCGGCGCGAATGGCTGTATGTGGATCTGGGCGTTGCGGCGGTGGGGGGCATTCCCTCGGGGGTCTATACCACCGATGCCGCCAGCCAGCTGGCCTATCTGGTCAACGATTCCGGCGCGCCGTTCCTGTTCGTGGAAAATGACGAACAGCTGGATAAATTCCTTGAGGTCCGCGACCAGATGCCAGGCCTGAAAAAGGTCATCGTCTTTGACCGCGACGGGCTGGCGACTTTCAGCGATCCGATGGTGATGTTCTGGGACGAGCTGATGGAGATGGGCGAGGCCGAGGCCAAGGCGCATCCCAAACGCTTTGTGCAAGAGCTGGAGAAATCCAAACCCGAAGATCCGCGGATGCTGATCTATACCTCGGGCACCACGGGGCCGCCCAAAGGGGCGATCATCACGCATCGCAATGTTGTCTTTCAGATGTTCGCGGGCGAGCAGACGATCGAATTTGAACAAACGGACGAGCTGCTGTGTTTCTTGCCGCTGTGTCACGTGTTGGAACGTCTGATTTCCGTGGAATTCCCGATCTTTGCGGGCTGCAAGGTGAACTTTGCCGAAAGCCCCGAAACGGTGTTCGACAACCTGCGCGAGGTCAGCCCGCATTCCTTTACCGGGGTGCCGCGGATCTGGGAAAAGGTCTATAGCCGGATCAGCATCATGCGGTCCGAGGCAGGCTGGGTCGGGCGCAAGGCGTTTGACTGGGCCATCGCAGCGGGCATGAAGAAAGCCCTGGCCAAGGAAGAAGGCAAACACCTGTCCCCCGGCGCTAAGCTGAACCTGTTCCTGGCCGATCTTCTGGTGCTGCGGAACCTGCGCCAATTGGTTGGCCTGCAACGCACGCGGCGCTGCACCACCGGGGCGGCGCCCATCTCGCCCGATCTGCTGCGCTGGTTCGAGGCCATCGGCGTGCACCTGCTGGAGGGCTTCGGGATGACCGAAACCTCAGGCGTGGCCACGGTCAACACGCTGGCGCATAATAAGATCAGCACGGTGGGGCAGGCCACCCCCGGCACACAGATCAAGATCTCGCCCGAAGGGGAAATCCTGGTGGGCGGCCCGGCGGTCTTTGGTGGGTATTGGAACAAGCCCGAAAAAACCGCCGAAACCATGACCGAGGATGGCTGGCTGCGCACCGGCGACGTGGGCCGCCTGGATAACGAGGGCAACCTGACGATCACCGGCCGGATGAAGGACATCATCATCACCGCCGGCGGCAAAAACATCACCCCCGCTGAGATCGAAAGCAAACTGAAGTTCTCGCCCTATGTGTCGGATGCGGTGGTGATCGGGGACGCGCGCAAGTATCTGACATGCCTGATCATGATTGATCAGGAAAATGTTGAAAGGTTCGCACAAGAGCGTCAAATTCCTTATGCAGACTTCGCGTCGCTGACGCGGGCAAAGGAGGTGGTGGACCTGATCGGTCAGGTCGTAAGCGAGACCAACAAGGACTTCGCCCAGGTGGAACAGATCAAGGATTTCCGTCTGATCGACATCCTGCTGACAGCCGAGGACGAAGAACTGACCCCCACCATGAAGCTCAAGCGGAACTACGTGAACACGCGTCACGCCGGCTTGATCGAAAGCATGTACTGATCGCGCCTTTGAGGAGGGGCGCGGCCAGAACCTAAATGTACCAATGGGAGGAATAAACCAATGAAAGCATTCAAGACCCTTGCCGCTGTTGCGGCGCTGTCCCTGGGGCTTGGCGCCCCCGCGATGGCCGAAGACGGTGTCAGCGACACCGAAATCAAACTGGGCGGCGCGCATGACCTGTCAGGCATTTTCGCGCCCTTCTCGGTGCCTGCGGTGAAAGCGGCGCAGCTCTATTTCGATGAGGTGAACGCGGCGGGCGGCGTCCATGGCCGCAAAATCACCTATATCGTCGAAGACCACGGCTATCAGGTGCCCAAGGCTGTTCAGGCCGCTAACAAATTGGTGAACCGCGATAAGGTGTTCGCCATGCTGCTGAACCTGGGCACGCCCACCAACATCGCCATGTTCAAACTGCTGGAGCCCAAAGGCATCCCGAATGTCAGCCCGCTGACCTCGGCGCGTCAGATGGTGAACCCGCCCGCCCCGTGGAAATTTGCGGGCACGGCCTCTTACTATGATGCGGTCAAGGCCGGCACGGAATACATGGCCACGGATATGGGGGTGAAAACCTTCTGCCTGATGTATCTGCCCACTGATTTTGGCAAGGAAATCGAGATGGCCGTAAAGGAAGGCGTGGCCGCCTCGGGGGCCAGCTTTGGCATCGAAACCCAGCATAAACCCGATGAGACCGATTTCACCGGCGCGCTGGGTAAGGTGAAGGCAGCTGGCTGTAACACCGTGGGCCTGGCCCTGGGCGTTAGCCAGACGATCAACGTCGTCGCGACGGCCAATAAGCTGGGGATCGACGTGGATTTCCTGCTCAGCAATGCGGGGTTCCATACCGTTGTGGCCAAGGGGCTGGCGGCTCAGGGCGTGATGGGCGGTGTCTATGCCGCAGCAGGCTGGCAGGATCTGGAGGCCCGCATGGGCAACCCGACCGTCGCCAAATGGGTGAAATCCTACACCGATGCCACCGGCGAGAAATTCCCCGGCACCGGCGCTCTGCTGGGCCGTTCGGCGGCTGAACTGATCGTGGCCGGCTTTGAGGCCGCAGGCCCTGATCTGACCCGCGAAAGCTTTATCGCGGCGATGGAAACCCTGCAATTCGCCGACGAGGTTGCCGGGAATAACGTCAACATGTCCGCTGACAACCATGTCGCCGCCACCGAGATCTTCATCTCGGCTGTGGAAAATGGCAGCTGGAAACTGATGAAGACCCTCAAGTGACGGTCCTGGCGGGGCGGCGCAGACCGCCCCGCACTGCTTTTCCCGACAATCGAATGCCTGTGCTCAGACCGGAGGTGCCCCCGTGCTGAAACGAACGATCTATGACGAAGAACACGAGATTTTCCGCCAATCCGTCCGCAAATGGGCCGAAACCGAGGTCTTCCCCCATGGCCAGACCTGGCGCGCAGACGGCTGCGTCAGCGCCGAGGTCTGGAAAAAGGCCGGCGCGCAGGGGTTCTTGTGCATGTATGCGGATGAAGAATACGGCGGCCTGGGTCTGGACGATTTCCGCTATGACATGATCCTGGCCGAGGAAATTAACCCGCGCGAGCCGGGTTTTTTCATCGCGCTGCATAACCGGATCGTGGGGCCGTATCTGCACAAACTGGGCACCCCAGAGCAAAAGAAACGCTTCTTGCCCGGCGTGGTATCGGGCGACACCGTTCTGGCTATCGCCATGACGGAACCGGGCACCGGATCGGACCTGGGCGGCGTGAAAACCCGCGCGGTGGATATGGGCGATCACTGGCTGCTGAATGGCTCGAAAACCTATATCTCAAATGGGATTCTGGCGGGGCTGATCGTCGTGGCCGCCCGCACCGGCGCAGGCCACCAGATCGGGCTGTTCCTGGTCGAGGACGGGATGCAGGGGGTTTCCCGTGGCCGAAACCTGAAGAAAATGGGCCTGCGCTCGCAGGACACGGCCGAGCTGTTCTTCGATGACGTGAAAGTGCCCAAGCAAAACGTGCTGGGCGATCCGCACAAAGGCTTCAAGGCGATGATGATGAACCTGGCCGAAGAACGCATCATCGGCGCGCTGGGGTTCATGGCGCGGGCAGAGCACGCCTTCAATATCACGATGGACTATATTCAGAACCGCCGCGCCTTTGGCCAGCCGATCGGCACGTTTCAGAACTCACGGTTCAAAATGGCTTCGATGCGCACCGAACTGGATGCCGGCTGGGCGCTGACAGATCACTGCGTACGCGAACATCTAAGCGGCGCGCTGTCCGCGGAAATGGCCGCCGAGGCGAAACTCTTCACCTCAGAAGTCGAAGGCCGCGTGGTCGATGAATGTGTTCAACTGCACGGCGGCGCGGGGTATATGGAAGAATACGAAATCTCTCGCCTCTACAGCGACGCCCGCATCAGCCGCATCTATGCGGGCACCTCGGAGATCATGCGCGAAATCATCGGCCGGGGCCTTGGCCTGGATGAAAGAAGCCGTAACTAAGCGGGGCGCGCTGCGCGCGCACAGGATATCTCGGCCTGCGGCCTCGGAGACGGGGCTGCGCCCCTTTTGGCGCCCCCTTTCTTTGCTCTGAAAATACTCAGATTCCATCGCCTGCGTCAGCCCATGCGCTCGGAGGCGTAAGAACCGGGCGAGGCCGGGAACACCACTGTTTTATTACCATTGAGGAAAGCGCGGTGGTGAATATGGGCGTGCACGGCGCGCGCCAGGACCGAGGCTTCGACATCGCGGCCCAGGCTGACGTAATCCTCGGGCGATTGGGCATGGGTCACGCGCACGGTGTCTTGCTCGATGATCGGGCCTTCGTCCAGATCTGCCGTCACATAATGCGCGGTCGCTCCGATCAGTTTCACGCCGCGCTGATAGGCCTGTTTATAGGGGTTCGCCCCTTTGAACGAGGGCAGGAACGAGTGGTGGATATTGATGATCCGCCCCGACATCTTCTGGCACATTTCATCCGAAAGCACCTGCATGTAGCGCGCCAGCACCACCAGCTCGGCGCCGCTGTCTTCGATGATGGCCATTTGCTGGGCTTCGGCCTGGGCTTTGTTGTCCTTTGTGACCTTGATGTAATGGAAGGGAATATCGTGGTTCACCACGACCTTCTGATATTCCATATGGTTCGAGATCACGCCCACGATGTCGATCGGCAGCGCGCCGATCCGCCAGCGATACAGCAGATCGTTCAGGCAATGACCAAAACGCGAGACCATCAGGATGACCTTCATCTTCTGGCTTTCGTCATGGAAGGCAAAGGCCATTTCGAACGCCTGGGCGGTTTGCGCAAAGGCCTCGGTCAGGCTGTCGATGCTGGCGCCTGTTTCCGACCGGAAGCTGATCCGCATGAAAAAGTTGCCGGTCTCGAAATCATCATACTGGGCCGAATCCGAAATGTTGCAGCCCTGCTTTGACAGAAAGGCGGCGATGGCGGCCACGACGCCTCGGGTGGATTTGCATTTCACGGTCAGAGCAAAGCTGTGCATCAAGGTCATCCCTGGTCAGAAGTCATATCTTTCCAGCGGTATACGGCAGCGCATTCGGGGGGCAATGCCTTGATTGCGACTGTTTTGGGCGAAAATGCGGGGGGTGTGGAAAAAAGGGCGGACCAGGTTTCCGAAAGGCGACGTTTGACGCTTATTTTCCGGCAACGCGGGTTTGCGGTGTTCAGGGAACATGGCGGGATGGGGCGCGCAAACCGGCCCGCCGCAGCCGGGGGCAGGGCGGGCCGGTCTGGATGATGCCTCGGGGACAGGACAGATGGGGATTAGTCTTGGCGTCCCCGAACCGGAGAAACGGACATCATCAGACCCAGGGCGGCCGTGCCCCCCGCCAACCCGACCAGCAGGGCGGGCGAGGCAGTGTACAGCAATTCAAAGAGGGCACGGGCCAGAGCGGCAGGGAAACCGCCCATTTGCGGCTGGGTCAGCGCCGCAAACCAGCAAAGAACGTGCCACGCTACGGTGGCAATCCCGCAAGACAGAGCCGCCGCGTGTTGCGCCGATCTGGCAAACCGCAGCGCCAGTGCGGCGGCCGACAAGGCTGGGAAAAGGGCGGGCAGGGCACTCACCCCCTGCCCGCCAGTCACGTTGAAATCCAGCCAGACCGCAACGGGGACAGTCGCAGCAGCGGCCGACAAGGCAGGGACCAAAACGGAAAGGGGAAATGATTTGGTCATGAAAAAGTACCTTTGTTTCAACATGATATAAGCTTAGACTCTGGCGGCGCGGGGCTCAAATGACGAAAGCTGTCACAAAGCGCGGGGGCCAAGAAAAACGCGGCCTCTTGCGGGGCCGCGTTCGGGATTTCCTATTGGGGGCTGGCTTAGTCCGCTGGAACCGTGTCGATTTCGAATTGCAGGATCACGGGGGCGGGTTTGGCCTTGGTTTTGCGGCTGGACAGGCTGACCGCCGCGCGTGTGCTGACGCCAAACCCGGCCTCATCCAGCAATCCGCGCAAGCCGCGCGCGGCCTGGCCAATTTCGCGGGTGCGTTCGAGCGGGGGCTGATCCAGAAAGGACAGATCCTCGACGGCGGATTGCTTATCGGCGGCCGAAACAATGACCAGCAGGCGATCCCGGCCAAAGCTGTCGTCCGTCACCAGCACGAAATCCTCTTTCAGCGTGTCTCCGGGGTGCAATCGCCCATTGCCCATGAAGGTGATCGAATATTGCGCACCAACATAGAGAATATTGAAATCCACCGGGTCGGAATTGGGGTTTGTCAGCTCCAGGCCGATGACGTCATTGGGCACCATTCGGTGGACGATGGCGCTCTGGACGGTTTCATGAGCATAGATTTCCTCGGAGTCTGTGTCGAATTTCGCGCGGGTCAGGTCGGCTGAAATATCGATCGTTTTACCGCCAGTCGCCGCGCCCATTTTCATCAGATTCAATGCCTTGCCCATGTGGGACAGATTGTCGGACAGTACAGTGCCCAGCTGCTGCGCGTCCTTATCGGCTGTCGAGATAGAGAAAAGCGTATCGTATTGATCTTCCTCGACTATTCCGGATGCAGGCAGGAACCAGAGCGCATCCGGCCTGGGGCTGTCCGGAATCACGGCCAGGCGCAGGTCGGCCTCTTCTCCGGCGGGGACGAACCGCAGACGAGGGCCGATGCGGGCGTTCTGCCGCGCCCAGTTCAGCGCCTCTTGCAGGGCCTGCGCCGGGGCGCTGCCGGGCTGCGGCAGTGCTACCGAAAGAGACATATCAACATTATTGGATATTTTTCGGATCACCGCCCCCTTGGGCAATTGCGCGGGCCCCTCGGTTTTGGGGGTCAGCGTGGCCGAAAACGTATCCAGCCCGGTGATTTCATAGCTGGCCAGGGCGGCCTCATCCAGATCGGCGGGCGAGGCCAGAAGGATCACCTCTTCGCCCTCGCTTAGCCCATGCAAACGGCCAGCGGGGATCGTCAGGCGATCCTTTTTGCGGGCGGCGGGCCATTGCAGAATCCGGCCCGCCGCCCCGGTGCCAAAGACCGGATCGTCCAGATTTCCTTCGAACAGAGGGGTCGCGCGCGCCAGGTTCAGCGCCGTGTATTTGCGCAGCACTTCGTCGCCCAACTGGCGATAGGTGATGCCCGGACGCTCGGCCAGCGTTTCGAACAGAGTATAGGTGAACACCCCTTGCAAACGGCGCCCGGCCTTGCCTTTGGGCATGTTTTTTTCTGGTGTTGTTTCAGTGGTTTGCGCCGCGTAAAAGGCAATCAGACGGCCCATTTCCCCGGCTGCGGCGGGCAATTCCACGGCGCTGTCGGGAATGTCGCGGGGCGAGGGCAGAGCGCGGCTGGCCCCTTCGGCGGCGGCCATCGCATCGGCGGGGATGCCCAGGGCGGCAGGCCCCAGTTTGCGTTCGCGGGTTTCGCCCTCTATTCCGGGGGCGGCGCGGGTGGCGGTGCCTGAATGGCAGCTGTCAAACACCACCCAGACATCGGCGCCCCTGGCCCGGATCGCGGTCAGCATCTGCCCGATTTCATCATCCACCAGCGCGTTCTGAACGGTGCCGACCGTATCCTGCCAGGGGCCGATATCGACGGGCAGGAACAGCTCGTCCAGACCATCGGTTTCGGTGGCCGGGTCCAGCGCCGGCGCCTGCGAACCATGCCCCGAGAAGTGCAGATACACGAAATCTCCTGGCTGCACCGTGGCGGCCAGATGCGCAAACCCATCGCGGATCGCCTGTAGCGTCGGAGGCGTGCCCCCCGCGACTCCATCGGCCAGCACGGTGATGTTTTCAGGGGCGAATTGCGCCACCGGATTGGATTGCAGATAGGTCGAGACCAGCTCTATGTCATTGGCCGGCCCACGCAGCCAGAACCGTTCGTGCAGGGCCGGATAGGTTGAGGCTCCGATCAGCAGGGCGTGGTTGTCGCGGGCCTGAGCAGACAGCCCGGCCAGCGCCAGCATTCCGGTCAGGGCAGTGGTGCGCAGCAATCGCATGGTGGTGTCCTTAGTTGGTGATCAGCGAATAAGGAGAGGCAGCGGTGCCCTTGTTCTTGACGATGATGGTAAAGCCTTCGGTGGTGGCCGGGCGCCAGCCGCAATAGGCGATCGCGCTGATATCGGTGTCTGAACAGACCAGCCGGCCCTTTGCGTCCTGCACATATAGGTTCAGATCGGTGGCGGCCTGGCCCTCGACATAGACTTCGGCATATTCGCCGCCCGTGTAGGGCAGGGGCGGATAGGTGTCGGTGCCCCCCGCGCGGATCGAGGTGATCGAATAGACCTGGCCCGTGGCCACGCCTTTGGTGTTTTCGGCGCGGATGTCGTCGATGATTCCCAGCAGCGCGTCATCCCCGGCAGCCAGTTCCGCGGCGACGTCCAGCATTGCGTGCCAACCGAGCGGGGCAGTCTCTGCGGGGGGTTCCGGCGGCACTTCTGCGGCGGAAATCGGGGCGCGGTCGGTTTGCTGAAAATGCAGGGATTTGCGCAGTTTGGCCGCCGCGACAATCAGGATCGGATCCTCGGATTCTACCCCCGACAGAAAAAGCTGCGCCGAGATTTCGGCGGTTTGCAGCGGCGTTTGGGCCTGCGCGGGAAACGGCAATGACATCGGCAATAGCGAGGCGGCTGTCAGGCAAAAGGCAAGGCGAAGGGACTTTGAAAACATGCAAATCTCCGGCGTTGAATGGGGGGATAATGCGTGCCCCGGCGCTGCAATTCAAAACTTTTCTGGCCCCAATTTGCACATGAACGGACTTGTCATGTGAGTTCGCAAGGCCGCGTTGCTACCCAGAAAGGGACCGGAACAAGAAGGAGGGTTACCATGACCCAGACCATTCGTACCATCCCCGCGCAACGTGTTTTCAGCGCTCGCCCCCTGCGCCCGCCCGTGCTGCGGCTGCTGCCCATTCTGGCGCTGTGCCTGACGCTGGTCACGGCGATTGCAGAGCGCGCGCAGGCGGCCTCGGGGCTGGACAGAGCGCTGCGCGCCACCTTGGTTGTCTACACCGATGACGGGGATGAGAAGTTCCTGGGCTCGGCCGTTTTGTGGCGCGACGGGCGGCTGGCCGTGACCAATGCGCATGTGGTGAAGCGCAACGCCCGCGTGGTTTTGCAGCATTCGGACGGGCGCAGCGTGGTTGCCCAGGTGATCTGGCGCGATGACAAACGTGACATTGCGGTGATCGAATTGCCGGGCGCTGTGTTCGGTCCGGGGCTGGAGCCCGTTGCGGCCCTGCCCTCGGTCGGGCAAGAGATCTATGCCGTGGGGGCGCCGTTGCAAGCGGCCTCGACCGTGA
This sequence comes from Youngimonas ophiurae (nom. illeg.), assembly GCF_049803795.1. Taxonomy (NCBI): domain Bacteria; kingdom Pseudomonadati; phylum Pseudomonadota; class Alphaproteobacteria; order Rhodobacterales; family Roseobacteraceae; genus Thalassovita; species Youngimonas ophiurae (nom. illeg.). The sequence goes on from NZ_JBNAGJ010000007.1 coordinate 111,343, forward strand.
CGCGCGGGATCGTGTCGGCGGCGGCGCGGCAGGTGCTGGCCTCGGTGCCGGTGCGCTATATTCAGCATGACGCGGCGATCAATCCGGGCAGCTCGGGGGGGCCGCTTTTGGATGATCAGGGCCGCATTCTTGGGATCAACGCGCGGATTGCCGATGGTTCGCGCCTGTTCGTGGGGATTTCCTATGCCATTCCCGCAGCTCTGATCGAGCGCGCCATCGCCGGAGATCTGCCCCCTGTGCCGGATATGGGCCTGACCATGCGCCCCGTGGACCGCCGGATCGCCGCCGCGCTGGGGCTGGAGCCGGGCAAGGGCCTGCTTGTCGACAATGTGAATCCCGCCAGTCTGGGCGCGCGTGCCGGGCTAAAAGCCGGCGATGTGCTGGTCTCTGCGGGGGATCGGCCGATTCTGAAACCCGGCGATCTGGCCTTTGCCCTGGAGACACGCCAAGGCGACACCCTGCCGCTGACCGTGCTGCGCAACGGTGCGCCGGTGACGCTGACATTGAGCCTGCATATCCAATCGGTGTCGCTGGGGGACGATGGGGCCTCGCGCTCGATTGCGATCATCCGGGCCTATGATCTGGCGCGTCTGGGGCTGCAACTGGCCCAGGACGGCACCACTGTCGAGGTGATCAGCCCCGCCAGCCCTGCCTTTCTGGCCGGCCTGGATGTCGGAGACACCATCGTGTCGGTGAACGGCAAACCGGCCACGGCTGAGCTGCTGAAAACGCTGAAAATCTCGCGGCCGGTGCTGTTGCTGGTGCAGCGTCCCGACGGGCGCACCCTGCATGTGACGGTGGATCCGTGGACCAACGGGTCGAAAACGCGGATCGTGGGGGGCGCGAATGTCCTTGACCCCGTGGTCGTAATCTTCTGATCTGTGCATAAGGAGCACCACATGACCACCGCCGAAATCCCCCAAATTCTGATTGTCGAGGACGACGCCGTGGCCGCACAGGCCATGGCACAGGCCGCGCGCGATGTAGGGGCAGAGCCGACGCTCTGTACCACTTATGATGCGGGGCTTCGGGCGGCCTCGGATCGGGCATTTGCCGTGATCGTGTTTGACCGGATGCTGCCCGGAGGTGACGGCGTGGATGCCATCGCCAAGGTGCGGGCGGCGGGCTCGACCGCGCTGGTGCTGGTGATCTCGGCGCTGGGGCGCGCGCAGAATAAGATCGAGGGGCTGGAAAAAGGTGCCGACGATTACCTGGCCAAGCCCTTTGACCCCGATGAGCTACGCGCCCGCCTGCGCGCCCTGTTGCGGCGCAAGACCATGGTGGCGCTGGATAACGATGTGATCGCTTTCGGAGATCTGGAAATCCGCATGAAGGCGCGCACCGTCCATATCGGCACCACGCATGTCGCGATTTCCCCTAAAGAGTTCAAACTGCTTAGCTATTTTGCCTCGAACGCGGGGGATGTGGTGACGCGGATGCAGCTGCTAGAGAACGTCTGGAACCTGCATTTCGATCCGCAGACCAATGTGGTGGATGTCCATGTGGGCCGCCTGCGCCGCAAGCTGGAGGGCGCTGCCGGGCGTCCCATCATCCACACCGCCCGCGGCGAGGGATACGTGTTCGACCCGGTGAAAGAACCGCAATGAGGCGGGCGCGCTCGGCCAGTTTGCGGGTGACGCTTTTGGTGGCCTCGGGGATTATCCTGATGTCCGTGGCCGCGATGAGCGTGCAATACCGGGTGACTGCGGCCTCGCTTGAGGCGCGCCAGAGCGAAATGCTGCGCGCCGATCTTGAGGCCTTCGCGGCCCTGTACCAGCAGCGTCGGATCGTTGCCTTGCGCCAGGCGGTTGAATTCCGCGTGGACACGGCTCCGGCGCAGCAGGTGATTTACCTGTTGATGGACCGAGACCGGAAACTGGCCGGAAACCTGGCGCAATGGCCTGCGGGCCTGGCGGTGAACGGCGCTGATTTCGCCCCCGATGGCGCGCAGGAATTCACGTATGCGGGGGTGCCCTATCTGGGTGTGGCGCGTGAATTGCCCGGCGGTTTCCCGTTCCTGGTGGCGCATTCCAGGGCCGAGACTCTGGCCACTCTGGCCGATTTGCGGCGGCTGATCGGCTGGGTTGCGCTGGGTCTGCTGGGGGTGTCCTTGCTGGCCGGATGGGGGGTGAGCCGCGCTGTTCTGGGCCGGATCGGGCGGCTGAACAGGCTGGCCGATCAGGTGGCCGAAGGCGATCTGTCCGCTCGCTTGCCCAGGCCAGCCACGCAGGATGAATTCGCCACCTTGCAGGATCATATCCACAATATGCTGGACCGGATCGAGGCCCTGAACCGTGCGACGCACCGGCTGTCGGATGCCATCGCCCATGAGCTGCGCACCCCGCTGAACCGGATACAGCAGCGTCTGGCGGATCTGCCCGTGGATACAGCGCAAGCCAATGAAATCAGGGGGGAAATTCGCTCGGCTATTCGGGTTTTCGATGCGCTTTTGGATATTTCAGCCGCCGAGGCCGCGCAGGGGCAACGCCCCGGTCTGGTGCCTGTGAACCTGTCGGAACTGGCCGAGCAGGTCTTTGATCTCTACGCCCCTCTGGCCGAGGACCACGGGCTGGAATGCCATCTGCAAATCACCCCCGATCTGTGGGTTCTGGGCGAGCGCAGCCTGCTGGCGCAGCTGCTGACGAACCTGCTGGAAAACGCCATTAAATACTGTCATCGGGGCGATGCGATCACCCTGTCCCTGGCCGAGCAGAACGGGCGTCATCTGCTTCAGCTGTCCGATACCGGCCCCGGCATCCCCGAAGAATTGCGCGCGCAGATGTTCGAGCGTTTCTCGCGTGCGGAACGGGACCGGCAGACAGCCGGGCACGGGCTGGGCCTGGCGCTGGTGCAGGCCATCGCGGCGCGGCATGGGGCGAAACTGTTGCTTCCCCCTACGTCAAAAGGCTTTGCGATTGTGATCAGCTGCCCTAAACTCGACCCTACGGCCTGACATTATCGGGCCGCGCCGGGGGAGACGTATGAAACCAATTCAAGTGTTGTGCGCAGCGGTTCTTCTGGCCGGATGCGCAGCGGTGAACAAGCCACTGAACCAACCGTTGGAAAGCGGGCAGAACGCCCCCCTTGCGGAAACCACGCTGAAAACCCCGCAGGATGGCGAGGTCTATGTCGGGCTGGCCTTTTCCGGTGGGGGGATGCGGGCCTCGGCCTTTGCCTATGGTGTACTTGAGGAGCTGCGCGCCCAGTCCGCCAGCCCTGAAAACCCCGAGGGCATCCTGTCTGACGTGCGGCTGGTCACGGGGGTGTCCGGCGGGTCCGTCACGGCGGCGCATTTCGGGCTGAACGGGGCCAGGGCTCTGGAGGGGTATCGCGACAATTACCTGATCACCAATGCCGAACGCTATATGGCCAACACGCCGATAAACCCGCTGACGGTGGTGCGCGGCCTGTCCGGCGGGGCCAACGGGCGCAAGACTTTTGGCCGCTATCTGGATGAGAAACTGTTCCACGGTGCCACCTTTGGCGATCTGCGCGCGCGCAGCCAGATCACCACCTGGATCAATGCCACGGATATGGCGAACCAGACGCCGTTTCTGTTTAGCCCCGAGACGTTTGACGCGCTGTGCTCGGATCTGTCCAGTTTCCCGATTTCGGATGCTGTGGCGGCCTCGGCGGCGTTTCCTCTGGTGTTCTCGCCGATCACGCTGGAGGCGCATCAGGATACCTGCACCTATCAAGAGCCCGACTGGCTGACCGCCGCGCGCCACAACCCCGAGGCCAGCTCGGCCATGCGGGCCCATGCTGCGGCGCTGGAAAGCTATGGAAACCCCGATAAGGTGAAATATGTTAAACTGTTAGACGGCGGGATTACGGATAATTTCGGCACCACCGGGCTGGCGATCGAACGGGCGCGGGCGCGCAATGGCTATGCGCCGCTGACCGCGCAGCAGGCGGTGCGGTTGAAGCGGTTCTTGTTCCTGGTGGCGGATGCGGGGACCGAGAAAACCTATCGCTGGTCGCAGAAACTGCGCGGGCCGGGCGGGCCTAATCTGGCGATGGGGATTGCCGGGGCCTCGATGGGGGCGGCCTCGCGGACGGGCTATGATGCGATGCGGTTGCAGATCGAAAAATGGGAATCCGATCTGGTCGCATTCCGTTGCAGCCTGCCCGCCGCGCAAGTGCGCAAACACCGCGGCACGCTGCGCGGATGGAACTGCCGGGACGTGAAGTTTTTCGTCGGGCTGATCAGTTTCGACGCGCTGGACGAAGCGCAACAAACCGCGCTGAATGAGATCCCGACCCGGCTGAAACTGAAGACGGAACAGGTGGATATGACCATTCAGGCCGGCCGCATGGCCACCCGCCTGAACCCTGATCTGAACGGATTTCTGCGGGCGCAGCCGGGGGGCAATCCGCTGGCGGCGATACGGGCGGGCGGCGGGGGCGCCCTGAGGCGGATAGCGCCCATCAAGAACTGATGACAAATCCGGTCACCCCGCGCTGAATGCTTGATCGAACAAAGGACACCTGTAAACAATTGCGCATGAAACATAGGTTTACCCTTGCTGTTGCCGTGCTGCTGGGCACCCTTGCTGCCCCCCTGCGGGCCGAGACCCTTGCTCTGGTGGTTGGGGTGTCGGATTATTTCCATCTGGATGCGGATTTGCGCGGGCCGGCCAATGATACGGCTTTGGTGACGCAGATGCTGATTGCGCGCGGCGTGGACCCGCAGCGCATTCGTCTGCTGGCCTCGGAAGGGGCGGGGCACGCGCCGGGTGTGCCGATCCTGCAGGCCCCCACGCGCGCCGCCATCCTGTCCGAGCTGACCCGGCTCAGCCAGAAGGCGCAGGCCGGGGATACGGTGTTTTTCTATTTCTCGGGCCATGGCTCGCAGGCGCCCGATCAGAACGGGGACGAGGCCGGCGGTTATGATGAGATCCTGCTGCCTGCCGATGCAACCGGCTGGAAAGGCGCGATCGGAGCCGTGGAAAACGCGATTGTCGATGATGAAATGGCCACGCATTTTCAGGCCATTCTGGACACCGGAGCGCATTTGGTGGCGGTTCTGGATGCCTGCCATTCAGCCACCGGATTTCGTGCCCTGGGGCAGCAATCCGCGGTGGCGCGCTATGTGGATCCGGTGATGCTGGGCATCCCGCAGGCGGGGCCTTTTGAAGAACCGGACGGCGCGGGGCGGGCCTTGCAGGGGGATTTTGCGTTTCTCTATTCCTCGCAATCCAATCAGCGCTCGTTTGAATACCCGTTGGGCGATGCGGATGATCCGGCCAATTGGTACGGCGATTTCACCCGCGCGCTGATGGGGGTGCTGACGGCGGAAGCTGCGCTAAGCTGGCAGCAGGCCTTGCAGGCGGCGACGGATGGCATGTCTCGGAATGGGCCCGCCGCGCAATCCCCGGACGCAGAGGGCACCCTGCTGGCCGCAGGTGTTTTCGGACAGGCCACCCCCAAAAAGCGCTATGCCTTTGACGGGGATCAGTTGCAGGCCGGGTTATTGCACGGATTGGCCGAGGGGGCCGTTGTGCAGATCTTTGCCAGCCTGACGGATCAGACGGCTCTGGCCCGCGCGCGGTTGACCGGGCTACAGGCCAATAGCGCGACGTTGCTGTCCGATGATCCGCTGCCTTCGGCCGGGTATGCCATGGTTACGCAGCCCGGATTGCCTCAGCCCGTGCGTCTGGGTGTGCCGATCCGCGCGGATGCCATGGACGGGCAGGATTATGGGGCGCTGACGGCGATGCTGGACGGGTTGGCGCAAGCCGACGCGCTGGAGGGGGTGCGCCTGAATGCCCCCGCGTTCGATATGCAGCCCTATCTGGTGGACGGGACGCTGGCTTTGGCCGGGCGCGACGGGATTTTGGACCCGCACGGGCCGGGCTCTAGCCCGCGTCTGGATCTGAACGGCGCCGAATACCCGCAATTGCAATTGCACCTGGCCGATTTTCTGGAACGTGTGGCCCGCACGGGCCGTTTGCGTATTGCGCTGTCGATGGCTGAACAGGGCAGTTCGGGCGGGTTCAGCCTGTTCAGCACCGGCATCGGCCAAAGCCTGCGCCATGTCGCCGGGCAGATCGGCAAGGATGGCGATTGCGCGGATCCGGACGCCGCCCAAACCCCGGTTTCGGCGCCGGTTTCGGTGCAGCACTGCGATCAGCTGTGGCTGAGCCTGCGCAATACCGATCTTGAGGCGCAGGACGTCACTGTGCTCTATGTGGATCGCGAACTGGGCGTCACGGCGATCTGGCCCGAACCGGGAATTTCGAACCGCATTGCCTTTGGCGAGGAACAGGAAATCGGTCTGCTGATCCAGAATCCGGCCGGGGCCGATGGGCGGGGGCGGGCCGGTATAGAAGAACTGATCGTGATTTCCACTCCTGCCCGCGATGGGGCCCCCCGAACCGAGCTGACAGCCCTGGCCGACCCGATTCAGACCCGCGATCTGCCCGCGACGGGCGGCGCATTACAGGCCTATCTGGGGGCGGCGCTGGCCCCGGATGAAAGCGCGCGCGATCTTTCCCTGTCTGGCTCGGGTGGCCTGCCGAAACTGGATGTAAAACGCTACTCTGTGCATCTGAACGTGCCCGAATAGCCTTAGAATGTGACTTAAGCGCACTGTATTTGACGCAAAACTTAGTGAAAGGAACCGATATGAAAGCCTTTAAATTCAACAGTCTGAAATGGGCTGGCCCAAAGTGGGCCGGCCTGGTGATGGCGGCGGCGCTGATGACCGCGCCAGCCGTGACCGCGCAGGAAATCGAGATGCCGGCGGTGGATGCGGCCAATGCCTCGCCTTTTGATTTCGCCGCGTCGAACCGCAAGGCCGAACGCGCCGAGCAGATGGCCAAGGATGGCAGCGGATCCAAGGTGATCGGCGGCGAGCTGGCCGCGAACGGCGCCTGGCCCTGGCAGGTTGGCCTGATGATCGCCGGTTACCCGCTGTCGCCCGATGCGCATTTCTGCGGTGGCTCGTTGATTCTGGATCGCTGGGTGCTGACGGCGGCCCACTGTATCCATCATCAGGACAAGAACGGGAAATACTTCGATCTGCATCCCTCGCAGCTGACCGTGCTGACCGGCACCAACGTGATTGGCGATGGCCAGGGCGATAACGTCCCGGTCGAGAAAATCATCCGTTACCCCAATTATAACCCCAATGGCTGGGACGGGGATGTGGCCCTGATCAAACTGGCGCGTCGTCCGAACTCGAACTACCGCACGATCCAGGTGCCCGATCAGAACTTCGGCGATGTGCTGGATCAGGCCGGGGTGCCCACCGTGGTGACCGGCTGGGGGCTGGTGAACGGGGGCAAACACCCCAACCAGATGTATCAGGCCGAAATCCAGATGATGTCACGCGACACCTGCAACGAGGCCCTGATGAAGGCGCGCGCCCGCCCGGCCAGCAAGGCCTTTGTGCAGGCGGCCTCGATCTTTCGCCTGAACCAGAGCGACATGCAGAAAGCCTGGGAAGAGCTGGTCAAACGCGCGCCCCTGCCGCTGACCGAGAACATGATCTGCTCGGGCAGCTTTGAAGGCGGCAAGACCTCGTGTCAGGGTGACAGCGGCGGCCCGCTGGTGGTGCCGCTGGACGATGGCAGCTATATTCAGGCCGGGATCGTCAGCTGGGGCCTGTCCGCCGGTCCCAACAACACCTGCGCGGAAAACGCCCTGTTCTCGGCCTATACCAAGGTGTCCAAGTTCCTGCCCTGGCTGGAGCAGACCATCAGCCAGAACTAAGCGACTCTGAAAAATCAGCCCCCCGCCAGCTTTGGCGGGGGTCTCTATGTGGATCGAGAGATATTCCCAGATGTTGAAACTATTCCTGTCCGTCGAGCGGCTGGCGGTTGCGGCGGCCTCGGTTTTCGCATTTTTCCCACTTTGGCAGTATCTGGACGAGACCGATGACCGGCAACTGGACCGCGATGCGACGTTGATCCTGGCGCACGCATCCTGTGAAACCGCCGGGGTGCTTACCCTGATCGAAAGGCTAGAGGACGCGGCCGAGAGTGTCGAACGTGACAGGACCCGCAATCTGGAAATCGACCGTCAGTCCCCGGAATTCGTTGCCCAGATCGAAGCCTTTTTACAAAGCGCGCGGCGTAAGGAACTGCCCGAGAACATAACCCCGAGTCTCATTGGCTCTGGCAATGTCAGGCGTATGCTGGAGGTCGAACAGCTGATGGTGCGGTGCGCCAAGGTGGTTCAGCAAAATGTAACCCAGGGATAACCCCGTTCAGTTCGTCAGCACGTAATAGCTGTTCCGCTTGGAGCTGACATTTTCGACCTCGGCAAAGAACACGCCGTTCTGTGTGGGTGTCCAGGCGCAATACAGCTTGTCCGAAGCCCCCTGTTCCCGGCAGATCGTGTTGCCTTTTTCATCAAGCACCTTGAGATCCAGATTAGACCCGTCATTGCCCAGAATGGCCAGCTCGGCCAGGATACCGCCTTCGAATTCGAGGCGCACCATGTCTATATAGCCGGCCTGCAAACGGTTCAGCGTCCGGCTGGCCCCGCCAATGCGCCCGCGGCTGCCCTCGACCGAGGCATCCTCGATCCGCGCTTGCAGGGCGTCGTCCCCCTCGGCCAGATCATAGGCGATCTGATACATCTGCGCGGCCGTCACCACAGTGGGATCGGCCGGGGCGCTGTCATCCGTACCGGGCGCGGCGCCGGGGCGGGTCTGGGTGGGGCGCTGGACGTCTTCGATGAATACCGAGCCGGTGATCTTGGCCGCGCTCAGCACCATAACGGGGTCTTGCTGGGCCTGCCCGTAGGCGAACAGATCCTGACCCAGCGCCAGCGTTTTCAGCGGGCCGGAACCGGCCAGCGTAGCCGTAGGGATCAGCAGGGCGGCGGCCAGCGCCAGGGCGGAGATCTTCATGATGGGCACTCTTTCAATGGTCGAAAACGCGTCGGTTTCCCCAAAGCTACACGCTTGGGGGCGCAATAGGAATTGTTCTTTGCTGACAAGGCCTGTCATTTCCGGGCGACCACGCTAAACATGCACAAAACCCGTATTTTCACGGGGCTTGGCAAGCCCGTGCCGCATCTGCATCATGACCGTTCAGAGAAAAGGAAACACGACACATGCCAGACAGCCATGTCGCGATTATTGGGGCCGGAATTGTCGGCGCCGCGACTGCCATCTGGGCCCAGCGAGCCGGCCTGAAAGTGACCCTGATTGACCGGCTGGAACCGGGCGAGGGGGCCTCTTATGGAAACGGCGGGGTGCTGGCCTCTTGTGCTGTGGTGCCGGTGCCGGTGCCGGGCCTGCTGCGTCAGGGGCCGTCCTATCTGTTCAATCCGTCCCGGCCGCTGTTCCTGAAATGGAGCTATCTGCCGCGTCTGGCCCCCTGGCTGCTGGCCTATCTGCGGCGAGCCAATGATCGGGATGCGCGGGCGACGGCGCGGGCTTTGACCGCGTTGATCGCAGACAGCCTGGCCGATCACCGGGCGCTGGCCTTGGGCACCCCGGCCGCGCCCTATCTGCACCCGTGTGATTTCGTCTATGCCTATCGGACGCGCAGGGATTTCGAGGCGGACGCCTATACCTACGCTCTCAAGCGCGAAAACGGGTTTTCCTGGCAAGAGTTCGAGGGCGCGGCCCTGCGGCAATACGATCCGGCGCTGACCGGGGATGTGTCAATCGGCGCGGTTTTCGGCGATCACGGGCGGATTTCCGATCCGGGGGCCTATGTCAAGGCGCTGGTGGCGCATCTTGTGGCGCAGGGCGGGGATTTCGTGCGGGGCGATGTCACGGAAATTTCGCATAAGACCGGCCGGGTCAGCGGGCTGCGTGTCGATGGCAAAATGATGGCCTGCGATGCGGTGGTCCTGACCGCGGGCGCCTGGAGCGGCCCGCTGGCGCGCAGCCTGGGCGTCCGGGCGCCGGTGGAAACCGAACGCGGCTATCATATCGAGCTGTGGAACCCCTCAATCATGCCGGAATCGCCCATTTTGTTCAGCGCGGGCCAGTTCGTGGCCACTCCGATGGAGGGGCGTTTGCGTCTTGCCGGGATTGTCGAATTCGGAGGGCTGAGGGCGCAGCCCTCGCGTGCGCCGTTCGATCTGCTGCTGCGGCAGGCCTGCGCCGCCATGCCGGGGCTGAGCTGGGACGAAAAAACCGAGTGGATGGGGCACCGGCCCGTGCTGCCCGATTCTCTGCCCATAATCGGGCAATCCCCTGATATAAAAGGCGCTTTTCTGGGGTTCGGGCATCATCACGTGGGGCTGACCGGCGGGGCCAGAACCGGCCGTCTGCTGGCGCAGCTGGTTGCCGGGCAGACCCCCAATATCGACATGACGCCCTATGCGCCGGGGCGTTTCAGCGCGGGTGTTTCGAAGGGCGCGTCGGGGTAGACGACGCCGGACAGGTACAGCCCCTGCGGCGGGCAGACCGGCCCACAGGCCGCGCGGTCGCGGGCCTCAAGCGCGGTGCGCACGTCTTCGGGCGTCCAGGATCCCGCGCCGACACGTTCCAGCGTTCCCACGAAACTGCGCACCTGATTATGCAGAAAAGAGCGGGCGCGCAAAAAGAAACGCAGCTCTGGCCCGGACCAGCCCTCGGTCTGTGTGATGGTCAGCTCGTCCAGCGTTTTGACCGGGCTGGCCGCCTGGCAGATCGAGGACCGGAACGTGGTGAAATCATGCCGCCCCAGCAGGTATTGCGCGGCCTCTTGCATTGGCTCCAGATTCAGCGGCTGCGGAACCTGCCAGACCAGCCCGGCGTCATGCGTGGCCGGCGCGCGCCGCATCAGCAGGCGAAAGCTGTATTGCCGCTCAACCGCGGAAAACCGTGCGTGCCAGTCATCGGCCACGCGCCGGGCCTGCCGGATCGCGACGGGCTGAGGCTTCAGATGATAGTTCAGCGCCTCGGACAGGCGGAACGGATCCCACTCTTTTTGCAGGTCGCAATGGGCCACCTGGGCCAGCGCGTGCACCCCGGCATCCGTCCGCCCTGCTGCGGCAATCGTGTGCGGGCCGGGTTCAAGCCGCGCCAAAGCCGCCTCGATCGCGCCCTGAACCGAGGGCTGATCCGCCTGACGCTGCCACCCGGCAAAGGGCGCGCCGTGATATTCTACCGATAGAGCAAATCTGGGCATGTCGCCGCCATAGCCCAAATTCCCGGCGCGGAAAAGCGCGGGTCCGAAAAAACACTCTGATCGCCGATCTTTGAACAAAATCGGACAATAAGCTTGGCGGAGCTTCCCCGGCGGGGGTTCTGTGCCTATCTTGGGGTGGTAAAGTAAACGAAGGGTAAATGGGTGTGGGACTGACCGATCTGGCCGATGGGCTGACCCGTGGGGTCGAAAGCATCGGCGACAGTATATCCGAGACGTTTTTCGAGCCGGTGATCCGGCTGGGCGTGACGGGGTTGGCACGGTCGGGCAAGACGGTGTTCATCACGTCTTTGGTGGCCAATTTGCTGGATCGGGGGCGGATGCCGGGCCTGCTGGCCGGGGCCGAGGGCCGGATCGAGGCGGCCTATCTACAGCCTCAGCCCGATGACACCATTCCGCGGTTCGAGTTTGAAAACCACCTGACCGCGCTGACTGCGCCGGTGCCCTATTGGCCCGATTCCACGCGCTCGATTTCCGAGTTGCGCCTGTCGCTTAAGGTCCGGCCGACGGGGCTTTTGTCTGGGTTGTCCGGGCCGCGCACGATCCATCTGGATATTGTCGACTATCCGGGGGAATGGCTGCTGGATCTGGCGCTTTTGGATAAATCCTATGCCGAATGGGCCGCCGAAACCCTCGAACGGATCGCCGCGCGCCCGCAGGCAGAGGCCTATCTGCAACAGGCGCGCGCAGCGGATGGGGCCGCGCGCCATGATGAACCCACGGCGCAGGCGCTGGCGCAGGCCTTTGCCACTTATCTGATCGCCGCGCGGGATGCCGGGTTTGCCGATTGCACGCCGGGGCGGTTCCTGTTGCCGGGCGATCTGGCGGGCAGCCCGGCGCTGACCTTTGCGCCTCTGGCGGGCGGGGGCGCAAAACGCGGGACATTGCTGCGCGAAATGGAGCGCCGCTATGACGCCTATAAATCCAAGGTGGTCAAGCCGTTTTTCCGCGATCATTTTGCCCGGATCGACCGGCAGGTGGTGCTGGTGGACGCGTTGGGCGCGATTCATAATGGCCCGCAGGCGGTTGAGGATCTGCGCCGCGCCATGGCCGATATTCTGTCTGCATTCCGGCCTGGTCGGAACGCGTTTCTGACGCGGATTTTGCTGGGCAAGCGGGTTGAAAAGATCCTGTTTGCCGCCACCAAGACGGACCATCTGCACCACAGCCAGCACGCCCGCCTGACCGCCATCATGGAGGCCCTGACCCGCGAGGCACGCGACCGGGCCGATTTCGCCGGGGCGGAAACGGCGGCGATGGCGATTGCCGCGCTTAGGGCCACGACCGAGGACCGGCTGACACACGAAGGCCAGCCTCTGGATGTGGTGCGCGGTATTTTGCAGGACACGGGCAAACGCGCTGCCTTCTATCCGGGGGCGCTGCCCGAAGATCCCGCCCGACTTCTTTCCCCCGCCCGTGCCGGAGATGAAAAATGGCTCGACGCCGATTACAGGATTATGTCCTTCGCCCCCTCGCCCCTGTCCTTGAAGCCGGGCGAGGGACCGCCCCACATCCGGCTGGACCGCGCCGCGCAATTCCTGATCGGGGACAGGCTGTCATGACGCAGGGGGCGCATATGGGGCCTCATATGGCCCGGCTGTGGCATGTGCCCGTGTTGCTAAGCATCCTGTGGCTGCACACGCGCACGGCAGGCGAAACCGGGCGTGGATGGCTGTCCGATGCGCAGCTGATGGCCAAGGTGGTGCTGCGCAAATGGGTGCGCTTTGTGCGGGATGAAACGGGGATTGCCGGGTTTATCATGCGAGATGGCGCGCGGGTTCACGCGCTTTATGTCCACCCGCGCGCGCAGGGGCACGGAGTGGGGCGGGGGCTGCTGAACGATGCCAAAACGCTTAGCCCCCGGCTGGAATTATGGACCTTGCAAAGCAACCATCTGGCGCGCGCTTTCTATCTGGCGCAGGGGTTTTCTGAGGTTGCCCACACCGCAGGCGAGGGCAATGACGAAGGGCTGCCCGATGTTTGTCTGGTCTGGCAAAAGGAGCCGCAACCATGAGCACGGAAAAGGCAAAAGGCCCGGTCCTGATCGATCTGGAAAATGCCGCCCCGGCCGAAGGCCCGGATAGCGCTCCGCCGGTTCCGGACACCGAGGCCCCCACGGGCGCGGCCATGCAAAAGGCCGTGGTGCTGGCGGCCCGGCCTGCGCGCCGGTCGTCTTTGGCGAAATGGGCTTGGGGGCTGGGGCTGGGTCTGCTGGGGGCGGTTCTGTCTGTCTCGGCCTGGGATTTCGTGACCGGGCTGATCGCGCGGATGCCGCTGCTGGGCTATGCGGTCAGCGTGTTGATGGGGGCGTTCGTGTTGGTGCTGGCGATTGCCGCGATCCGCGAGCTGGCCGCCTTCAGCCGTCTGGCGCGTCTGGATCGGCTGCACCGCGCCGGGGCCGAGGCGCGCGCGGATCATGACCTGGCCAAGGCGCGGCAGGTGGTCGGGCGCATTCTGTCCCTTTACGCTGGCCGCCCCGAGCTGGACTGGGCCCGTGCCAATTTCAACGAACGCAAGGACGAACAATTCGACGCCGATGCCCTGCTGGATCTGGCCGAGGCCGAGCTGCTGACCCCGCTGGATCAGGCTGCCCTGCGCGAGGTCGAGGCCGCCGCCCGGCAGGTCGCCACGGTCACAGCCATCGTGCCGCTGGCGCTGGCGGATGTGTTCGCGGCGCTGACCTCAAACCTGCGGATGATCCGCCGCGTGGCCGAGATTTACGGCGGGCGGGCGGGGACTCTGGGCAGCTGGCGTCTGGCACGGGCGGTGATGACGCATCTGGTGGCCACGGGGGCCGTGGCGGTGGGCGATGATCTGCTGGGCTCTTTGGCGGGGGGCGGGCTGCTGTCCAAACTCTCGCGCCGTTTTGGCGAAGGCGTGGTAAACGGTGCCCTGACCGCCCGTGTCGGTGTCGCCGCGATCGAGGTCTGCCGCCCGCTGCCTTTCGTGCGCAACGACAGCCCCTCGGTGACCGGGCTGGTGCGGCGCGCGCTGACCGGGCTGTTCGGTCAGAGCTGATCAGAACAGGCGCGGCACGCCATCGGCGCCGTGGATTTTCTCGACCACACCGGCGCGCAGGGACCGGCCGATCCGATGCGCCAGCGTGGACCAGGCGGCGGCTTGCTGGGGCTGCAATTCCTGCCGCAGCACCGTATCGAACAGGCCCAGCCACGGGTCGAACATTCCGGGCCGCACATTGCCCGCATCCCGATGCACCAGCAGCGGGTTTCCGTCATAGTCCCGCTCGTGCAGAATGGCGTTGGCCCAGAAACGGATGATTTTCTCTTCGTGGTGGGGCCAGTCGGTGACATGCGCGGCGAAAACCGGCCCCAGCCCAGGATGCTGGCGCACCAGCGCATAGAAGCTGTGGACAACCCGCGCGATGTCGTCTCGGGTGATGTCAAATTTAGGAGGGATGGCAGCCATTTGCATTCCTTTCAGCGCGCAGGGGAACCCTAGTGATCTGCCGTGGCCGGGCAAGGGCCAGTTTGTCGCGTCGGCGGTTTTCTGACGAAATTACTTGGGTTTTAAATCCTGACAAAACCTATCAACTAATTGAAAAATATAGAAAATCTCTTGACGGGCGTGCGGGGAGCCCCTAAATATACCCCATAGCCAGATGGCGACGGAATCACCGGCCATCCAGCCCGACTGATCTATTCAGCAAGCCAGATCCAGCCCCGCAGCCAGCCTTTGCCAGCTACGCCGCCAGACCCAGCCAGCCAGACAGATAAACACGGCGTTGCCCAGGCTTGGGCGCGATTGCCGCGCGAGGCCAAGACGGCTTTACCCCCGCGTTGCCGCGCCGTATAAGCGGCCCATGATGCATCTGATCGCGATCATTATTCGAATTACCAGCCCGGCGCTCTGACACCATGAGCCGCCGGGACAAGGCGTATGGGATACCGCGCCGCCCCCACACACCCAGACATGATGACTATTCGAAGGACGCCACCGATGTGCGCCGATACCCCTGAGTACAAGCAAACCCTGAACCTGCCGCAAACCGATTTCCCCATGCGCGCGGGCCTGCCCAAACGCGAACCCGCCTGGCTGCAACGCTGGGAGGACATGGACATCTACGGTCGCCTGCGGACCAAGGCCGCCGATGGCAGCCGTCAGCCCTTTACCCTGCATGACGGCCCGCCCTATGCCAACGGCCACCTGCATATCGGCCACGCGCTGAACAAGACGATCAAGGACATGATCGTGCGGTCTCATCAGATGATGGGCTTCGATGCGCGCTATGTCCCCGGTTGGGATTGCCACGGCCTGCCCATCGAATGGAAGATCGAGGAACAGTACCGCCAGAAGGGCAAGGACAAGGATGACGTGCCGGTGGTGGAATTCCGCCGCGAATGCCGCGCCTTTGCCGATCAGTGGGTGGATGTGCAGCGGTCCGAGTTCAAACGCCTGGGGATCACCGGCAACTGGGACGATCCTTATCTGACGATGGATTTCCACGCCGAGGCCGTGATCGCCGACGAGTTCATGAAATTCCTGATGAACGGCACGCTGTATCAGGGCTCGAAACCCGTGATGTGGTCTCCGGTGGAGAAAACCGCCCTGGCCGAGGCCGAGATCGAGTATCACGACCACCAGTCGCACACGATCTGGGTGCCGTTTGCCTTCAAATCGGCCCCCGAAGGGCTGGCGGATGCGCGCGTGGTGATCTGGACGACGACGCCCTGGACGATCCCCTCGAACAAGGCCGTCGCCTATAACCCCAAGATCGCCTATGGCCTGTACCGCGTGGACGCGACCGAGGAAGAAAGCTGGACCAAGCCTGGTGATCTTTACGTCTTCGCGGATGCTCTGGCCGAGGATGCGCTGACGAAATCCCGCGTGACCGAGTTCACCCGTGTCCGTGATGTGGCTCCAGCCGAGTTTGACGGCATGATCCTTAAACACCCCTTCGCTGGTATCGCCGGGGCCGATGGGTTCTGGGACTACGACGTGCCGATGATCGACGGCGACCATGTCACTGACGACGCGGGTACGGGCTTTGTGCATACTGCGCCCAGCCATGGTGCGGATGACTATGAATGTTTCGTCAAGCGCAACTGGATCGACCGCATGACCCACAAC
Source organism: Youngimonas ophiurae (nom. illeg.) (assembly GCF_049803795.1). NCBI lineage: Bacteria > Pseudomonadati > Pseudomonadota > Alphaproteobacteria > Rhodobacterales > Roseobacteraceae > Thalassovita > Youngimonas ophiurae (nom. illeg.). The sequence goes on from NZ_JBNAGJ010000007.1 coordinate 127,530, forward strand.
GTAGGCGAGGACAGCGAATTCCTGCCCCATGTGCCCTTCTTTGCCGGGCTGCGCGTGTTCAACCACAAGGGCAAGGAAGACAAGGCCAACGGGGCCGTGATCGCCAAGCTGGTCGAGGCGGGTGGCATCATCGCGCGGGGCCGGGTGAAACACTCGTATCCGCATAGCTGGCGGTCGAAGGCCCCAGTGATCTTCCGCAACACGCCGCAATGGTTTGCCGCCATCGACAAACCGGCGGGGGGCGATGACACCTATGGGGAAACGATCCGTGAACGGGCGCTGACCTCGATCGACGAGCTGGTGAAGTTCACGCCGCAAACCGGGCGCAACCGCCTGTATTCAATGATCGAAACCCGCCCCGACTGGGTGCTGTCGCGCCAGCGCGCCTGGGGCGTGCCGCTGACCTGTTTCGTCAAAAAGGACACGCTGCCGACGGCGGATGATTTCCTGCTGCGCGATCCGGCGGTCAACGCTCGTATCGTCGCCGCGTTCGACGCTGAGGGCGCGGATTGCTGGTACGAGGACGGTGCCAAGGAGCGCTTCCTGGGCGATGCTTATAACCCGGACGAATGGGAGCAGGTGTTCGACGTGCTGGACGTGTGGTTCGACAGCGGCTCGACCCATGCCTTCGTGCTGCGCGACCGCGAAGACGGCACCAAGGACGGCATCGCCGATGTCTATATGGAGGGCACGGATCAGCACCGCGGGTGGTTCCACTCGTCCCTTCTACAAGCCTGTGGCACCAAGGGGCGCGCGCCGTATCGTAACGTGGTCACGCACGGGTTCACCCTGGACGAGAAGGGCAACAAAATGTCCAAATCGCTGGGCAACACCATCGTACCCGAGAAAGTCGTGCAGCAATACGGGGCCGACATCCTGCGCCTGTGGGTGGCCCAGACGGACTATACCGCCGACCAGCGGATCGGGCCGGAAATTCTGAAAGGGGTCGCTGACAGCTATCGTCGTTTGCGCAACACGATGCGTTTTATGCTGGGCAGCCTGGCGCAGTTCGAGGACTCGCAGCGCGTCGCCCCCGCCGATATGCCCGAGCTGGAACAATGGGTTTTGCACCGTCTGGCCGAGCTGGATCACAAGGTGCGTACCGGCTATGCCAGCTTCGATTTCCAGGGCGTGTTCAGTGCCGTGTTCAACTTTGCCACCGTGGATCTGTCGGCGTTTTATTTCGATATCCGCAAGGATGCGCTCTATTGCGATGGCGACACGCTGCGGGCCCGTGCGGCGCGCACCGTGCTGGACATCCTGTTCCACCGGCTGACCACCTGGCTGGCCCCGATCCTGGTGTTCACTATGGAAGAGGTCTGGCTTGAACGCTTCCCCGGTGACGATAGCAGCGTGCATTTGCAGGACATCCCCGACACGCCGGCCGATTGGCTGAACGAGCCTCTGGCCGCGAAATGGGCCGAGGTCCGCCGCGCCCGCCGTGTGGTGACGGCGGCGCTGGAAATCCAGCGGACGGATAAGGTGATCGGGGCCTCGCTGGAGGCCGCGCCGGTGGTGCATATCCGAAACGAGGACATGCTGGCCGCGCTGAAAACTGTCCCGTTCGAGGATATCTGCATCACCTCGGGGATGGCGCTGACCGCCGATCCGATCCCGGCCGAGGCCTTCCGCCTGCCCGAGATCGAAGGTGTGGGCGTGGTGTTCGAAAAAGCCGAAGGGCAGAAATGCCAGCGCTGCTGGAAAATCCTGCCGGATGTGGGCACCCATGCTCATGCGGGGACATGCCAGCGCTGCAATGACGCGTTGGGCTGATCCCGGCGCGATGTTTCATGACAGTCATGACGGCCCTGCTTGATTGCGGGGCCGTTTTGCGTTTGGCTGGCGGCTATGCAGACAACCGTTGAAACACCCACTGGCCCTGTGATCCTGACCGAAGAGGATGGCGCGATTGTGCGATGTGCATGGGGGCGCGGGGGGAAGGATTGCTCGGAATTGCTGGCGCGGGCGGAGAGGCAATTGCATGAGTATTTTCAGGAGCAAAGAAGGCAGTTCGATTTGCCTTTGAAGCCCAGCGGTAGCGGTTTTCAGCAGCGGGTATGCGATGCGATGCGGGCGATTCCCTTTGGTCAGACGCGCACATATGGAGAGATTGCAGCGGATCTGGGGGTGTCGGCGCAGGCGGTTGGGCAGGGGTGTGGGGGCAATCCCCTTCCGATTCTGATTCCGTGCCATCGGGTGTTGGGGGCCCGTGGGCTGGGTGGGTTTTCAGGCCGTGGCGGGGTTGAGACCAAGGTTTGGCTGTTGCGGCACGAAGGGGCTGCGGGGGTGCTGATTTAGTCTTTGAGCGGGAGCAATTGCTGCGCGATCCCGACCAGAAGCAGGTAGAGCGAGGTGACGACCAGGCCCCAGTGTGCCCAGCTTTCGGGGTGGAAATCCACCCATGCGGCCCAGCCAGCGAAGAAGGTCCAGGCCAGGGCGATGGGCAGCGAGAGGGGGCGCCAGCGCTCGGTTCGGACGGGGTGAATGAATTTCAGCGGCAGGAACATCGCGACGGCCAGCACGGAGACCAGCGCCAGGATGACCCAGAAATTGGGGTGTAGCGCGAACAGCACCAGCACCAGCATGTTCCAGCATCCGGGAAAGCCCTGGAAGGAATTATCCTTTGTTTTCATGCGGCTGTCAGCGAAGTACATGGCGCTGGCGAAGGTGATGATGATGATCGCGAACCAGCCGGTCCAGCCGGGCAGAAGCCCGGATTTAAACAGCGCAAAGGCCGGGATGAACACATAGGTCAGGTAGTCGATGATCAGGTCCAGCAGGACGCCATCAAAGCGGGCCGCGTAGTGTTTGACATGGTATTTGCGCGCCAGGGGGCCGTCTATGCCGTCCACGGCGAAGGCGACGACCAGCCACAGGAACATCAGGCTCCATTTGTCCTGAGCGGCGGCCAGCATCGCCAGCATGGCAAAGACCGCGCCGGTGGCCGTCAGAAGGTGGACGGACAAGGCTTTGGATTCATTTGTAAAATTCAAAACAATTGCCTTTGAAACAACCTAGCCCGCCTTGGGGTGGTTTTTTTGATATACGTCCATAAGCCGGTCCAAGTCCACAGCTGTATAGGCTTGCGTTGTGGACAGCGAGGCATGGCCCAGCAGTTCCTGAATGGCGCGCAGGTCGCCGCCTGCATTCAGCAGATGGGTGGCAAAGCTGTGGCGCATGGCGTGGGGCGTGGCAGAGGCAGGCAGGCCCAGCTGCATCCGGGCGCGCTCCATCACCAGTTGGATCTGGCGCGAGCTGAGCTTACCGCCGCGTTCGCCGCGAAACACCGGCTGGTCGTCCTGAATCGGGAAGGGGCACAGGTGGGTGTAGCGCTCGACCGCGTGGCGGGCGGGGGCGATCAGCGGGACGATGCGCTCTTTGCCGCCCTTGCCCAGGATGCGCAGGCTGGCGGCCAGAGGCAAGTCGCGGCCGGTCAGGCTCAGGGCTTCAGAGATCCGCAGACCGCAGCCGTATAGCAGGGTCACCACCGCCGTATCGCGGGCGGACACCCAGTCTTTGCCCGATTGCAGTTCGACCGTGTCGATCATCGCACGGGCGGCATCGACATCCAGCGGGCGGGGCAGTTTGCGGTGGAATTTCGGCGATCGGGTGGACAGAACGGCGGACGGGTCAAAGCCCTCGCGTTCAGCCAGCCATCGAAAGAAGCTTTTGACCGAGGACAGTTTGCGCGCCAGAGACCGGGGCGCGATCCCGGTGCCGCGGGTCTGGGCCATCCAGGCGCGCATGTCCGACACGGTGACGTTTTCAAGCGCTTTCAGCCCCTGCGGGGCGCCTTTGTGTTCGGTGATGAAGGCCAGGAAATCGGTGACATCCCGGCGATAGGCCTCCAGCGTGTTGTCCGAAGACCCGTTGAGCGCGCGCATTCCCTCAAGCCAGGTTTGCAGTGCGTCGCGGGCGGCCTCGGAGATCAGGGTCATGCCAGCCAGCGCCGCATTGTGCGCTCGAATACGCCGGCAAAGAAGCCCAGCAGATCGGTGCCCTGCTGCGGGCTGAACTGGTGCGGGTCTTCGGCCCCCATGACCAGCATTCCAGGCAGGCGGCTGGGGCCGAAATCCAGTTTCAGGCAGGCCTCAGAGCGCACATACCCTGCGTCGTCGCCATAGACCTGTAGGTCGCCTTCGTGGATCTGGCGCAGGGTGACCTGACGGACCGGCGCGCTGCGGCCAGCGGACAGATATGCGTCAATGAACCCGGCGCGGGCAACGGACAGCACCCCGCCCAGCCGCTTGAGCACCGGATCCTCGTCCGTCTGCGCGGTTTCCAGCACCAGTTTCACGCAATCCACACGCAGCACCTCGGCCACGGGGCCGCCAAGATCGCGCAGGAAGGATTCGAAATTGGTGGGCTCCAGCATTCGCAGGATGGCGCGGTGCACCTGATTGGTGCCGGCCAGGTTTTCATAGGCGGCGGCGATGACGCTGCGGTGGGTGTCCTCCAGCCGGTCCAGCCGGGTTTCCAGACGTTCCATCGCAACCCCGCGCAGGTCCACGATATTGCTGCCCATGGCGCGTTCATTCGCGGCCACAAGGGCGCGCATCAAATCCTGATCGTCCAGAATAACATCCGGTTCCGCAAGGATTTTTTCCCGCAGGTTCGCGTCGATGACGGGCTTGGTGCTCATGTCTGCCTCTTGGTCTTTACCGGGACAATAACAAATCTGTCCCGGCATTTCTTTATGTTTTTTTATGCAGGCATATGACCGCCGGTCGCCGGATCAGAGGATCTTGATATCCGCTGCTTTGATATCCGCCAGGAAAGCATCCAGCCCCTTATCGGTCAGCGGGTGGTTGACCAGCGATTTGATCACGCCGGGCGGTGCGGTCATCACGTCGGCGCCGATGCGCGCGCAGTCCAGAACGTGATTCACCGACCGGATCGAGGCGGCCAGGATCTCGGTTTCGAACCCGTAGTTGTCATAGACGGTGCGGATGTCCTCGATCAGCTCCATCCCGTCCAGCGCGATGTCGTCCAGACGGCCGATGAAGGGGCTGATAAAGGTCGCGCCGGCCTTGGCGGCCAGCAGCGCCTGATTGGCGCTGAAACACAGGGTGACGTTGACCATTTTGCCCTCGTCCGTCAGCACCTTGCAGGCTTTCAGCCCGTCCCAGGTCAGGGGGACTTTGACAGCGATGTTTTCCGCGATTTCAGCCAGTTTGCGGCCTTCGGCGATCATGTCATCGGCATCGGTGGCGGTGACTTCGGCGGACACCGGGCCGCTGACCAGATCACAGATTTCGCGGGTGACTTCCAGAATGTCCCGGCCGGATTTCTTGATCAGCGAGGGGTTGGTGGTCACACCGTCCACCATGCCCAGGGCGTGCAGCTCGGCGATGGCGTCGATCTCGGCGGTATCAACGAAGAATTTCATGTCAGGAACCTCAGTTCGGTTGGACTTTGCTTAGGTCAGGCTTTACCCCAATGGGGATGATCCCGAAACCCTTTTCACCGGACGGAACGTGAGCCAGGCGGAATTCTATAAAGAGGGCGAGCTGGTTGGCGTTCTGACCGCCCAGCCGATCAACCGGGTGCTGGACTACAAAGCCCCCGAGGGCGGCTGCCTGCCCGGCGCTTTCGTCGAGGTGCCCCTGGGCCCGCGCAAGGTGATCGGTGTGGTCTGGGGCCGGGGGAAGGGCGATTACGACCGCAGCAAGATCCGTGCGATCCTGCGGGTGCTGGATGTAGCCCCGATGCGCGCGGAAATGCAGCTGTTCCTGCGCCGGGCGGCCGATTATACCCTGACGCCTTTGTCCGCGATGCTGCGGCTGGCGACGCGCGCGCCGGGGCTGAGCGATCCTCCGTCCATGCAGAAGGTGTACCGCGCCAGCGGGCGCGATCCCGACCGGATGACAGAGGCCCGCGCCCGTGTGCTGGCGGTGCTGGACGAATATGGCGGGCTGGCCTTCACGCTGAAGGAACTGGCCGACCATGCGGGCGTGTCCACGGGTGTCGTCAAGGGGCTGGTCAAGCAAGGCTCCGTTCTGGAAGAGGACCGCCCGCGCGATCTGCCCTTCCCGCAGATGGATGCCGAACACGCGGGCAAGGCGCTGACCGGCGATCAGGCTGCCGCCGCGCAGGCCCTGCGGGCTGCCATCCAGACGGAACGCTATGGCACCACCTTGCTGCATGGGGTCACCGGATCGGGCAAAACCGAGGTCTACCTGGAGGCCGTCGCCGAATGTCTGCGCCGGGGCCGTCAGGCGCTGGTTCTGTTGCCGGAAATTGCCCTGACGGCAGAATTCCTGACCCGTGTGCAGGCGCGTTTTGGCGCGAAACCTGCCGAATGGCATTCCGGTGTCACCATGACCGAGCGCCGCCGCATCTGGAAAATGGTCGGGCAGGGGGGGGCTCAGGTGGTGATCGGGGCGCGCTCGGCGCTGTTTCTGCCTTATCAGAACCTTGGCCTGATCGTCGTGGATGAGGAACACGATACCTCTTATAAACAAGAGGACGGGGTGCTGTATAATGCCCGCGATATGGCCGTTCTGCGCGCCAGCATCTGCGGCGCTCAGGTGGTGCTGGCCTCGGCCACGCCGTCCTTGGAAAGCTGGACAAATGCCGAGGCCGGGAAGTACCGCAAACTGACCCTGAGCAGCCGCTATGGCCCCGCCGTGATGCCCGACATGCGCGCGATTGACATGCGTGCGGAGAAGCTGCCCTCGGACCGCTGGATTTCCGGCACCTTGCAACGCGAGGTTCTGGCCCGCGCCGAAAAAGGCGAGCAATCCCTGCTGTTTATCAACCGCCGTGGATACGCGCCGATCACCTTGTGCCGGGCCTGCGGGCATCAGATCGGGTGCGATCATTGCGATGCGCGGATGGTGGAGCACAGGTTTCTGAAACGTCTGGTCTGCCACCAATGCGGCGAGACGAAACCAATGCCCGAGGCCTGTCCCAATTGTCAGGCCGAGGGCCATCTGGCCCCCGTCGGCCCCGGTGTGGAACGTCTAAGCGAAGAGGCCCAGGCGCTGTTTCCCGATGCGCGTGTGGTGACGCTTAGCTCGGACATGTTCGGCTCGGCCCGCGCGTTGAAATCCCAGATCGAGGAGATTGCCAACGGCGGCGCCGATATCATCATCGGCACGCAGCTGGTGGCCAAGGGGCATAACTTTCCGCTGCTGACGCTGGTGGGGGTGATTGACGCGGATCTGGGGCTTCAGGGGTCCGACCTGCGCGCGGCCGAGCGCACGTTTCAGCTGATGCGGCAGGTGGCGGGCCGCGCGGGCCGGTCCGAGCGCAAGGGCCTGGCCCTGATGCAGACCTATCAGCCGGACCATCCGGTGATCCGCGCGATCATTGCCGGCGACGAGACCGGGTTCTGGCAGGCCGAGGCAGACGAGCGCCGCGTGGCCAATGTGCCTCCTTTCGGGCGGATGGCGGGGATCATCCTGTCGTCTCCGGACGTGCAGGAGGTGTTCGATCTGGGCAATCAGATGGCCCGGATGGACGCGCCTCTGCGCCAGATCGGCGCGCAGGTGTTCGGCCCCGCGCCCGCGCCGATTGCCCGTATCCGCGGGCGGCATCGCGTGCGCCTGCTGATCAAGGCCGACAAGGGCGCGCCGCTACAGGCCGCGATCGCGCGCTGGCTGACACAGTTCAAACCCGGCAACCAGACCCGGATCAGCGTGGATATCGACCCGCAGAGCTTCTATTAGGTCTACAGCAGCTGGTCATAGGCGCTTTGGGCCAGTTTTTTCAGATCGTCTCGTGGCACCGCGCCGGTCAGCGCATATCCCAGCCCCTGATCGTGCCACATCAGGCTTTGCGCGCCGGGCGTCTGGGCAAACCGGAAGGCGCTGTCGCGCGCCTGCCCCTGCGAGACATAGAGCGTGATCCGCCCGCCGTTTTCATCCTCGTACATATACAGGCCCGCCGCGCCATTGCTGCCCGCAGGCAGGATGCGCCCGCCCATCAGCGTATATCCCGATTGGCTGAGGTTCGGGGGGCTAAGAGGTGCGCCGACGCGTTTGGACATCCAGCTGTCCATATGCGCCCGCTGGCTGGCGGGGACTTCGACAGGGTGGACGACCTCGACCACATAGGTTTCATGGGCGCGCAGGGCCGCCTGGGCCAGGGTTTGCTGCGCGGCTTCGCCGGGGATGGGGGCCAGCTGCGCATGGCTGAGCCAGCCGCCCAGGCCCCCGATGGCCAGCATTGCCAGACTGGCCGCCAGCGCGCGCCAGCGCGGCCCCGATAGAAATCCGGGCTGCGGTTCAGGCTGAATTTCGGGCTGGATTTGGGGCGGAGAGGCGCGCAGAAGGGCGCGCAGGCGGTCGGGCGCCGGCTCGGCCGGGAAAAGCGCCTGAAGATCGGCATTCTGCTGCGCCCAATCGGCCAGTTTGGCCTGCGCTGCGGGGTCCAATTCCAGCCGGGCCTGCACCGCGGCCCGGTCCTGCGGTGGCAGCGTATCTTCGAAATAGGCGATCAGCTCTTCGTCGGTCAGCGGCGGGAGGGATGCGTGGGTCATGGGTGCGGGTCTCCGGTGCGGGCGGTGGGCGCGTCCCGGTCCGTCAGGGTGCGCAGACTGGCCCGAGCACGGGCCAGACGGGACAGCAAGGTGCCTTTGGGAATGTCCAGCGCCTGGGCGGCTTCGTCAATACTGGCCCCGTCCAGGGCAACCAGCAGCAGGGCACGGCGCTGATCTTCGGGCAGGCGGGCGATCGCGGCCTCGGTCTCGCGCAGGGCCATATGAGTGTCCTGACGGGCCGGATGGGCGGGTTCGGCTGGCAGCTCGTCCACCGCGATCAGGTGCCCGGCGCGCGGGGCGCGGCGCATCAGATCGCGGTGCCGGTTGATCAGGATACGCAGCAGCCAGCCCCGCAAAGACCCGCCCTTGCGGGTATGCAGATGGGTGACGGCGCGCTCCAGACAGTCCTGAACAAGGTCGTCGCCTGCCTCTTTGTCCCGCATCAGGGCATAGGCATAGCGGCGCAGGTCAGGGATCAGAGTTTCAATCTCGTCCAGGACTGTCATTTCAGCGCCTCGGGTTACGGACGGGCCAGGTGCCAGACGCCCTTGACGCCATCGCCGGTGATGTCGCCGGCGGCGGCATCCTTGAACCAAGTGTAAAGCGGCATTCCCTTGTGGGTCCACTGGCGTTCCCCATCCGTGCGCAGGATGATGCCAAAGGCCCCTTGCGGCTTGGCGCGTTTGCTGGCCAGCAGCGGCGGCCATTTCGCGGCGCAATCGTCATAGCAGTTGGAAACGGCGGGGGTGTCCTTGTCAAAGGTATAAAGCGACATGCCGGCGCCATCGGTCAGGATTTTGCCCTTGGCCGAGCTGCCGGTCTGAATGGCGGTGGCGGCAAAGGCGGCAGTGCCCAGGATCAGCGTGGCGGCGGCCAGCGCAGCAGAGAGTTTCAGGGTCATTTCAATATGTCCTATGTTCATCGGTTTCTGGCAAGTGTTGGCGCCGTCTGCAGCCGGCATAGTAAAAGACGCAAAAAGGCCGGGAATAATCCCGGCCCTCACGGTTTCGTGAATATTTGCGCCCGGATTACACCGGCTTGGCGCGCAATCCGCGCTGATCCAGCAGGAAATCGGTGCTCATGGCGCCGATCCACATGCAGAACAGCGCCAGCCAGGCCGTTCCGGCAAAGACCGATCCGCCGGTCACGCCTGCTCCGATGGCGCAGCCTCCGGCCAGCATCGCGCCAAATCCCATCAGCACCGCCCCGGTCATGGAACGGCGCATGTTGGATTCGTCGGAAAAGCCCTGAAACTTGAATTCACCCTTCAGGAACGAGGACACGAACGAGCCGATCACCACCCCCGGCACCAGCCCGACCGAGAATTGCAGCACTTCGTTCCGGTCCAGAAAGAACATCAACGTATGCGCCGAGGGGCCTGAGAAGGTGACGCTTTCGACGGTGACCGGATCAAAGGCGATCTGGCTGAGCGCATAGGTGCTGACCCAGCCCACCGCCACGGCAAAGCCCACGCCCGCCCCGAAAAACAGCCGCGCGATCGAGATTTTATTGCGCCAGGACAGGACCAGCGCCAGCGCGGCAAACAGCAGGCCGATCCCCAGCCCGCCCCATTCCGGCAATCCGGCGGCGGCGATCAGGTCCAGGTTGCGCCCGCCCTGGGTGATCCAAAGCGAGGCGATGGTATTGCGGAAATCCGACAGGATACCCGAGAGGCTCATTTGCGCGACCACCGCAAAGATCAGCCCCGACACGACCGAGCGCAGGTTCCCCGTCGCCGCCAGCACCAGCAGCCGGCCCGAACAGCCGCGCGCCAGCACCATGCCGACGCCGAACAGCAGGCCTCCGATGATGGCACCGGACCAGCTGCCGGGAATGGCCATCTGGCGGGCATCGGCGGCGTTGAACAGGCCCAGCAACTGCGCGCCCTGCACCCAGACGATGGCGGTGGAAATGGTCAGGAACCACACCGCCACCTTATCCCCCAGCTGTCCGCGGGCGAACTCTACCGTGGCCGCGCGCAGGCAGAACCGGGACCGCTGCGCCGAAATGCCAAAGATGACCCCGGTGATAACCCCCAGCAGAGCCGCCGTCGGGGCCTCGCCTATTTGTTCAACGATGCTCAGAATATCCATATGCGGGGGCCCTCCTTGGTGTTCAGGGGGCTTTGGCATAGACATATTCATATTTCATTGATTCAGATCAGGTTCGTGCATTCATGCAAAAGGCCAATGCGCGCCTGTGCACAGAACCGGGTTTCTACGGGCCTCGCCAAATGGGGATTTCAGGCGTAAGGGTGAAGCATGTTACACGTGACCCCCCTGGAACAAGCCCGTAATCTGCCGCTGTGGCGTCGTCCGATCAGCCTGCTGTTTTTGATGGCGGCAGCGATGCCGATTGCCTTTGCCACCTGGTCGGCCCTGCTGAACAACTTTGTGATCGAGGTCGCACAGTTCGATGGGGCCGATATCGGCTGGCTGCACACGGTGCGCGAGATTCCCGGCTTTTTCGCGATCGGAGTCATCGCCCTGATCATGTTCATCCGCGAACAGGTGCTGGGGGTGGTGTCCTTGATCCTGCTGGGTGTGGCGACGGCGGTGACGGCGTGGTTCCCCTCGCTGGGCGGGATTTTGACGATCACGATGCTTAGCTCGATCGGGTTTCATTACTATGAGACGGTGAACCAGTCGCTGCAATTGCAATGGCTGCCCAAGGACCGCGCACCGCAGATATTGGGCTGGCTGCTGGCGGCCGGGTCGGCGGCAACGCTGGTGGCCTACGGTGCGATTGTGCTGCTGTGGGATGCGCTGGGGCTGACCTATAACATCGTCTACATGATGGCCGGAGGCGTGACCGCCCTGATCGCGCTGTTCTGCCTGCTGGCCTATCCGCAATTCGAGGCCCCCAATCCGCAGGTCAAGAAATTCGTCCTGCGCCGCCGGTATTGGCTGTATTACGCGATGCAGTTCATGGCCGGGGCCCGCCGTCAGATCTTTACCGTGTTCGCAGGCTTCATGATGGTTGAACGCTTCGGGTTCGAGGTGCACGAAGTCACCAGCCTGTATCTGATCAACCTGGTGGCCAACATGGTGCTGGCGCCGGTCTTTGGCAAAATCGTCGCCCGCTTCGGCGAGCGCCGCGCGCTGGTCTTTGAATATGCCGGGCTGGCGGTGGTGTTCCTGCTCTATGGCGGGATCTACTGGTTTGGCTGGGGGGTGCTGCTGGCCTCGATCCTGTATGTGGTGGATCACATGTTCTTTGCCCTGGCGCTGGCGCTGAAAACCTATTTCCAGAAAATCGCCGATCCAGGGGACATCGCGCCCACGGCCGCCGTGGCGTTTACGATCAATCATATCGCCGCCGTGTTCCTGCCCGCGCTGCTGGGCTATCTGTGGCTGGTTTCGCCGGGGGCGGTGTTTTTCCTGGCGGCGGCGATGGCGGGGATTTCCCTGATGCTGGCCCTGCTGATCCCGCGTCACCCCGAACCGGGCCGCGAGACGATCTTTGCCCGCGGGCTGCCCGCCCCGGCCGAGTAATCAGATGTCCCCCCGGACGCAACAGACTCAGGCCAAGTTCCTGACGGGCTCGACCATGCGCCACGTGGTGGTGATGACGATGACGGGCTCTTTGGGGCTGAGCTTCATGTTCCTGGTGGATTTCCTGGCGCTGTTCTGGATTTCCAAGCTAGAGCAAGAAGAGCTGATCGCCGCCGTCGGCTTTGCCGGGACTTTGCAGTTTTTTGTGATCTCAATCGCGATTGGCATGATGATTGCCGCCGTGGCGCTGGTTTCGCGCGCGTTGGGGCAGGGGCGCGTGCGGCGGGCGCGGCGGATCGCGACTTCGGCGCTGATTTATGCGACGGGGGCGCAGGCGGTGATCGCGGCGGCTGTCTTTGCGTTCTGCGAACCTTTGTTGCGGCTGTCGGGGGCCGAAGGCCCGGTGCTGGAGGCCGCCGTGTCCTTCTTGCAAATCTCTCTGCCGTCCTTGCCGATGATCGCGGCGGGGATGATGACCAGCGCAGTGCTGCGGGCGCTGGGGGATGCGGCGCGCTCGATGCTGGTCACGATGTCAGCCGGGCTGGCCGCCGTTCTGCTGGACCCGCTGCTGATCCTTTATATGGGATGGGGGATCGAGGGCGCGGCCCTGGCCATCGTGCTGTCGCGGGCCGGTATGGTGGTGCTGGGGATGTACTGGCTGATCCATACCCACAATATCCTGACCCGTCCGGCCTGGGGGGATATGCGGCTGTATCTGGCACCCTTTGCCCTGATCGCCGTGCCCGCGATTGCCACGCAGGTGTCCACGCCTTTCGGCAACTGGGTGCTGATGCGCGCCATGGCCGAACACGGAGACAGCGCGGTGGCCGGCCTGGGGGTGGTGATGCGCCTGACCATTCTGGCCTTTGGCGGGATTTTCGCCCTGTCCGGCGCAATCGGAGGCATCATCGGCCAGAATGCCGGGGCCGGTTATGGGGATCGCGTGGCGCAGGCCTATAAGGATGCGCTGAAATTCTGCGCGCTCTATACGGGGGTGACCTGGGCGGTCATGGCGCTTTGTGCCGATTACGTCGCGGCGGCTTTTGGGCTTAGCGGTCAGGGCGAAAGCATCGTGCGCGCGTTCTCATTCTATGCGGCGGGGTCGTTCGTGTTTACGGGGGCTTTGTTCGTGTCCAATGCGGCCTTTAACAATCTGGGCAAACCCATCTGGGCCACCATGGCCAACTGGAGCCGCGACGGCCTGCTGATGGCGCCTCTGGCCTTTGGGCTGGGGGCCGTCGCGGCGGGGACGGGGGTGATTGCAGCGCAGGCGCTGGCCAATACGCTGGTGGGGATCGGTGCGGCCTGGATCGGCTGGCGCTATGTGCGGGCCGGAAAGGGCATCGCCAGCCCCAAAGACCAAGGCGAAAAACACGGCCGCGCTTGACCCCGCAGGGTTGGGGGCTTAGGCGCTAGGGCAACACCATTATCGCCGGAGCCCGCAATGCCCACCTTTACCGCCCTGACAACTCTTCCAGGAAAAGCCCCCGCCGAGGCACTGGGCCTGGCGATGGAGCAGCTGACCCCCGAGCCCACCGGCATCGGTGTCTTCGAAATCGAGGACGACTCGGGCCTGTGGGAGGTCGGCGGCTATTTCACCGAGGCCCCGGATGAGGCCGGCCTGGCCCTGCTGGCCGCGGCCTATGGCGCGAAATCTTTCACCGTGTCCGAATTGCCCGAGACCGACTGGGTGGCCAAGGTCAAACGTGAACTGACCCCGGTCACCGCCGGGCGGTTCTTTGTGTACGGCAGCCATGATGCCGATCAGGTGCCCGAAGGCTCTGAGGCGCTGCTGATCGAGGCCGCCATGGCCTTTGGCACCGGCCACCACGGCACCACGCAGGGCTGTCTGCGCGCGCTGGACCGGCTGGCCAATGACGGGATCACCTGCGAAAACGTGATTGATGTGGGCTGCGGGACGGCGGTGCTGGCGATGGGGGCCGCGCGGATCTGGCCGAACCCGGTGCTGGCCAGCGATATTGATCAGGTCGCCGTGGATGTGGCCCAGGCCAATGTGCGGGTGAATGAGCTGGAGGGCCGGGTGCTCTGCCTGGAGGCCGCTGGTTTCGAAAATGACGCGATCAAAGCCAAGGCGCCCTTCGATCTGGTCTTTGCCAATATCCTGAAGGCGCCGCTGATCATGCTGGCCCCCGATATGGCGACGAATCTGACGGATGGGGGATTCGCGATTCTCTCGGGTATTCTGAACGAACAGGCCGACGAGGTGGTTGACGTTTATGCACAAAATGGCATCAATCTTATCTATCGCGAAGAGATTGGTGAGTGGACGACGCTAACGCTGCGAAAATGAAGTCATTTCAAGGCTGAAATGCAGCGACTTTGAGGCGCTTGCCCCATTTTTGCCACATTTCACACATAGAAAAGTCCTGTCACTGGTGGGGGCCAGGACCGGAGGCTGCCATGGCCGACATGTTTAATCAGTTTGACGACCGCCTGCGCCGGATCGAAGCCGGGCGCACACGCTTGAAACGAGGCTACTCTCTGACCGTCGATCGCGACGGATTGATCGTGGCCCGTCCCCGCCCCGCCCGGCGCGGTTTCCCGATCAAAGGTATGGTGCTTCTGGTTGCAGGCTTCTTTGCATTCAAGGCGCTGTTGATCGCCTATCTGGGCGTTGTGACCTATCAGGATCGGCTCTCGGTTCTTCAGAATGGGGCGATGATCGAACGCGCGGGGGCATGGTTCATGCAATCAGATCCGATCTCGGCCTCTCTTGCACAGAAAATGCGCCCCTTTATCCGATAACTCTCTCTCTTCGGAAACGAAACAGCCGCGCCTGAGGATCAGGGCGGCTGTTTTGATTCAGCGATTTCAGCAGGGGTTAGCTGCGGGCCACGCGCTCGATATCCGCGCGGTTCAGGCCGATGTCTTCCAGTTCGCGATCCGACAGGCGCGACAGAGCGATCCGGGTGGCGCGCACTTCGTTATAGCGCGCGACAGAATTGATCGCCCCCGAGAAGGCATTGATAATACGGCTGGCAACACCGCCAGCCTGATACTGGGTTTGGGCATTTCCGTAGACAGCCATATCAGGTTTCCTAAGTTTCAAAGGTTTCGTTTCGGGTACGCTGGGCACATAAAACGCCTAAATCATCCGCACAACAGGGGTAATTGCATAGTTCATATGCGGTTTATGCATGGGTTCTGCGATGCAGAAAGCGCGCGCCCGACCTTGGGCAAACTGCCCGGCGCATTCGTCATTCTGATGCGCCTGCCGGGGTGGTTTCGGCGAAGTGCCGTTAACAGAGGATGAATGCCCATTGCGCATTCGGCTTGGCGTTTGTTCTCGTTTCGTGCTAATGAAGTAAAAAAGCAACAGAGCAGGGGGCAGAGATGCGTGTTTTGGGGATTGATCCCGGTCTGCGCAATCTCGGATGGGGCGTGATCGAGGCCGACGGCAGCCGGCTTAGCCATATCGCGAACGGGATTTGCCATTCAGAAGGCACAGAGCTGGCCACGCGCCTGCTGTCCTTGCACGATCAGCTGACGGACATCGTGGCGCGGTTCGCCCCCGATACGGCGGCGGTTGAAAATACCTTTGTCAACAAAGACGCTGTGGGCACGCTGAAGCTGGGCCAGGCGCGGGGGATCGCGCTGCTGGTGCCGGCGCAGGCGGGAATTCCGATTGGCGAATACGCGCCGAACAAGGTGAAAAAGACGGTCGTGGGCGTGGGCCACGCGGCCAAGGTACAGGTGGATCACATGGTGAAAATGCAATTGCCCGGCGTGCAGATCAACGGCCCCGACGCGGCGGATGCGCTGGCGATCGCGATCTGTCACGCCCATTACGTGCGGGCTCCGGGTGCGGCGCTAAGGATCAAGGGATCGGCGGCATGATCGGCAAACTGACCGGACGGATTGAATATCGCAGCGAGGATCACGTGCTGATCGACGTGCGCGGGGTGGGCTACATCGTCTATTGCTCGGATCGGACGCTGGCCGGGCTGCCTGGCAATGGAGAGCCCGTGTCCTTGTACACCGAATTGCTGGTGCGCGAGGATCTGATGCAGCTGTTCGGCTTTCCCAGCCTGCTGGAAAAAGAGTGGCACCGCCTGCTGATTTCCGTGCAGGGGATCGGGGCGAAGGCCTCGATGGCGATCCTTGGCACCCTGGGGGCCGAAGGGGTGGGCCGCGCGATCACCCTGGGCGATATTGCCGCGATCAAGGCGGCCAAGGGGATCGGGCCTAAGACGGCGCAGCGCGTGGTGCATGAGTTGAAGGATAAGGCGCCCGGCGTGATGGCCCTGGGCGGCACGCTGGCGCAGGCCAGCGGCCAGGCCTTGCCCGAGGTGATAGACCCCGATCCCGATCCTGCGCCCAGCCCCGCGCCGAAATCCGCCCCGCTCGCCAATGCCGGGGCGGCGGCGCAGTCGGATGCCCTGTCGGCCCTGTCCAATCTGGGCTATGGTCCTTCCGAGGCCGCGACGGCCGTGGCTCAGGCGGCGCAGGATGATCCTGAGGCCGATACCTCGGGGTTGATCCGATCGGCGCTGAAGCTTCTGGCCCCCAAAGACTAAGCCGCGAAAGGCTCTGCCATGACAATCGATTCCGCCGGTTCTGTGCCCGATCCCGTCCTGCGCCCCGATCCGCTGCCCGAGGATAACGACCGCGCCCTGCGCCCGCAGGAGCTGGACGCCTTTATCGGTCAGGCCGAGGCCCGCGCGAACCTGAAAGTGTTCATTCAGTCCGCCCGCCAGCGCGGCGAGGCGATGGACCACACGTTGTTTCATGGCCCGCCCGGTCTGGGCAAAACCACGCTGGCGCAGATCATGGCGCGCGAATTGGGGGTGAATTTCCGCATGACCTCGGGGCCGGTGCTGGCCAAGGCGGGCGATCTGGCGGCGATCCTGACCAATCTGGAGGCGCGCGACGTGCTGTTCATCGACGAGATTCACCGTCTGAATCCGGCCGTCGAAGAAGTGCTCTACCCCGCGCTGGAGGATTACGAGCTGGATCTGGTGATCGGTGAGGGCCCCGCCGCGCGCACCGTGCGGATCGAGTTGCAGCCCTTTACTCTGGTCGGGGCGACGACGCGTCTGGGCCTGCTGACAACGCCGTTGCGCGACAGGTTCGGCATTCCGACGCGGCTGCAATTCTATACCGTGGACGAGCTGAACGAGATCGTCACCCGCAATGCCCGGCTGCTGGGGGCACCCGCCGACCCCGATGGCGCGCGCGAGATTGCGAAACGCTCGCGCGGGACGCCTCGGATTGCGGGGCGGCTGCTGCGCCGGGTGGTGGATTTCGCGGTGGTCGAGGGCGACGGGCGGGTCACGCAGAAGATTGCCGATCACGCGCTGACCCGGCTGGGGGTGGATCATCTGGGGCTGGATGGCGCGGACCGGCGGTATCTGCGTCTGATCGCCGAAAATTATGCTGGCGGGCCGGTGGGAATCGAGACCATCAGCGCGGCCCTGTCCGAAAGCCGCGATGCGCTGGAAGAGGTGATCGAGCCGTTTTTGCTGCAACAGGGGCTGATACAACGCACTCCGCGCGGGCGGATGCTGGCGCAGAAGGGCTGGACTCATCTGGGGATGGCCGCGCCCAGGACGCCGGGGCAGGCGGATATGTTTGGCTGAATTCCGTGGCCGTGGTGCTGGCGGATCGGTTGCGATTTGAGTATTTGGATCAAAAAGAAGCACAATCGGGGCTGTGCGGCCCTGGCAGAGGAGCGCCCATGTCCCCGGCTGATATTGAGAACCTGTTTACCCGCCGCGATGGAACTTATGCTTTTGCCCGGTGGGGGCGGCCGATTGTGCCGATCGTGTTCGGGGTGGAAGAGGCGACTTTGCAGACGGTGAAGGGGGCGATCGAGGCTGTGGTGGCGTTGGCCGGGCACAAGATGGCCGAGACCGATCCTGAGTTGGGCGCGAACCTGATGTTCTTTTTCTTTCGGGGCTGGGACGAGTTGCTGGAGGTGCCGGATCTGGACCGTTTGATCCCCGATCTGGCAGAGTTGGTGGCGCGTTTGAAACAGGCGGATGCCAATCAGTATCGTGCGTTCCGGTTTGACGATACGGGGGCGATTCAGGCGGCCTTTGTGTTTTTGCGGATGGATTCGGAGCTGTCGGCGATGCCGGCTGAGACTCTGGCGTTGGCGCAGGTGGTGCAGGTGGTGCTGATGTGGTCGGATCAGGCTTTTGCGGACAGCTCGCCTTTGGCTGTTGCCGGGGGGCGGACCATTCTGCGCCCCGAGATCGCGGGGGTGATCCGCGCGGGGTATGATCGTCTGATGCCGGCTGTGGCGCAGGACGTCAGCCATGCGCTGCGTCTGTTTGCGCGGTTGCAGGCGGGGTGATGCGGCTGTTTGTGCGCTGGATCTGCCGCGCCGGCGGTTCAAGCCGCATATCACCCTGGCCAGGTTTCCGCGCCGGGTGCCCGAGGCTGCCAGGGGGCGGATGGGGGCCTGGCTGGCGCGGAATGGGGATCGGGTGATCCGCGGGCCAGAGGCCACGCAGTTCAGCCTGTATCGCTCGCAGCTATATCCGGACGGTCCGCTTTATCAGCCTCTGGCCAGCTATCCGCTGAGCGGGGGGTGTCTTGTCTCAGGGGGCGGGGCTGCATAGGGTGCCGGCAAGAGCGCGAGGGAGAGCGACATGAACACGCATGAAATGAATATCCGGGTCTATTATGAGGACACGGACATGGCGGGCATCGTCTATTACGCCAATTATCTGCGTTATATCGAACGGGCCCGCAGTGAATGGGTGCGCGAGCTGGGCATCGATCAGCGCGAGATGAAGGAAAACGGGCTGGTGTTCGTGGTGCGCCGGGTCGAGGCGGACTATCTGGCGCCCGCGCGTCTGGATGATTTGCTGACGGTCGAGACCGAGACCATGCAGCTGACCGGCGTGCGCTGGATCCTGGAACAGCGGGTCAGGCGCGGCGATGTAGAGCTGTTTCATGCGGTCGTCACCGTCGTGATGATGACCGATACGGGCCACCCGGCCCGGATGCCGGCAAATATTCGCCAGCTTATCCATTAAAACCGCTCGGAAAACCGCCAATGACGCAGATGTGTTGGCTTTCCCCTTAAGGATCGGTTATTTTCGCCTGTAAACAAGGTCCGCAAATGGGCCGATAACAAAGAGCAGGCTAATGGAAACAGAGACCCTTGCGCTGGCGCAGGAGATTGACTTCTCTATGTGGGCGCTGTTCGCACGCGCGACCCTAACCGTGAAACTGGTGATGATCCTGCTGATTGTTGCCTCGTTCTGGTCCTGGTCGATCATTTTTCAGAAAACCATCACCTACCGTAAGGCAAGACGAGAGGCGGATCGGTTCGATCGCGCCTTCTGGTCGGGCGAGCCGCTGGACGAATTGTTCGACCAGATCGGAGCCGAGCCCAAGGGCAGTGCGCAGAAGGTGTTTGCCGCCGGCATGATCGAATGGCGGCGCTCGCATCGGGCGGATGGCGGGATGATCGCCAATGCTCAGGCGCGGATCGACAGGTCCATGGATGTGGCCATCGCCAAAGAGGCCGACAGCCTGTTGCGCGGCCTGCCGGTGCTGGCCTCGATCGGGTCGGTGGCGCCGTTTGTGGGGCTGTTCGGCACGGTCTGGGGCATCATGCACGCCTTTATCAACATCGCCGAGCAGCAGAACACCAACCTGGCCGTCGTGGCCCCTGGCATCGCCGAGGCCCTGCTGGCCACCGGCCTGGGCCTGCTGGCCGCGATCCCGGCCGTGGTGTTCTACAACAAGCTAAGCGCCGACAGTGACCGGATCATCGCCGGCTATGAGGCCTTTGCTGACGAATTCGCCACCATCCTCAGCCGCCAGTTGGACAGCTAAGCCATGGGCGCGGGTGTCATGAAAAAGACCGGCGGAGGCGGACGGCGCAGGCGGCATCGTCGCGGCGGGGCTCAGGCCATGTCGGAAATCAACGTCACGCCTTTTGTGGATGTGATGCTGGTGCTGCTGATCATCTTTATGGTCGCCGCGCCGCTGATGACGGTGGGCGTGCCGGTGGAGTTGCCGAAAACGGCGGCCAACGCGCTGCCCTCGGACCAAGAAGAGCCGCTGGCCGTCACCGTTACTGCCGCTGGTGTGGTGATGATCCAGAAAACTGAGGTGCCGATGGCCGATCTGGTGAACCGCCTGCGCGCCATTGCGGCCGAACGCGAGGGCGACCGGGTGTTCCTGCGCGCCGATGGCGCCGTCCCCTACGAGGTGGTGGTGCAGGTGATGGGGGCTCTTAATCGCGGTGGGTTCAGCAATATCGGGCTGGTGACAGACACCGGCGGGCCCAAGCTGGACGGCGAAGCGGACGCCGCGGATCAGGGAAACTGAGCCACAGATGAACGCGGGGCAGTATATCTCGGGGATTGGCCATGTGGGGCTGATCGGCTGGTTGTTGGTGGGGGACGTGTTCGCCCCCGCGCCCGAACCCTTTGAGGTGACCGAGGTCGCCGTCATCTCGCCCGAGGAATATGAACGGATCGTCGGTGCTCAGCAGCCCCCCGCAGTGGACACCGAGGCCCCGGCACCCGTGCAGCCGGTCCAGCCCGATCCTCGCGAAGAGTCCGCGCCGCAGCCCATCGCAGAGCCAGACACCCCGCCCGAGCGCCCCGTGCCCGAGCCGGTGCCGGAAACCCCGCCGCAAGATGACAGCCCCGACGTGACCGAGATCGTGCCTCCGCCCCCCGCCGAGGTGCAGGACACCCCGCCCGAGATCGCTCCGCCCCCGGCCGAGGATGTGGTGCTGGCGCCCAGGCAATCCGTGCGCCCCAAACCGCGCCCCGCCCCGCGCGTCGCGCCCGAGCCCGTGGCCCAGCCCGCGCCCGAGACCAAACCCGATGACATCACCCGCGAAGAGGTCCGCAAGGATGACGCGGGCGAGGTGCAAAAAGAAGAGACCGAGGCCACCGCCCCCGAAGAGGCCGCCGATGAGATCGTGACCGAGGCCGAGGATCCCCCCTCGGGCGCGCCGGCCAGTTCGCGTCGGCCCAAATCGCGGCCCTCGCGCCCCGATCCCGCACAAGATGACATGCGCAGTGCCATCGAAAAGGCCGTGGCCGATGCCGCCGGGTCCGAACCCGGCCCTGCCACGGACACGCCCGCAGCCCCCGCAGGCCCGCCGCTGACCGCAGGCGAAAAAGACGCCCTGCGCATCGCGGTGCAACGCTGCTGGAACACCGGCTCGTTGTCCTCGGATGCGCTGCGCACCACTGTCATCGTGGCCGTGCGCCTGTCCGAGGCGGGCAAACCGGATGTGGGCTCGATTCGCATGGTGTCCAGCAGCGGCGGGACGGCCAGCTCGGCCCGCCAGGCCTACGAGGCTGCCCGAAGAGCGATCATTCGCTGCGGATCCAGCGGCTTTAACCTGCCCAAAGACAAATATGCGCAGTGGCGCGACATTGAAATGACATTCAATCCGGAGAAAATGAGGATCAAATGATGAAACATGTTCTGACCCTCCTGTGTGCGTTCCTGGTTCTTGGTTTCACAGCTCCGGCCCAGGCGGCGCCGCTGCGGATTGAAATCACCGAGGGCGTGATCGAGCCGCTGCCCTATGCGGTGCCCGATTTCGTCGCGGAAAACGGCGCGGCGCAGAAGGTCGCGCAGGATATTGCCCGGCTGGTGGCGCAGGATCTGTCCGGCACCGGGCTGTTCCGCGAAATCCCCGCTGGCGCGCATATCAGCAAGATCACCAGCTTTAGCTCTCCGGTGCAGTTTGCCGATTGGAAGGCGATCAATGCGCAGGCGCTGATCACCGGGGCGGTCAGCCTGCAATCGGGTGGGCGTCTGGTGGTGAAATTCCGGGTGTATGATGTCTTTGCCGGGCAGGAACTGGGCAACGGTCTGCAATTTGCGGGCACCCAGGACGGATGGCGGCGCATGGCGCATAAGGTGGCCGATGCGGTCTATAGCCGGATCACCGGCGAGGGCGGCTATTTCGACAGCCGCGTGGTGTTCGTGTCCGAGACCGGCCCCAAGGGCGACCGCAAAAAGCGTCTGGCGATCATGGATTACGACGGTGCGAATGTGCAGTATCTGACCGACAGCCGGTCCATCGTGCTGGCGCCGCGGTTCTCGCCCACGGGGGATCGTATTTTGTACACCAGCTATGAAACCGGGTTCCCGCGCATCTATGTTCTGGATGTGGCCAGCGTGGGCCGCCGCGTACTGGAGGAAAGCAGCGGCACCATGAGCTTTGCCCCCCGCTTTTCGCCCGACGGGCGCACGGTGGTCTATTCGCTGACCCGCGGAGGTAACACGGACATCTATAAGATGGACATCGGTTCGGGGCGCTCGCAGCGGCTGACCAGCGCGCCCTCTATTGAGACGGCCCCCAGCTTCAGCCCCGATGGCCGCCAGATCGTGTTCGAAAGCGACCGCAGCGGCACCCAGCAGCTATATATCATGTCCGCCGATGGCGGCACGCCCAAGCGGATCAGCTTTGGCCAGGGGCGCTATGGCACGCCGGTCTGGTCGCCGCGCGGGGATCTGGTGGCCTTTACCAAACAGCACAAGGGCCGGTTTCATATCGGCGTGATGCGCACCGACGGATCCGAGGAACGGCTGCTGACAGCCTCGTTTCTGGATGAGGGGCCCACCTGGTCGCCCAATGGCCGGGTGATCATGTTCACCCGCGAAACCCAAGGCGCCAGCGGATCGTCCAGCCTGTATACGGTGGACATCACCGGGCGGAACCTGAAACGGGTGAAAACGGTCAGCGGGGCCTCGGATCCGGCCTGGTCGCCCTTGCAGAACTAAGGCACGCGTTCCCACGGGACGCGCGCTGTGCTACAACCTAAGAAAACAGACATATCGAGTAGGGCAAATCCATGAAACATCTGACACGCGCAATTCTGCTGACGTCGGTCCTGGCTCTGGCGGCCTGTACCAATCCCGATCGCTTTAGCGGAGACGAGGTAAACCTGGGCGGGGCGGGCGGCTCTGGCTCGGCCGATGATCCTACCTCGCCGCTGTATTTCCAGCAAAGCGTGGGGGACCGCGTGTTTTTCCAGGTGGATCAGTCCACCCTGACCGGCGAGGCTCAGGTTACGTTGGACGGACAGGCGCAATGGCTGATCAAGAATTCCGATTACACCGCGATCATCGAAGGTCACGCGGACGAACAGGGCACGCGGGAATATAACCTGGCCCTGGGCGCGCGCCGCGCCAATGCGGTGCAGGAATATCTGCTGCAACAGGGGGTCTCGGCCACGCGTCTGAAGGTCGTCAGCTATGGCAAGGAGCGCCCGATCGAGATTTGCAGCCAAGAGGCCTGTTATGCCAAGAACCGGCGCGCGGTGACGATCATCTCGGCCGATTACAACAGCTAAGGGGAACGCGATGCGCTGGATTTTTGCTGTACTGCTGATGGCGCTGTTGCTGCCGATGGGCCCGCGCGCCGGGCTGGCGCAGGACCGGACGCAGACTTTGGCGGATATTCGTCAGGAACTGTCGGTGCTTTACGTTGAAATCCAGCGGCTCAAGCGCGAGCTGAGCACCTCGGGCGCCCCGGCCGGAGCGGGCGGGGGTTCGGTTCTGTCGCGGGTCAACGCGATCGAGGCGCAGATGCAGCAGCTGACCTCGAAAACCGAACAGCTGGAATTCCGCATCAACCGGATCGTTCAGGACGGCACCAACCGGATTGGCGATCTGGAGTTCCGCCTGGTCGAGCTGGAGGGCGGCGATGTGTCCAAACTGGGGGACACAACCACCCTGGGTGGCGCAGATCAGGGCAGCCCGGCCCCGGCGCGCCCTGAGGTGAACGGCGGATCGGACGCGCAGCTGGCCGTGGGCGAGCAGGCCGATTTCGATGCTGCCCGCGCCGCGCTGGAAAACGGCGATGCCAGCGGGGCGGCGCAGAAATTTGCGGCCTTTATTGATGCGTATCCCGGCAGCCCGCTGACGGCCTCGGCGCATTTGCTGCGTGGCAAGGCGCTTAGCCGTCTGGGGGATAATCCGGGCGCGGCGCGGGCCTTTCTGAACGCATTCAGCAGCGCGCCGCAGGGCACGGACGCCCCCGAGGCCCTGTTCCTGCTGGGGCAGGCGCTGGCGGATCTGGGCCAGACTCAGGAAGCCTGCGTGACCCTGTCCGAGGTCGGCGTGCGTTTCCCCACTTCTGCCTCGGTCGAGCCGGCGCAGGTGGCGATGCAGCAACTGGGATGTTCGTGAACGACCCCACCGCCGCCCTGACGGATTTTTTGCACGATTTGGGCGCGCCCGCATTGGGGGTGGCCGTGTCGGGCGGTGGGGATTCCATCGCTCTGTTGCGGCTGGCCGCCGCGGCGGGCGTCCCCCTGCGTGCCGTCACCGTGGACCATGGGTTGCGCCCCGAGGCCGCTGACGAGGCGCGTTTTGTCGCGGCTCTTTGCGCCGATCTGGGCGTGCCGCATGACACGCTGCGCTGGAACGGCTGGGACGGGGCGGGCAATCTACAGGATCGGGCGCGGCAGGCGCGGTATCGGTTGGTGTCCGAATGGGCCGCGCGGCACGGGCTGGATTGTGTCGCGCTGGCCCACACCCAAGAGGATCAGGCCGAGACCTTGCTGATGCGCCTGGCCCGCCGCGCGGGTGTGGATGGGCTCTCGGCGATGCGGGAACGCATGGTTTCGGGGGTGCGTTTCGTGCGGCCATTGATCGGCTGCGCGCGGCAGGATCTGCGGCGCTATTTGCAGGGGCTGGGGCAGGGCTGGATCGAGGACCCCTCGAATGCGGATATGGCCTATGAACGGATCCGGATACGTCAGCAGGCGGCGCAGCTGGCCGACCTGGGGCTGACGGCCAGCGCCCTGTCCGAGGTGGCGCAGACTCTGGCTCAGGCGCGGCAGGCGCTGGACTGGGCGGTGCATCGGTTCGCGCAGCAGCATCTGCATATGCAGGGCCCGGATGTGCGGATTGACCGGGCAGAGTTCACCGCTCTGCCGCCGGAATTGCAGCGGCGGCTGCTGGTCGGAGCGCTGTGCTGGCTGTCCGGGGCTGGCTATGCGCCGCGCCGTCAGCCCGTGGCGCAATTGTTGCAGGCGGCGGCACAAAAACAGCGGATGACCCTGCACGGCTGTGTGCTGACTCACCGTCAGGGCGCGCTCTATCTGCACCGCGAATACGCCGCCGTGACAGGGGAAACCGCGCAGCCCGGTCAGGTCTGGGACGGGCGTTTCAGATTGCACGGGGCTGCGGCGGCGGATGTGCACATCGCCGCAGTGGGTGAAAACGGGCTGGCCGCCCTGCCAAACTGGCGCCAGACCGGGCGCCCCGCGGCGGCTGTGATGGCCGACCCGGCGGTCTGGCAGGGGCAGCGCCTGATTGCCGCGCCCCTGTCTGGCTTTGCCAGCGGATGGGGCGTGGAACCTGCAAATGGCCGCCAAGATTGCCTTTCTGCCCTTTTATCGCATTGAACATGGGTGCATGATCTCTATTTAAGAACGGTGGCTGCTGTGATAGGCGCAGGGCCAACCGAAATTTTGGGAGAGTTTCCTTGGGCAACGCTAAGAACATCGCCTTCTGGGTCATCCTGTTCCTTTTGATTCTGGCTCTGTTCAACCTGTTCAGCGGGTCTGGATCGACATTGCAAAGCCAGGCGATTCCGTATTCGGAATTCGTGCAGGCCGTGGATCAGGAAAAGGTCAGCAAAGTCACTCTGGACGGCGAGAAAATCCGCTATCGGGGGACCGACGGGCGCGATTACGTCACCATCAAACCCGATGATGCCGAGATCACCGACGATCTGATCGCCAAAGGCGTGCCGGTCACCGCCGAAAGCCAGGAACAATCCGGTTTCCAATCGTTTATCCTAAGCCTTCTGCCGTTTTTGCTGCTGATCGGTGTGTGGATTTACTTCATGAACCGCATGCAGGGCGGGGGCAAAGGCGGGGCCATGGGATTCGGCAAATCCAAGGCCAAGCTGCTGACCGAAAAACAGGGCCGCGTGACCTTTGATGATGTGGCCGGCATTGATGAGGCCAAGGAAGAGCTGGAAGAGATCGTCGAATTCCTGCGCAATCCGCAGAAATTCAGCCGTCTGGGCGGCAAGATCCCCAAAGGCGCGCTGCTGGTGGGCCCTCCGGGTACTGGTAAGACGCTGCTGGCCCGTGCGATTGCGGGCGAGGCGGGTGTGCCGTTCTTCACCATCTCGGGCTCGGATTTCGTGGAAATGTTCGTGGGTGTGGGCGCGTCCCGTGTCCGTGACATGTTCGAGCAGGCCAAGAAAAACGCCCCCTGTATCGTGTTCATCGACGAGATCGACGCCGTGGGCCGGGCCCGTGGCGCTGGCTATGGCGGTGGCAACGACGAGCGCGAGCAGACGTTGAACCAGCTGCTGGTGGAAATGGACGGGTTCGAGGCAAACGAGGGTGTGATCATCCTGGCCGCCACCAACCGCCGTGACGTGCTGGACCCTGCGCTGCTGCGTCCGGGCCGCTTTGACCGCCAGGTCACCGTGCCCAACCCCGACATCAAGGGCCGCGAGAAAATCCTGGGCGTTCATGCCCGCAAGACCCCGCTGGGCCCCGATGTGGATCTGCGGATCATCGCGCGCGGCACGCCCGGTTTCTCGGGGGCGGATCTTATGAACCTGGTCAACGAGGCCGCGCTTATGGCCGCCCGTGTGGGGCGCCGTTTCGTCACCATGGAGGACTTCGAGAACGCGAAGGACAAGGTGATGATGGGGGCCGAGCGCCGCTCGATGGTGCTGACGCAGGACCAAAAGGAAAAGACCGCCTATCACGAGGCCGGCCACGCCGTTGTTGGCCTGGCGCTGCCCAAATGCGACCCGGTTTATAAGGCTACGATCATCCCGCGCGGTGGCGCGTTGGGCATGGTGGTCAGCCTGCCGGAAATCGACCGCCTGAACTGGCACAAATCCGAATGCGAGCAGAAACTGGCCATGACCATGGCCGGTAAGGCGGCGGAAATCCTCAAATACGGTGAGGATGAGGTCTCGAACGGGCCGGCTGGGGATATTCAGCAGGCCTCGGGTCTGGCGCGGGCGATGGTGCTTAGCTGGGGGATGTCCGATAAGGTCGGGAACATCGACTATTCCGAGGCTCATCAGGGCTATTCGGGGCAGACGCCCGGTTTCTCGGTCTCGGCGCACACCAAGGAGCTGATCGAGGAAGAGGTCAAACGCTTCATTCAGGATGGCTATGACACGGCCTATCGCATCCTCAAGGAACGTGAGGAGGAATGGGAACGTCTGGCGCAGGGCCTGCTGGAGTATGAGACCCTGACCGGCGAGGAAATCGAGCGCGTGATGCGCGGCGAGCCGCCCCATTCGGGCCCCGATGAGGATGATCACGGCGCGGGCAATGCGCCCTCGGTCACGGCTATTCCCAAGACCAAGCCGAAGAAATCCCCGCCCGAAGGGGGGATGGAACCGGAACCATCCGCATAATAGATCAGCCGGGGGAAACCTCGGCTTTTCTTTTGTCTGCATTTAGTGTATGCAATGGTATACAATTTGGAGGGGGCAATGGCAGACTGGAATCCAGGTAAATATCAGCGTTTCGCGGATCTGCGCTTGCGCCCCGCGCTGGATCTGATCGCGGCGATTCCGGCGCTGCCAGAGGGGAATATCGTGGATCTGGGGTGCGGGGCCGGGGCGGTGGCGGCGGATCTGGCGGAGCAGTTTGCGGGGCGTGATCTGGTCGGGGTGGATAGCTCGGCGACCATGCTGGCCAAGGCGCAGCAGCTGGGGCTTTATGCGCGTTTGGATCAGGCCGATATCGCGCTGTGGCGCCCGTGCAGCTCGCCTGCGTTGATCTATTCCAATGCGGCGCTGCATTGGGTTCCGGATCATGCGGCGCTGCTGCCCGCGCTGGTGCAGTCGCTGCCTCCCGGCGGTGTCCTGGCCGTGCAGGTGCCTTATCAGAACCCCGCGCCCTCGCATCGGACATGGGTGGCCCTGGCCGAGCAGCTGTTCCCCGGCCGTGTGGACATGGGCAAAGGCCCCGGCATTCTGACGCCCGAGGCCTATTTCGACATTCTGTCCCCGCTGGGCCAGCCACGCATCTGGCAGACGGAATATCTGCAACGGCTGACCCCCGTGGCCACGGGGCATCCGGTGCGGCACTTTACCGAATCCACCTTTGCCCGGCCGATCCTGACGGCGCTGGAGGAGCCCGAGCAGGCGGCCCTTATCCACGCGTATGAAACGGCGATGGCCGAGGCCTATCCCCTGCGTGCCGATGGCTCGGTTCTGTTCCCGTTCCGGCGTCTGTTCTTTACCCTTCAGCGATGATCATGGCGGGTGATCGGCGCTGTCACAGATCGTGAATTGCGTGCGCCGCCGGCTTGGGCGACAACATGGAAAACCGATGCAGGAGCCCCCAATGCCCGCGCTAAAACCGACAGAATTCACCGCCACCGTCACCTATCTGGGCCTTGTGCCTGACCGTGATGCCTCGTTGCGGTCGCACGCTCTGAGCCAGGCCATGCTGACCTGGGCCGGTATCGAGGGCGAGGCGCATGGGGGGGTCACGCGGCCTTCGTGCAGTCGGGTTCTGTCTCAGCATCCGCGCGATACTGAAATCCGGAATGTGCGGCAGCTCTCGGTTCTGTCGGCCGAGGAACTGGCGCATATCGCGGCCCAGATCGGCGTGGATGGGTTCGATCCGGCCTGGGTGGGCGCGTCCCTGATTGTGGAAGGCATCCCCGATTTCACCCATGTGCCGCCGTCTTCGCGGTTGCAGGCGCCCTCGGGGGCGACGCTGGTGGTGGACATGGAGAACCGCCCCTGCGTGCTGCCCGCCCCGGTGATCGAGGCCGACGCCCCCGGTGCCGGCAAGCTGTTCAAACCCGCCGCCGCAGGCAAACGCGGGGTGACAGCCTGGGTGGAACGCGAGGGGCCGATTGCCGTGGGGGACGTGCTGAGGCTGCATATCCCCGATCAACCCGTCTGGGCCCATCTGAACAGCGCGCGGGCGTCCTAGCGACGTTTCAGTCCCAGAAATGTCGGATTTACCGTCTCTGCACCTTGGCCGAATAAGCTATGGCTAAGGAAGGCGCACAAGGATCTTGGGAGGGGGACATGAGCCATAAATCCGACATCGAAATTGCCCGCGAGGCCGTGAAAAAACCGATACAGGACATCGGCGCGCAGCTGGGCATCCCGCCCGAGCATCTGCTGCCCTTTGGCCATGACAAGGCCAAGATCGGGCAGGATTTTATCCGCTCGGTTCAGGATCGTCCGGACGGCAAGCTGATCCTTGTCACCGCGATCAACCCCACCCCGGCGGGCGAGGGCAAGACCACCACCACCGTGGGGCTGGGCGACGGGCTTAGCCGGATCGGGAAAAACGCAGCGATCTGCATCCGCGAGGCCAGCCTGGGCCCCTGTTTCGGCATGAAGGGCGGCGCGGCGGGGGGCGGTTATGCTCAGGTGGTGCCGATGGAGGAAATGAACCTCCATTTCACCGGGGATTTCCACGCGATCACCAGCGCGCATAACCTGCTGGCCGCGATGATCGACAATCACATCTATTGGGGCAACGAGCTGGGCATTGACGAGCGCCGCGTTACCTGGCGCCGGGTGATGGATATGAATGACCGGGCGCTCAGGGACATGGTGACCAGCCTGGGCGGCGTGGCGAACGGTTTCCCGCGCCAGACGGGCTTTGACATCACCGTCGCCTCCGAGGTGATGGCGATCCTGTGCCTGGCCCGCGACCTGGAGGATCTGCAAAACCGGCTGGGGAACATCATCGTGGCCTACCGGCGCGACCGCAGCCCGATCTACGCGCGCGATTTGCAGGCCGATGGCGCGATGACCGTGCTGCTGAAGGACGCGATGCAGCCCAATCTGGTGCAGACGCTGGAACACACCCCGGCCTTTGTCCATGGTGGCCCCTTTGCCAATATCGCGCATGGCTGCAATTCCGTCATCGCCACCACAAGTGCGCTGAAACTGGCCGATTTCGTGGTCACCGAGGCGGGCTTTGGCGCCGATCTGGGGGCCGAGAAATTCATGAACATCAAATGCCGCAAGGCCGGTCTGGCCCCCGATGCGGTTGTCATTGTCGCCACGATCCGCGCGATGAAGATGAACGGCGGCGTGGCGAAATCCGATCTGGATTCGGAAAACGTGCAGGCCGTGCAGGACGGTTGCCCCAACCTGGGCCGCCACATCGCCAATGTGAAATCCTTTGGCGTGCCGGTGGTGGTGGCGATCAACCATTTTCTCTCGGATACCGAGGCCGAGATCGCGGCGGTCACCGAATATGTCAGCGCGCAGGGCTCTGAGGCGATCCTGTGCCAGCATTGGGAAAAGGGCAGCGCCGGAACCGAGGCTTTGGCGACGCGGATTGTTGAACTGACCGAGGGCGGCTGGTCGCATTTCGCGCCGCTCTATCCTGATGAGATGCCGCTGTTTCAGAAGATCGAAACCATCGCCAGGCGCATTTACCACGCTGACGCGGTGCTGGCCGATAAGAAAATCCGCGACCAGCTGCGCGCATGGGAGGACGCGGGCTATGCGGACCTGCCGATCTGCATGGCCAAAACGCAGTATAGTTTCTCGACCGATCCCAGCCTGCGCGGCGCGCCCACCGGCCATTCCGTCCCGATTCGCGAGGTCCGCCTGTCCGCCGGGGCCGGTTTCGTCGTCGTCATCTGCGGGGAAATCATGACCATGCCGGGCCTGCCGCGCCACCCCAGCGCCGAGCAGATCGGGCTGAATGATCTGGGCCAGATCGAGGGGCTGTTCTGAACGCGGTTTCCCTTTGAGGCGCGCGCGGGGCTGATCGGAAACGCACGGTGTCGGAATTTGGCCGAATCTGGCGTGGATGGGCTGGTGCGGACGGCTCTGAGGCGCTAAACGCTTCGCTCAACAGGGCATTGCCCGCAGATCAGACGAAAGGGCCCCCCATGACCGCAACTATCATCGACGGTAAGGCGTTTGCCTTGGATGTTCGTGGGCGCGTTGCGCAGCATGTTGCGCGGCTGAAAGAGGAAAACGCGATCACGCCGGGCCTGGCCGTGGTGCTGGTGGGCGAGGATCCTGCCAGCCAGGTTTATGTGCGCTCGAAGGGGAAAATGACCGTCGAAGTGGGCATGAATTCCTATGAGCACAAACTGCCCGCCGACACGTCCGAGGCGGATCTTCTGGCGCTGATTAACCAATTGAACACCGATTCTGAGGTACACGGGATTCTGGTGCAGCTGCCCTTGCCGGCGCATCTGAACGAGGATCTGGTGATCAACGCCATCGACCCGGCCAAGGATGTGGACGGGTTTCATATCTCGAATGTGGGGCTGCTGGGCACCGGGCAAAAGGCGATGGTGCCCTGCACGCCGCTGGGTTGCCTGATGATGCTGCGCGCGCATCATGGCAGCCTGTCGGGGCTGAACGCGGTGGTGATCGGGCGCAGCAATATCGTCGGCAAACCGATGGCGCAGCTGCTGCTGGGCGACAGCTGCACGGTGACGATCGCCCATAGCCGCACGCGCGATCTGCCCGGTGTGGTGCGGGGCGCGGACATCGTGGTGGCGGCGGTGGGCCGTCCCGAAATGGTGCCGGGCGACTGGATCAAACCGGGCGCCACGGTGATTGACGTGGGCATCAATCGGATCCCGGCTCCGGAAAAGGGCGCGGGCAAAACCCGGCTGGTGGGCGACGTGGATTTCGCCAGCTGCGCGGCGGTGGCCGGGGCGATCACCCCGGTACCCGGAGGCGTCGGCCCAATGACCATCGCCTGCCTTCTGGCCAACACCCTGACCGCCTGCTGCCGCGCCAATGGCCTGACAGAGCCAGAGGGGCTGACCG
>NZ_JBNAGJ010000008.1:0-152766 GCF_049803795.1 Youngimonas ophiurae (nom. illeg.)
AAAAGGGCCCCAATGGACCCTTTTCATTTTCCTTCAGCATGCTTTTACGGCGCGTATTGTGAGTATTTTTGCCAGATGGGCGCGGTATTTTCCCGATCCGTGCAGATCTGCGATCATCTCTTCTCCGGGCAGGTTCAGCGGGTCGATTGCGCCTGCGCTGAAGTCGGCGCTCAGCGCCGCTTCGGCCTCGGTCCAGCGGAACACGCCGTCATTGCCCGCCCCGGTCACCGCCACGCGCACGCCATCGGCAAACTTCGCCACGAAGACACCGCATAGCGCAAACCGCGAGGCCGGCTGCTCGAACTTCTGATAGCTGGCCGCCTGCGGGATCGGAAAGCGCACCGCGGTGATGATCTCGCCCTCCTCCAGCACGGTGCCGAACAGCCCGTCAAAATACGCATCCGCAGCGATCTCACGCGCAGAGGTCACCACCACCGCCCCCGAGGCCAGAACCGCCGAAGGATAACACGCCGCCGGATCGTTATTCGCCACAGACCCGCCAATCGTACCGCGATTGCGCACCGCCGGATCGCCGATCCCCCCCGCCAGCGCGGCCAGCGCCGGATAGGCCCCCGCCTCGGCCGCCACAGTCGCATGAGTGCTCGCGCCCCCCACGCGCAGCACACCGTCCGCAGAGGTCACCCCCTGCATCTCGGCAATCCCCGCCAGACGCACCAGCGCCGAAGGCATCGCCAGCCGCTGCTTCATCGTCGGCAGCAGGGTCTGTCCACCCCCCAGCGCCAGCGCCTCCTCATCCTTCAAAGCCTCCACAGCCTCGGCCACCGATCCGGGCGCCACAAAGTCAAAATTATACATCTCGTTTCTCCTCCCAAAGCGCCCAGAGCCACAGCCCAACCCGCTTCTTTGTTCCATAAATACTCATTGCGGCGGCGCCGCACCCGCCGCGCCGCCCCAAAACAAAGCCTCAGCCCCCCTGCATCGCTTCCCAGACCCGCGACGGGCTGACCGGCATGTCGATGTGATCCACCCGGTACCCCCCGCGCTGCAACGCATCGATCACCGCATTCACCACCGCCGGCGGGCTGCCGATCGCCCCGGCCTCGCCGCAGCCCTTCACCCCCAGCGGGTTATGCGTGCACGGCGTCTGGCACGAATGATCCACATCGTAAAACGGCACATCCGAGGCCCGCGGCATCGCGTAATCCATGAAGGATCCGGTCAGCAGCTGGCCGTTCTCATCATAGACGGTGTTTTCCAGCAGCGCCTGGCCGATGCCCTGCGCCACGCCGCCATGCACCTGACCGGCCACGATCATCGGGTTGATCACATTGCCAAAATCATCCGCCGCGGTGAAGGCCAGGATGTCCACCTTGCCGGTCTCGGGGTCCACCTCGACCTCGCAGACATAGGCGCCCGAGGGATAGGTGAAGTTGCTGGGGTCATAAAACGCGGTCTCCTCCAGCCCCGGTTCCAGGTTCTCCAGCGGGTAGTTATGCGGCACATAGGCCGCCAGGGTCACATCGCCCCAGGCCACGGATTTATCCGTGCCCGCCACGCTGAACTGGCCGTCTTTCAGCTCGATATCCGCCTCCGAGGCCTCCAGCAGATGCGCGGCGATGGTCTTGGCCTTGTTGATGATCTTCTCGGTCGCGCGCACCATGGCCGAGCCCCCCACCGCGATGGAACGAGACCCGTAAGTCCCCATACCCATTGGCGTTTTCGAGGTATCGCCATGCACGATGTCGATCTGGCTGACATCAATCCCGATCATTTCCGACACGACCTGCGCAAAGGTCGTCTCGTGCCCCTGCCCGTGGCTGTGGGACCCGGTAAAGACGCTGATGGAGCCGGTCGCATTCACCCGCACGGTGGCGGATTCATACAGCCCCGCCCGCGCGCCCAGCTGGCCCACCAGATTGGACGGCGCAATCCCGCAAGCCTCGATAAAATGCGCCAGGCCGTAACCGCGCAGCTTACCGCGCGCTTTGGATTCGGCTGCGCGCGCGTCAAACCCCGCATAATCCGTCATCTCCAGCGCCTTATCCAAGGTCGCGTGGTAATTGCCGGTGTCATAGGTCACCGCCACGGGCGTGTCATAGGGGAACTGCTCGGGCTTGATGAAGTTCAGACGGCGCAGCTCGGCCGGGTCCATGCCGATCTCGCGCGCGGCCTTGTCGATGACGCGTTCCAGCTGATAGGTCGCCTCGGGGCGCCCGGCCCCGCGATAGGCATCCACCGGCACCGTGTTGGTGAACACCGCCTTTACGTTCACATAGATCAGCGGCGTGGTGTAATTGCCCGCCATCAGCGTGCCATGCAGCCAGGTGGGAATCGACGGCGCAAAGGTGCTTAGATACGCGCCCATATTGGCATAGGTATCGGTGCGCACGGCGGTGAACTTGTGGTTCTCATCCATCGCCAGTTCGATCTTGGTGACGTGATCGCGCCCATGCGCATCCGAGATGAACGCCTCGGAGCGCGAGCAGGTCCATTTGACCGGCCGGTTCACCACTTTGGACGCGTAGGTCACAAAGGCCTCTTCGGCATAGTGGTAAATCTTCGAGCCAAACCCCCCGCCCACATCGGGCGCCACGACCCGCAGTTTATGTTCCGGAATGGACAGCACAAAGGCCCCCATCAGCAGCCGGATCACATGCGGATTCTGGCTGGTGGTGTAGAGCGTATATTCGTCATTGGCGCGCGCATAATGGCCCACGGCCACGCGCGGCTCCATCGGGTTGGGAACCAGGCGGTTGTTGACCAGCTCCAGCGTGGTGACGTGATGGGCCGACTTGATGGCCGCGTCCACGGCCTCGCGGTTTTCTTCGACAAATCCCCAGTCATAACAAAGGTTTGAGCTCAGATCCTCATGCACCTTGGTGGCCCCGTCCTTCAGCGCCTCCTTCATGTTCAGCACCGGCTCCAGCTCTTCGATCTCCAGCTCGATCGCCTCGGCCGCGTCGCGCGCCTGTTCCAGGGTTTCGGCCACCACAACCGCGATGGGATCGCCCACATGGCGCACCTTGCCCTCGGCCAGAATCGGGTGTTTGGGTTCCTGCATCGGCTGGCCATGGCGGTCCGTCACCTGCCAGCCGCACGGGATGCCGCCCGCCGCCGCAAAATCGGCAGCGGTAAAGATCTTCACCACCCCCTCCAGCGCCGACGCCGCGGCCGTGTCCAGCCGCGCGATCCGCCCATGCGCCACATCCGAGCGCAGGAAATACGCGTGGGTCTGGCCGTGAATGTTGATGTCATCGGTGTAATTGCCGGCCCCCGTCAGGAAACGGACGTCCTCGCGCCGTTTCGTGCTGTCGCCGATGCCGCCCGCCTTGGGCATGTCCTTGGGCATGTCTTTGGGCATGATCTCTCCTCCCTGAGAAAATCGTCCTGTAATCAGTGATTTATGCTGCGCTCTTCATTCTGCCGCCACGGCACCCACGTCCTGACCGGACGCCGCCATGATCGCCTTGACGATGTTGTGATAGCCCGTGCAGCGGCAGATGTTGCCCTCCAGATGATGCCGGATCTCGGCCTCAGTGGGCTTGGGGTTGTCCTTCAGCAACGCCGCCGCAGACATCACCATCCCAGGCGTGCAGAACCCGCATTGCAAACCGTGATGATCCTGAAACGCCTGCTGCAAAACGCTCAGCGTTCCGTCCGCAGACGCCTGGCCCTCAATCGTCGAAACTTCTGACCCATCCGCCTCAACCGCAAGCATCGTGCAGCTTTTGATCGCAACACCGTCAACATGCACAACACAGGCCCCACATTGCGACGTGTCACACCCAACATGCGTCCCACTCAAACCCAAACCAAAACGCAAAAAATCAACCAATAACGTCCGACTCTCAACATCAGAAATATGAAATATTCCGTTTACTGTCATTGTAACTTTGGTCATTGCATCCTCCCTGAAGCAAATCTTCGTATCAGCCGCCAAAAATCCGTTTCAGCAGACCTTTCTTAGGGGCGGCCTGCTGCACCGTTTCCTCTGCGGCGGCGGCCACTGCCTGGGCCGGAGTGGTTTCCTCGGGGGGGTCGCCCTCAACGGCGGTCTGGAAACGCTCGAAGAACTGATCGGCCATTTTCTTGGCGAAACTGTCGATGATACGGCTGCCCAGCTGGGCCAGTTTACCGCCAACCTTGGCGTCCACCTCATACGTCAAAAGGGTGCCGGTGCCGTTATCGGCCAGCGACACCTGCGCGCCGCCTTTGGCAAAGCCGGCCGCGCCTCCTTTGCCCTCTCCGGACAGGGTCAGGCTTTCGCCTTCGACAATATCCGAAAGGGTCACAGCGCCCTTGAAAGTAGCCTTGACCGGGCCGACCTTCTGCACCACCGTCGCCTCAAACCCGTCGGCGGCCGAGCCGGTCATTTCCTGGCAGCCGGGCACGCATTCTTTCAAGACATCAGCCGAGAGCAAAGCCTGCCACACCGCGGCGCGGGGGGCGGAGATCTCGCGAGTATCCTTAAGTTCCATAGCTATTCTCCTGTTCTTCTGACCAAAAGTAAGGCCCGAAACCAGAGGCAAAGCTATTCGACCAAAGGCCTAGAAAGGTCGCGTCAGCGCAGATCGGGCGGGGTAAAGGTCAGACCATGGTCTGCAAATATCCGGGCAATCCGGCCATCCTGCATGGCCGAATAGATCGCATCATCCACCGCATAGGCCAGCGGGCGATACGCGAAATGCACGCCCACGCCCACCGTCCATTTGCCCACGCCAAAGCCCGGCAACGGCGGGGTATGGATGTCCATCGCCTCGGTCAGGCTGAATTCCAGTTGGGCACGCGGGCCCATCGCGGCCTTTGTCTCGGCCCGGTCCAGCCCACCCATGGCCTGTTCGTAATTGGCATAGCGATAGACATTCGCGGCCAGTTGCCCGCCGGGAAAGGAGGACAGGTAGAAATCAGCGATCGAGTCATTTTCAACCGCGACCTTGTCAAAGCGGAAATAGGCCGGGATCGGTTTTTCATCGGGCTCGGGATAGGCGTCCTTACGGTAGGCAATCGCGATTTCCTCGACGTGGTATTGCCCGGTAAAGACCACCTGCTCGATCCGGCAGGCAAATTCGCTGTCATAGGGCACGTGCAGCATCACGTTGGCCACCGACCCGCCCACAATCGGCCCCTTCCAGAGCCAATTGCGCAGGTCCGCGTCCAGGGATTCGCCCGCCGAGACCAGATTGAACCGTGCCTCGACCCCCAGATCGGCGGCGATCATGCGGCCGATCTCGATGTCCACGCCCTTGATCTGGCCGTTCTCCTCATAGGACCAGGGGGCGAAATCCTCGTAGGCGGCGAAGGTCATGAAGCCGCGTTCGCGGATCGTATCCAGATCCTGCCCCACAATATCGCGTGAGGCATTCTGAGGTTTTGCCTGGGGCACATAGTCCTCACATCTGGCCGAGGCATGGGTCCCGGCGAGGAAGGAGAGACTCGCGAAGAGTCCGAGGGAGAGAGACGTTCTGACCATGTGCCCCCTGCCTTTCCGCTAGTGAGTTGCGGAAAGTCCGATTGTCAGTTGCTCGGCAGCGCCCGCATAATCCGGCGCGTCACCCGAAATCAGGCGCGCGGCGCGATAGGCCACACTGTCGGCCAGCGGTGCGCCCGAGCCGGTTTCGATCTGATCCGCGATCCCCTGCAATTCTGCTTGCAGCGCGTCCCGGTCGCCATCTGCCCCGCCGGCCATCGCGCTTAGCTGATCGCGAATTTCCTTCAGGCGGGGGGTGTATTCATCCAGCTCGCCATCATCGGGGCGGGTTTCGATATAGGTGCGGATGGCCCAGGCCGCCTTCTGGCCCAGCAATTCGCCAAAGGCCGGCATTTTGGTGATCCCGTTCTGGGTATAGCCGGTCACGAAGCGCTCGACATACCATTCATCGCCGAATTCCTCGGCCTCCAGATAGCGCAGATCCGGCGCCAGCCCCCCCGAGACAACGCCCAGCCCGTGGCAGCGCGCGCAGTTCTGATTATACCCGCTGTCGCCGATTTCGATCGCGGCCTGCCAGACGTCATCGCCCAGGCTGCGATAGGGGTTCTCGGTCAGCCACTCCTCGCCTACATCGGGCAGAGCGTCGGTGTTCATGGGCTGCGGGGCCACATCGCCGTGGGCCAGCGCCATGCTGCCCATCGCGATCAGGCCCAGAGCGGTCAGAGTCGTGCGTTTCATCCTTAAGTCCTCACCTTAACTGTGGAATGTGACGGGTCTTAGCCCGTGTTCCTCAGCCAGGGATATTCGACCTTGGTTTAGGTTCTGCGGGAATCCCGACTTTGGTCCTATGGAACGTCCCCTGAAGGTGCCTTTAGGCTGGCCTCATCAGGGAGGATATTTCGTGAAACGCTTGCTACTGGCATTGTTTTTGCTGGCGAATTCCGCTGTCACCGCGACGGCGGATATAGATTTGCGCATTGTCTACCTGCACCATGAACAAGATCGCCCGCCGGTCCTGTCCAACCTGTCCGCCCCCCCCGAAGACCTGGGCCAGGCCGGAGCCGAGCTGGCGATCCGCGACAGCATGACCACCGGGCGGTTTCTGGGGCATAAATATGCGCTGGAGCTGATCACGGTTGCAGCCCAGGCCGACATCCTGCCCGTCGCCCGCGCGGCGCTGGAGCGCTCGCAGATGCTGGTGCTGGACATGCCGGGGGCTGAAATGCAGGCCATCGCGGACCTGCCCGGCGCGCAGAATGCGCTGCTGTTCAACGCCACCGATCCCAGCCCCGCCCTGCGCGATGCGGATTGCCGGGCGAACCTGTTTCACACCCTGCCCAGCCAGACGATGCGGGCCGATGCGCTGATGCAATTCGTCCAGTCCAAACGCTGGAGCAAACTGGCGCTGATCGCGGGCACGCATCCGGGCGATCAGGCCTGGGCCGACGCGCTGGACCGTAGCGCCCGCAAATTCGGACTGAAAATCGGCGCGCAGAAAACCTGGGCCTTTGATGCCGACATGCGCCGCAACGCCGCCCAAGAGGTGCCGCTGTTCACGCAGGATCTGGGCACATACGATCTGCTGCTGGTCGCGGACGAGCTGAATGATTTCGCCCGCTACATCCCGTTTAACACCTGGCTGCCGCGGCCGGTGGCGGGCTCGACCGCGCTGGTGCCGGTGGCCTGGGACCGGGTGGTGGAACAATGGGGCGCGGTGCAGATGCAGAACCGTTTTCACGAACAGAGCGGCCGCGCCATGCAGCCCGAAGACTATGCCGCCTGGGCCGCGATCCGCAGCCTGTCCGAGGCCGCAACCCGTACCGGCAGCTCGGATCCAGCGACCCTGCGCGCCTATCTGCTGTCTGAGACTTTCCAACTGGCCGGTTTCAAGGGCCGGCCCCTGTCCTTCCGTCCATGGAACGGCCAACTGCGCCAGCCCATTGCGCTGGTCAGCGGTCAGGCTCTGGTCGCGCAGGCACCTTTGCCGGGGTTCCTGCACCAGGTCTCAGAGATGGACACGCTGGGGCTGGATCGCCCCGAAACCAAATGTGAGGCTTTCGAATGAAACCATATCTATTGTCTGCCCTTCTGGCCCTGCCCGGCGCGGCCTTCGCCGAAGAAATCTGGGTCACCAATGAAAAGGACGACACGGTCAGCGTGATCGACGTCGCCACGCTCGAAGTGACCCGCACCATCCCCACGGGGGAACGCCCGCGCGGGATCACCTTCAGCCAGGATTATTCGCGCGTGTATATCTGCGCCTCGGACAGCGATACGGTGCAGGTGATGGACCCTGAAACCGGGGAAATCCTGCACAACCTGCCCTCGGGCGAAGACCCGGAACAATTCGTGCTGCACCCCAATGACCGGCACCTCTATATCGCCAACGAAGATGACGCGATCACAACCGTTGTGGACACGCAATCACGCACGGTGATCGCTCAGATCGACGTTGGGATTGAACCCGAGGGCATGGCCGTCAGCCCCGATGGCAAGATCGCCATCACCACCTCGGAAACCACCAATATGGCGCATTGGATCGACACCGAAACCCAGCAGCTGTTCGCCAATACGCTGGTCGATTCCCGTCCCCGGCACGCGGAATTTGCCGCCCACGGGTCCGAGCTGTGGGTCAGTGCCGAAATCGGCGGCACGGTCAGCGTGTTTGACGTTGCCACCCAGGCCGAGAAGGCCAAGATCCGCTTCAAGGTGCAGGGGGTTCACCCTGACCGCGTGCAGCCCGTGGGCTTTGAATTCACCGGCGATGAGAAAACCGCCTTTGTCGCGCTGGGGCCCTCGAATCATGTGGCCGTGGTGAATGCCGAAACCTATGAGGTCGAAGACTACATTCTGGTCGGCCGCCGCGTGTGGCACATGGCCTTTAACACCGACAAATCGCTGCTGTTCACCACGAACGGCGTGTCCGGCGACGTCACCGTGATCGACGTCGCCAAGCGTAAACCCCTCAAAACCATCAAGGTCGGCCGCTTCCCCTGGGGCGCGGCGCTGCGGCCGTAACCAATTGGGAGCTTTTCAAATGCGTTTCTCTGCAATCGTGGCCGTGATGGCCGCTCTGGCCCTGCCCACCGGCACCCTGGCCGATGACGACGACGATGACATGAAATTCGGCATGGCCGGCATCCTGTCCTCGAAAAACAAACAGGACCTGCCCCCCGTCATCCTGTCCGCCGGAATGCCCCTGGCCGATGCGCCCTGGGTGCTGAAGTCGGGCACCTACTATGAATTCGAAATTCAGGGCGACGGCAGCCAGGAACTGGCGCTGGTGGGCCCTGAGTTTTTCCGCGCCATCTGGGTGGATGAGATCGTGGTCGAAGGGCTGGAGATCCGTCCTCTGGGCGTCGATTCCGTGGAATTCGACGAGGCCGGCGAGATGGAGATCGGCTTTGTCGCGATCAAACCGGGCAGCTATTACCTGAAGGTGCCCGGCTCGACCGGGGAAACCCAGCGGCTGGAGATTACCATTCAGTGAGCGGGCTCAGCGTTCAGGATCTCAGCTTTGCCTACGGGCCGAAACAGGCGTTGAAACAGGTCAGTTTCAGCGTCCGTCCGGGCGAATTCTGCGCGCTTCTGGGGCCAAACGGGGCGGGTAAATCCACGCTGATGAGCCTGCTGACGCGGCTGTTTACCACCCCGCATGGCAAAATCTCTGTCGCGGGCCACGATCTGGCCCGCGATCCGCGTAAAGCACTGGCCAAAATCGGTGTCGTTTTCCAGCAGAGCACGCTGGATCTGGACCTGACGGTCTATCGAAACCTGTCCTATTTCGCCGCGTTGCACGGGCTCTCGGGGCGTCAGGCGCGCCACCGGATTGACGCCGCTCTGGACCGGCTGGGCATGGCCGAGCGCGCCCATGAACGTGCCCGCGACCTGAACGGAGGCCACCGCCGCCGCACCGAAATCGCGCGCTGTCTGCTCCACGATCCGGCGGTTCTGCTGCTGGACGAACCCACCGTTGGCCTGGATGCCGAGGCGCGGCGCAGCATCACAGATCATGTCCACGATCTGGCACGCGATCAGGGACTGACCGTGTTGTGGACAACCCACCTGACCGACGAGGTGCGCGATACGGACCGTCTGATCGTGCTGCATCAGGGCCGGATTCTGGCCGATGGCCACGCCGGAGCCCTGCGCGCCCAGGCCCCTTTGGCCGATTACTTCCTGACCCTGACCGGAGCCCCGGCATGAACGGCTATCTGATTGCCCTGCGCGCGATCATCCTGCGCGAGGCCTTGCGCTTTGTGCGGCAACGCGGGCGGTTCATTGCGGCGCTGGTGCGGCCCATGGTCTGGCTGATCGTCTTTGCCGCCGGGTTCCGGGCTGCCCTGGGCCTGTCGATCATCCCGCCCTATGAAACCTACATCACCTATGACATCTACATCATGCCCGGCCTGTGCGGGATGATCGTGCTGTTCAACGGGATGCAAAGCAGCCTGAGCCTGGTCTACGACCGCGAGATGGGCTCGATGCGGCTGCTGCTGACCAGCCCCCTGCCCCGATGGTGGCTGCTGCTGTGCCGGCTGATCGCCTCGACGGTGATTTCGGCGGTGCAGGTCTACACGTTCCTGGGGCTGGCCGCGCTCTATGGGATCAGCTTTCCGGCGGTTGGCTATGTGGCTGTCCTGCCCGCGCTGCTGATCACGGGGCTGATGCTGGGGGCGCTGGGGCTGGCGCTCAGCTCGACCATCTCACAGCTTGAGAATTTCGCCGGGGTGATGAATTTCGTCATCTTCCCGATGTTCTTTCTGTCCTCGGCGCTGTACCCGCTGTGGAAAATGGCCGAAAGCTCCAGGCTGCTGCACGATATCTGCGCGGCCAACCCGTTCACCCACGCGGTCGAGCTGATCCGCTTTGCGCTCTATGGTCAGGTGAACCTGCCCGCGCTTGGCTGGACCTGTCTGGCAGGCGCGATTCTGATGGCGCTGGCGCTGTGGGGCTATGATCCGGCGCGCGGGTTGTTGCAGCGCAAAAGCTAAGACCAAAGTCTTACGACCACGAGCCCCTACGTCAACGGCGGGTAATCCCGTACACTCGGCCCCAGGAGGATCCGACATGAAACCCTATGTACTGATTGCTGCGCTGGCCCTTGCCGCCCCCGCAACCGCGCAAGAGGATGACCCCGGCGGCACATTGAACCCGATGGATACCGGATTTGGCCGGATCATGCTGAATGTGGATCAGGGGCATCTGGACATGCCCACCTGCGCCACCGGATATTACATCACCAAATCCGGCCGGCATGAACTGGCCCGCAAACTCTTCGAGGCCTGCGCCAAGGCCGGCTATACCGGTGCGATGACCTGGATGAGCCAGTTGGACAATAACGGGCTGGGCGGAGAGTATAACCCCGATGCCGCAGCCGACTGGGATCTTCAGGCCGCCAATGCGGGCGATCCGGTGGGCAAGTTCAACTATGGCCTGGACCTGATGCGCGGCCACGGCGTTGCCAGAAACGAGGCTCTGGGCCGTCAATATGTCGATCAGGCGGCCAGCGAGGGGCTGCAAATCGCCAAACGGCTACAGGGCGCCGATTACGATCTGGACGAGGTAACGCCGGATGCGGACAACTGGAAATACGCGCCGCTGTTCTAAACACCGGCTTTGCCAACCAGTTTTGCTTTCGGCACATTTTCAGCACAAAGGGGCCCGCGCGGCCCCTTTTCTACGACTTTGGTCGTACGACCAAAGTACTATGTAAGCTTTTGCTTTTATTGACCTTTATCAAGATAAGCCACTATTGAACAGGGCTAATCTCGGCGCATCAAAACCCTTCGGAGGATATGATGAGACCCGACCTTCCTGCCCTGACCATGGCCCTTGGCCTGTTCGCCCTGCCTGCATTTGCCAGCGATGCCACCTTTGAGAAAGTCAAAATAGACGCGGGCGAGCAGCTGTTCGCAGCCGAGTGCCGCCGCTGCCATGCCACCGACGCCCAGCACGACAGCTATGGCCCGCCCCTGGAAAACGTGATCGGCCGCGCGGCGGGCAGCTATCCCGACTACGATTACTCGATGGCGCTTGAGGCCTCGGGGATCGTCTGGACAGAACCGGCCCTGCGCGCCTGGATGCAGGATAACCAGGGCTTCATGCCCGGCACGAAAATGCGCCATGTGGGCATTCAGGACGACACCGTTCAGGACTTTATCCTG
Source organism: Youngimonas ophiurae (nom. illeg.) (assembly GCF_049803795.1). Classification (NCBI taxonomy): domain Bacteria; kingdom Pseudomonadati; phylum Pseudomonadota; class Alphaproteobacteria; order Rhodobacterales; family Roseobacteraceae; genus Thalassovita; species Youngimonas ophiurae (nom. illeg.). The sequence continues at coordinate 11,557 of NZ_JBNAGJ010000008.1, forward strand.
GCCTATCTGCGCTCGATCACCACGCGGGACGGCAGCGCAATCCGCGAGTGACCTACTCGATCACCAGACGCGGGAGCCAATGGCTGTCCGCGTCTGCCGCGTGCAGATCCTCATCGGAAATCGGGCGCAGATTGCCCGGCGCAGGCGGCGCGGAAAGCACATCCATGTTCATCTCGTGCAGCGTGCCGACGATGCGATCGCCATCCAGCTTCAGGCGATAATACACCCCGTTCCACATGTTGATCCCGTAATCCGTGGCGCCCTTCCACAGGAACAGCAGGTCGTATTCCAGATCCGTCAGATCATCGGCGCGGACCTGGCGCCGGTTTTCATAAGGGTACGGCACATGGCACCAGTATTTCTGCGGCCCCTCGTGACATTTAAACGGCCGCATCGAAAGGAAGTGGTCGGCAAATCTTTCGTCATCCCAGACCAGGGTGTAGCGGCTGAAACCGTCCTGAGAATCAAATCGGATAGCGCCTAAGCTTTGCCTTGCACCACCTTGTTCCTGAACGAAAATATGTTTTTCTCCGCTCAGGGGATCGGCCCCCGCAGCCTGGCCGGCCAGCCCCCCGAAACACAGCGCCAGAGCAGCGCCGATCATTGAGTTTGCTGTCATTTTTTCTCCTCCTGATGGCTGCACATAGGATCGCGCCCGCCCTTGGCCAGAGGTCGTACGACCATTGTGCAATTTCGCCCCCCAAAGCGCGGGTCGATAATGTCCCATGCAGCATACATCGCCAGGCAGTCCGCTTTGGCGCTGCACTGGATCACCCTATAGGGAGGGAACCGATGAACCGGTTTATCATGACAGCCGCCGCAGGCATTCTGGCAGCCACCACTGCCCATGCAGGCGTCACGGAAAGCGATCTGAAAAACGATCAGACAATGACCAACCAAGTGGTCACCAACGGGATGGGACGTCATCTGCAGCGCTATAGCCCGCTGGACACAATCAACAAGGAAAACGTGGACAACCTGGTCCCGGCCTGGGCCTTCAGCATGGGCGGCGAAAAACAGCGCGGTCAGGAAGCGCAGCCCATCGTTTATGATGGCGTGATGTATGTCACCGGCTCTTATTCGCGGATGTATGCCATCGACGTGATGACCGGCAAAGAGCTGTGGCAATACGATGCCCGCCTGCCCGAAGGCATCCTGCCCTGCTGTGACGTGATCAACCGCGGCGCGGCCATCTATGGCGATAACATCTATTTCGGCACGCTGGACGCCCGCATCGTGGCGCTGGACCGTAAAACCGGCAAAGTCGCCTGGCGTAAGAAGATCGCCGACTACAAGGCCGGCTACTCCTACACCGCGGCCCCGCTGATCGTGGATGGCAAGATCATCGTCGGCAACTCGGGCGGTGAATTTGGCATCGTGGGCATGGTCTACGCCTATGACGCCGATAATGGCGATCTGATCTGGACCCGTCCGATGATCGAAGGCCACATGGGCACCTACATGGGCAAAGAAAGCACCATGACCGGCGAGCTGAACGCAACCTGGCCGGGTGACATGTGGAAAACCGGCGGCGGCGCGACCTGGCTGGGGGGCTCTTATGACGCGGACACCGATACGCTGGTGTTTGGCGCGGGCAACCCTGCCCCGTGGAACAGCCACCTGCGCAACGCGGGCACCCCGGTCGATGGCAACAAGGGCGATAACCTCTATGCGGCCAGCCGCGTGGGCATCGACCCCGAAAACGGTGAAATCAAGTGGCACTTCCAGACCACCCCGCGTGAGGGCTGGGACTATGACGGTGTGAACGAGGTTGTCGCCTACACCGATCGCAGCGGCAACAAGCGCTACGCCACCGCCGACCGGAACGGCTATTTCTACGTGCTGAACCGCGAAGATGGCGCCTTTGTCTCGGCCAGCCCCTTCGTCAAGGACATCAGCTGGGCCAGCGGCATTGACGAAACCGGCCGCCCGATCTTTGTCGAGGAAAACCGCCCCGGCAACCCGGCCGCCTCGGCTGACGGTAAAAAGGGCGAAGTGATCTTTGCCTCGCCCTCGTTCCTGGGCGGTAAGAACTGGATGCCGATGGCGTTCAGCCAGAAAACCGGCAACTTCTATGTGCCCAGCAACGAATGGGGCATGGACATCTGGAACGAGCCGATCACCTATAAGAAAGGCGCCGCCTATCTGGGTGCGGGCTTTACCATCAAGCCCAACTACGAAGATCACATCGGCAGCCTGAAGGCGATTGATCCCGAAACCGGCGAATGGAAGTGGGAATTCAAGAACGACGCACCCCTGTGGGGCGGCGTGATGACCACCGCCGGCGGCCTGGTGTTCTTTGGCACCCCCGAGGGCGAGTTCATCGCCCTGGATGACGAAACCGGCGAAAAGCTGTGGTCGTTCCAGACGGGCTCGGGCATCGTGGGTCAGCCCATCACCTGGGAAATGGACGGCGAGCAATATGTCTCGATCGTGTCCGGCTGGGGCGGCGCTGTGCCTCTGTGGGGCGGCGAAGTGGCCAAGAAGGTCAACTATCTGAACCAGGGTGGCATGGTCTGGACATTCAAGGTTCCGCGCCAGATGGCCCAGAACTAAGGCTCTGATCCCATTGAAATCCTGCTGCGCGCGCCCCTGACGGGCGCGCGTTTGCATTATACGACTTTTAGGTACCTAGGATCGCGCCCCCCCCTTTGCTAGCCTTTTCCCAAGAGCACAGAACAAGGCATAATATGGCTATGGACATTCCAGGCGCCCCAAAGGCAAAGACTTTCAGCTCGGCGTTGATCGTGGACGATCACCCCCTGTTCTGTGACGCGCTGTCGATGACGCTGCATTCCAGCGCCGGCATCAGCAAGATCGAAACCGCCGCCACCCTGCAAGAGGGCATCGCCAAGATCGAAGAGCAGGGCTCTCCGGATGTGGTGGTGCTGGATTTGAACCTGCCGGATGTGAACGGGCTGGACGGGCTGGTGCGCATTCGCAATGCCACGCAGGCGCCGATCGTTGTGGTGTCCTCGATGGCCGATAACCGCGTGATCAGCGGCGTGATCCATGCCGGGGCCAACGGGTTCGTGCCCAAACACAGCCAGCGCGAAGTGTTCCAGGCGGCCTTTGACGTGCTGCGCAATGGCGGCATTTTCATTCCGGCCGGCTATATGCTGCTGGATCCCGAAACCGCCCCCAGCCAGAGCGACACGCTGGAACGGCTGGCCTCGTTGACCAACCAACAGGCCCGCATCCTGCAACTGATCTGCGAGGGCAAGCTGAACAAGCAAATCGCCTATGACCTGTCGATTGCCGAAACCACGGTGAAGGCTCATGTCACCGCGATCATGCGCAAACTGGGCGTGCAAAGCCGCACCCAGGCCGTTTTGATCGCCAAGGAAACGAGCTTTAACAACGTGTTGCAAGACCGCGTCTGAGACGCGTACCATCCACAGGTTACGTTTGGGAGGAGAACCTGATGGAGCTAAGCCGCGACCCGCCTGGGGCGCTTGCTGGTGTGTATGACATTGTGCGCTCGGCCTTTGCCGATGCGCGCGATCCTCATGCCGTGCAGCATCTTGCCGATACGCTCTGTCCGCAGGATCTGGATCTGGTGATTCTGTTTGTCTCGCCTGCGGCCGACATCCGTGCGATTGCCGCCATGGCGCACGAACGCTTTGCCCCGGCCCGTGTTGTCGGCTGCTCCTCTGCCGGAGAGCTGTGCAGCCAGGGCTATACCGAAAATCAGATCGTCGCCGTGGGGCTCCCGCGTGAACATTTCTGCACGCGTGTCATGGTGATCGAGGATCTGGACAATTACGACCAGCAGGAACTGATCAGCGAACTGATCCGCGGGCGCAACGATATGGCGCGCGAAACCCCTGACTGGATGTCCGAATGCGCCATGCTGCTGGTGGACGGGCTGACCATGCACGAGGACGAGCTGACCGCGCATTTGTCCATGGGCGTGGGGCCTGTGCCTTTGTTCGGCGGCAGCGCGGGCGATGGGGACAGGTTCGAGCAGACTTATGTGCTCTGGGATGGGGTGGCCCGGCAGAACGCCGCGTTGGTTGTGCAGATGCGCACAGATTGCGAGATCGAGGTCTTCAACACCGACCACCTGCTGCCCACCGAACAGCGCATGGTCGTTACGGGCGCCGATCCGGCCCGCCGCGTGGTGCATGAAATCAACGCCGAGCCTGCGGCGCTGGAATATGCGCGCCTTCTGGGCAAGGACCCCGCGCAGCTGACCACCTTTACCTTTGCCGCTCATCCCGTTGTGGTGCGGATCGGCGGGCAGCATCATGTGCGCTCGATCCAGCGGATGGAGCCGAACGGCGATCTGGTCTTCTTTTCGGCCATCGACGAAGGCGTGGTGCTGACGCTGGCCGAATCCTCGGATATGGTGGCGCATCTGAACAATCACCTGTCCAAACTGACCGCCAAGGGCAAACCCGATGCCGTTCTGGCCTTTGACTGCGTGTTCCGCCGGATGGAGGCCGAACAGATGCAGCTGGCCGGGCAATTGTCGAATATACTGGCGCAATATAACGTCGTCGGCCTGTCCACATATGGCGAGCAAATCAACGCCCGCCATGTGAACCAGACCCTGACCGGCGTGGCGATCTACCCGCCGAAAGGGCGCTGACATGCTGAACGGCCTGATCAACTCTGGCGATAGCCTGGAGAGGCAAAACGAAAAACTGCTGAAGATCGTCTCGACCCTGATGCGCCGGGTCGAGCAGGACACTGACAGCTCGGGCGTGGCCTATGCGCAGTTCCAGCGCGCCGTCATGCTGGAGGAAGAGGTCCGCGCCCGGACCCGCGATCTGGAACGCGCGCTGGACCTGCTGAACGAATCCAACGCCAAACTGGCCATCGCCAACCAGGAAACCGAGGCCGCCCGCGCCGATCTGGCCAATGCGATCGAAACCGTGCAAGAGGGCTTTGCCCTGTTCAATGCGGACGAAGAAATGGTCATGTGTAACAGCCGGTTCGGGATGCATATGGGCGACATCCGCGACCGGCTGAAACCGGGCCTGCTGTTTCGCGACTATGTGCGCCAGGTCTCGCGTTCGCGGTTTTTGTCGCTGCCGCCCTCGGAAACCCCGGAACAATGGGAATCGCGCCGCATGGAGCGGCACAAGGACAGCAGCGTGATCTTCAACGTCCGCCTGACCGGCAAACGCTGGATTCAGGTGTCCGAGCACCGGACGGCCTCGGGCGGGACGGTGATCTTGCAAACGGATGTGACCGACATCGTGCGCCTGGAACGTCAGGAACGCGAGCGCCTGATGGACGATCAGGCCCGCCTGATCCGCGCCACGCTGGAACATCTGAAGCAGGGCGTGTGTATCTTTGACAGTTTCGGCCGGCTGGTGGGGTGGAATCACCGGGTCTCGGAACTGCTGTCGGTGCAGGTGAAACGCTTTCATCTGGGCAGCAAATTCACCACCATGTGCAACCATTTTCGCAACGCCTATACCCTGTCGGACTGGATCACCCTGGACGAGCTGGTCGATTGGGCCGAGGGCAAAATCACCCGCGAGCCGCTGTCCTTTGAAATGCAGCGCGGGCTGGATCTGACGCTGGCGGTGTTCATGCAGGAAATGCCCGATAAGGGCTTTGTGATCAGCTTCACCGACATCACCGCCGAACGCATGGCGATCCGCGCCATGACCGAAACCAAGGAATCGCTGGAACACCGGGTGCTGGAGCGCACGCTGGAACTGGAGGACGCCCTGTCCGAGGCCGAGCGCGCCAATGCCTCGAAATCGCGCTTCGTGGCGGCGGCCAGCCACGATCTGTTGCAGCCCCTGTCGGCGGCCAAACTGTACATGGCCTCGCTGCAAAATGACATGAAGGGCACCGAGCCGGGCAAATTGATGACCAAAGCCAGCGCCGCGCTGCAAAGCGTCGAGAACATCCTGGGCGCGCTGCTGGACATCTCGAAACTGGATTCGGGGCTGGCGAACACCCATCTGTCCACGATTGATCTGGGGCTGATGCTGCGGCAGCTGGGCGACGAGCTGGGCCCCAAGGCGCAGGCCAAGGGGCTGGATTTCCGGCTGGTCCCCACCAGTGCGAAAATTGCCAGCGATGCCACCTATTTGCAGCGCATTTTGCAAAACCTGATGTCCAACGCGGTGCGCTATACCCAATCGGGCAAGGTTCTGGTGGGCGTGCGCAACCTGCCCAACAAGGTCCGGGTCGAGGTCTGGGACACCGGCCCCGGCATCGCCGAGGACGAGCAGGACACGATTTTCGGCGAGTTCCAGCGCCTCAATGCCACGGCCAGCGCGGCCGATGGGATGGGGCTGGGCCTGGCCATCGTGGAACGGGCCTGCGCGCTGTTGCAGCATCCCTTGCATCTGGACTCCGAAGTGGGGCGCGGGACGGTCTTTTCTGTGGAATTGCCGCGCGCGCAGGTCCATGCCGTGCCGGTCCATGCGCCCGTCTATGGTGCCCGTCTGCAAGCCAATGATTTCAGCAATATGGTTGTCCTGCTGGTGGAAAATGACGATGAGCTGCGCAATGCGCTGACCATCACGATGGAACAATGGAGCGTCGATGTGCTGGCCTGCAAAAGCGGCCAGGAGGCGCTGGACCTGCTGGATGAAATTGATCTGAGCCCGGATGTCGTGGTGGCCGATTACCAGCTGGACGAGGGCAAAAACGGTCTGGATGCCGTTGCTCAGGTGCGGGCGCGCTGCGGGGCGGTGCCGGCCTGTATCATCTCGGCCAATCGCTCGACAGAGCTGGTGCAGGCCTGCGCGCGCGCCAGCCTGCCGCTTTTGTACAAACCGATCGAGCCAACGATGCTGCGCGATTTCCTGCGCAACCCCAAATCCGAACCGCCGCCCAAACCGCGGGGCTGGCGGCCGCATGACGCGATCACGCAGTAACGCTTAGCCCACCTGCCGGCCGTGACACCACACGCCGCGAATGACCGGCGTGCCCTGCACCCGTGTGATGCGCACCAGATCGGCGTGCAGCCCCTCGGCAATGCGCCCGCGATCCATCAGCCCCGCCGCGCGCGCGGGCGTGGCCGTCACCGTGGCAATCGCGCGGGGCAGATCATCCCACAGATCGGCCAGCAAAAACGCCGAGGTCATCAGCGCCGAGGGCACGTAATCCGAGCTGATAATATCCAGCAGGCCTTTTTCAGCCAGCTCATGCGCGGCCACATTGCCCGAATGCGAGCCCCCCCGGATCAGGTTCGGTGCGCCCATCATCACCTTTATTCCATGATCATGACAGGCCTGCGCGGCCTCTACCGTGGTGGGGAATTCGGCCAGCCCGATCCCATGGGCGGCGCTGGTGACAACGTGATCGCGGGTGGTATCGTCATGGCTGGCCAGCACCGCACCATAGCGCGCAGCCTCGGCCACGGCGGCGGCCTCGTGCCGGTCGCCATTTGCCGCACGCAGCGCATAAAGCTGCGCCACATGGGCGTCGAATTCGCTGTCATTCAGGCTTAGCTTGCCCTGGACATACATTTTCAGCTTGGAAATATCGCGAAATTGCCGCTGGCCGGGCGTGTGATCCATCAGGCTGACGATACCGACGCGATCCTGCGGGCCGAACTCGGCCATTTCCTCGATCAGCGTTTCCGAGCAGACCTCGGCCCGCAGATGCAGATAGTGATTGATCCGCAAGGCCCCGGCGGCGCGCAGCTCCCACAGTTCCGATGCCAGGGGGCGGGCGTATTTCACATAGCGCCCCTTGCCATTGGGAATGGATCCCACGCGCATCGCGTCAAACACCGTGGTCACCCCAACCGAGGCCAGTTCCCCATCATGCGCCAGGATCGCGGCGGCATGGGGCCAGTCCACCTTGGGGCGGGGCTGGATGTGGCGTTCAAGGTTATCGGTGTGCAGCTCGATCAGGCCGGGGATGATCAGATCGCCTGCCACATCCACCGCCCCCGCAGGCACCGCCCCGCCGGGGGTGATGGCCGCGATCTTACCATCCCGCATCTCAATCGCGCCGTGCAGCACGTCCTTTTCCAGCACGATATGAGCGTTGGCCAGGGTGAGGGTCGTCATGTTTTCTCTCCGTTCGGATACCCGCGCATGGCACGGTTGCGTGACGTCTGAATGACAGTTTCACGCGCCTTCTGTTTCAGTGTCCAGCGCCGCCAGAAAAGCCGTCACCGCCTGATCCAACGCGCCCGAGTTATCAATGTCCACCACCTTCAGCCCCGCAGGCAGGGGTAGCCGGGCCCGTTCCAGCCGGGCGGCGATGCTTTCAGCCGTTTCGCGCCCCCGCGCTTGCAGGCGCTGCGCCAGCGCCGCATCCGTGGCGCGGATATGCAGCACACGCAGATCGTCAAACACCTGCGCCGCCTGGGTCAGCATTGCGCGCGATCCGTTGAACAGAACCGTGCGCCCCTGCGCAGCGGCCAAGACAGCGCGGCGCGGAATGCCATAGGACAGCCCATGCGCCTGCCAATGCAGCACGAAGGCTCCGGCTGCGGCGCGGCGGGCGAATTCATCGGGGCTGACGGCCTCGAAATCCTCGCCCCCCGCCGAAGCGGGCCGCGTGATCACCCGCCGGACCAGATACAGATCCGGCCGCGCGGCCAGGGCGGCCGCCATCAGCGTGTCCTTACCCACGCCCGAGGGGCCGACAACCGCGAATATGGCACCCTGCCCCATCGCTCAGGCCGCCCGCGCGGGGGTAAAGGCCGAGACGTCAATCTGCCGGTCGGCCACACGTTCGCGCGCGTCATGATCGTGAAAAATGCCGATAACAGCCGCGCCGCGCGATTTGGCCTCTTGGATCAGGGACAGCACGGTTTCGCGGTTGGTGGCATCCAGGCTGGCCGTGGGTTCGTCCAGCAGCATCGCCGGATAGGTATGAGCAAACCCGCGCGCGATATTCACCCGCTGCTGTTCCCCGCCCGAAAAGGTGGTGGGCGACAGGCTCCACAGGGTTTCGGGAATGTTCAGCCGGCTTAGCAGGTGGCGGGCGCGCTCCAATGCGATGTCGCGGTCGGTGCCGATGGCCAGCAGCGGCTCGGCCACCACCTCCAGCGTGGGCACGCGGGGCACCACGCGCAGGAACTGGCTGACATAGCCCAGCGTTTCACGGCGCAATTGCAAAATCTCACGCGGCGCGGCGCTGGCCACATCCACATTCCCCACCCAGATCGCCCCCGAGGCCGACAGGTAATTGCCATAGATCATCCGCATCAGCGTGGATTTCCCCGCGCCGGAATTGCCGATCAGGGCCACGCATTCTCCGGCCGCAACCGAGAACTGCGCGCCCTCCATCACCGGGATAACCGCGCCGCCCTGATTGTGCAGCGTGAAGGATTTCGAGAGGTTTTCAATTCGGATCATGGCTCAGACCTGCAAAATCGAGGACACAAGAAGCTGGGTATAGGCGTGCTGCGGATCGTCCAGCACCTGATCGGTCAGGCCCTGTTCCACCACATGGCCCGACTTCATCACCATCAGCCGGTCCGCCAGCAGACGCACCACGGCCAGATCATGGGTGACGATGATCGCGCTGAGGCCCATTTCACGCACCAATCCGCGCAGCAGATCCAGCAGACGCGCCTGCACCGACACATCCAGGCCTCCGGTCGGTTCATCCATGAACACCAGCCGCGGCCCCGTCACCAGATTGCGCGCGATTTGCAAGCGTTGCTGCATCCCGCCGCTGAATGCCGTGGGGCGGTCATCCACGCGGTCCTCGGTGATTTCCACACGGCCCAGCCAGTCGATCGCCTGCGCCCGGATGCCCGCGTAATTGCGCGCGCCCACGGCCATCAGCCGCTCGCCCACATTGCCGCCCGCGCTGACGCCCATGCGCAGCCCATCGCGCGCATGTTGATGCACAAAGGCCCAATCGGTGCGCGACAGCATCCTCCGTTCGGGCTCGGACATTTGCAGCGTGTCGCGCGGCCCATCGGTGCGCGTGTCGAACAAGACCTCACCGGCATCTGGGGTCAGATGACCGGCAAGGCAGTTCAGGAGTGTGGACTTGCCCGACCCGGACTCGCCCACGATCCCCAGCACTTCGCCGGGAAACAGATCAAAACTGACATCGGTACAGCCGATCCGGACGCCATAGTATTTCGCGACATTGCGCGCCGACAAAAGCGGGGTCATGCGGTTTCCTCCTGCGGGGTCAGATCCGGCGGGGCCAGGCGGCCACGATGGCCCTGATCGCGGCGGGTTTCACAAAAATCCGTGTCCGAGCAGACAAACATCCGCCCGCCCTGATCGTCTGTGATCACCTCGTCCAGATAGCTGCCCTGCGCGCCGCACAGATCGCAGTCATGTTCCGCGCGCATGGGCTGAAACGGGTGGTCCTCAAAGTCCAGGCTGACAACCTGAGTGTAGGGCGGAATGGCGTAGATGCGCTGTTCACGCCCCGCGCCAAACAGCTGAATTGCGGCGCTTTCCAGTTTCGGGTTATCGAATTTCGGGATCGGGCTGGGATCCATCACATAGTGCCCCTCGACCTTCACCGGATAGGCATAGGCCGTGGCGATATGGCCGTGGCGCGCGATGTCTTCGTACAGTTTCACATGCATCAGCCCGTATTCTTCCAAAGCGTGCATCTTGCGCGTCTCGGTCTCGCGCGGTTCCAGAAAGCGCAGGGGTTCGGGGATGGGCACCTGATAGACCAGGATCTGATCCTCGGTCAGGGGCAGTTCGGGAATGCGGTGGCGGGTCTGGATCACCGTGGCCTCGGCGGTGCGTTCGGTCGTGGCCACATCCGCCGTCCGTTGGAAAAACTTGCGGATGGACACGGCATTGGTGGTGTCATCAGCGCCCTGGTCAATCACCTTCAGGCAGTCATCGGGCGTCAGGCAGGCCGCCGTCACCTGCACACCGCCCGTGCCCCAGCCATAGGGCATGGGCATCTCGCGGCTGGCAAAGGGCACTTGGTATCCGGGGATCGCCACCCCCTTGAGGATCGCGCGGCGGATCATGCGTTTGGTCTGCTCGTCCAGATAGGCGAAGTTATAGTCGCTCATTCTGCGGCCTCCTGGGTTTGCGAGACCATGGCCTCGGCGCGGACTTTGCGGATCAGCTCCAGTTCCGATTGGAAATCCACGTAATGGGGCAGTTTGATATGTTCCAAAAACCCCGTCGCCTGAATGTTGTCGGCATGAGACAGCACGAATTCCTCATCCTGCGCTGGGGCGCCCATGTTCTCCTCGCCCAGTTCCTGCCAGCGCAGGGCACGGTCCACCAGCGCCATTGAAATCGCCTTGCGTTCGGTCTGACCAAACACCAGCCCATAGCCCCGCGTGAATTGCGGCGGTTCGGATTTCGAGCCCAGGAACTGATTGATCGTCTCGCATTCCGTCAGGGTGATTTCGCCGATTTCAATGGCGAAGCCCAGCTCGGGGATGTCCATTTCCACAGCCACCTGCCCGATCCGCAGCTCGCCCACAAAGGGGTGATTGCGCCCGTATCCGCGCTGCGTGGAATAGGCCATGCCCAGCACGAACCCTTCGTCCCCGCGTGTCAGCGCCTGAAGCCGCAACGCCCGATCCGCCGGATATTCCATCGGTTTGCGCGTCATGTCGGGCGGGGTTTCCTGCGATTGGGGCTCTGCTTGCAGCAATTCTTCGTCGGACAGGAACGCGGCGATATGGGGCATGTCGCCTTTGGGCGCGGGGGCGGTTTGCGCCTGCGGAGCCTCGCCCTCGGCTGCCAGTTTGAAATCCAGCAAGCGGTGCGTGTAATCAAAGGTGGGCCCCAACACCTGCCCGCCCGGCGCGTCCTTATACGTGGCCGAAATGCGCCGGTCGCAGGCCATTTTCGAGGTCTCAACCGGGTGCGAATGCCCGATCCGCGGCAAGGTCGTCCGATAGGCGCGGATCAGGAAAATCGCCTCGATCAGATCGCCCCGCGCCTGTTTGATCGCCAGCGCGGCCAGATCCGGATCATAGAGCGAGCCCTCGGCCATCACCCGGTTCACCGCCAGCGAGAGCTGCTCGCGGATCTGTGCCAGGCTAAGCTCGGATATATCCGGATCGCCCCGGCGTTCCTCGGCCAGCCAGTCATGGGCGTTATCAATGGCGCGCTCGCCCCCTTTGACAGCGACATACATCACAGATCCTCCACAAGGGTGCTGCGCGGCAGACCGGCCAGGCGGTGGCCCGCAGCAAAGTAGAAATCCAGCCCCAGCGGGAACAGCTGGCGGTTCGCACGGAAGGCCGCCGTTTCGGGCAGCGACAGGCGGGCGTGGCTTTGGATACCGGGGCCGGTCAGGCGCGGACCCGAGTTCGACAGCGCATCCAGTTCCACAATCAACGTGGCAGACCTGTCCGGATATTCGGCATCCCCCACCGGATAGGCGCTCAGCGGAGTCAGCGCGGCCCATGTCCCCAGCGCGAATTGCGCCTGGGACGCCGCAACGATGGGCGCCCCGATATGAAAGGCCACCCAGTCGCGCACCTCTGCCCCATCGTGGCCGGGGGCCAGGAAAACCGGCGTTTCGGCATCGCATAGCGTCAGCAGCAGCGCCGCCGCAGCGGGCGAGACCGGCGCGGGGGCCTGCGCGCCGTGCAGCTCGGCGATGCGGCCGGGACGGGCCAGCACGTTCAGCGCCGCGCGAAACGCCGCCGCCGATTGGACCGCAGGCTGCGCAAAGCCGCCCTGAAGGCTTTTGTCCAGCATCAATCCTCTCCTCTGACCATGGTAAAGAAATCCACCCTGGTGGCGGCGGCCTTGGCTGCGCGGGTCTGCCGGGTGTGCTCTTGGGCCTCAGCCAGCGGCTGCAAAACGCTGGCGCGCATTTCATCCGCGCGGCCCGTCTGCATCAGCGCGTCGATCAGCGCGGCCTGCTGGGCGTGGGTCTTATCGCGCCCCTGCACATAGCCATGCCCCACCTGCCCCGAGCCCAGCCGCACCGCGCAGCGCGTCACCGTCATCTCACCCAGGTTAAAGGGCGCGCCGATGGCTCCGGCGCGGCCCCGCACCATCACCCCGCCCACCTGAGGCAGGCGCAGCCATTCAAAATCGGGCCAGTCGGGCACCCGTTCGGCCAGCGCCGCCACCTGCGCCGCCGGGGCCTTGGCCAGCAGGCTCATCCAGCCTTTGCGCGCCGCAATATCCACCGTTTCCATTCCCATCTAGACACCTTGTCGATTTGTCGAGATTCCTATACAACTACACAAATCATAGGCGATCAGAGCCCGAGTCTGCAAAGCCTGTTTCATGAAATTTCAATGACGCGGAGGCACGTATGGCCAAAACGCCTGTCTGGAAATCCATCGCTGCGGCGCTTGAGGCCGATATTGCGGCCGGGCATTACGGCACCGGAGACAAGCTGCCCACCGAGGCAGACCTGGCCGCGCGTTTCGGCGTGAACCGGCATACGGTGCGGCGGGCCCTGGCAGATATGGCCGCGCGCGGCATCACCCGGTCGCGGCGCGGCGCGGGGGTGTTCGTGGAAACTCCGCCCACGGATTACCCCATCGGCCGGCGCGTGCGGTTCCACAAGGCGATCGAGGCAACGGGCCGGCTGCCCTCGAAACGGGTGCTGGCCGTCACCCGCCGCGCCTGCGATAGCGCCGAGGCCAGCGCCTTGCAATTGTCCCCCGGCGATCCGGTGTTCGACTATCAGGGGCTGTCTTTGTCCGCAGGCGCGCCGATTGCGGTGTTTACCTCGGTGTTTCCTGCCGCGCGCGTGCCCGATCTGCCTGACGCGCTGCAAAAGACCAGCTCGGTCACTCAGGCGCTGCGGGCCTGCGGGATTGCCGATTACATCCGCGCCCAAACCCGGCTAAGCGCGGTCCGGCTGGATGCCACTCAGGCCCTGCATCTGCGCCTGCGCGAGGGCGATCCGGCGCTCAAATCCATCGGGATCAACATCTGCCCCGAAGGCCGCCCCATCGAATACGGGCTGACCTGGTTCGCCGGCGAACGCGTAACCCTGACCGTCACCCCGGACTAGGAGGTTTCGTATTTCTCCAGAAAAGCCTCGATCGGCAGGCTGCGGAAATCGGGCAAGCGGGCGCGCAATGTCTGATGATCCCAGTCCCACCAGGCCAGCTGTTGCAGCCGCGCGGCGGTCTTCGGTTCGAACCGCGCGCGCAAGGGGCTGGCCGGCACGCCCGCCACGATCTGATAGGGCGGCACATCCCTGGTGACGACGGCTCCGGCGGCCACGATGGCCCCATCCCCGATCCGGACCTCGGGGCGGATCACCGCGCCATGGCCGATCCAGGTATCATGGCCGATATGCGCCAGCCGCGATTGGCGATGCGCAAAAAAATCCGCGTCCCGCGTGGCTTCATCCCAGTAATCGTCCGAGCGATACAGGAAATGGTGCAGGCTGGCCTGCTGCATTGGATGATCCGTCGGGCCAATCCGGGTAAAGCTGGCGATATTGGCGAATTTGCCGATCCGCGCATTGGCCACATCCGCATAACGATCGCAGTAGGAATAATTCCCAAACACCGAATGGGCGATGCGGCTGCCCTTGCCGATCTCGACATAGGCGCCGAAATCCGAGGCCGTGATTTCGCACTCGGGGTGGATAAACGGGGTGTCGGCGGTCAGTCTTGGCATGGTTTCGTCCTTAGTGGCCGCTGTCCGAGCCCTTGATCAGCCGCGCGCGCAGCAGGCCCGACAGCCAGTCCATCAGCATCACCATCAAGATCACGAGGAGGATGTAATAGCTGACTTCCTCCCAATCTTTCTGCGTGATCAGCGCCTGGGTCAACAAAAGCCCGATGCCGCCGCCGGTGATTGCGCCGATGATGGTGGCGCTGCGGGTGTTGGATTCCAGGAAATACAGAACCTGGCTGAGAAACACCGGCGTGATCTGCGGGATCACCCCAAAGCGATAGCGCTGCAACGTGTTCGCGCCGGTGGATTCGATGCCCTCGATCTGCTTTTTGTCCACGTTTTCCAACGCTTCCGAGAACATCTTCCCAAAGCTGCCGGTATCGGTGATCAGGATTGCCAAGGCCCCCGTCAGCGGACCCGGCCCAAAGGCGCGCGCCAGAATGATCGTCCAGATCAGCGCATCCACCCCGCGGAAGAAATCAAACAGACGCCGCGCGGCAAAGCGGATGGCCATCAGCGGTGCAAAGTTTCTGGCCGCCAGAAAGGCCAGCGGCAGCGCCACGATGGCCGCGCCGAACGTACCCAGAAAGGCCATCAGGATGGTTTCGAAAATCGCGCCCGCCACCTGGCTGTGATGCCACATCGGATTGTGCCAGAAATCGTGCCAGATCGCCCCCGCCTGCCCTGCGGCCGCACGGCTGAGCAGTTCAGGAAGGCTCAGCCCGTAATAGGGGCTGCTGAGGGTAAAGAAGAACAGCTCCCACCCAAGCTCATAGCGGAACACCTCGGCCTTGGTGCGGGTGACATTCAGACGGCCGGCCTCGGTGGTGATGGCCAGGCGCGATTTCGACAGGCTGGCCCAATCGGGCACAACACCGCCGGGGAATTCCACCTGCACGCCCTGCGCCCGGCTGGAGGTCACCCGGATCGTGCCATAGTCCGGCATCTCATAGGTGATCACATCGCCCAGGGTCACGCGATGCCCCTGCCCCAGATCCACCACCGGATCGGCTCCGGCGCTGACCCAATCGGGGCGCATCCCCTCGGGATATGTGCCCTTGCGCTCACCCTCGATCGCGACGGTGATCTGATCCGAGCGCAGATCGCGCGTGACATGGGTTTTATAGCTGTAGCTGTCGGCCACCAGTGTTCTGGCATTGTCCAGACTGGCGCGTTCGCTCAGGCCCGGAATGTCAAAGGCAAAGACCACGTAGGTCAGATAGGCCAGCACCAGCACCGGCGCGGCCAGGGCGATCAGGCGTTTGCGGCCGATCAGGCGCTCGGCGCTCTGGCGCAGATCCAGGTTCGTTGCGGCGGTGCTCATAGCGTGGCCTCCAGTTTGCGGTTGCCCATGTTCTGTTTCCCGTGGGTCAAACGATCCCGCAGCCCCGAGGAAATCTGATCCACCAGTACGATCGTCAGGAACAGCAGCAGAAAAATCGCCGTGGCCTCGTCATATTTGCCCTTGCCCCAGGACATGGCGTTTTTCAGCTCATAGCCGATGCCGCCCGCCCCCACGAAGCCCAGAATGGCCGAGGCGCGGATGTTGATTTCGAACCGCAGCAGCGCATAGGACAGATAGTTCGGCGCGACCTGCGGGATCACCCCCAGCGTCATCCGCTGCACCCAAGAGGCCCCGACGGATTCCAACCCCTCGACCGGCTTGAGCGAGGCGTTCTCGTTCACCTCAGAGAACAGTTTCCCCAGGGCACCGGCGGTGTGAAAGGCAATCGCGATCATCGCCGGCACCGGCCCGCCGCCCAGCACAAAGATCAGCACCAGAGCAATCACGATTTCAGGCATGGCGCGCATGATGTCCATGCTGCGCCGGAACACCGGGATCGCGCGCGGCCACAGCGCCAGCCCCCGCGTCGACAGCAGCGACAGCACAATCGCCAGCATCGCCCCCACCAGCGTGGCCGCCCCCGCGATGTTCAGCGTCTCGATCAGCGCGGGCAGGAAATGCAGCAGATGGGCGGGAAATTCCGCCAGTTTGTGCGCGGCCTCGCCCAGGACCTCGGCGGGGAAGTCGAAAAAACGGTGCAGCCCCTCCCAGAACCCACCTGCATTGCGCGCATCGGCCGTCATGAACCCGGACACCATCAGGGCCACGAACAGGATCAGGAAAATCGAATTATACATCCGTTTGCGCCGCGTCAGCGCCATATAGGCCGCGCGCGTGTCACCAGCGGGGTGCGTCAGGTCGGTCATGATCAGAGCCTTTGAAAAACTGGCGGGCCCTGATGGCCAGGGCCCGCCGGAACGTCATGAAAACGCTTAGTTCGATTTCAGTTTGCGCGCTTCGATGATCACTTCGTAGGCGTCATGCGTGATCGGCATGAAGCCCTTGGCGTCACCTTGCAGCACGCCGTAAGCGCACTCTTCGTCCATGGATTTCAGCGAGGCCAGCAGCCCCGTGAATTTGACCTTCACATCGGTGGGCAGGTCTTTGCGCACGACAAAGGGCCCCTCGGGGATGGGTTTGGACTGCCAGATCTGCACCAGCTCGTTCATGTCCACCAGGCCCGCGTCCACGGCTTTGCGCAGCGCGCCCGAGTTGAACCCGTCTTCCCAGTTGCCCAGGCCGTCGGCCCAGGTGACGCCGCCGTCCACGTCGCCGTTGTTCACGGCCACGATGGTCTGTTCATGCCCGCCGGTGAATTTCACTTCGCCGAAATAATCGCCCGAGGTCATGCTCGCGCCGGTGGCCTGAGGGATCTCGATCGAGGGGATCAGGAAGCCGCTGGTCGAGTTGGGATCGCCAAAGCCAAAGACTTTGCCCTTCATGTCGTCCAGCGATTTGATGCCGCTGTCCTTGCGGGCGAACCCGACCGAGTAGTAGCCATAGCCGCCATCGTTGTTGACCTTCACCAGGATCGGCTCCACCGCTTCGGGATCCGACAGGTAGGTTTTGGCATAGCCCGAGGCGCCCACCCAGGCCGCATCGATGGTGCCGCCCAGCAGGCCCTGAATCACGCCGTTGTAATCGGCCGGGGCAAAGAGTTTGGTTTCGACGCCCAGCAGCTCTTCGGTTTTGGCGCGCAGGCATTCGTTGTTGTTCAGACGGTCTTGGGCGTTTTCGCCGCCCAGGATGCCGATGCGGAATTCTTTGATTTCGTCGGCCATGACCGGGCTGGTCAGGGCGGTGGTTGCCAGAATGGCAGCAATCAGTTTTTTCATGGTTCACTCCGATTGAGATAAAACCCGCGGCCAATCCGCAGGCCGTGAAGGTTTTGGATCAGGCCGTTTCGGCCAAGTCCGCCATTGCAGGGCGGGCCAGCGTTTCGATGCTGGTGCTGGTCGCGGCCTCAGAGAAAGAGCCATCCGCGCCATAAATGTCCCGAGCCGCGCCAGTGGTCAGCTGCTCAGGGAGTCCGTCAAACACCACACGTCCGGCGCGCATACCGATCACCCGGTCGCAATAGCGCCGCGCCGTATCCAGCGTGTGCAGGTTGGCAATCACAATGCGCCCGTCCTCTTCGTGGATACGGCGCAGGGCCTGCATCACGATCTGGGCATTCATCGGGTCCAGGCTGGCAATGGGTTCATCCGCCAGAATGATCCTGGGATCCTGCATCAGGGCGCGCGCAATCGCCACGCGCTGCTGCTGCCCGCCCGACAGGGCCTCGGCGCGTTTGGCGGCATGGGCCTCGATCCCCAGACGTTCCAGAATATCAATCGCGCGGTGAATATCACTGCTTGGGTACAGGTTGAACAAAGTCGGCAAGGTAGAGCGGCGGTTCAGCGTGCCGTGCAGCACGTTCGAGACCACATCCATCCGCGGCACCAAATTGAACTGCTGGAAAATCATCGCGCAATCGCCCTGCCAGCGACGCTTGTCAGCGCCCTTCAGCCCGGTGATCTGGCGCCCCTCAAAGGTGATCGTGCCGCTGGTTTCCGTCTCCAGCCGGTTCAGCATCCGCAACAGCGTGGATTTGCCCGCCCCCGAGGCCCCGATCACGCCGATCATCATCGGCCGGTCCACGGCAAAGCTTACATTGTCCACGGCGGCAACCGCGCCATAGCGTTTGGTCAGTTTGTCAAAGACAAGCATCCACATCCCCCGGATCACATCTTGGGGGAGACAAACACCGAGTCTGCAAACTCTGTGCGACAGTCAGGCAAATATTTTGTGACGCAGCCCCGGCATCAGCCCACAGCAATCGTCAGAATGTCGCTACACAGCCGCCGCGTCCCGCCTGTAGGCGGCCTCCGGTTCGGATTGCGGAAACACCAACGCCGGGCGGCGTTCCATGCTTGGAGACGCAGACAAGTTCAAGGGCATGGGGCAAACGATCCGCGATGCCCATGACGTTCTGCAAAAGGGCGTCGAACGCGCGATTGCCCTTGTCAACGACCGGACCCGAACGGACGTGGCGAAGCACGACGCCGCCAAGCGCATTGCCGAAGACACGGCGAACCAATTGGCCGTCCAGCGCAACCAACTTGCGCGGAAAGCCGAAGACTTGATGCAGGACGGGCAGGCCATTGCCGACGCATTCTTTGAACTGCGCAGCGAACGCGGTGCAATCGACGCACAGATTATCGCATGGGTCAAAGAGCAATCCGCGAAGGACGGCGGCGTTGCCGAAATCCGCAAGACCGCGATGGAAGAACCGCAGCTTGCCGCCGTGATCTACAACGCGCCCAACTTCCTGTTGGGGATCAATGCGAACTCGCACCAGAAAATGCGGCTGGACGTCGTAGAGAAACACGCCCCCAACGCATACAAGGCGATGGACCAAGGCGTTGAAATGCAAGCCCTTCTGTCGCGCTATGACAAGGCAATCGCCGGGGTCCATTCCAGCTTCTACAACCCGACCGTCGCAGCACAGGCCGAAACCCACGTCGCGGTCGCGTAGCCATGAACCAAGCCCAAACCGATATCGCCGCCATTGCCGATTGGCTGGCCCAAGCGTCGCGTTTCAAGAAAGCGCCCATGTCCAGTGAAATCGCGTTCGGGCCGTATGCTACGATCTTGCCGACCGACCCGGATACGACGGACTATCCCGACGTCGCGGACCTCGCAGAAGGGGGTGCGGTGTTCTTCGTGCCCACATCGCAGCTTGTCAAAGTCCCGGTGCCGCACTTGGACATGAAGCCCGAAGGCCACCCGGTCTTGGTCGAACGTATCCGGCACTTGTTCACGTTTAAACTCGGCGGCGATCTGCCCGACGTCTGGACCCTCGCAATCGCCAATCCGGCAACCTCGATTAGCGACGTACTTGCCGCCGAAGGCTTGGCCGGGCTGGACCTCGACGCGGTTGCGATCTTGGCCGTGCCGATCTGGACGCTACCCGCCGAAGACCGCGCGACCGTCGCGGACCTGTGCTGGTATCCGTAGCGTTTTTCGCATTGTGATGGCGCGGCGTACTCTGCGGCACGCCCCATCGCATAGGCGCTGACATGGACCAGCGCCGATTAGGCTGCGTCTTCGGGCGCGGCCTCTTTTTGTTCAATTTGCGCAGGATCGTCTTTGCGAACCATCTTTGGATAGTCGAACTTTGCGGAGTATTTAGTACGCCATAGCGCATCTTGCGCCGAAGCGATAATTCGTCGGTCCAATGCGTCTTCTATGATCTCATCAAGTTTTTCGTCCGAAATGAAGATCATGTGTGACTTGCCCGCTTCAAGCGATATGGGTAGCCCCGTTTCGACGCCGTGCATACTCAGAGGGTAGTGGACCCAACCTACGCGCAGCATGATCCGTTTGAATTCCCAAGCGTGCTTGACCCGATCTAACAGGGATTCACGGCGATATCTGTAGAGAATGTCCACCGCAGATATATGCACCGTATGAGCGGACGGATTCTGCAACGCAATGTACGCGCCGGAAACATACTCGTCTTCGATCTTTTCCATTCCAAGCGTCATCTTCACTTTGAATTTGGGTCGCGCACGCGAAACGTTCCACATGAAAACAGCAGTGGAAAGCAGCGCCGCATAGATCGCTAGGTACTTCGTAATGTCCATCGGAACTCACCGTCGCGTATTGTGTCGGAACATACTATATATGGTATCGAAGTTTGAGGGAGCAACAGTACATGGCCAGCATCAAAGATCACCCATTCTACATCCGTATGAAGCAACTCCCGCCGAAAGAGGTTGCCGCATGGGTCTTGGGCGACACGCCCGTAGAGCGAGCCGAAGCCAAGGACCGCAAAGCCGCGTTTCGTCGGGTCGCAAAGCACATCATGGGCGGTCGTGCAGAGCGCACGAAGTATGGCTTCAACTCCGACACGAACGGCGAAATCGCACGGGCGATGGAATGGGCGTTCAATGCCGGGCAGAAGGCAGCGAAGGGCAAATGAACTGGCGCAGCCTGTGGGTAGACTGTGGGTAGCGAAAATTTACCCCGAACGAAACTCCACCTAAGGCATTGAAATAAAACAACAATATTTGGGTAAAGTGGCGGAGAGACAGGGATTCGAACCCTGGAGACGGTTTCCCGCCTACACACTTTCCAGGCGTGCGCCTTCGACCACTCGGCCACCTCTCCGTTCGGCCCTTCTACTCATAGGCTTATGGGTATGCAAGCCCTCTCGGACACGCAAATGAAACCTTGTCGCCCGGTTGCCAGCGCCGTGGCAAACACCCATAATAAAATCAACCCTCTGACCCGGATATGACTGGCAAAATGAACAAATCTCTTCGTCGCCCGCCGCAGCCCCGACAGGTGACCGGCTTGGGCGCCCGGCGCGAGCTGGACCGCATCCAGACAGGTGCGCTGATCATCATCGCCTTTGCCGTGGTGCTGTTTTTGCTGGTGCAGGCGCGATTCCTGCTGATTTCGCTGGCGACGGCGATTGTTCTGTTCAGCCTGACCAGTGACGCGATCAACTTTATCGCGCGGCAGAAAATCGGGCCTTTGCGGATTCCGAACTTTCTGGCGTCGATCACGGCGCTGCTGCTGATTTCGGCAGCGCTGCTGACGCTGACCTCGATTATTCTCAGCCAGGTGAACACGGTTCTGGCCACCACGGTTTCCTATGCCGAAAGCGCGCCCTCGGCGATTGCGGCGATGTTCGCCTGGATGGGCGAGGACGTGCAGACAGCGGTTTTCAATTCCGTCAGCTCGATTGAGGTAACCGGCTATCTGCGCACGGCCGCGGGCCAGGCGGGCAACCTGATGTCGGCCACGGTGCTGGTGATCCTGTTCGTGGGCTTTCTGTTTGCCGAGCGCATCTGGTTTGCCACCAAGCTTGAGAATTTCTTTGGCGGAGACACCGCCCAGGCGCGACAGGTCAGCCGGATCATGTCCACCATCATCCACCGGGTGAACTATTATCTGCTGGTGAAAACCGGGGTCAGCGCGGTAACGGGCGCGATGGTGTTCGTTGTCGCGCAGGTGTTCGAACTGGACCTGGCCGGCCCTCTGGGGATCTTGGCCTTTGTGCTGAACTATATCCCCAATGTCGGCTCGATCGTGGCCACGATCCTGGTGGCGCTGGTGACGTTCGTGCAGACTTCTGATCCGGGCTCGACCCTGGCGGTGTTCATCGTGGTGACGCTGATTCAGTTCGTCAACGGCAGCGTGATTGACCCCACATTGATGGGCCGCGCCCTGCGGCTGTCCTCGTTCGGGATTATCATCAGCCTGGCCTTCTGGGGCGCGGTGTGGGGCATTCCGGGGATGTTCCTGTCGGTGCCGATCATGGTGGCAATGCTGATCGTCTGCTCAGAAGTCCCTGCCCTGCGGCCCATCGCGATCCTGTTGTCGCGGCAGGGCCTGCCCGAGCCCAAGGAAGAGGACGAGGGTTAACCCTCGTCCCTGGGGCCCGTCAGCGCCTCGGGGTTGCGCAGCCAGATGTCGCGCTGTGCAAAGGGGATCTCGATGCCCTCTGCGGCGAAACGGCGGGCGATTTCGTGGTTCAGCTCGGACTTCACGCTCAGCGACCAGTTCACATCGCGCAGGATGGCCCGGATTTCAAAATCCAGAGAATCCGCCCCGAACCCGCTGAACAGCACGCCGGGCGGCGGGTTCAGCAGCACCATGGGATGAGCCTCGGCAATCTCGCGCAGGATGGTTTCGACGCGCCGGGTGTCCGTCCCATAGGCCACACCGACGTTCACAATCACCCGCCCGATGGTATTGCCGCGGGTAAAGTTCGTCACGGTCCCGCTGACCAGATCAGCGTTGGGCACGATGACATCGGTACGGTCGAATGTCTCGATCCGGGTCGAACGCACCGAGATATTGCGCACATAGCCCATCTTACCGCCGACCTCGATCCAGTCGCCCTCGGCCACGGGGCGTTCGATCAGCAGGATGATGCCGGACACGAAGTTCGACACGATATTCTGAAGGCCGAAACCGATCCCGACCGACAGCGCCCCCGCGACAATCGCAATCGAGCTGAGATCCAGCCCCGCGCTGGTGATCGCCACGATGGCCGACAGCACGATCCCGACATAGCCCAGCCCCGACACGATCGCCGTCTGCCCGCCCACATCAATCCGCGTTTTCGGCAGGATCGAGCCCCGCAGCGCCCCCTGGATAATCCGCGTCGCCATATAGCCAAGCGCGAAAACCAGCGCGAAAACCAGGAAATCCATCGGCGAAATCCGCGTATCGCCAATCGAGAACCCGGCGCGGAATTTCGTCCACAGCTCCAGCAGCTCGGCTGGCCGGACGCCCCAGATCAGGGCCAGCACCGGCAGCGCCGCCAACGACAGGGCAAAGCCGATCAGAACCGGCCACAGGGCCTCTTGGTTGGGGCCGTCCGCGCGGGCCAGCATCACGTAAACGTCATCCACCAGACGGCGCAGAACCAGCACCAGCCCCAGCAAAAACAGCGTCATGACAGTGGGATAGACGATGGCCTCGGCAGCATAGCGATAGCCCACCGCCCACAGAACCGGCCCGACAACCGCAACGGCCTGCGTGCCCAGTTGCAACACGCGCAACACCAACAGCCCATTGCCCAGCTCTGCGCCCTCGCCCTCGGGCGGGCGGATATGCGCCGCAATGCTCTGGCCGACCCGGATCAGGATCAGCGCGATCAGACAGACCAGGGGAAAGCCGATCACGGCCTCGGCCTCGGGCGAGAAATTCGCGATCCCGCCCAGCACCTGCAAAACGCTACCCAGCACCGTCAGCACCGCCAGCCCGGTCGCATAGCGCCGCGCCATTGCCCGTTTGCCCGGCGCCAAAGACATCAGCGCAGCCCCCTCGCCGGGCGGAAACAGCCGATCCGCCAGCCAGCGCGCAGCCAGGATCTCAAAGCCCCAAAGCGGCAGATAGGTCAGCACCGTCGTGCTGTGCAGCCCGGCAAATCCGGTTTCAATCACCGCCTGCGACAGCAGCAAAAGCCCCAGCAGCGGCAGCGCAACCTTGCCCAGCGAGACCAGGAAATGCCACACCTCGCCGCCATGACGCGACAGGCGGCTGGCGCGCAGGCCCAGGCTGGTGAACCAACGACGCCCGCGCAACAGCAAGATCAGCCCGATCAGCGCCAGCCCGACGGCCTTGGGCGCGTTTTGCTGGAATTCGACGCGGCGGACCTCGTTTTGCCAGTTCGACTGGGTTTCGCGGGTCAGCAGGCCGAAAGCGTCGATCAGTTCTTGCAGGCTTGGGGCCCAAAGCGCCGGATTCAACGGGGTCGGGCCCAGTTGCGACAGCTCGTCAACCTGACGTTCGCGCAAGATCCGGTCGATCTCGGCCACCAGACCGGCGGCACGGCTATAGGCCTCCTCGGCGGCCAGAACCGGCGCCTGAAGCCGGGCCAGCTGCGTGTTCAACGCGCTGCGGCGGGTGGCGATATCCTCGGTTTCCTGCCCGTCCTCGGGAACCGGGCCAAGCGCGGCAATCTGCGATTGAATCGTAGCGATGCGCGCCTTGTTGGTATTCTGCGCCTCCAGAAAACGATCCCGCCAGCTGACGATTTCAGATTGCAGCGTTTCCAGCGCCGCATTCGAGGCCCGGCCGCTTTCCAGCGCCGCCTCGGCCCGGCTGGCGGTTGCCGACCACAATTCGTAATCCAGCGAGGATTGCGTGCCCGCACTATCCGAGAACGCCACCTCCTGCGCCCAGACCTGCCCCGGCAGCGCAATTGCCACCGCCAAAGCCATCCACAGGCTGAAGATCAGACGCGCCATCCGCGGATCAGTCCTCGAACACGGTGGGGATGGATTGCGGCGCGGCCACCAGCCAGTGCGGCACCGGCAGCCCCTTGGCCCGCAGGAATTCAGGGTTATAAAGCTTGGACTGATAGCGGGTGCCGTAATCGCACAGAACGGTCACGATGGTGTGACCGGGGCCCATTTCCCTGGCCATGCGCACCGCGCCCGCCACGTTCACCGCAGAGGAACCGCCCAGGCACAGGCCTTCGTCGGTCAGCAGGTCGAACACCAGCGGCAGGGCCTCGGCGTCGGACACACGCCAGGACATATCGGGGGTAAAGCCCTCAAGGTTGGCGGTGATGCGCCCCTGCCCGATGCCCTCGGTGATCGAGTCGCCCGGATTGTCCTGCCCGGTGTAAATCTTGAACAGGCCCGCGCCTTCGGGATCGACCAGACCGACCTTCACGCCCTTGGGCTGAAGCGCGGTGCCAACACCGGCCAGCGTCCCCCCCGAGCCCACCGCACAAACAAAGCCATCGACCTTGCCGCCGGTCTGTTCCCAGATCTCGGGGCCGGTGGTTTCCACATGTGCCTGCCGGTTCGCCACGTTATCGAACTGATTGGCCCAGATCGCGCCATTAGGTTCGGTTTTGGCAAGTTCAGCAGCCAAACGCCCCGAATACCGCACATAGTTGTTCGGATTTTTATAGGGCGCTGCGGGCACCTCGATCAGCTGAGCGCCCGCCAGACGCAGCATATCCTTCTTTTCCTGGCTCTGGGTTTCGGGAATGACGATGACGGTTTTGAACCCCATCGAGGCCCCCACCAGCGCCAGCCCGATGCCGGTGTTTCCAGCCGTGCCCTCGACGATGGTGCCGCCCGGTTTCAGCTGCCCCTTGGCCACCGCGTCACGGATGATGTACAGCGCCGCGCGATCCTTGACCGACTGGCCGGGGTTCATGAACTCGGCCTTACCCAGGATTTCGCACCCTGTCTCTTCGCTGGCCTTGTTCAGGCGGATCAGAGGGGTGTTGCCGATGGCCTCGGCCAGGTCATGAGCGATACGCATGTGTTTTTCCTTTTCCGTTCCTCATAGCTCTAGGCCCCATGGGCCGGGAACTCAACCGGGAACTCAACCTGCGCCTTGCGCGGCTGCCCGCAGATGCTCTCGATGCCGCGCCAGCCAGAGCAGCGCATTGACCAGCGGAACCACCCGCAATTCCCCCCGCTCGAACATCTGCATCGCCTGATCGAAACCAAAGATATGAGAGCGGATATTTTCGGATTCGCTGTCCAGCCCGCCAACCCCGGCGATGCCATCGGGCAGATCGGCCAGGCCCAGATAGATGTGGTAATACTCGTTCATACACCCAGGCGAGGGATAGCCGCGCATGATCAGGCGCAGATCGAGCAGGTCCAGCCCGGCCTCTTCGTGCGCCTCGCGGCGGGCGGTCTGTTCGGGAGTCTCGCCCGCGTCCACGCGGCCCGCGATCGGCTCCAGTTGCCAGGGCACCCGATCGCCGCGCACATAGGGGCCCATGCGGAACTGCTCGACCATCATCACCCGGTCGCGCACCGGATCATAGGGCAGCACCAGGGCGGCATCGGTGGCCTTGAAACTGGCCAGTTTAACGTCGGGGCCCATCTGGCCGTCGAATTGCCGGAACCTGAGCACATGCTGTTCAACCGCAAAGTAATCGGTATAGGGCTGCGCGGCCTGCACCGTCACCACATCCGCCCGCGTCAGACCGCCCGGCGCGTCCGGCACAGGCTCGGCCTCGCCCATCAGACGCGAGGCGGCGCGCATTTCGATCATCGGGCGCAGTTTCTCGGCCTCTTCGGCCGGGCGCAGACCATAGAAAGACATCAGCTCGGTCGCTGTGCGCAGCGAAATCGCGCCGCGCCGCGCCACCCATGTGTCCAGATCGAACGCCCCCCCCGAGGCAAACCTGCCGGGCGTGGTGAACCACGCCAGCGCCGGGGTCTTTGCCTCTTCTGCCCCCTCTGCGCGGACCGTCACGGGGCGCAGATCGTAGCCGAACCCGCCCTCGTAATAGGCCAGCCGCGCCTGATCCTGGGCCGAGACCCGCAGCAGCAGGCCCGGACAGGTCTGCCCGGCCTCGGGCGCAAGAAACGGAAAGCCCAGATCCGCAGCCCAATGCGCCTGATGATCCGGCAATTCGGCCTGCAACAGATCTGTTTTCAGCCTCCGCCCCAGCACCGTTTCCAGTAGAGGTATGTGCCGCAAAGACCCATAAAGAAACAATGTTTTCATCTAAGACTCATGTTCAGCGCCAGACGCGCCCTGCCAGTTCGGACAAGACACCGGCCGCGACACCTCCGATCAGAAGGGGCACGGTAACGTCCGGATGAACCAGCACCTTGCCATAGTCAATCCCGATGCTGAGGATATCCAGCAGCGCCTCGACCGGGCCCTTGTAGTAGCGGCGCAGCGCCTGGCGCAGCATCTCGTTGCACGATTGCAGGAACAGCACCCACAGCACCAGCAAGAACACCCCCGTCAGCCCGTTCCCAAGACCCGCCGACAGCCCCCGCCCACTGCGCCCGCCGATGCTGATCCAGCCGACCAGCACGCCCAGCACGACGTTCACATAATCGAACCAGCCAAAGACCGTGCCCTCGGGCAGATGCGGTTTGACGGTTTGGGACACGAACCAGGCGGTCGCGGCCAGAATAACAGCGGCAACAAGCCGCGCGGCGGTAGGCATCATGAGCAGGCAGGCCTTTGAATCGTGATCTGAGTCACGTCGCAGTTTCCCCACTCGAACGAGCCAGCACAAGAGGTCAGATAGAAATTCCACATCCGCCGGAACCGATCGTCAAACCCCAGCGGCTGCACCTGATCCCAGCGATCGTTGAACCTGTCATACCAACGCCGCAGAGTCTGACTGTAGCTTTGCCCGAATTCGATGGACTGCCGGAACACCAGGCCGGCTTTCTCGACCTCGGACAGCAAGGCCGAGCGGCTGGGCAGCATCCCTCCGGGGAAGATATATTTCTGGATGAAGTCCACGCCTTTACGATATGATTCAAAACGCTTTTCCTGAAGGGTGATGATCTGCAACGTGGCGTTTTTCCCCGGTTTCAGACATGCGTGCACCTTGTTGAAATAGACCGGCCAGTATTTCTCGCCCACGGCTTCGAACATTTCGATGCTGGCAATGCCGTCATAGTGGCCGGTTTCATCGCGATAATCCTGCAAACGCAGATCGACCTGATCGGAAAGCCCTGCCTTTTCAATGCGTTCCCTTGCATAGCTCAACTGTTCATGACTGATCGTCAAGCCGGTTACCCGCAGGCCGCGTTCCCTTGCAGCATATTCGGCAAAGCCGCCCCAGCCACAGCCGATTTCCAGCACGTGATCGCCGGGCTGCGCGCCCATCTGATCCACCATGGATGCGTATTTCTGGATCTGCGCCTGCTCCAGGCTTTCCTGCCCGGTTTTGAACAATGCGCTGGAATAGGTCATCGTGTCATCCAGCCATAACCCATAGAAATCATTTCCTAAATCATAGTGATAGCTGATGTTTTTCCTGGCTTGCTTCTTGGTGTTCGCATTCATCCAATGGCGCAGGCGTTCGTAGGCGCGCACCAGGAACATGCCCGGAAACCCCTCGTATAGCTCATCGTTTTCGGCATGGAGCAGGTCCAGAAACGCCTGAAGATCCGGGCTGCTCCACCAGCCATCCAGATAGGCATCGCAGAAGCCCAGGTCTCCCTCGCGGATCAGCCGGGTGAACGTGTCCGGATGGTGAATATGCAGCGCGGCCACGGGGCCCGGCCGGGGCGCTTCGGCGCGAAAAACCCGCCCGTCGGGCAACACGAAATCCAGCCGCCCGCGATGCAGCCCTCTGGCCAGCTGGAATACCGCCTGAAAATAGCGCGGCAGGTCTTTTTGGTCTGTCGTCTCAGTCAGGATCATCCGCATCTCCCCTTGCGGCATTGTGATCTCAGGCTGGCAAGAATTCCGCCTTCGGGCAAGAATTTCCTAAAGCAGGGGCTAAAAACCCCTGTTTTCATAGGCCATAAGCGCGGTTTTCCGCCCTTCGGCCAGGGAAACGATGGGCTGGGGATAGAGATCCGAGGGGCTCATTCCCCAACTGCGCGGGATCGCCTGGAAATAGCTCAGCGCGGTTGGCGGCGGGGCTTTCTGCCCTTCGGCGATCCATTTTCGCACATAGTCCTGCGCCGGATCGAACTTAGCCAGCTGCGTGTCGGGGTTGAAAATCCGAAAATACGGCGCCGCATCGGGCCCCGAGCCCGCGCTCCATTGCCAGCCCATCGCATTCGCTGCGGGATCCCAGTCGATCAGACAATCGGCAAACCAATCCTGGCCGATTTTCCAGTGCGTCATCAAATGCTTGGTCAGATAGGCGGCCACGATCATCCGGCCGCGATTATGCATCCGGCCGGTCACGTACATCTCGCGCAGGGCCGCATCGACAAAGGGAACGCCCGTGCGCCCCTGTTTCCAGGCCAGCACATGCGGGTGATCCGGGTCGGTCTGCCAGGGGAACCGATCCCAGTCGGGCTTCCAACTTCGGGTGGTGATATGCGGATCGTGATAGGCCAGATGATAGGCGAATTCGCGCCAGGCCAGCTCTTTGAGCCACTTTTCCGCGCCCTGAGTGCCGGCCTCAAGCTCCAGCTGCCCGCGGTGCCAGCATCGGTGCGGCGAGATTTCCCCAAGCGCCAGATATTCCGACATACCCGAGGTGCCATCCAGGCCCGGCCGGTCCCGATCCTGCGCATAGCTGGCCAGACGCGCATCCGAGAAATGCTCAAGCCGGGTCAGGGCAGCGTCCTCTCCGGCCTGAAAATGCGCCCTCAGGATCGGAGCGCCGCGCTGCATCGCCCGCCCCAGGGACCAGGCGCTCAGCCTTTCAGAGCGCGGCCAGTCCTGCGGGGCGGGCAACGCTTTGGGCGCGGGCAGCAAAGCCCCCACATCCCGGCCCCGCACATTGCGCCAGAACGGCGTGTAGACGCGGTAATGCGTGCCGGTTCCGGTGCGTATATCCTGCGGCTCGAACAGCAACTGACCGCTGTAACTTTGGGCCTTTATCCCTTGTTTTTTCAGGGTTTTCTTTATTTCAGAATCGCGTTTACGAAAAGCCGGATCATAACAGCGGGTCCAGAATACGGCCTGCGCGCCGGTCTCTTGGATCAGCTTTTGCAAGACATCCTGCGCCAGGCCGGAGCGCAGGATCAGACGGCTGCCCACCTGCTCTAGATTGCGCGAAAACTGCGCCAGAGCATCGTTCAGACGCAGCGCGGGCGCGGCGCCCAGATGCTCTGTCAGCGCGTCTCGGATAAAAACGGGAATAACCGCCCCGCCACTGCGCAGGGCCGCGTTCAAGGCGGGGTGATCTTGCAGCCGTAAATCACGGCGAAACCACAAAAGAGTAGGACCAGTCATGCCACAGATACGCAAAGCGGGGCCGCGTGGATCATAAAATCTGATCCAGCGCGTCAATCAGCGCCTGAACTTCGTCCGGACTGGTGTAATGCACAAAACTAAGCCGCAGAACGCCCTCGTCCGGGTTCAGCCCCATCCCCTGCAAGGCGCGCACCGCGTAGAAATTGCTGCCGCTGGCCATGATCCCGCGTTGGGCCAGTTTCTGCGCGACAGGGTCATGCGGCCGGCCCAGATGCAGGGCCACCGTCGGGGCGCGCCGTTCGGCCTGCGCCGGCCCCAGCAGGCGGACAGAATTCCGAGACCCGGCGAACTCCAGCAGCGGTTGCAGCAGCGCGGTTTCATGGGCGCGCATCAGATCGTGCAGAGCCGCGCCGCGTTCCGCCGGGGTGCCGGTGATACCGTGATGCTCTGCCAGCCCATCCAGATAATCGGCCAGGCCAGCGCAGGCCGCCACCTGCGCATGATCCGGCCCGGCGGGGGTAAAGCGCTTGTACAGCACATCGGCGTTGAAATAATGCCCCTGATTGGGCAGCTGCATCCCCAGGTCGCGGCGGATCACCATGATGCCCTGATGCGGGCCATAGGTTTTATAGGCCGAAAACAGATAGATATCCGCCCCCAGCATGCCCACATCCGGCAGCCCGTGCGGCGCATAGCTGACACCGTCCACACAGACAAACGCCCCCGCGGCGTGCGCCATGGCGGTGATTTCGGCCACCGGGTTCACCTCGGCCACCACGTTCGAGCAATGGGGGAAACAGACCAGCCGCACGTTTTCATCCAGCAGATCGGCCAGATCCTCGGGGGTCAGGTGGCCGGTCTCGGGGTCGATGCGCCATTCACGGATCTCGATCCCGTCCTCGGCCAGACGGCGCCAGGGGCCTGAATTGGCCTCGTGATCCTGATTGGTGACCACGATCGCCTCGCCCGGTTGCAGCCATTGCCGGAAGGCCTGCGCCAGAACATAGGTATTTTGCGTGGTCGAAGGGCCAAAGCTGACCTCCTCGGCCTGCACTCCCAGATAGGCGGCCAGACGCGTGCGGGCCTCGTCCATTTCGGCCCCTGCCAGCTGGCTGGCCGCATAGGGGGCATAGGGCTGGACCTTGCGGGCATGATAATAGCGCGTCAGCCGGTCAATCACGGGCTGACACGTATACGACCCGCCGGCGTTCTCAAAGAAGGCCTGCCCCTGCAACGAGGCTTCGGCAAAGGCCGGGAACTGCCCGCGCACATAGTCCAGATCCAAAGTCATGTGGGCTCCTTTAGGGGGGCAGATAGAGGCCCGGTGTCAGTCGTCCAGAGCCCCGCGGATTTTCGCGGCGATTTCCTTGATCACGGCCATGTCCTCCATTTTTCCCGGCGGGCGCAGGCTGACACCAGCGTGGCGGGGCAGGACGTGGTAATGCAGGTGAAAGACTTCCTGCCCGCCCACGGCCTCGTTGAATTGCTGGACGGTGACGCCCTCGGCGCCCAGGGCCTTCATCACCGCATGGCCCATCTTGCGCGTGGTGCGCAGGCAGGCGGCCAGTTGCGCGTCGCTGGCATCCAGCATGTTGCGGCAGGGCGTCTTGGGGATGATCAGGCAATGGCCATCGGCGCGGGGCATGATGTCCATGAAGACATAGGTGTCGTCATCCTCGTAGAGCTTTTCCGACGGGATTTCGCCGCGCAGGATCTTGGCGAAGATATTGTCGCTGTCATAGGCCATGGGGGTCTCCTGAATCGTTTAGGGCAAGGCTAACGCCCTGCCCCG
Source organism: Youngimonas ophiurae (nom. illeg.) (assembly GCF_049803795.1). Taxonomy (NCBI): domain Bacteria; kingdom Pseudomonadati; phylum Pseudomonadota; class Alphaproteobacteria; order Rhodobacterales; family Roseobacteraceae; genus Thalassovita; species Youngimonas ophiurae (nom. illeg.). The sequence continues at coordinate 43,301 of NZ_JBNAGJ010000008.1, forward strand.
TCAGGTTCCAGCCCGATCCGTGCCGGATCAGGCGTTTACGTCCACCACGATGCGGCCCTTGACCTGACCGGCCAGAATGTCGCGGCCCAGCGCGGGCAGGTCGGACAGGGTGGCGGGGGTCACCATTGTCTCCAGCTTGTCCATCGGCAGATCACGGGCGATGCGTTCCCAGGCGCGGGCGCGATCCGCATAGGGCCGCATGACCGAATCGATGCCCAGCAGGTTCACCCCGCGCAGGATGAAGGGCGTGATCAGGGCGCCCTCGATCGCCGCGCCCCCCGCCAGGCCCACTGCCGCAACCGAGGCACCGTATTTCATCTGTTTCAGCACCCGGCCCAGCATGGCACCGCCCACGGCATCCACACAGCCCGCCCAGGTTTCCGATTCCAGCGGCTTGCGGGTCACGTCGGACAGATCCTCGCGTGCAACGATCTGCGCCGCCCCCAGCGAGCGCAGGTAATCATCGGCCTCGGGACGGCCGGTGACGGCGGCGACCTCGTACCCCAGATTGGCCAGAATCGCCGTCGCGACCGAGCCAACGCCCCCCGCCGCACCCGTCACCAGAACCGGGCCATGGCCGGGCTGCATCCCGTGATCCTCCAGCGCCATGACGCACAGCATCGCGGTGAACCCGGCGGTGCCCACGGCCATGGCCTGACGTGTACTCAGCCCCTCGGGCAGCGGCACCAGCCAGTCGGCGCGCACGCGGGCCTTTTGCGCATAACCGCCCCAATGGGCCTCGCCCACGCGCCAGCCGGTCAGAACCACCTTGTCACCGGGCTTGTAACGCGTATCCGAGGAGGCCTCGACCGTGCCGGCAAAGTCGATCCCCGGAATATGCGGATATTTGCGCACCAGGCCGCCCCCCGGCCCCAGGCACAGACCGTCCTTGTAGTTCACCGTGGAATACTCCACCGCCACGGTGACCTCGGCTTCGGGCAGATCGGTCAGTGCGATCTGAGTGACCTGGGACTGGGTCTTTCCGTCTTCGTCCTTATCGACGATCAGTGCGTTGAACATGTCCGCTCCTCCTTTGGGCGTTGATGGATAATCGAGTCACAGCCAGGGCCCGTCGGCGGGCATCAACAGCAGATCCGTCACCCAGGCCTGGCTGCCCGTGGCGGTTATCATCGCGTGAACCTGGCCCCGGTGATGAGTCTGATGCGTAAACAGGTGCATGATGCAGGATGTGATCGGCTGTTTCATGTCCTTACCGGCCATAGGGGAATACCAGCTTAGCTCTCCGACCAGATCGACGGCCTTCAGCCCCCCGGCCCATTGCAGGATACGCCCATCGGTGCGGAACCGTTCGGCCCCCCAGGCGGCCAGTGTCGGTGTCAGCTCGGTATGCTGAGCGGCGTCCACGCGCGGGCCCGCATCCCCGGCCAGACGCGACATCCACAGCTGATCGCCCCACAGAATGTGATTGGCCGTATTCCGGATCGAGCCGAAAAACGCACCGCGATCCTTTGTCAGTTCGTCAGGGGCCAGAGCCTTCAGCTCGGCGCTCATCAGTTTGTTCTGCCAGGCATTGTAACGCGCCATGGTCAGGCAATAGTCGGCTGTTATCATCGGCGGCTTATCCTTTCCTTTCGACCATGCGCATCATGCTAACACAGGAAATCTCTGCGTCATCCCAACCTCTGGGGCCAAATCTCTTGCCAGCGGCGGGCCGGGGCCCCTAAATGTCTGACAAAAGAATCCGTCCCTGCCAAGCACAAATGTCAGACAAATGAAGATCGATCCCAACAGCAGCGCCGATCTGTCGGCTCAGATTGCCACCGCCCTGCGCGATGCCATTGTCAGCGGCGCGCTGATCGTCGATGCGCGCCTGCCCTCCGAGGCCGAACTGGCCGAGCAATTCCAGGTCTCGCGCCCCACCGTGCGCGAGGCGTTGAAACGGCTGGCCGCGCAATCGCTGATTCGCACTCAGCGCGGGGCCGCTGGGGGGGCTTTCGTCAATCGGCTGTCATTTGAGGAAGCCTATGGCCAGCAGGTCACCACCTCGACCCTGCTGCTGACAATGAACGAAGTGCGCTTCGAGGTCGCCTGCGAGGCGCGTTTTGCCATGGTCCGCTGCTGCGCCCCCCTGTCTGCGCAGCGCCGGACGGCCGATCACCTGGCCACAATGCGCGCCGAGATCCACCGGCAGAAACAGCCCGATCTGTCAGGCCAGGCCTTTTGCGCGTCGGATGTGGCGTTTCACCGGGCCCTGGTGGATGCGGCCGGCAACCCGGTGCTGTCGTATCAGCTGGCCGGCGCGGTCGAGGCCATGCAGCCGCTGATGAACATGATCACCTTCACCGTGCAATCCCGCGAGCGCCTGGTCGAGCTGCACACCCGGATCACGGACGCGCTGGAGTCGCGCGACGCCCCCGAGATTGACCGGCTCTTGTGCGAATTGCAAAGCGACACGCTGGAAATCGCCGCCGGGATCATTGCCAGGCGCAAAGCCGCCAAAGGCGGCTAGACAGGCGGTCCGCGCGCCCTTACCCTTCCGTAAGGGAAGGAGACTGCGATGGGAAAACTGGCCACAGCGCTGCTGTGTATCGTGGCCCTGAGCGGCTGCCAGCTGGGCTCTTACGGGAAATCCTCGCCCTACCCCTATGACGTTGCCGAAAAGATCGCGGTAACGGTGCCCCCCAACGCGCCCTCGGTTATTCAGCAGTTCCGCCCGCTTTCCCCTGAAAAAGGACAGGACAGCGGCGCCGAGCATCCCGGTATCGACATCTACGAAGCGCGCGGCTTTCCGGTTCTGGCCGCGGCAGACGGGGTGGTGACGCAGTCGGGCTTTGGCGGTTCTTACGGGCATAAGATCGTGCTGCGGCACAAGACCGGGCCGGACGGGTATGCGATGCAGACCGTCTACAAACACCTGAGCGCCCGCGACGTACAACCCGGAGCCACCGTCAAACGTGGCCAGAAAATCGCCGGTCTGGGCAATTCGGGCCTTCTGGCCGCCGGCATCGTGCACCTGCATTTCGAGGTCCACCAGATCCACGAAACCCGCACCGTGCCGCAGGATCCGCATCTTTACTGGGCGGATGGTGTGGGCCGGGTCACCTGTTTTGACCCTGCGCGGCAATACGCAGGGTTTGCCCTGACATATCCCGTGCCCTGCCGCTGAGGGGGCTTTTATTCCGGCGCGGGGCTGCCTATATAACGGGTGTCCTTCGGGACTATGGGCATAAACGCGCATGTAATAAACGGATCGGACCCGGGGGCGGTACCCGGCGGCTCCACCAAATCACCCGTTGTTGGCGGGTCATGGGGCCGAAACAGGATCGACGAACGCGTAAAGATGTAGCTTTGTCCCGGTGAGATACCACCGTTATCGGTTCACAAAGTACAATTGCCAACAACAATCGTGCTCCGGTCGCAATGGCTGCGTAAGCAGTCGGAGTTACCGAAACTTAAGCCCTTGCGCCTAGCCGCGTAAGGCGGGGTTCGCAGGTACCTGGCAACAGAAACCTGCACTTTCTGACAGGTGGAAATCCCGTAGTTGTTCAGTCTTCGTTTAGGCTTTTGCCGTAGCGTGGCCTCATTACAGCAAACGAGGATCTCCTGATGGCCAATTCAGACATCATGCGTGAGTGGTTTTCCCGTGTTTGGGAACAAGGCGACGTTTCCGCCATCGACGAACTTTTTGTCCCCGATACCCTGGCTCAGGGGATCGTTCCGGATATGGAAATGGGGGTGGACGAGTTCAAATTCCTGGTCGCGACGATGCAGGAAATGATCACAACCCCCAAAGTCAGAATCGAAAAACTGATCGAACAGGATGACTGGATTTCCGGTTTCATGACCCTGATGACCGAAACGATCGAACAGCGCAAACCCGTGCAGGTTTCGTGCATGGTGTTCTGTCGCTTCAAGGATGAAAAGATCGTCGAAGCCTACAACAGTTTCGATTTCGTCAATTTCTTTGAACAACTGGGCCTTTTGCCCCAAAGCACCATCGCGATCTGCATGTCCGGCCAGCCGATCGGCTAAGCCCCCTGCACCTGCCCCTGCACCAGCCCCAAGAGCCAGCCCACCGACGAATTGCGCACGGGGCTGGCCTTGGCCCCTGGCCCCCTGAATTTTTCCTGCGCTCCCCTTTCGTTTTGCCCCGAATCCCCTATGCTCGGAGCCGAACTTCAAGGAAGCAGCGATGTCGGACAGCATTGATTACGGAAAGCTGATGCACCACGCCATGCGGGGGCTCATTCAGCAGGTTTTGCAGGATGTTGCGGAAAACGGTCTGCCGGGGTCTCATCATTTTTTCATCACCTTCGACACCACCAATCCCGACGCGCAGCTGGCCGATTGGCTGCACCAGCGCTATCCGTCGGAAATGACCGTGGTCATGCAGCATTGGTACGAGAACCTTGAGGTGACGGACGAAGGCTTCTCGGTCACGCTGAATTTCGGGGATCAGCCCGAACCGCTGTTCATCCCCTATGATGCGATCAAGACATTCGTCGATCCCTCTGTCGAATTCGGCCTGCGTTTTGAAAGCTCGGAGCTGGACGAGGAGGACGAGGACGCACCCGAGGAGGCGTCGCCCCAGGAAGAGGCCACCGATGAGGGGGCCTCGCATCAGGATGCCGAGGTCGTCAGCCTGGATCAGTTCCGCAAATAGGCAAACCGTCGTCCATTCGTCACGCGTTTGAAACATAGCTTTGGCACGCAGGCTCTCAGATCAATTGAAGGAGAGCCCTGATGCCAAGTGATTTCGCCGTTTTTCTGGGTCAGATGATGCGCCGGCCAACCGAGGTTGTGGCCATTGCGCCCTCCTCTAACGCGGTTGCCCGCCGGATGACCGAAGGGCTGGACCGTATCCAGGGCCCCATCGTTGAAATCGGACCCGGGACGGGCAGCTTTACCAAGGCAATTCTGGAACGCGGCGTTGCGCCCGAACGTCTGACCCTGATGGAGATGAACCCGGTCTTCTGCGAGACCTTGCGCCAGAAATTCCCGGGCGTGACGGTCCTGAATCGCCCTGCGCAAGAGATTGAGCAGATCGGCCTGACGGGAATCGGCGCCGTGATCTCGGGCGTTCCGGTGTTGGCCCGCCCGCAAATTCAGCGCGAGGTCGTGGGCCGTGCGCTGCGTGTGATGGCCGCTAAGGGCGAATTCGTTCAGATCACCTATAGCCCCGGCGCGCCGATCTCGGATCAGATGCAGGCCGAACTGGGCGTCAGCGTCGAAAAGCGCGCCACGGTGTGGGCCAATTTGCCGCCCGCCCGCGTCTTTGTATTCCGTCGTATACAGCATTGATTTCAGCGCCCGTTCAGGTATGTAGTCGGCAATTCCCTTTAGGAGGTTGACCGATGACTGACACCCGCACCGAAACCGACAGCTTTGGCCCGCTCGAAGTCCCCAGCGACAAGTACTGGGGCGCGCAGACGCAACGCTCGATCATGAACTTCCCCATCGGCTGGGAAAAACAGCCCGTCGCCATCGTGCGCGCGCTGGGTGTGATCAAAAAAGCCTGCGCCATGGCCAACAAAGAATCGGGCAAAATGGACGCCAAAATCGCCGATGCGATCATCCAGGCCGCCGGTGAGGTGTTCGAGGGCAAGTTCGACGACAACTTCCCGCTGGTCGTCTGGCAGACCGGCTCGGGCACCCAGTCGAACATGAACTCGAACGAGGTGATCGCCAACCGCGCGATCGAGATCCTGGGCGGCGTGATCGGGGCAAAGGACCCGGTGCATCCCAATGACCACTGCAACATGGGCCAGTCCTCGAACGATACCTTCCCCACCGCCATGCACATCGCCGCCGCCATGACCGTGCGCGACGTGCTGCTGCCCGGCCTGACCAAGCTGGCCGAGGGGCTGGAGGCCAAATCCGAAGAGTTCAAAGACATCATCAAGATCGGCCGGACCCACACCCAGGACGCAACCCCGCTGACCCTGGGCCAGGAATTCAGCGGTTATGCCCACATGATCCGTCAGGGCATCGCCCGCATTGAGGCCGCCCTGCCCGGCATCTATGAGCTGGCCCAGGGCGGCACCGCCGTCGGCACCGGCCTGAACACCGCCCCCGGCTGGAGCGAAACCGTCGCCGCCAACATGGCTGAAATCACCGGCCTGCCCTTTGTCACCGCCCCCAACAAATTCGAGGCCCTGTCGGCGCATGACGCCATGGTCTTTATGTCGGGCGCTTTGGCCACGGTTGCGGGGTCTATGTACAAGATCGCCAATGACATCCGTTTCCTGGGCTCGGGCCCGCGTTCGGGTCTGGGCGAGCTGATCCTGCCGGAAAACGAGCCCGGCTCGTCCATCATGCCCGGCAAGGTGAACCCCACCCAGGCCGAGGCAATGACTCAGGTCGCCGCGCACGTCATGGGCAACAACGCCGCGATGACTTTCGCCGGCAGCCAAGGTCACTTTGAACTGAACGTCTACAACCCGATGATGTCCTACAACCTGCTGCAATCCATGCAGCTGCTGGGCGACGTGGCCGACAGCTTCACCACAAGGATGCTGAACGGTATTCAGGCGAACGAGCCGCGCATCGACAAGCTGATGAAAGAATCGCTGATGCTGGTGACCGCACTGGCCCCCACAATCGGCTATGACAACGCCACCAAGGTTGCGAAAACCGCGCACAAGAATGGCACCACCCTGAAGGAAGAGGCCATCGCCCTGGGCTTTGTGGACGAGGCAACCTTTGACGCCGTTGTCCGCCCCGAGCAGATGATCGGCCCCAAAGCCTGATGCCCGGTTCTGGTTCAGGGCCGGTGAACCTGAATCGGTTTCGAAAACAAAAAGCGCGGGCCGAGCAAAAGGCCCGCGCTGATCAGAATGCGGTGAAATTCGGCCGCACCAAGGCCGAAAAACAGCTGGACCGCGCCAAGGCGGACAAGGCCGCCCGCGATCTGGACGGAAAGAAACGCGACGGGAAAACTCAGGAATGAGCGACCGTCCCGTCAAACGATCCCTCACATTGCGGGGCCACCGCACCAGCGTTTCGCTGGAGGATGATTTCTGGCACGGTTTCCGCGCCATTGCCGAAACGCAGGGAAAACCCATCAATGTCCTGGCCGCCGAGCTGGACGCCGCACGCGATCTGGACACGGGCCTGGCCACCGCGATTCGCCTGTTTGTGCTACGATACTACCGTGATCGTTAACGCTTGGTGATCTTCAGCCAAATACCATCCGCGCCGCGCACCGTCAGATGGGCCACCGGCATGGCCGGGCGCTCTGCGACGGGCGTAAACCGATAGGCGCGCACCAGCAAAGACAGCAGCAACGGCCCCTCGATCATCGCGAAACCGGCGCCGGTGCAGACCCGCTGACCGGCGGAAAACGGGATGAAAGCCTCGCGCAGGCAGGCCTTGCCATTTTCCGTCTGGAACCGCCCCGGATCGAAGTCATCGGGGCGCTCCCACAGCCGTTCGTGCCGGTGCAGATGCCAGGGGCTCAGCACGATCTGGCTGCCCTTGGGCACCGCCCGAGCGCGCAAGGTTTCAGGGCAGGCAGCCTCGCGGACCATCATCGGCACCGGCGGATAAAGCCGCAGCGTTTCGCGGAAAACATCCCTTGATATCCGCAACTTAGCAACATCCGAAAAATCCGGTTCCGCAGCAAGCAGCTGCGCCTCTTGTGCCAGACGATCCTGCCAATCAGGATAGAGCGCCAGCAGATACAGCGCCCAGGCCAGGGCCGACGCGCTGGTTTCATGCCCGGCCAGAAAGAAGATCGCAACCTGGTCAACCATCTCATCGGGGGCAAAGGTCTCGCCCGTCTGCGGATCGGTTGTTGTCATGATTTTGGTCGCCAGATCGTCCGGAGCCTGGCCCAGGCGAATGGCCCTGGCCCGGTCCTGCGTCAACTGCGTGATCAGACGGCGGATGGTGCGGGCTGTCTGCCGGGTGCGGCGCGAATGCAGGCGCGGAAACCAGCGCGGCAAGGGCAACAAAGCCCCCAGATTGACGACGGGCTGGGCGCGCTGATGCTCTCGGAATTCGTTAAAAACCTGCGCGGCCACCTGATGCTCGATCGGGATGGAAAACAGCGTCCGAAAGATCACATCGGCGGCGGCGTGGCTGGTCTCGGCCTCGATTTCCCGCGGTGTGTCATCCGCCAGAGGGGCCAGCCGATCCACAGCCGCCTGCCCGGCCTGCGCCATCGCCGGGAACACCTCGCGCAGGCGCCCGCCCTCGAACGCCGGGTCGATGATGCGGCGCTGACGTTTCCAGACCTCGCCATTCGTGACGAAAACCGAGTTCCCCAGAAGCGGCGTCAGCCCCTCGCGCACGCGGTTGGATTTGGGGAAATCATCGGGCCGCTCGCGCAGAACCAGATCCACCAGAGCGGGCTGATTACACATGTAGGACCGAAAAAACGGGGTGCGGAACTCGGCCATCCAGGCGCGATACAGCCGCGCGGGCTGGGCCGACAGGATGTCTTTGCGAAACAGCCGAAAATAGCGCCAGAGCGAAACTTTGTCGGGGCGCGCGGGGGGTTTGGGCGGCTGGATCATGGCGCAACCGAGGTGAATTTAGAGACGGCGTGCTCAATCCGCGACTTCGAGGCAACGCGGGTTTCATACCGCGCCCGCAGGGTCAGCGGGCCGGCGGTAATGCGGAAATAATCATAGTCCTTTGGACGATCAAACGCGCATAAGTATTGGAAATGCAAACGGAAAAACCGGCGCTTCAGGCGGGCCCATGTCTGAGCAGAGAGCGTCTGCGTAAACGCCGCAGAAAACACCAGCGGCCATTTTTTCTCCGGCCCGGCCACGCCAGAAACGCCCACCGGATCGCACAGCGCAAAGGCGCAGCCATCGCCCGGCGCGGTCACATCCACCCAGGCCACCTGGTCTTGTGCGGACAGATAGGCCAGGTCTGCGCGCAGCCGCCAGGCCTTGGGCAGAAAGGACACCATGGGCACCACCTGACCCAATGTCAGCAGGTTTAGCGCAGGGGCCCCGGCCGGCAGGCCGGCGCGGATCAGATCAGACAGAATCGACACCGCCAGATGCGCCCCCGAGCTGTGCCCGACCACCAGCACCTCATCGACATCCGTGTCCAGACTGGCGCGAATCGTGGCGGTAAACGCGGCAATCCTGGCTTCCAGCTCGGGCGGGTTGGCCCCATGCGTCCGCGCCGAATAAGCGTAATCATGCATCAGATAATAGGCGAAAAACCTGTTATCGTGCTTGCGAAACCACATCAGAATCGGCGGCACAACGGCCAGCCCCAGCACAGCCAGCCACGGGTGCAGCGCGGCGAGCAGCCCGCCCAATGCCCAGGCCGCCAACAGGGCCAGCAGCAGCTGCACCAGCAAAAACACCACCGGATAAAGCGCCGCGATCACCGGGCCTTTGCGCAGTCGCATCAGCCTGCGCAGCGCGCCCGAGCCGATATAGACCCAAGCCGTACGCGCCAGTTGCAGGTAGGTTGCCACGATCCCCTGATCCATACTGCCGCGCACGATGTCCGACCAGACCAGCACTTCGAAATCGGCCTCGACCTGCGCGTCATCCATCTGGCCCGTGACGTGCCAGCCATAGGGGCCTTTGGTGGTTTTCGGTTTCAGATCAATCTGATAGCCGCTGATTTCGGCCTGTGCGGCGCCCTCTTTTCGGTACAGCTCGCGGTAGCGGCGCGGGTGAATCGGATCGTAGCCGGGGATATAGAACACCCGACGTTTGCGCACCTGTTTCATTTGCTCGACTGCACTCATGACGCCCTCTTGGACGCAGGCTAACGCAGGAATTGGGCTGATGTAAGGCTTAACCGAGGCTGGCCAGTGCGGGGAATTTCTCTAGCAGCCAATAAGAGAAAGACGAGAACCCGCCCGTCAGCATCAGCAGGCCGATGGTCCACAAGAGCAGGCCCATGACGCGCTCGATCTGTTCCATGTGGCGTTTCATCCAGCCCATCAGCCCGGTCAGGCGCGGCAGGAACGCCGCCACCAGCAGGAAGGGAATGCCCAGACCCGCCGCATAGACCGCCAGCAACAGCGTACCGCGCGTGATTGACGCCTCCGAGGCCGCCAGCGACAGGATCGCGCCCAGCTGCGGCCCGATGCAGGGCGTCCAGCCAAAGGCAAAGGCCAGGCCCAGGATATAGGCTCCGAAAGCCGAGCCGCCCCGGTCCCCAGCATCCAGACGCGCCTCGCGGTCCAGAAAACCGATGCGATAGACGCCCACGAAATGCGCGCCAAAGATCATCACCGCAATGCCCGCAATCGTGTTGAACCAGCTTTGATAGGACAGGAAAACCGCCCCGATCGCCGAGGCCGTGAAGCCCAGGAACAGGAACACGGTGGACAGGCCCAGCACAAAGAAAAACGCCGGTGCCAGGGCCGATTTTCTGCGCCCGCTGTCATTTAGCTCGGACAGGGAAATCCCGCTCATATAGGCCAGGTAGGGCGGCACGATGGGCAGAACACAGGGGCTCAGAAACGAGACAACCCCCGCCAGCAGCGCCACGAACATTGCAGGCAGAAGCCCTGCGTCGATGATCTCGATTCCAAACATGTCTTTGTCTTTAGGGGAAATAAGACGCGCCGTCACTGCGACGGAATTCACATTCGCGTGGCGTGGAACGGAAAACGCCACCCCGGTACGGGATGGCGTCTGGTTGTCTTAGCGTCCGACGCTCCACCAGCCTTTGCGCTTGGGCTTGGGCGGCTCGGCGGGGGCCTCGGGTTCCGGCTCGGCGGGCTCTTGCGCGGTGATCAGAGCCTCCTCAGGAGCTGCTGTTTCGGCGGCCGCAGCCTCGTCTTCCACCGCAGCCGCGTCGGGCAGAGCCTCTTCGGCCGGCGCGTCTTCGGCGGCCTCTGCCTCCTGAGCCGGCTCGGGCTCTTGCGGGGCGGGGTCTTCGGCGTTCGCGGTTTCCCCGGCAACATCCTCTGGCGTCGCCTCAGTGGCAGGGGCCTCTTCGGAGGCGGGCTCTTCTGCGGCGGCTTCGGGCGGCGCAGTGCCTTCATCCGCAGCCTCTTCTGCCGGAGCCTCCGGGCTGGCGTCAGTAGCCTCCTCGGTCGTGGTTTTCTTCGAACGCGAACGGCGGCGGCGGCGCTTCTTGGGGGCCTCTTCGCTGCCCTCCTCGGGTTTGGGCGCCTGCCCATCCTCTTGCCCGTCCTCTTGTCCGTCTGGCGCAGCATCCTCTGCGGGCGCGGCATCGGCCTCTGCGGTCTCGGAATCGGCCTCTTCCGTCCCGTTTTCCCCATTCTCCGAGCTGCGGCTGCGGCTACGACGGCGGCGGCGGCGGCGCTTCTTGGGTTTGGCCTCTTCTTCGGTATCGGGCTTGGCGTCTTCTTCGATCACCTCGGCCTCGTCGATCTCTTCCATCAAGGAGCTGTCCACCGACACGACCGGCGCGCTTTGTTCGGGCACGTTGCGGGTGGCGGTCTTGAACTTCTCCATCGAGAAATCGGGGCTGATCAGCATCGGGTCGCCCTCGATGCGGACGGACAGGCCATAGCGCGCTTCGATCTGGGCGACGTGTTCGCGCTTCTGATTCATGATGAAGTTGGCGATGCCGACCGGGCATTTGACCAGCACTTCGCGGGTGCGGCGGCGGGTGCCTTCCTCTTCGATCTGGCGCAGGATGGACAGGGCCAGGTTATCGTCCGAGCGGATCAACCCGGTGCCGTGACAGGCCGGGCACGGCTGCGTGGTGGCCTCGATCATGCCGGGGCGCAGGCGCTGGCGGCTCATCTCCATCAGGCCGAAACCGCTGATGCGGCCCACCTGGATGCGCGCGCGATCCGATTTCAGCTTGTCCTTCATGCGTTTTTCGACGGCGTTGTTGTTCTTACGCTCGTCCATGTCGATGAAGTCGATGACGATCAGCCCGGCCAGGTCGCGCAGGCGCAGCTGGCGGGCCACCTCTTCGGCGGCCTCCAGGTTGGTTTTCAGCGCGGTTTCCTCGATCGAGCCTTCCTTGGTGGCCCGGCCTGAGTTCACGTCAATCGCCACCAGCGCCTCGGTCACGCCGATCACGATATAGCCGCCCGATTTCAGCTGAACCGTCGGGTTGAACATCGAGCTCAGGTAGCTTTCCACCTGGTAACGCGCGAACAGCGGCATCGCCTCTTGGTAATGCTTCACGTTCTTGGCGTGGGACGGCATGATCATTTTCATGAAGTCCTTGGCGATGCGGTAGCCGCGTTCGCCTTCGACATGCACCTCGTCGATCTCGCGGTTATACAGGTCGCGGATCGAGCGTTTGATCAGGTCGCCCTCTTCATAGATCTTCGCGGGCGCGATGGATTTCAGCGTCAGCTCGCGGATTTGTTCCCACAGCCGTTGCAGATATTCATAGTCGCGCTTGATCTCGGATTTGGTGCGTTTGGCACCGGCGGTGCGGATGATCAGACCGGCCCCCGAGGGCACGTCGATCTCGTTCGCGATTTCCTTGAGTTTCTTGCGGTCCGCGGCGTTGGTGATCTTGCGGCTGATCCCACCGCCACGGGCGGTGTTGGGCATCAGGACGCAGTAGCGGCCGGCCAGGCTCAGATAGGTGGTCAGGGCCGCGCCCTTGTTGCCGCGTTCCTCTTTGACGACCTGCACCAGCAGGATCTGGCGGACTTTGATGACTTCTTGGATTTTATAGCGGCGCGGGCGGGGTTTGCGGCGCGGACGGATTTCCTCGGCGTCGTCCTGTTCGGCGACGTCTTCGATTTCGGTATCCTTGTCCACGGTTTCGACGGTGTTGTCGTCGCTGCTGTCTTCCTCGGCCTCTTCTGCCTCGGCCTGCGCATCTGCGGCGGGGGCCTCTGCTGCTGGCTCTTGTTCCGTTTCGGCCGGGGGGTGCTCTGCTACGGCGTCCTCTGCCGCAGCCTCAGCGGTTTGCTCGGCTTCGGCCTCTTGCGCCGGCTCTTCTTCCGCAGGCTCTTCGACCGGAGTTTCCGCCACCCGCTCCATGGGCGAGACGGCCTCATCAACGGCCAGGGTGTCATTTTCCCCCTCGCCCAGATCAATCGTCTCCATCCCGGCGATTTCGGCGCCGGAGGCCTCTTCCGGGGCGGGGGGGTCGGCGGGCGTTTCGGCCACTTCGCGCGTGGCGACCGCATCCTTGCTCTTGCTGGCAGCCGCCTTCGAGCTGGAACGCGACCGGCGGCGGCGCTTGGGTTTGGGTTCGTCCTCGGCCTCGTCCTCGGCTTTTTGGGCCTCGGCATAGGCGCGCTCTTCTTCCATCAGCGCTTCGCGATCGGCGACAGGGATCTGATAGTAATCGGGGTGGATTTCCGAAAACGCCAGGAACCCATGGCGATTGCCGCCATAGTCCACGAAAGCCGCCTGAAGCGACGGTTCGACCCGCGTTACTTTTGCAAGATAGATGTTGCCAGCAAGCTGGCGCTTGTTTTCGGATTCAAAATCGAACTCCTCGACTTTGTTTCCGTCCACCACCACGACGCGAGTTTCCTCGGCGTGGGTGGCGTCGATGAGCATTTTCTTTGCCATGTTATCCGTTTGCACTGCGGCAAAGCCCCCTGGCCCAGCGGAAGATCCGGCGGGCGGGGGCGTTGCGGCAGGTGTCTGTCAGGGGCGAGTGCGGACGCGCGGCAGGGCTGGCCGGTTATGGCCCCTGCTCTCTCACTTGGGTGTCTCGCGCGCCTCATCGCGTTTCTTCTCCGACGGTTTCGCAGGCTCTGCGATCCGCCCATTCATAGCCCTCATCACCGTTTTCGCGGCTCGGGGCGTTTTTCGTGCCTTTTTCAAGGCCAATCGGTCTGCATGGTAGGGCCGTTTTCGGCCATCCGGCCATGCAGCGAAACTCATTGCGGCGGGCACAGAGGTGCCATGCGCCGTTCTGTCAACATAAGGGGTGCTGGGGATAAATGACAATATGCAAAATACCTTTGCGGCCAATCCTTTGATATTCACAGGCGAATTTGACTGTCGTTTACCCGTTACCAATGTTTTGCACCGCCGTTACCGTTGCTTTGCGCGCATGTCACACAGCCCGTTCACCTCGGGGGCATTCTGATTTCCGACTGGGAGACACCGTAATGAAAACTCTGAGCCTGCGCGTTCTGGCCCTGACCGCCCCTGCGCTGACCGCCCTGACTGCCCCGGCCCTGGCCGACCGGATCGAGCTGGGCCCCCGCCCCGCCTATCTGATTGACGCCCTGCCCGATGGCGCGCTGAAAACCAAACTGGCCGCCTGCGCCGATATCGAACCCATGCGCACCGATTTTTCCATCGGACACCGCGGCGCGGCGATGATGTTCCCTGAACATACTGTCGAAAGCTACACCGCCGCCGCCCGCATGGGCGCGGGCATTCTGGAATGCGACGTGACCTTTACCAAGGACCACGAGCTGGTCTGCCGTCACGCCCAGAACGATCTGCATACCACCACCAATATCCTGGCCTCGGATCTGGCCGATACCTGCGTGCAGCCCTTTGGCGTGACCGATGGCAAAGCCTCGGCCGAGTGCCGCACATCAGAGCTGACCCTGGCCCAGTTCAAAACCCTGAACGGCAAGATGGACGCCGCCGATAAATCGGCCACCGATGTGGCGGGCTATATGGATGGCACCGCCGGCTGGCGCACCGATCTGTACGCCACCACCGGCACCGTGATGACTCATGCCGAATCCATCGCCCTGTTCAAGAAGCTGGGCACCAAGTTCACCCCCGAACTGAAAACCCCCGCCGTCCAGATGCCTCATGATGGCTTCTCCATGGACGATTACGCCCAGAAGATGATCGACGAATACAAGGCCGCTGGCGTTGATCCCAAAGACGTATGGGCCCAGAGCTTTGACCTGGATGTGATCAAATACTGGATCCAGGCCGAGCCGGAATTCGGCGCGCAGGCTGTCTATCTGATGGATGAATATGACATCGAGGGCTACTCCCCCATGGACGAGGCCACCTGGCCCAACACCATGGCCGAGCTGAAAGCCATGGGCATCAACTACATCGCCCCGCCGATGTGGATGCTGGTCACGACCGAGAATGGTCAGATCGTGCCCTCGACCCTGGCGATCAAAGCCAAAGAGGCCGACCTGGAAATCATCACCTGGACCCTGGAACGCTCGGGCCCGCTGGCAAACGGCGGCGGCTGGTACTTCCAGTCGATCAAGGACGTAACCAACAACGATGGCGTCTATTTCGAGCTGCTGGACGTTCTGGCGCAACAGGTCGGCATCGCCGGCATGTTCTCGGACTGGCCCGCCACCACCACCTACTACGCCTCCTGCATGGCCCAACAGGCCAACTAAGCGCTACTGATCTTTAGGAAACACCCTCGCTGGAACCAGCGGGGGTGTATTTTTTGGGAACGTCGGTTCAGCGGACAAAAGCGCGCTTTCGCTGCGGTTTCACCAATGTCTACTTGGGGCGGCAAGGCGTCCTGTTACAGGCTGGCATCCAGATCCCAAGTTGAGACAGGCGCATAACCGAATTTCATGTAGGCATCTTGCAACAGGATTTTACGACACCCGTGCACTTGAAATCATTCACACACAGAAAGCGTTGCAAAACCGTTCCGTTCTAAGACAGTGAATCAAAATTTTTGAATGAAGTCTTGATCCAAGTATGTTCGCTCCGCTCGGATGATCGCTTCGTGAGGGATAAGTGACTTCATCCACTCTTCTAGCTCTTTTTGCGTGTCTCCAATAAACTTACCGGATGTGATCTTTTGATCGCTTTGAGGTATCCAGTGACCGTAAGTTGAAGTGACAGAGATCCTGTATATGCCCTTGGGATTGTATCCTATCGAAAGGCGCAGGCTTGGGCCTTTCGTCTCTAATGTGCAAGAGTGAAACTGGCGCTGCGAGTTAATTAGCTTGCATTCTCCACCCAACTGTTCAGCTTTTTCATAAACGTCAGCGATGATTTCATTTCGAAACTCATCCGTTAGATACGTGTCATCAATAAAGACTGATGAAGTCGAAATAGATTGGGCGCATGCGCTCAAAAATAAAGGCGCACCTAAGTGAACTACCCGTTCTTTTCTAGAAGTGGCCTTCTTCAAACCTTCCCACAAAGGGCGCACAGACAGGGTATGGATCAAACGCATCGGGAGTGCCCAAAAAAATTCTCTCAGAGGTTGTCACAAGCCAAAAGTCCAAACAACCGGAAATTCGGGACTCGCGCAGTATCCGTCACTTTGGGCTCAAACCAGACATTAGATCTACGATATTGCCGTTGATCGCACATGATCAGCGGCACCGCGTGTCAGGGTCGCCCGAGCGGGCCTTATCCCAGGTAATCCGCGCGTTGCAGGCCGTATTTGGCCATCTTCTCGTTCAGGGTGCGGCGGGGCAGGCAGAGTTCCTCCATCACCGACGCGATCGAGCCCTTGTGGCGGCGCATCGTGTTGTCGATCAGCATCCGCTCGAACGCCTCCACGTATTCTTTCAGCGGTTTGCCCTCGGTGGTCATGACCGGCTGCATTTCATCGTGATCGGCCATCAGAAGCGAGGTGATCGTCCCGCTGCCCCGGCGCGATTGCAGCACGGCGCGTTCGGCGATGTTGATCAGCTGGCGCACATTGCCCGGCCACGGGGCCTGTAGAAGCTGCGCGGCCTCTTGCGCGCTGACTTTGGGGGCATCGCAGCCGTATTCCTCGGAGAATTGCTCGGACAGGCGGGTGAACAGGGTCAGGATGTCCTCGCCCCGCTGACGCAGGGGCGGCAGGGTGATGCGCAAAGCGGCCAGACGATAGAATAGATCGGGGCGCAGGGCGTCCTCGCAGGTGCGATCCTGTTCCTGCATGTTGCAGATCGCCACGATCCGGGTTTCGGGCGGGGTGCCCTGATCGTTGATCACGCTCAGCAGACGGGCTTGCAGACTGTCTGACAGCGCCTCGACATCCTCCAGCACCAGCGTGCCGCCGCGGGCCTCTTCGATGGCGGGCAACTGGCTGTCCTCGGGCAGCATGGGGCCAAAGAGGCGCTTGGCCAGCGCGTCCTCATCCCAGGCGGAACAAGACAGCAGCACGAATTTCTTACCGGCCCGCGCACCAACCGCGTGCAGGGCATGGGCGACCAGCGTCTTACCCGTGCCGGTTTCCCCGTCGATCAGAACATGGCCGTCGGCCTGGCCCAGATCCAGAATATCCTCTTTCAGGCGCTCCATCACGGGCGAGGCGCCGATCAGTTTCTTCATCAACTGGCCACCATCGGACAGCTCGCGCCGCAGGGCGCGGTTGTCCATGGTCAGCCGGCGGGCGTTGGTGGCCTTCTTGGCCAGCTCGGTCATGCGGTCGGGGTTGAAGGGCTTTTCCAGAAAATCGAACGCGCCCACGCGCATTGCCTCGACCGCCATGGGCACATCGCCATGGCCAGTGATCATGATCACGGGCAGCGCACTGTCAGAGCCCATCAGTTTTTTCAAAAACTGCATCCCGTCCATGCCGGGCATCTTGATGTCGGAAATCACAATGCCGGGATATTCGGGGCCCAGGGCCTTCAGCGCGTCCTCGGCGCTGGCAAAGGTTTCGGTGTCATAGCCCGACAGGGCCAGCCACTGGCTGATGGACTGACGCATGTCCTGTTCGTCATCCACAATCGCGATTTTCATCACTTTCGACATATTGGCCATTGAGGGGGTTACTCCGCCGCTTCTATTTCTGAGTCGTCTGTTAAAATAGGCAGTTGCATTTCGAATACAGCCCCCCCGCCCTCGGCATTACGAGCGGTTAACCGCCCACCAAGGTCACTGACAATCCCTGAGGAGATGGCCAGACCCAGCCCCACGCCCTCGCCCGGTTTCTTGGTGGTGTAGAACGGTTCGAACAGCTCATCGAGGTCATCAATCCCGTGGCCATTGTCGCGCACCGTCAGGGTTGCGGTTTCACCGGCGGCCAGGATGATGTCCACCTCGGGGTCGTCCTGGCCCTGCGTGGCGTCCAGCGCATTGCGCAGCAGATTGATCAGAACCTGCTCAATTCGCACCCTGTCGCCCATCACCATCACGGGGGTTTCGGGAATGGCGCGGGTGATGCGCACATGCCTGTTTTTCAACTGCGGTTCCATCATCGACAAGGCCGAGGCCAGCGCGTCATTCATGTTCACCGGGGTGAAACTGTCGCCGCCTTTGCGGGCATAGGATTTCAGCTGCCGGGTGATCGTACCCATCCGTCCGATCAGATCGTCAATGCGCTGAAACGAGGACAGGGCCTCGTCCGGGCGGTTGCGGTTGAGCAGCAGCCGCGCCCCCGCCAGATAGGTTTTCATCGCCGCCAGAGGCTGGTTCAATTCGTGGCTGACAGCGGCTGACATTTCCCCCAAGGCGGCCAGTTTCTGGCTTTGCGCCAGGGTCTGTTCGGCCACGGCCAGGGTTTCCTGCACGCGCTCGCGCTCGGCGATTTCCCGCTGGAGCCGCGCGTTCAATGCGCGAAGATCCGCCGCATCGCGCTGAAACAGAGCCATTCTGACCGCCGTTTTCCGGCTGAGAAAATAGAAGGCCAGCGCCAGCAGAATCGCGAATCCCATGATCTCCAGCGCCAGAAAGCCGTTCACCTTCTCGCGCACGCTGTCATAGGTGGTGAAACTGGTGATGCGCCAGCCGCGGAAGGGAATGCGCGTTTCCATCCGCATCACGGCCTCGCCGGCGACATAGGCATCGGCCGGCACCGCCGCCCAGTCGCTGGTGGCCTGAATGGCGCGGGCGATGGCGCTTTCGACCGGATCGGTTTTCAGCGCCTCTTCCTCGGACAGGCCACGCCAGCGCGGCTCGGTTGCCATGATGATCCGGCCCGCGCTGTCCGTCACCAGAACCGCGTCGGAAATCCCCGCCCAGGCGCGTTCGAACTTGGCCAGGTCCACCTCAACCAGGATGACGCCGGCCACCTCGCCCTGGCTGTCGATCCGGCGCGAATAGGTGAAGCTGTAGCCGCCGCTTTCGCGCCGGAGCACGGTAAACACCGTGTCCGAGGCCCGCACCGCGTTCAAAAAATACGGATCCTGCCGGTGCTGCGAGCCCAGCCGGTTGCGATCCGTCGCCGCCACCGCGCGCCCGTCCTTATCCAGCAGCATCAGGCTGGCGGCGCCAATTTCGTCAACAAAGGAGATCAGCCGCTGCGTGGATTGCGAAAAATCGCCCGAGTTCAGCGCCCCGATCAGCGCCGCATCGCGCGCCAGCAGCTGCGGCACGATGGCGTTGCGGCGCAGTTCCGACAGCAGGTTGCCGCCATAAAGCGCCAGGCGCAGCTCGGCCCGGTTGCGGGTGTTCTGGGTGAAGCGGTCGGTCAGCAGGTTGTTGGTGACGACCACCGTCACCACGGCCAGAACGGTCAGCACCAACAATGCCACACGCACCCGCCAACTGATGGGGCCGGTGCGTTCAGGCATGTTCTGCAATTTTTCGGTCAGGGCCATGCCGCAGACTACGCCGAGCCGCGGGCACGCTCAAGTCACGCGGTAACAAGCTGGTCCATCAACGCGCGGAACATTGCCACCCCATCGGTGCCGCCGTGGCGTTCGTCTGCCGCGCGCTCGGGGTGGGGCATCATGCCCAGCACGCGCCGGTTCTTGGAAATCACACCGGCAATATCCGCGACCGAGCCATTGGGGTTATCGGTATAGGTAAAGGCGATGCGCCCCTCATCGCGCAACTGCGCCAGCTTTTCATCGGTGACATAGTAGTTGCCATCGTGGTGCGCGATGGGCACGTTGATCACCTGCCCCGCCTCATAGCCCGAGGTAAACGCAGTGTCGGCGGTTTCCACCTTCAGACCCACGGTTTTGCAGATATATTTCAGATTGGCATTGCGGCGCAGGGCACCGGGCAGAATGCCGGTCTCGGTCAGCACCTGAAACCCGTTACAGATGCCGATGGCATAGCCGCCGCGCTCGGTATGGGCGATCAGCGACTTGCAGATGGGCGAGTTGGCCGCGATGGCCCCGCAGCGCAGATAATCGCCGAAGGAAAACCCGCCCGGCACGCCAACGATGTCAATATCGCCAGGCAGTTCGGTGTCCTTATGCCAGACCATGCTGACATCCGCGCCGGCCTGTTCAAAGGCAACGGCCAGGTCTCGGTCGCAGTTGGATCCGGGGAATACGATGACGGCGGCTTTCATGGCGCGGGCTCCTGTCCGGATCAGTTCAGTTCGATCGAGTAGCTTTCGATGACGGTATTCGCCAGCAGCTTCTCGCACATCTCTTTGACGGTCTCTTCGGTGGACCCTTCGGCCAGGTCCAGTTCGATCACCTTGCCCTGTCGGACGCCTTCGACGCCATCAAAGCCCAGCTGGCCCAATGCGTGGCGCACGGCCTCGCCCTGCGGGTCCAGAACGCCGTTTTTCAGCATGACATGAACTCGAGCTTTCATCAGTCTTTCCTTATCTCGCGCTTGGATCGTTATGGTGGATCAGTTGATCAGGGTCGGTTTGATGGGGGTCGCGCCCTTGGGCAGAACGCCCAGGCGGCGAGCCACTTCGGTATAGGCGTCGGTCAGGCTGCCCAGATCGCGGCGGAACACGTCCTTGTCCAGCTTCTGATTGGTTTCCAGATCCCACAGGCGGCAGCTGTCGGGGCTGATTTCATCGGCCACGACCAGACGCTGGAAATCGCCCTCGTAGACGCGGCCGATTTCAATCTTGAAGTCGATCAGCTTGATGCCCACGCCATACATGACCCCCGACAGGAAATCATTCACACGCAGCGCAAGCGACAGAATGTCATCCATGTCCTGCTGGCTGGCCCAGCCGAAGGCGGCGATATGTTCCTCGGTGACCAGAGGATCGCCCAGCTTATCGTCCTTATAGCAATATTCCACGATCGGGCGCGGCAGTTGCGTGCCTTCCTCGATGCCCAGACGTTTGGACATGGACCCGGCCGCATAGTTGCGCACGATGACCTCCAGCGGGATGATCTCGCAGCTGCGCACCAGCTGTTCGCGCATGTTCAGGCGGCGCAGGAAATGCGTCGGCACGCCGACATTGGCCAGGCCCAGCATGAAATATTCGGACAAGAAGTTGTTCAGAACGCCCTTGCCCTCGATCACGTCTTTTTTCTCGGCGTTGAACGCGGTGGCGTCATCCTTGAAGTACTGAACGATGGTCCCCGGTTCGGGGCCTTCATACAGTGTCTTCGCTTTGCCTTCGTAGATTTTCTTGCGCCGTGCCATGGCCACTCCGTCGCTGTGGCCGGGATGAGTCCCGGTGTTTTCGCGTGTTTTGCGCCCTCTTAGTCTATGGGAGCCCCTGTCGCAAGAGAGCGCGCACCGAATGCCCCTTTCGCCCCCGCTTGCCCCTTGCGCGAGGCGCGCCATACGGGCATATCTGTGCAAACACCAACGTCAGCCGAGGACACTGGAATGACCACCTTTGACGATCGCGAACAAGCATTCGAAGCAAAATTCGCCCATGATGAAGCAATGCAGTTCAAGGCCGATGCCCGCGCCAATAAACTGCTGGGCCTGTGGGCGGCGGAATTGCTGGGCAAATCGGGCGATGAGGCCGCGGCCTATGCCAAAACCGTAATCGTCGCGGATTTCGAAGAAGCCGGTCACGAGGACGTCGTGCGCAAAGTCGCCGCCGATCTGGAAGGCAAGGCCGACGCAGACGCCATCCGCGCCAAACGTGCCGAACTGCTGGCCGTTGCCAAGAATGAGATCATGACAGATCTCTAATCCTGTCTGATTTCAACAGGTTACACGAAACGCGGCCCCTTGCGGCCGCGTTTTTCTTTGGCGCTGCCGTGATGCTTTCGTGATGCGGACTGTCGCGGCGCTCACAACCTTCTTGAACAATATGAATTTGCGCTTTGCCCGCAAACGTGACAGGTAGCGGGCAAAATCCGCCCACCCTGAGGATCCGAAAATGACCAATGCACTTTCGAAACTGCTGGAAACCCGCGACTGGCTGATGGCCGATGGCGCGACGGGCACGAACCTGTTCAATATGGGGCTTAGCTCGGGCGATGCGCCCGAACTGTGGAACGAAGAACACCCCGACCGGATCAAGAAACTGTATCTGGGCGCGGTGGATGCCGGCTCGGACCTGTTTCTGACCAACTCGTTTGGCGGCAATGCTTCGCGACTGAAACTGCACGGCGCGGAAAAACGCGCGCGCGAATTGTCGCGGATGAGCGCCGAGATCGGCCGCGAGGTCGCCGATGCCTCGGGGCGCACCGTGATCGTGGCCGGTTCCGTTGGCCCCACGGGCGAGATTTTCGCCCCCATGGGCCCGATGACACATGCCGCCGCCGTTGAAATCTTCCACGAACAGGCCGAGGGCCTGAAAGAGGGCGGCGCAGACGTTCTGTGGCTGGAAACCATCTCGGCCCCCGAAGAATACAAAGCCGCCGCCGAGGCCTTTGCCCTGGCCGATATGCCCTGGTGCGGCACCATGAGCTTTGACACCGCCGGGCGTACCATGATGGGCGTGACCAGCGCCGCGATGGTGGATATGGTGGAAAAACTGCCCAATCCTCCGCTGGCCTTTGGCGCGAACTGCGGGGTTGGCGCGTCTGACCTGCTGCGCACCGTGCTGGGCTTTGCCGCGCATGGCACCGAACGGCCGATCATTGCCAAAGGCAACGCCGGCATTCCCAAGTATCACGACGGCCACATCCATTACGATGGCACCCCCGAGCTGATGGCAGAATATGCCGTTCTGGCCCGCGATGCCGGGGCCACCATCATCGGCGGCTGCTGCGGCACCATGCCCGAGCACCTGTCGGCCATGCGGGCGGCACTGGAAACCCGCGAACGCGGCCCGCGCCCCTCGCTGGAACAGATCGCCGAGACACTGGGCGGGTTTTCCTCGGCTTCGGATGGCACCGGAGAGGACGCCGACGCCCCCGCCAAGGGCCGCCGGGGCTCGCGTCGCCGGCGGGGCTAACCCCCCCCGTGCAGGAACGAAAGGGCCGTGTCTTCGCGGCCCTTCTTTTGGCCCGGATATGCCCCCCTATATGACACAGGTCAGAGCAGAGCCTCGCGCTGTGCCGTAGACTCATGCTTGCGCGAACGTCGTACTTCCGGAGGAGAAGCCATGACAAGCCAAGCCGATTTCAGAACCCGTTGGGCCAGCATGTCCGCCCAGAAACGAGACGATTTCCTGGGGGCGATCCGCGCCTGGGGCAAGCTGAGCGACGACCAGATCGCCGCCTTTCCGGACGTCCCGCAATTGCGTGACATGATGGATTGCCTATGCGCCTGCGAGGAATCCTATGACAAGTCCATCGAGAAATGCAAAGACAGCGCAGACCCGGACAAATGCCGCATCGGAGCGCGCGAGGCCCTGACCCAGTGCTGCGCGAAATGCGGTGACTGAGCGCCCCTCTTGTGCGGATCTGGACCGCGCTCTGGCCCGGTGGCAGGCGATGTCTGCGCCCGAAAGATTCGAATTCGCCCAGCGTTTTCAGTCTCTTGGGTTGGTTGCGGATGCCCTTGGGCGGCCCGTATTCGAAACCGCCCGCCCCCTTCCGCCTGAACCGCCCGAAGAAGAGGACGAAGACGCCACCCCCGAACAGAAATGCGTAAACAGGTGTTTTCGCGCCTTTGATCGCATGATGACAATCTGCGGCCAGGTCCACGAAGAGGGCGGCGATTCCGAGGCCTGCGCATTGTCAGCCCAGATGGCGCTGCGCAGTTGTCTGGCCGCGTGCCGGGGGGAGGATTAGGCGTCAGAAAAGGCTCAGCTGATCGCCCTTTCGGGGTGGCGGCTGAAACAGGTCGCAGCGCAGCGCGGGCTGTTTGCAGTCCAGCCCCAAGCGGCGCGCTGCGGTCTTGAACCGGGCCGCGATCATTTCGGCATAGGGCCCCTGCCCGCGCATCCGGCGGCCCCATTGCGCATCGTAATCCTGCCCGCCGTGCATTTCGCGCAGCCGGGCCATGATCCGGGCCGCACGCTGCGGAAAATGCGCCTGTAGCCATTCCTGAAACAGCGCCGAGACCTCCAGCGGGAGGCGCAGCATGATCCAGCTGGCCGCATCGGCCCCGGCGTTTTTGCCCGCCTCAAGCAGCGCCTCGATCTCGTGATCGTTCAGCATCGGCACGATGGGCGAGGTCATCACCCGCACCGGCACCCCTGCCCCGGTCAGCGCGCGAATCGTGGCCAGGCGCCGTTTGGGCGAGGGCACCCGCGGCTCCATCCGGCGTGCCAGCCTGGCGTCCAGCGTGGTCACGGACACCCCGACCCGCACCAGCCCCCTGGCCGCCATCGGGGCCAGAATGTCCAGATCGCGCTCGATCAGCGTGCCCTTGGTGACGATGGCCACCGGATGATTGAAGGCCTGTAGCACCTTCAGGCAGGCGCGCATGACGCCGTGGTCGCGCTCGATCGGCTGATAGGGGTCGGTGTTGGTGCCGATAGCGATCGGCGCAACCCGATACGAAGGTTTGCGCAGCGCGCGCGCCAGAACCTGCGGCGCCTCGGGGCGGGCCACCAGCTGCGTTTCGAAATCCAGCCCCGGCGACAGGCCCAGATAGGCATGAGTGGGCCGCGCGAAACAATAAATGCAGCCGTGTTCGCACCCGCGATAGGGGTTCAGCGTCCGGTCAAACGGCAAATCGGGCGAGCGGATATAGTTGATCACGCTGCGCGGCCGTTCCTCGCGCACCTCGGTCCGGAAGGCGGGCATGGGCTCGGGCAGATCCCAGCCGTCATGCACGCGCAGCTTCTCTTGCTGTTCGAACCGTCCCGTCCGATTGCTGACAGCGCCCCGCGCGCGGCGTCTTTCCGCCTTGATCTCATGCCGTTCGTCCCAGTTCATCCCAACATTATGAACAAAACAAGAACATTTGCAATAAACGTCACAATCATGGTGAAGATTTTTCAATCCACCTTTGTCACAAACCTCCCTATAAGTCGGAACCAACCCCAGTCCGGTCGCAATCCGTCTAGTCTGACGCGCATTTTGCCGCCACATCTGGAAAAATTAAGACACCGGCGGATCACCCGCCCATAGCTAGGAAGCGCGCCATGTCGGAAGAAGAAGACATCATCCTGTCTGAACTGAACGATGAGGAACTGGTCGAGCAGATGTTCGACGATCTGTACGATGGCCTGAAAGAAGAAATCGAAGAAGGCGTGAACATCCTGCTGGAACGCGGATGGGAGCCCTACCGCGTCCTGACCGAGGCCCTGGTCGGCGGCATGACCATCGTCGGCAACGATTTCCGCGACGGCATCCTGTTCGTCCCCGAGGTGCTGCTGGCCGCCAACGCGATGAAGGGCGGCATGGCAATCCTCAAGCCTCTGCTGGCCGAGACCGGCGCGCCGCGCATGGGCAAGATGGTCATCGGCACCGTCAAGGGCGACATCCACGACATCGGCAAGAACCTGGTCTCGATGATGATGGAGGGCGCGGGTTTCGAAGTGGTCGATCTGGGGATCAACACCGATGCGGATGAATACCTGGCCGCGCTGGAATCCGAAGGTGCCGACATCCTGGGCATGTCCGCCCTGCTGACCACCACCATGCCCTATATGAAAACGGTGATCGACGCGCTGGCCGAACAGGGCAAACGCGACGATTACATCGTGCTGGTGGGCGGCGCGCCCCTGAACGAGGAATTCGGAAAAGCCATCGGTGCCGACGCCTATTGCCGCGATGCGGCCGTGGCCGTGGAAACCGCCAAAAGCTTTGTTGCGCGCAAGCATAATCAGCTCAGCGCCTGACCCCGGATCGGCCCGCCCCGCGCGTGCGGGCCCTTTTGCCTCTGTTGTTTCATGACCCTGCCCAGCGATGACAGCCTGACCTCCCAGGGGCTTGCCCCCTCGCACAAGGCCGCAAGCGTGCTGATCATCGCCTGCGGGGCGCTGGCGCGTGAAATCCTGGCGCTGATCGAACGCAATGGCTGGTCCCATATGGACCTGACCTGCCTGCCCGCCATCCTGCATAACCACCCCGAGCGGATCGCCGATGCGGTGGAACGGGCCATTCTGGACCATCAGAGCAGCCACAGGCATCTGTTCGTCGCCTATGCCGATTGCGGCACCGGCGGCGCGCTTCAGAAGGTCTGTGAACGCCATGCCGTGCCGATGATCCGCGGCCCGCACTGCTATGCCTTTTTCGAGGGCGTCGATCGGTTCGCACAGCACGACGACGAGATCACCGCCTTCTACCTGACCGATTTCCTGACCCGGCAATTTGACGCCTTTGTCTGGAAACCTCTGGGGCTGGATCGCCACCCCGACTTG
Source organism: Youngimonas ophiurae (nom. illeg.) (assembly GCF_049803795.1). Classification (NCBI taxonomy): domain Bacteria; kingdom Pseudomonadati; phylum Pseudomonadota; class Alphaproteobacteria; order Rhodobacterales; family Roseobacteraceae; genus Thalassovita; species Youngimonas ophiurae (nom. illeg.). The sequence continues at coordinate 69,362 of NZ_JBNAGJ010000008.1, forward strand.
CGGGACATGTATTTCGGCCATTACACCAAACTGATCTATCAGGCGCAAACCGACGACCCGGCCCTGACCGCCAAAGCCCAGGACTGCGCCACCCGCCTGGGCCTGCAATTCGAGCGCCGCTTCACTGGCTATGGCGATCTGCAAACGGCCCTGGCGGCATTGTGACTTAGGGCAGCAGGGCCTTACGCTTTACTCGCAGCGATGGCGCACCTTGCGCTCAAAGGCACACTAAACCCCCAAAGACCCTATGCCGATCCAAACGGCGAAGCCCATATCACCACCATGCCGCGCCCCCGCGCACAGTAAAACTATAGGGACTGTCCATTTAAACGCACCTCGGGGGCCATAGGCCCCCGACGCCGCTTCGGCGTCTGCCGAAGCTCCCCATGCGTGGCGCAGCCACTCCGCTGGATCACGCCCCCCGGATCACACTGCCCGCATCACGCCGCCGCACATACCTGCCGGATCCGCTCGATCATCGCCCGCACCCCGTTCGAGCGCTGCGCCGACAGATGTTCATTCAGCCCCAGCCGCGCCAGTTCCGCATGGGCATCCACCGCTGCGACCTCGGCCACCGGCACCCCGTTGTACAGCGCGCGCAGCACCGCAATCAGCCCGCGCACGATCAGCGCGTCACTGTCACCATCAAAGGAAAACACCCCGCCCTCGATCTTGGGATGCAGCCAGACCTGACTGGCGCAGCCATCCACCTTGGTTGCGGGCACTTTCAGCGCGTCCTCCAGCGGATCCATCGCCTTGCCCTGTTCGATCACATAGCGATAGCGATCCTCCCAGTCCTCCAGGAAGTCAAAATCCTCAACGATGTCCTCAAACGCTTCGGTGGCCATGCCCGCCCCTTTATCGCTGTGCCGTTTCAGTCTGTCCCCACCTAGGCTGCATCTTGCCAAAGGTCCAGCCCCCGCGCGCGCCTTGCGCCTTTTCAAGCGCGCGCTGATAAGGTAACCCACTCAGGACAGCGACAAAGGCGAATGTAATGCGCAAACCTTTCACGGCCCTTCTGATCTCGTCCCTTCTGCTTGCCGGTTGCGGGGGCTCTGGCCTCAATCCGCTGAACTGGTTCGGACGCGGGCAGCCCGTGCCGGTTGCCACCGAAGGGGCCAATCCGCTGATCCCGGCCAAGCGCCGCAACAGTTTCTTTCGCCGCGGCGAAAAGATCTATACCGGCGTGCCCATCCATCGCGTGACCACCCTGAAAATCGAGCGCGTGCCCGGCGGCGCTCTGATCCGGGCGACGGGCGTGGCGCAGGTTCAGGGCTCGTATGATGTGGCGCTGATCGCCACCAATGACGATCGGCCCGTGGATGGCGTTCTGACTTATGAATTCCGTGCCGAGATGCCCAAACGCCGTGTGGTGCAGGGCTCGGAATGGAGCCGCACCGTCACCGTGGCCACCTTCCTGACAGAGAATGAACTGGACGGGGTGCGCAGCATCAATGTGGTCGGCGCCCAGAACGCGCTGAGCGCGCGGCGCCGGTAATCCACGGCCGGCACCCAGGTTAGCCCCGACGTTAGCCTCCGGCCCCGCTGACGATCCGCCGCTTAAAGCTCGACGATTTTCACCTGTTTGCCCTTGGCAGCCAGGGCGATCTCTCCGTCGCACAGACGCAGCGCATCTTCGCCGAAAACCTCGCGGCGCCAACCGCTTAGCGCAGGCACATCGCGCATCCCGGCGGCAATCGCGTCCAGATCCGCCGCGGGCGCGATCAGCTTCGAGGCCACCCCCGCCGTTTCCGTCTTCGCCTTCAACAGCACGCGCAGCAGATCGGCCAGCGCCGGGTTTACCTGAAGCTTGTCCTTGGCGTTGGACACTTTGGGATGGTCCTCGGGCGGGCAATCCATCCCGATTTTCACGGCGGTCAGAATGCCCTCTGCGATTTCACCCTTGCGGGCCTCGCGCAGCAGCAAGCGCGAGCGGCCCAGATCCTTCATCGACGCCGGTTTGGTCGAGGCCAGCTCGACCAGCGCATCGTCCTTGAACACCCGGTTGCGCGGGATATTGCGCGATTGGGCATAGCCTTCGCGGAACCGGGCCAGTTCACGTACGATGGCCAGGAATTTACCGCTGCTGGTGCGGGTTTTCACCCGCTGCCAGGCGTTTTCAGGATGCACGATATAGGTTTCGGGGTTTGTCAGAACCTGCAACTCTTCCTGCACCCATTTCTCGCGCTTGTTTTTCTTCAGCTGAGCGGCCAGGAATTCATAAATCTTGCGCAGATGCGTCACATCCGCCAGCGCATAGGTTTTCTGATTATCTGTCAGCGGACGGCGGGACCAATCGGTAAAGCGGTGCGATTTGTCCAGGCTGCCCTTGGCGATTTTGCGCACCAGGGTCTCATAGCCCACCTGTTCGCCAAAGCCGCAGACCATCGCGGCAACCTGCGTGTCGAACAGCGGCTCGGGGAAGACACCGGCATCGACAAAGAAAATCTCAAGATCCTGACGCGCGGCGTGGAACACTTTGACAACCGAGGTATCGCGGAACAGATCGTACAGAGGTTCCAACGACAGATCCTTGGCCAGCGGGTCAATCAGCACCGCGTTGTCGTCGGTCTCGCCCGGCATGGCCATCTGGATCAGGCAGAGTTTCGAATAATACGTCCGCTCGCGCAGGAATTCAGTGTCCAGGGTGACGTAATCATGAGTGCGGGCTTCGGCGCAGAATGCGGCCAGGTCTTCCGTCGTCGTCAGTGTTTTCATGCGGGCGGGTATCGTCTCTGCCTAAGTGCGGTTCTGGGCGGTTTTATGCGTATACGTCAAAGCACGGCCAATGGAAAGCCAGCGCGCAACGGAAGCCTAGCCCAGCATCAAGGGCGCGGTTTCCCCTGCTGCAAAACGGCGCAAAACAGCGGGGTAAAGCTGGTGTTCGCGCAGCAGAACGCGCGCGGCCAGGCTGTCGGGCGTGTCGCCGTCCTGAATCGGAACGCGGGCCTGGCCCAGGATCGGGCCGTCATCCAGCGCAGGGGTCACCAGATGAACGGTGCAGCCGGCCTGAGTATCGCCAGCCTCCAGCGCGCGGGCGTGGGTGTGCAGGCCCTTGTATTTGGGCAGCAAGGACGGGTGAATATTCAGCATCCGCCCATCGAATTCACGCACGAAGCTTTCGGTCAGCACCCGCATGAACCCTGCCAGACAGACAATATCGGGCTGAGCGGCCTTCAGCTGGTCCAGCAGAGCCGCCTGAAACGCCTCGCGGTCGCCTTTGAACGGGCGGTGATCCACGGCGAAGGTATCCACGCCCATGTCAGCGGCTTTTTGCAGGCCACCGGCCGCAGGGTCGTTCGAGCCCACCAGAACAGCACGCGCCGGGTGATCGCCCACCATGCTTTCCACCAGCTTCACCATATTCGAGCCACCGCCCGAAATCAGGATGGCCACCCGTTTGGTCACAGCAGCGCGCCCTTATAGGACACGCCCTCGCCCGCACCGATGGTGCCTAGGGCGGTGACGGTCTCGCCTGCCTCGGTCAGCAGTTCGGTCAGGGCGGCGGCGCGGTCTGCGTCCACCACCAGGATCATGCCGATGCCGCAGTTAAAGGTCTTCAGCAGCTCGGATTCTTCCATGCCGCCGGTGGCTGCCAGCCATTTGAACACGGGCGGCAGATCCCAGGCGTTCAGGTCAATCGTGGCGCCCAGCCCCTCGGGCAGAACGCGCGGCAGGTTTTCCGTCAGCCCGCCGCCGGTGATATGCGCCAGCGCGTGCACGCCCCCTGCCCGGACAGCCGCCAGCGATTGTTTGACATACAGCCGCGTCGGCGCAAGCAGGGCCGCGCCAAGGCTGCCCTCTTCCCACGGGCAATCGGCGTCCCAGCCCAGGCCGGACACCTCGACCAGTTTGCGCACCAGGCTATAGCCGTTCGAGTGCACCCCGTTCGAGCCCAGCCCCAGCAGAACCATGCCCTCGGTCACGCCATCGGGCAGATCCGCGCCGCGCTCCATCGCGCCAACGGCAAAGCCCGCCAGATCGAAATCGCCTTCGGAATACATGCCGGGCATTTCAGCGGTTTCCCCGCCGATCAGCGCGCAGCCGGACTGCACGCAGCCCTCGGCGATGCCTTCGACAATGCGGGCGGCCTGATCCAGCTCCAGCTTGCCGGTGGCGAAATAATCAAGGAAAAACAGAGGCTCAGCCCCCTGACACACCAGATCGTTGACGCACATGGCAACCAGATCAATGCCGATCGTGTCCACGTTGCCAGTGTCGATGGCGATGCGCAGCTTGGTGCCCACCCCGTCGGTGGCCCCCACCAGGATCGGATCGCTATACCCTGCGTCCTTCAGATCGAACAGCGCGCCAAAACCGCCCAGCCCCGACATCACGCCCGAGCGTTTGGTCCGTTTGGCGGCCGGTTTGATCCGGTCCACAAGTTCGTTGCCTGCATCAATATCCACGCCTGCATCTGCATAGGTCAGGCCGTTCTTGCCAGTGGTCATCAGCATATCCCCGATTACGTTGCGGCCCCCTTAGACCATTGCGCGGCGCGTGTCCACCGGCCCGCACCAGACACACCAGACACACCAGGCCCCGCATCCGGCAATCGGAGCGGGGCCAGGCACGTGGCGACGAAGGAACGGGTGTCTCCACGGGTTCGAAGGGCCTAGGGCTTGTGTTCTCCGACGGGGCAGTCCCCCTCTTCGGTGAAACAGGCATCGGCGCGCAGCTCCAGCCACATCGCGTTCAGAACAGCGAACAAAGCGGCCAGCGGCAATCCCAGAAGCCAGGCAAAATACCACATGTCATCTCTCCTTTAATACACGGTGTCGGCGTTTTCGGTGACGTCGGCCTCGGTGACCTTGCCCCACAGCACCTTATACACCCAGGCGGTATAGGCCAGGATCAGCGGCATGAAGATCGCCGTGACCACCAGCATGATGAACAGCGTCTGATGCGAGCTGGAGGCATCCCACACGGTCAGCGAACTGTTCGGATCCACGGTCGAGGGCAGGATGAACGGGAACATCGTCAACCCGACCGAGGCAATGATCCCCGTGATCCCCATCTTGGACCACAGCAGGGTCGAGACCTCGCGCCCTGCCCGCAGCCCCAGAACCGCCAGCGCGGTGCCGACAAAGCCCATGATCGGCGCAATCGCGATCCAGGGGCGCGCGGCATAGGCCGACATCCAGCTGCCACCGCGCGTGACCTCGGAATAGAGCGGGTTCGACGGGCCGTTGGGCACCACCGCATTCGTCAGCGCGAACCCATCCACCCCAAGCGCCAGCCAGACACCGGCCAGCGCATAGCCCGCCATGGCCACCAGCCCGGCCACCGTACCGATACGGCGCGCGCGCGCGGCCACCTGGCCTTCGGATTTCAGCGTCAGCCAGGCCGCGCCGTGCATCATCAGCATGGAAAAGGACACCACCCCCGCCAGCAGCGCAAAGGGGCGCAGCAGGCCAAGGAACTTGATGGCAAAGTTGCCGTCATACATCGGCATCAGATCCGGCGTCAGGTAGAAGGGCACGCCCAGCAGCACATTGCCCACAGCCACGCCGAACAGCAGCGACGGCACCGCGCCCCCCACGAACAGCGCCCAGTCCCAGCCATTGCGCCAGGCCGCGCCTTCGCGTTTCGAGCGGTACTTGAACGCCACCGGACGGACAATAAAGGCGGCCAGCACCACGAACATCGCCAGATAAAACCCCGAGAAGCTGACCGCATAGAGCGGCGGCCAGGCGGCAAAGATCGCGCCGCCCCCCAGGATGAACCAGACCTGGTTGCCCTCCCAGACCGGGCCAACGGTGTTGATGGCCATGCGGCGCTCGACATCGGTTTTGGCCACGAAAGGCAGCAGCGCCCCCACCCCCATGTCGAACCCGTCGGTCAGGGCAAACCCGATCAGCAGCACGCCCAGAAGCGCCCACCAGATCACGCGCAATACGTCAAAGTCGATCATTTCATACAGGATCATGTCAGTTACTCCGCCGGAGTTTCAGAGAAAGGGCCCTTGCCGTCATGCGTGCGCAGGCGGTGTTCGTGGCGTTTCAACCAGGCATCCGTTTCAGCGACGTCCAGATAGGGCCCCTTGCGGATGTATTTCACCATCAGGCTCATCTCGATCACAAAGAGGATCGAATAGAAGGTGACGAAGCCGGCCAGCGTGATCACCAGATCGGCGATGCTCAGATGCGAGGCCGACAGAGCGGTGGGCAAAACCCCGTCCACCGTCCAGGGCTGACGGCCGAATTCAGCGACAAACCAGCCCAGCTCGGCCGCGATCCACGGCGTCGGGATGATCGCCACCGCCGCATAAAGCGACCAGCGCGGGAATTGCATCTGCCGGAAGGACGCCCGCCAGAAGAAATAGGCCATCACCGCAATAAAGCTGAAGCCCAGCCCCACCATCAGACGGAAGGCCCAGAACAGCGGCGCCACGCCCGGCACCGTGTCATCGGCGGCCTGGCTGATCTGCGCATCCGTGGCCTCGCGCGGGTCATCGACATATTGTTTCAGCAGCAGGGCATAGCCCAGATTGTCGGAATGTTCCTCGAATGTGGTGCGCACCTCTTGCGGGGTGGCCTCGCGCTGATCGCGGATCGTCATCAGCGCATCATAGGCGATCAGGCCATCGCGGATTCTCAGCTCGGATTCGGCGACCAGATCGTTGATGCCGGGGATTTCCTCGGTCAGGCTACGCGTGCCGATCAGCCCCATCACCCAGGGGATTTCCACGGCATAATGCGTCTCGCGCGCCTCTTGATCAGGGAAGCCGACCAGGGTGAACTGCGCCGGGGCCTCGTGGGTTTCCCACATGCCCTCGATCGCGGCCAGTTTCATTTTCTGGGTGTGGCTGGCCGAGTAGCCGGACTCGTCCCCCAGCACCACGACCGACAGCGCCGCCGCCAGCCCAAAGGCCGAGGCCACCGCAATCGAGCGCCGCGCCAGATCCTTGTGCCGGTCCTGCAGCAGATACAGCGCCGATACCCCCAGCACGAAAATGCTGGCCGTGACATAGCCGGCGGAAACCGTGTGCACGAATTTGGCCTGCGCGACCTCGTTGAACAGCACCTCGAAGAACGAGGTCATCTCCATCCGCATCGTATCGGGGTTGAATTCCGCGCCCACCGGGTTCTGCATCCAGCCATTGGCAATCAGGATCCACAGCGCCGAGAAGTTCGAGCCGATCGCCACCAGCCAGGCGACAACCGCGTGCTGCACCTTGGTCAGCTTGTCCCAGCCAAAGAAGAACAACCCGACAAAGGTGGCCTCCAGGAAGAAGGCCATCAGCCCCTCAATCGCCAGCGGCGCGCCGAAGATGTCGCCCACGTAATGGCTGTAATAGCTCCAGTTCATGCCGAACTGAAACTCCATCGTGATGCCCGTGGCGACGCCCAGCACAAAGTTGATGCCGAACAGCGTGCCCCAGAATTTCGTCATCTGCCGCCAGATCGGGCGGTTGGTCATGACATAGACGGTCTCCATGATCGCCACGAGGATCGACAGACCCAGCGTCAGCGGCACAAAGAGAAAGTGATACATAGCTGTCATCGCAAACTGTAAGCGAGACAGCTCGACTAGTCCGATTTCCATGGTGAACTCCTATGGACGGTTAAAGGCGCATCTGTCACATGCATTCCCCTGACTTATATTCCGCACTCAGAATGTGGATTTGATCTGAATCAATTCTGCATTCAAAATGTGCTTTTAATCACGCAGCCCCCAGCGGCCGGGCCTCAGGCGCGCCAATCCGGATGCGTTGATCGGCGGCCTCTATTTCGGCCGGCCGGTGCGCCGCCATCAGAATCATCGCCTCGGGCAGAGCCTGGCGCACCCCCAGCATCACCGCCCGCGCGGTTTTGTCATCCAGCCCCTCGGTCGGTTCATCCAGCAAAAGAATGGCCGGATTGCGCAGGATCGCGCGCGCCAGTACCAGCCGGCGTGCCTCGCCGCCTGACAGGCCCGCCCCGCGAAATCCCAGCGGAGCCTCCAGCCCGCCTCTGGCTGTGATCACATGGTCCAGACATGCCGCACGCAAAGCGGCCCACAGGCGATCATCAGAGGCCCCCGGCGCCCCCAGCCGCAGGTTCTGCGCAACCGTTCCCGCAATCAGCCCGTGACGCTGAGGCACCATCGCAATCTGCGGCTGCGGGCCATCAATCACGGCTTCCTGCCCGTCGTCCGCCCCCAGGATCACCTGGCCGCCCGCAGGGGGCAAAGCCCCCGCCACCATCAGCAAAACCGTGCTTTTGCCACTGCCGCTTGGGCCTGTCAGCGCCGCGGTTTCCCCAGGTTTCAAGCACAGATCCACAGGGGTGAACAGATCAGAGCCCCCCGCCCCGCCCCGTCCTGCAAGAGCCCTCAGCCGCAATGAAACCGGCGCGCGCGCGGCGGGGGGGATCGGAGGCGGGCCGGCCGGCTCTGCCAGCATGGGACGCACACGGCGCGCCGCCTGGGCCATGCGCCCGATCTCGGTCAGGGCACGCCGAATGGGCGCGACAGTTTCCGCAAGCGCCAAAGCCGCAAACACGCCAATCGCAGCACTGGCCGCGCTCAGATGCCCCGCCTGCGCAAGCGCCGCTCCGGTGCCCAACGCAAGCGCCACAATCGCCCCCCCGGCAATGTCCATCCCCAGCCCCGAGCGCCGCTCGATCCTGTCCAGTTTCTGGCGCGCCGCCCCAAACCGTTCAGACGCGTGATGGCACTGCGCGGCAGCCGCGTCGATCTGGCCATAGACCGTCAGATCCTCTCTTGCGGTAACCATTTGTATTAACCGGCGGCGCGTGGCCTGCAAGGCTGCCTCGGCCTGCCGCGCAGGGGTGCGCGCCAGGCGTTGCCCCAGGAAGAACACGAAATTCGCGCCGATCAGATACCCCGGCCCGACGATCAAAGCCACCAGCGGATCCACCAGCCAAGCCAGCACCCCCGTGACCAACAGCAGCGTCAGGCCTCCGGCCAGCCCAGGCAGAACCAGGCGCAGCAGCACACCGTCCAGGGCGTCAATGTCCGCCGTGACGCGATTTAGCATCGCATCGGCCCTCAGCCGCTCTAGCTGGCGATGCGGCCACCGCAGCAGCCCCGTCAGCAAACGCACCCGAAGAGCCGAAAGCGCCCGTAGCACCGCATCATGCGTCGAGAGCCGCTCTCCGTAGCGGGCAACGGTCCGGCCAAGCGCCAGAAACCGCACCATCGCAGAGGGCGCAAAGACGTTAAACAAGATGCCGATACCCGCGATCCCAGCCGCCGCTGCCGCCGTGATAAACCAGCCCGACAACCCCAGCAGCGCGACCCCCATCAACAGCACCACAGCCGATAGGGTCAGACCGATCAACAGCGGGCGTCTTTCGGCAAGAAACAGCAATTTTGCTATATAAAACAAGTTATTCATGGCGACCGCCCTTCCCCAGATCCAGCACATGATCCATCTGCCGGATAAGATTCGGATCATGTGTCGCCACGATCAGAGTCCCGCCCGAAACCGAAAATTCCAGCAATCCGCGCAGGACAAATCGCGCCGTTTCGGGGTCCAGATCCGCCGTTGGCTCGTCCGCCAGCAGCACTGCCGGATGCCCGTGCAAAGCGCGCGCCAGCATGACGCGGCGGGCCTCTCCTCCGGACAATCCGGCTCCGTTTTCGCCCAGTTGCGCCTGCAATCCGCTGGGCAGGGACGCGACGACTTCGGCCAGCCGCGCCTGCTCTAACAGCGTGTCGGATACCGGCTGTCCGAACCCGATATTGTACCGAAGCGAACGGTTCAGAAAATGCGGAGCCTGCGGCATCCAGCCCAGATTCTGACGCCAGGCATCGACGTTTTCGCGCTCAAGAGGCGTCTGATCCAGCAGCACGGCACCAGTTTTGGCGCGCTCCAATCCGGCCAGCAGCCGCAGCAGGCTGGACTTGCCCGACCCGCTTTCGCCTATGATGGCAAGGCTTTCGCCCAGGGGGATCGACAGATCGGGATAGCGCAGTTCATGCCCCCCCCGCACAAGGGAAAGATCACGCAGATTGATCGCCGTCGGCACGGAAAACCCGCATGGCCCGTTAACCGATCTTAACATGTCCGGGCGCGTTTCGCCCTGCCATTGGGCAAGCTCATCCAGCACCGCCTCGGCGGCGGCCTTATCGTGCCAGGCGGCGGCCAGATCCCGCAGGGGCTGAAAAAAATCCGGGGCCATGAGCAGCAGGAAAATCCCCGCGAAGGGCGTCAGCGGCGCCCCCCAGGTGCCCCAGTGGATTTCGCCCAGCAGCGCAAATCCCACCCAGACGGCGACCATGGCCACGCCCAGGGCCGCGAATAATTCCAGCACCGTCGAGGACAAAAATGCGATGCGCAGAACAGCCATCGTGCGGTGGCGCAACGAATCCGAGGCCTCGGAAAACCCGTCAATCAAGGCCGGGCCGGCGCCGATCAATTTCAGATCAGACAAAGCCGCAAGCCGGTCGATCAGCAGATCGCTCAACTGGCCGATTTCCCCCATCTGGCGCGCGCTGGCCTCTTTGGCGGCCCAGCCCACCAGCGCCATGAACAGCGGGATCAACGGGCCGGCCATCAGCAGCACCACCGCCACCGCCCAGCTGTGCCACAGCGCAAGCGCGAGGATCACGACAGGCATGACGCCTGATCGTAACCGGGCCGGGCGATAGCGCAGAAAATAGGGGCGCAGCGCCTCAAGTTTCTCGGCCAGCAAAGCCGCAAGAGCCCCCCCATTGCCAAGCGCAGAGTCGCCGGCCGCCCGCGCCTCTTGGGTGACGATCCGGCCGCGCACCGCCGCCAGCTGGCGTTCCAGAGCGGCGGAAAGCCGATACTGAGACCCCGCCTCGATCGCGGCGCGCAACGCGGCCAGCGCAAAGAAAACAATGGCCGCGATCAGCGGTGAAACAGGCGTCCCCCCCGCCAGCAATCCCGACAGAACAGCCGCAATCACAGCGGCCTGAAACGGCCAGATCAGCGCCGCCAGCAGGCTAAGCAGAACGCCCGCTTTGTCAGGTTTGAACTGATCCACAAGGTTTTGCGACGGGTTGGGAGACATGGCGCACCTATTTCGCATTCAGAATGCCGATTATAAGGGTTTTTGACCGGCTGTGTTGATCTCGATCAAGAAAAACCTGATTCTTTCATGCCACATAAGCGCAAACAGAAAGGAATTTCGATGCGGGTGGCGACACGAACCAATCTGGCAGCGCGCGTCCTGATGTTCAGCGCCGTACATACCCAGCGGCTTGTCACCACGGCGGAAATTGCGCATGCGTGCAATTGTTCGTCCCACCATCTGGCGCATGTGGTGCAGCGGCTGCAATCGAACGGATACATCAGCACAGTGCGTGGGCGCTCGGGCGGGCTGTGTCTGGCCCGGCCCAAGGATCAGATCTCGGTTGGGGCCATTTTCCGCCTGTTCGAAGGGGACATCCCGATTGCCGAGTGCTTTGACGACAAATCGAATGCCTGCCCGCTGGTGAAAGACTGCCGGCTGCGCAACTATATCCTGCGCGCCCAGGAAGCGTTTTACCACGAGCTGGACATGGTTACTCTGGACGATCTTGTGCGCGGAAACTGCGGGCTGGTCGATCTGCTGACCATGCAGCCTGCCCCGGCCGGCAGGTGCAAATCAGCCTCTTCTGGGGGCTCTGCGCGGTAATTCGGGCGGGGCTTTGTGGCGGCAAACGCGGGGGGCTGCGCAAGAAAGCGCTGCGATCATGCCCCTACCCAAAGCCCCCAACACAAAAGCCCGCAGATGCGCGGGCACCTGCGGGGCTTGGGATACATGGGCTTAGCGCGGCAGGGTCTCGGGCGAGATCGCGCCCTCCAGCCCGGTCGACCCATAGAGCCATTCCACCGTGTCATACCAATCGGTGGGCGTTTTCGCCTTCATGATGGCGTTACGCAGCTCGGCATGGGCCCCGGCGGGGTGATAGATGTGCTGACCGATCTCACGCGATTGCAACTGAATGCGGGCCGTCCGGTTCAGCCGCATCCCCTGATAGGTCTGCAAGCTGCGCTCGATATCATTGGGGTTATCGCCCATGACATGCGCCAGGGCCACGGCGTCCTCCATTGCCATACAGGCCCCCTGAGCGAAATATTGCAGCTGCGGGTGGGCCGCATCGCCCAGCAGGGCCACGCGCCCGTCGATCCAGTTGCTGACGGGCTCGCGGTCACACAGAACCCAAAGTTTCCAGTCCTTGCCCTTTTCGATGATCTGACGGGCGACGGGATTCACGTGCTCAAAGCCGCGGGCGACCTCTTCGTTGGTGACGGGCAGGCCCGCGACGGGTTCGGCCGCGTCATTGTGATAGGTGACCACCAGGTTGAACACTTTCCAGCCGGACAGCGGATAGTGCACGATGTGACACTTGGGGCCGGCCCACAGGGTGGCAGCATTCCAGCGCAGGTCCTCGGGCATCTGTTCGGTCGGGATCACCGAGCGATAGGTGGTATGGCCCGACACGCGCGGGGCGCCATCGCCCACCACACGTTTGCGGATGTTCGACCACAGGCCATCCGCGCCGATCAGGGCCTTGCCGGTGACGCGGTCACCATTGTGCAGGATCGCGGTGACGGAGCTGCCGTCCTGTTCATAGTCGGCCACCTCCGAGGAAGTGCGCAGATCGACCAGCTCGTGCTCCAGGCAGGCGCGCAGGAACACGCCGTGCAGATCGCCCCGGTGCACCACGGCATAGGGGTTTTTAAAGCGCGCGCGGAAATCATCGTCCAGCGGGATGCGGGTGATCTCATCGCCGGAAATCGCGTCCATCAGGCGCAGGTTGTCGATATAGACCGCCATCGAGCGCGCCGCGTCCCCGACCCCCAGATAATCAAACGCGTGAAAGGCGTTCGGCCCCAGCTGAATGCCGGCGCCAATCTCGCCCAGTTCGGGCGCTTTTTCCAGAACCAGCGATTTGATGCCCTTCTGGGCCAGTCCGATGGCCGTGGCCAGGCCACCGATGCCACCGCCTGCAATAAGGATGCGGTCTTCACTCATGATACGTCTCCTCCGTTCGGGGGTGGCACCTGGCCACGCCCCGTCATGTGATTGCCAGAATGGAAGGCCCGATTATTCGGGCGCGCCGATGGTCAGCTCGATGGGCTCCAGCCCGTCCACGCCGCCGGTGATCTTATCGCCAGCCACGACAGGGCCAACACCTGCCGGAGTGCCGGTCATGATCACGTCGCCGGGCACCAGGTGATAGTATTTCGACAGGTCGGCCACGATTTCATAGACGTTGTGGATCAGGTCGCGCAGATGCGCGTCCTGCTTGACCTCGCCGTTGACTTCCAGATGAATGCGCTGCGCGCCCAGCTCGCCCAGTTCGGCGGCTTTGGTCAGGGGGGCAAAGACGGCCGAATCCTCGACATCCTTGCCCAGATCCCAGGGGCGCTGCTTGGCGCGGGCGGCCAGTTGCAGGTCGCGGCGCGTCATATCCAGACCGCAGCCATAGGCGTAGATCTTATCGCCCGCCTCTGCGACCGAAACGCGGAAGGCGGGTTTGCCGATCACCAGCACCAGCTCCATCTCGTAGTGATAGTTCTCGGTGCCCAGGGGATAGGGAATGGTCGAGCCGCTGGCCAGATTGGCCGAGGGCGATTTGGTGAAGTAGAACGGCGCTTCGCGGTCCACCTCGACCCCCATTTCCGCCGCATGCGCAGCATAGTTGCGGCCCACGCAGAAAATGCGGTTGATCGGGTATTGAGCGTCCTCGCCCTTGACCGGGATGGACTGAATTTCAGGGGTATCGAACAGGTAGCTGCTCATCGTGCGCGTTCCTCGTAGTAACCAAGTTTTTCCTGCAGCGGACGGTCATGCACGCGCACCAGGAAGGCCTCTTCGCTGGCTTCGTGCGTGATTTCCGCAAAGACGGGGGCCGAGAACGTGTCCTTCGGGCCCCATTCAAACGTTTCACCGTCAATGGTGGTTTTGCCACGGCCCTTGACCACATGGAAGGCGGCCGAGGACGATTGCAGCGGCGGGGTGGATTTGGCGCCCGCCGGGATCATCATCGCGGTAAAGCCCATGGTCGGCAGCACATCGGTGCCGGTTTCGGGGTTCACATAGTCCAGCTCGGCAATGCCATCATCCGCGTATTTCACGACCTCGCGCAGCGCGGCCTCGGTGCGGGTCCAGGGATAGCGGACCATCGGGTATTTGCGGGTGCCAGCGCCCAGTTTGCGCGACGGCACCAGCCCCGAGGACAGGTATTCCACCTGCCCCGCATCGGGACGGTTGCGCTGCGCTTGCAGCGGGCCTTCGGTGGCGTAAGAGCCTTCCAGGTAGTAGAACAGCGGCAGATCCAGCGCGTCCAGCCAGACGACGGGATCGGTGCCGTCATGGCCGTGGTCATGCCAGTCGCCGCCGGGGGTCAGGACCAGGTCGCCCTCCTCCATCGGCAGGCGCTCGCCGTCCACGACGGTAAAGCCACCTTCGCCTTCGACGATGATCCGCACCGCGGACGGGGTATGCACATGGGCCGGCGCGGTTTCGCCCGGCAGCAGCAGCTGCATCCCCAGATAGATCGAGGCAGTGGCCTGCATCGCCCCTGCCCCGCGGCCCGGATCGGACAGCACCAGCACGCGGCGCTCGGCCTTTTCCACCGGGGTCAGCTCGCCCGCGCGGTGCAGCAGCGGGCGCAGGTTTTCATAGTTCCAGTAGCCCGGACGAGTGGTGGGGTTCGGTTTGCCATGGGGCAGCACGTTCCGCATCATCGGCCAAAGCGGCGCAACGCCTGCCTCGGTCATCGCATCGCGATAATCCTGCGGCAATTCCTCAAGGGTTCCCAGCTGTTCAGCCATGTTAGTCCTCCCAATGGCACACGTGGTGATTCCAGAATTAATGTAAGCGTACTTATTATAAGTGCACTCGTCAAATGCTTCTTCCCATGTTAGCCTTCCGGCGTTGGCGCGCATTGGCACAAACAAGAGGAACCGACCTTGAACCAGCTTTACGGCATGGCGGGCCACCTGATCCGGCGGCTGCACCAGATTTCCACCTCGGTTTTTACGCAGCGCATGAAAGAGGCCGGGATTGACCTGACCCCGGTGCAATTTGGCACGTTATCGGCCCTGCACACCAATCCCGACGTGGATCAGGCCACCCTGGCCGGGCTGATCGCGCAGGACCGGGTGACCATCGGCGCGGTGCTGGACCGGCTGCAAAACAAGGGGCTGATCGAACGCAAAGTCAGCCCGCGCGACCGCCGCGCCCGCATTCTGAGCCTGACAGCCACGGGCCGGCAGGTGCTGGAGACCACCGCTCCGATCGTGCGGGCGCTACAGGATGACATCCTCAGCGGGCTGGATTCGCAGGAAAAAGACACCCTTCTGAGCCTGATGCGCAAAGTGGCCGAGGCAGGCAACGATCTAAGCCGCGCGCCCCTTTTGCCCCCCAAACCCCGTTAGAAAACTGTTAAAAAACCTGCCGCAGCGCCGCATTCCGCTGGAAAACACCGCAGATTCACCTTATGTAACCCCCCCATGCCATAGCTGGAGGATAGCTGGTTGCTCGACCTTACGACCGTTCGCGCCGATCTGGCAGAGCACTATGATCTCGCCCCGTCCGTAGAGCTGGCCGAGGCCACTCAGGACATCTACGCCCGCATGGACCGGGTGGTCACGCCTGCCGATTGGGCGATTTACGCGCCCTATGTGGTGGCCATCAACGCGCTGAAGAAAAAGCGCGGCGCGGTGATCCTGGCGCATAACTACATGACGCCGGAAATCTACCACGGCATTTCCGATTTCGTGGGCGACAGCCTGCAACTGGCCATCAAGGCCACCGAGGTCGAGGCCGATGTGATCGTCCAGTGCGGTGTGCATTTCATGGCCGAAACCTCGAAGATCCTGAACCCGTCGAAAACGGTTCTGATCCCGGATATGGAGGCCGGTTGCAGCCTGGCCGAATCCGTCACCGCCGAGGGCATCGAACAGATGCGCGCCAAATATCCCGGCGCGCCCGTCGTGACTTATGTGAACACCACGGCGGACGTCAAAGCCGCCTCGGATATCTGCTGTACCTCGTCGAATGCGGCCCAGATCGTGGCCGCCCTGCCCGAGGACACGATCATCATGACCCCCGATCAGTACTTGGCACAGAACATCGCCAACCTGGTGCCGGAAAAGAACATCGTCTGGTGGGAAGGCTCGTGCATCGTGCATGAACAATACACCGCCAAGGACCTGCGCGAATTCCGCGAATGGAACCCTGACACCCGCATCATCGCGCATCCCGAATGCCCCCCCGATGTGGTGGCCGAGGCGGATTTCTCGGGCTCGACCAGTGGGATCATCAAATACGTCACCGATGAGAAGCCGCAAAAGGCGATGCTGGTGACGGAATGTTCGATGGCCTCGAATATCTCGGATGAACTGCCCGAGGTGGATTTCGTCGGCCCCTGCAACATGTGCCCCTACATGAAGAAGATCACGCTGGAAAAAGTGCTCTATGCGCTGCACACCATGACCGGCCAGGTCGAGGTGGACGCCGAGGTCGCCGAAAAGGCCAAACTGGCCGTGACCCGGATGATTGATCTGTCGCGCGAGCTGGGCATCTAAGGACACGGACCCTTATGAACATCGTCACGACCGAGCGCGTCATTATCGTCGGCGCGGGGCTTGGGGCGCTCTATGCGGCGCTGGATCTGGCCCCGATGCCGGTTGTGATGATCTCGCCTGAAATTCTGGGCGAAGGGGCGTCCTCGGCCTGGGCGCAGGGCGGTGTCGCGGCCGCCATGGCGCTAAAGGACAGCCCGCAATCCCATGCCACAGACACCCAGCGCGCCGGTGCCGGCACGGTGGATCTGGCCGTGGCCGAACGCGTCACCCAAGAGGCGCGCGAACATATCCTGGACCTGACCCAGCTGGGCACGCCCTTTGATCGCGATGAAAACGGCGGCTATGTGCTGTCGCGCGAGGCCGCGCATTCCTTTGCCCGCGTGGTCCGCGTCAAGGGCGATCAGGCCGGGGCCGAGATCATGAAGGCACTGATCGCGCAGGTGCGTGAAACCGCTTCGGTGCAGGTGCTGGAGGGGGTCATGGCCTCGGGGCTGGAGGTGCAGGACGGCACCGTCACCGGCGTTGAAATCGAAAGCTCGGGCGCGGATCGCTCGCAGCCCATCTTGCTGCGCGGCCCGGCGGTTCTGCTGGCGGGGGGCGGCTCGGGCGGGCTGTTCAAGCTGACGACGAACCCGCCGCGCATCCGCGGCCAGGTGATCGGCATGGCCGCCCGCGCGGGCGCGATGATCGCCGACCCCGAATTCGTGCAATTCCACCCCACCGCGATTGACATGGGCGAAGACCCCGCCCCCCTGGCCACCGAGGCCCTGCGCGGCGAGGGCGCGATCCTGATCAATCGCCACGGCACCCGGTTCATGCTAGAGGCCCATCCCGATGCGGAACTGGCCCCGCGTGACATCGTGGCCCGTGCGATCTTTGCCCAGACCCAGGCGGGCAACCGGCCGATGCTGGACACGCGCGATGCCCTGGGCGCGGATATTCTGGATCAGTTTCCCTCGGTCGCCGAGGCCTGCGCCCGCGCCGGGATTGACCCGGCCACGCAGCCGATCCCCGTGGCCGCCGCCGCGCATTACCACATGGGCGGGATCGACACCGACCCCGAAGGCCACAGCAGCCTGACCAATCTGTGGGTCTGCGGCGAGGCCTCCTCGACCGGGCTGCATGGCGCGAACCGGCTGGCCTCGAACGGGCTGCTGGAGGCCCTGGTCTACGCCCGCCACTGCGCCAAGGGCATCCGCGCCGCGCTGCCAGGTGAGCGCCAGGCCGATCCGGTGACGCTGCACTTCGAACCGGGCGGGCCCACGCCCCCGTCCGAGGCCATCGACACCCTGCGCCGCTGCATGACAAATAACGTCGGCGTGGTGCGCGATGCAGACGGGCTGCGCCAGGCGCTGCGGATCATCGACCAGCTGGAACGCGACCATCCCGAATGCCCCTGCTTTATCAACATGACGGCGACGGCCACGCTAATCACTGCCGCCGCCCTGATGCGCCAGGAATCGCGCGGGGCCCATTGCCGCCGCGATTTCCCCGATCTTCTGGATCGCGCCGAGCGCACCCGTATCACCCTGGACCAGGCGCTCCGCATCCGCGCCGCTGCTGTGGAAAGCGACACATGACCCACTTCGCCCCCCTGCCCGATCTGATCCTGGAACCCATGGTGCGCAATGCGCTGATGGAGGATCTGGGCCAATACGGTGACGTCACCACCCGCGCTGTCATCCCCGCCGGCACCACCTATAACGCCCGCATCAACGCGCGCGAGGATGGGGTGGTGTCCGGAATGCAGGTGGCTGCGATCGCCTTTCGCCTGACCGACCCCGAGCTGGAGGTGAGAACTCTGCTGGCCGATGGCACCCCCTGCAAGAAAGGCGATACGCTGATGGAGATCCGGGGCCGTGCCGCCTCGATCCTGTCGGGCGAACGGGTAGCGCTGAACTTTGCCGGGCGGCTGACCGGGATCGCCACGCTGACCGCGGCCTTTGTCGCGGAAACCAAGGGCACCGACACCCGCATCACCTGCACCCGCAAAACCACGCCCGGCCTGCGGATCGTGGAAAAACAGGCGGTGCTGCATGGTGGCGGCTTCAACCACCGCATTTCGCTGTCCGACGCGATCCTGATCAAGGACAACCACATCGCCGCCGCCGGGGGCATTCGCCCGGTGCTGGAGGCAACCAAGGCCAATGCCTCGCATATGGTGCGGGTGGAGATTGAGGTGGACACGCTGGACCAGTTGGCCGAGGTTCTGGAAACCGGCGGCGCGGATGTGTGTCTGCTGGACAACATGGACACGCCCACGCTGAAAAAGGCCGTGGCCATGGTGAAGGGCGCGCTGGTGCTTGAGGCCTCGGGCAACATGAAGCTGGAGCGCATCGCCGAAGTGGCCGCCACCGGCGTGGATTACATTTCCTCGGGCGCGCTGACCCATTCGGTGCGCACATTGGATCTGGGTCTGGATTTCTGATCCGCCCGGATAAGCGCTAACTGCACAAATATTAAGCATTCAACCGGTTTTTGCTGCATTGCAGCGCATCTTTGAGCGAGTCGCGCTTTTTCTGCGCCCCGGTCCCCCGTATCTGAAACTCAGAAAGACCGGGGACCAGCCACTGTGCCAAATCGCCTATCCATCATCGTGGTTGAAA
This sequence comes from Youngimonas ophiurae (nom. illeg.), assembly GCF_049803795.1. NCBI lineage: Bacteria > Pseudomonadati > Pseudomonadota > Alphaproteobacteria > Rhodobacterales > Roseobacteraceae > Thalassovita > Youngimonas ophiurae (nom. illeg.). Next base: position 88,466 of record NZ_JBNAGJ010000008.1, read on the forward strand.
AAGACCGCGACCGCGCCTTGCAGATTGTCGACAGTCTGAATGGCTCGGGGGACTATGATATTTCCGTTATCGCCGAGGAATCGGGCCTGTCGCGCCGCATCGCGCAGCGCGATCCCGATGTGGTGCTGATCGACATGACCGATCCGTCGCGCGACGCGCTGGAGGAACTGGCGCTGGCCTCGGGGCCGCTGGACCGCCCTGTCGCGATGTTCGTGGATCGCAGCGATGACGCGCTGACCAAGGCCGCGATCGAGGCCGGCGTCTCCGCCTATGTGGTGGACGGGATGCGCTCGGATCGGATCAAGCCGATTCTGGACGCCGCCATCACCCGGTTCCACATGTTCCAGCGGATGCGCACGGAACTGGAGGCCACCAAACAGGCGCTGGAGGAACGCAAAACCCTGGACCGCGCCAAGGGCATCCTGATGAAGGCGCGCGGTGTCTCTGAAGAAGAGGCCTATGCCCTGTTGCGCAAAACCGCGATGGATCAGGGCAAGAAGATGATCGAGGTCGCCCAGTCTCTGGTCACCGCGGCGGGGCTGTTGTCATGACGTTGAACATTACTGCGGGCTTTATCCCGCTGGTGGACGCCGCCCCGCTGATCATCGCCCGCGAACTGGGCTTTGCCGAAGAGGAAGGCCTGAACCTGGAGCTGCGCAAGGCCCCCAGCTGGGCCACGCTGCGCGACCTGCTGGCGCTGGGGCAGATCGAGGCGGCGCATATGCTTTCCCCCACCCCGGTTGCCATGGCTTTGGGCCTGGGCGGGATGACCACGCGGCTGGACGCGCTGTCGGTGATGTCGGTGAATGGCAATGTGATCGGCGTGTCCAAGGCGCTGGCCACCAAGCTGCACGCCGCCGGGCACGATTTCGATTTCAAATCCGCCCAAAAGGCCGGGCGCGCGCTGATCGCCACCGGCCAGAGGCTGCGGATCGGGGTGCCTTTCCCGTTCTCGATGCACGCCGAGCTGCTGTATTACTGGCTGAACTCGCTGGGACTGGCCGCGCCGCAATCGCTGGATATTCGCACCGTGCCGCCGCCGCTGATGGCGCAGGCGATTGCCGCCGATGAGATTGATGCCTTCTGCGTGGGCGAGCCTTGGGGCTCGATCACCGTGGAAAATGACGTGGGCGAGCTGTTGCTGCCCTGCGCCGCGATCTGGGGGTTTTCTCCGGAAAAAGTGCTGGCCGTGCGTCATGACTGGACGGAATCCGACCCTGATCTGACCGGACGCCTGATGCGCGCGGTCTGGCGCGCCGGGCGCTGGCTGAACACCGAAGGCGCGCGCACGACGGCGGCCGAAATCCTGTCGCGCAGCCATTACATCGCCGTCGCCCCCGAGGTGATCGACCGCGCCCTGACCGGGCAGTTGGTGATCTCGGCCCGCGGCGACGAGCGCGAGACACCGCATTTTCTGGAATTCCACGCCGGCGCCGCGACCTTCCCCTGGAAAAGCCAGGCCGCCTGGATCGGCGCGCAGATCGCCGGACGGATGGGGCTGGACCGGACGCAGGCGATGCAGACCGCGCGGGCTGTGTTCCGCTCGGATCTGTACCGCACGCATCTGGCGCAAACCTCGGCCGAGATGCCCGGTGCCTCTGAAAAAGTCGAAGGCTCATTGGCCGAAAACACTGCCGTGGCCTCGGGGGGCGGGCAGCTCTATCTGCTGCGCGATCAGTTTTTCGATGGCCGCGTCTTTGATCCCTTTGCGGCGGCATGATTAAAAAACAGGCAAAATCCCGCAGCCAGCGCCGCATCGCAGCAAAAACCGGGAAATTCGCGCCTGCGGGACTTGCTGAACCCGCCGAATCCCCCTCATCTTGGCCCACAAGACGTAACAAGGGCGTTGCGTCTATCGAAATTCCCCGATGATCCGGGAAACCCTGAGCAAAGCCGCTCGACCCTCTGCATAGGCAGAGTGCGTCAGCGGCTTTTTTGTTGTTCCGACTTTTCGGAGCGTTGAATAAAGGACAGACAGAGAATGAAACGTATCGCCTCTATCCTGGCAGCCACGACCATGCTGGTGACCCCCGCGGCTGCAGAAATGCTGGACGTCGAAAAGGACGAACTGAAGTTCGGCTTCATCAAGCTGACCGACATGGCGCCCCTGGCTGTGGCCTATGAGAAAGGCTATTTCGAGGACGAAGGCCTGTTCGTGACCCTGGAAGCGCAGGCAAACTGGAAAGTCCTGCTGGACGGCGTGATCTCGGGCACTTTGGACGGCGCGCATATGCTGGCCGGTCAGCCCCTGGCCGCCACCATCGGCTTCGGCACCGAGGCGCATATCATCACCCCCTTCTCGATGGACCTGAACGGCAACGGCATCACCGTGTCGAACGAAATCTGGGCCCAGATGAAGGAACACATCCCCCATGACGCAGACGGCAAGCCGATCCACCCGATCAGCGCCGCCGCGCTGAAGCCCGTCGTTGAGAAATACAAGGACGAGGGCAAGCCCTTTAACATGGGCATGGTGTTCCCCGTGTCGACCCACAACTACGAACTGCGTTACTGGCTGGCCGCTGGCGGGCTGGAGCCGGGCTTCTACAGCCCTGAAAACGTGACCGGCCAGATCGGCGCCGATGTGCTGCTGTCCGTGACGCCTCCGCCGCAGATGCCCGCCACCATGGAAGCCGGCACCATCTACGGCTACTGCGTGGGCGAGCCGTGGAACCAGCAGGCCGTGTTCAAAGGCATCGGCGTTCCGGTCATCACCGACTATGAGCTGTGGAAAAACAACCCCGAGAAGGTCTTTGGCCTGTCGGCAGAGTTCCAGCAGGAAAACCCCAACACCACCATCGCCATCACCAAGGCTCTGATCCGCGCAGCAATGTGGCTGGATGAGAACGACAACGCCAACCGCCCCGAGGCCGTGGAAATCCTGAGCCGCTCGGAATATGTGGGCGCTGACTACGAAGTGATCGCGAACTCGATGACCGGCACGTTCGAGTACGAAAAAGGCGACAAGCGCGCCGTGCCCGATTTCAACGTGTTCTTCCGCTATAACGCGACCTACCCCTACTATTCCGACGCTGTGTGGTACCTGACCCAGATGCGCCGCTGGGGCCAGATCGCCGAGGCCAAGCCGGATAGCTGGTACGACGAAGTCGCCAAATCGGTCTACAAGCCGGAAATCTACCTGGAAGCCGCCAAAAGCCTGATCGACGACGGGCTGGCCACCGAGGACATGTTTGACTTTGGTTCGGACGGCTACAAGGCCCCCACCCCGGCCGAGGACATCATCGACGGCATCGCCTATGACGGCAAAGCCCCGAACGCCTATCTGGACAGCCTGCCGATCGGCCTGAAAGGCGCCCAGGTTGTCGAAGGCAACGAAGTAAAGGGCTAACGCCCTCGGGCCGGGCGGCTGCTCCCCTTGCGCCCGGCCCCACCCCTTAACCGCGAAACCCCGCAGGATCAGACAGATGACCGCAATTGACCCCCAAACCCTGTCCGAGGCTGACAAGGCTGCTGAAAAAGAAGCCCGCCGCGCCCGGATGTTCACCCGCATCAACAAGATGGATGCCTGGTTCAAGGTACTGGGCCTTGCTTGGATCACGCCGATCCTGAAAGCCATCGCTGGCGATAACCCCCGCGCCCAGGGCAAGGAAATCTGGCAATTGCTGGGGGTTCCCCTGCTGGCCATCCTGGCCTTCTTGCTGCTGTGGGGCACGCTGGCCCCCAAGGTGCAGACCTCGCTGGGGGCAATCCCCGGCCCCGCCGCCGTGTGGGAACAGGTTGAAAACCTGCACGAGGACCACCTGCGCGAAAAAGACAAAGAGGCCGCTTTCTATGACCGTCAGGACGCGCGCAATGCCAAGCTGATCGCCGCCGGCAAAGAAGATAAGGTCAAAGAGCGCGCCTATACCGGCAAACCCACCTATTACCAGCAGATCTGGACCTCGATCAAAACCGTGTTCTTCGGGTTCCTGATCGCCACCATCGTGGCTGTTCCGGTCGGTATCGCCGCCGGTCTGTCCAAGACCGCCAATGCCGCCGTGAACCCGATTGTGCAGATCTTTAAACCCGTGTCGCCGCTGGCCTGGCTGCCGATCGTGACCATGGTTGTCTCGGCTGTGTATGCCACCAATGACGGGATGTTCTCAAAAAGCTTCCTGATCTCGGCCATCACCGTGACCCTGTGTTCGCTGTGGCCGACGCTGATCAACACCGCATTGGGGGTCAGCTCGATTGATAAGGATCTGGTCGCCGTGTCCAAGGTTCTGAAAATGAACACCTATACCAAGATCACCAAGCTGGTGCTGCCCTCGGCCCTGCCGCTGATCTTTACCGGCCTGCGCCTGTCGCTGGGGGTTGGCTGGATGGTGCTGATCGCCGCTGAAATGCTGGCGCAGAACCCCGGTCTGGGCAAGTTCGTCTGGGATGAGTTCCAGAACGGCTCCAGCCAGTCGCTAGCGAAAATCATGGTGGCCGTGTTCACCATCGGGATCATCGGCTTCTTGCTGGACCGTGTGATGTTCGCCCTGCAATCGCTGTTCACCTTCTCGAATAATCGGTGATCCCCATGTCGATTAGTTTCAAAAACGTCCACAAAAGCTTTGGTGAGGGAACGAACGCTCACCATGTTCTGAAAAACATCAACCTTGAGGTAGAGGAAGGCGAGTTTCTGGTCATCCTGGGCTTTTCCGGCACCGGCAAGACCACGCTGATCAACCTGATGGCCGGTCTGGACACCCCCACCAAGGGCGAGGTCACCTATAAGGGCCAGCCCATCACGGGCCCCGGCCCCGAACGGGGGGTGATTTTCCAAAGTTACTCGCTGATGCCCTGGCTGACGGTGAACGGCAATGTCGGGCTGGCGGTGGACACGATCTTCCCCAATCTCAGCAAAAAAGAACGCGCTGAAAAAGTGGCCCATTACGTTAATATGGTGGGCCTGCCCCATGCGGCAACGCGCCGTCCGGCGGAATTGTCGGGCGGGATGCGCCAGCGTGTGAACGTGGCCCGCGCCCTGGCGATGAACCCCGAGATGCTGCTGCTGGACGAGCCCTTGTCGGCGCTGGACGCGCTGACCCGCGCCAACCTGGCCGATGAGATCGAACACATCTGGGAAGCGGACAAGAAAACCTGCGTTCTGATCACCAATGACGTGGACGAGGCGATCATCCTGGCCGACCGCATCATTCCGCTGAACCCGGACGGAACCCTGGGCGAGGCCTTTACCGTGGACATCCCCCGCCCCCGCGACCGGATGGAGATGAACCACCACGAGGGCTTCAAGAAACTGCGCTCGGAGGTGACGAAATACCTGATGGATGTCGGGATCGAGGCCAAGGCCGAAGGCACCCGCATCCTGCCCAATGTGGAACCGATCCACGCGGGCTCGGACGTGCCGGCCGCCGTGGCCGACGCGCAGAAGGGCATGATCGACCGCAACTTCCTGGACTTCAGCCAGTTGCACAAGATCTACCCCACCCCCAAGGGCCCGCTGACCGTGGTCGAGGATTTCAACCTGAAGCTCAACAAGGGCGAGTTCATCTCGCTGATCGGGCATTCGGGCTGCGGCAAATCCACCGTGCTGACCATGGCCGCCGGGCTGAACTCGATTTCCAAGGGCGCGATCAAACTGGACGGCCGCCATGTGGAAGGCGCCGATCCCGAACGCGCCGTGGTGTTCCAGTCGCCCAACCTGTTCCCCTGGCTGACAGCCCGCGAAAACTGCGCCATCGGCGTGGACAAGGTCTATCCCAAGGCCAGCCAGGCCGAGCGTCAGGACGTGGTGGAATACTATCTGGAACGTGTCGGCATGGCCGATGCGATGGACCGGCCCGCCCATTCCATGTCCAACGGGATGAAGCAACGTGTGGGCATCGCCCGCGCCTTTGCCCTGTCGCCGAAACTGCTGCTGCTGGATGAACCTTTCGGGATGCTGGACAGCCTGACCCGATGGGAGCTGCAAGAGGTTCTGATGGAGGTCTGGGAGCGCACCAAGGTGACCGCCATCTGCGTAACCCATGACGTGGACGAGGCGATCTTGCTGGCGGACCGCGTGGTCATGATGACCAACGGACCGCAGGCCACCATCGGGAAAATCGTCGATGTGGATCTACCGCGCCCGCGCTCGCGCAAGGCGCTTCTGGATCACCCCGACTACTACAACTTCCGCCAGGAAGTTCTTGATTTCCTTGAGGAATACGAGCACGGCGCCAAGCCGAAACCGAAAGCCAAAGCCATAGCCGCGGAGTAAGCCAATGGAAGACGCACAGATTCAGCTGGTTCAGGACAGTTTTGCCAAGGTTGTCCCGATCAAGGAAAAAGCCGCCGAGATTTTCTATGCACGCCTGTTTGAAACAGCCCCCGAGGTGAAACCCTATTTCAAGGGCAATATGGACGAGCAGGGCATGAAGCTGATGACCACGCTGGGGGTTGTCGTCAACGGGCTGCGCGATCTGGATAAAATCGTTCCCGTCGCGCAGCAGCTGGCCGTCAAACACGTGGACTATGGCGTTCAGGCCGAGGATTACGATAAGGTCGGCGCGGCGCTTCTCTATACGCTGGGCGCGGGTCTGGGCGATGGGTTCACCGATGAGGTCCAGAACGCCTGGACCGTGGCCTATACCACCCTGGCCGGCGTCATGATCGGTGCCGCCTATCCGGAGGCGGCCGAATAATCATGCCGCAGAAGCTTGTTGTCATAGGTGCAGGGATGGCCTCGGGGCGGGTGCTGGATCACCTGCTGGCCGACGCGCCGGACGCCTATGACGTCACCCTCTTCAATGCTGAACCTCGCGGGAATTATAACCGGCTGATGCTGTCTCCGGTTCTGGCGGGGGAAAAGACCTATCCCGAAATCGTCACCCACGATGATGCCTGGTATGCGCAAAACGCTGTGACCTGCCGCTTTGGCGAGCGCGTCACCGGCATTGACCGCGACCGCAAGGTGGTGATGTCCGAGACGGGCGAAGTTCCCTATGACAAACTTGTGCTGGGCATGGGATCGACCCCCTTCATGATCCCCCTGCCCGGCCACGATCTGAAAGGCGTGATCGCCTATCGTGACCTCGAAGATACCGAGCGCATGATCGCCCTGGGTGCCAGACCCGGCGCGCGGGCGGTGGTGATCGGCGGCGGTCTACTGGGGCTGGAGGCCGCAGCCGGAATGCAGGCGCGCGGCGTGGATGTGACCGTGGTGCATATCATGGGCCATCTGATGGAGCGTCAGCTGGATCCGGCCGCGGGCTTTTTGTTGCGCCAGGCGCTGACGGATCGCGGCATCAAGGTGATGTGCAGCGCCAATTCGCAGGAAATCGTCGGGCAGGATGGCCATGTCACCGCCCTGCGCCTGGAAGACGGCACCGAGCTGCCCTGCGATCTGCTGGTTATGGCCGTGGGCATCCGCCCGGCCACGGCCCTGGGCATTCAGGCCGGGCTAGAGGTCAACCGCGGCATCGTGGTCAATGACCAGATGGTCACCTCGGACCCTGATATTCTGGCCGTGGGCGAATGCGTGGAACATGACGGGGCGCTTTTTGGCCTGGTCGCGCCGCTTTACGATCAGGCGCAGATCGTCGCCAAAACGCTGCAAGGCATCCCCGCACGGTTCGTGAACAAGGAAGTGTCCACCAAACTGAAGGTCACAGGCTGCGATCTGTTCAGCGCGGGCGATTTCGCCGAGGGCGAGGACCGGCAGGACATCATCCTGCGCGACCCCACCGGGAAATCCTATAAGCGACTGATCCTCAAGGATAATAACATCATCGGGGCCGTCATGTACGGCGATACGGCCGATGGCGGCTGGTTCTATAACCTGATCCGAGATGGCGCCGACATCACCGACATGCGCGAGACCCTGATCTTTGGTCCCGATTTCCAGGGAGGGCCCCCAGTGGACCCTATGGAGGCCGTTGCAGCCTAACCGGATAACGGATGGCTGCAACGGCGAAACAGGACAGTGAATTAACGTCCCCTCCGGGTGCCACACTCGGAGGAGACCCCGCCAAGGGAAACCAGAATGCAAGAACCACAGCGCCCGCCTCTTCCTTTTGCCAGCTGCAAAACCACCTGCCCCTATTGCGGCGTGGGCTGCGGTGTGATCGTCAAACCCGACGCGAAAGGCGGCGTGCAGGCCAAGCCCGACCCCGATCACCCGGCAAATCTGGGACGGCTGTGTTCCAAAGGAACGGCCCTGGGCGAAACCACCTGGCTTCAGGATCGCCTGCTGACACCCCAGATCAACGGCACCCCCGCCGATTGGGACAGCGCGCTGGATCTGGTCGCGCAGAAATTCAAGGACACCATCGCCGAACACGGGCCTGACAGCGTGGCCTTTTATGTCTCGGGTCAGTTGCTGACCGAGGATTACTATGTCGCCAACAAGCTGATGAAGGGCTTTATCGGTTCGGCCAATATCGACACGAATTCGCGCCTGTGCATGGCGTCCTCGGTGGCCGGGCATAAACGCGCCTTTGGCACCGATACCGTCCCCGGCCAGTATACCGATCTGGAAACCGCCGATCTGGTGGTGCTGACCGGATCGAACCTGGCGTGGTGCCACCCAGTGCTGTTCCAGCGTATCGTCGCGGCGAAAAAGGCCAACCCGAAGATGAAGGTCGTCAACATCGACCCGCGCCGCACGGCGACCTCGGATCTGGCCGATCTGCACCTGTCGATTGCACCCGGAGGCGACGCGGCCCTGTTCAACCGCCTGCTGGTGGAAATTCAGCAACAGGGCGCGGTGGACCCTGATTTCGTGGCGGCCCATGTCGAAGGGTTCGATGCGGCGATTGACGCGGCCTCTAGCTGCGACAGCGCGGTCACCGGCCTGTCCGAGACCGATATTCAGACCTTCTGCAACATGTGGATCGGCACGGAAAAGGTGGTCACGGTCTACAGCCAGGGCGTGAACCAGTCCACCGCCGGGGCCGATAAGGTGAACGCGATCCTGAACTGCCACCTGGCCACTGGCCGGATCGGCCAGCCTGGCATGGGGCCGTTCTCCGTGACCGGACAGCCCAACGCCATGGGCGGGCGCGAGGTGGGCGGGCTGGCCAATATGCTGGCCTGTCACCTGGATCTGGAAGTGCCCGAGCACCGCTCGGCTGTGAAAACCTTCTGGAACGCGCCGCAGATGCCCGAAGCCCCCGGTGCCAAGGCCGTGGACATGTTCAAGGCCGTAGGCGATGGCCGGATCAAGGCCCTGTGGGTGATCTGCACCAACCCCGCCGTCTCGATGCCCGATGCCGATACGGTAAAGGCCGCGATCGAGGGCTGCGATTTCGTCGTCGTCAGCGATCTGACCACCGATACCGACACCGCGCAACTGGCTCATGTCGTGCTGCCCGCCACCGGCTGGGGCGAAAAAGACGGCACCGTCACCAATTCCGAACGCTGTATCTCGCGTCAGCGCGGGTTCCTGCCCGCCCCCGGTCAGGCGCGTCACGATTGGGATATTCTGGCCGATGTGGGCCGCCGCATGGGCTGGCATGACATGTTCGATTTCCAATCCCCCGCCGAGGTTTTCCGCGAATACGCCGCCCTGTCCGGCATCGCCGGGCAGCTGGGCAAGGATTTCGACATCTCAGGGCTCAGCGCCCTGACAGACGAGGAATACGACACGCTGGAACCCGTCTACTGGCCCGTCACCGCCGTGCGCACAGGCGGGCGGTTCTTTGGTGACGGGCGGTTTTTTACCCCCTCGGGCAAGGCGCGTATGTTGCCGATCCACTATCGCGCACCGCAATCCACGCCCTCGGCAGAGTATCCGTTCCGTCTGAACACGGGCCGGGTGCGCGACCATTGGCACACCATGACCCGCACCGCCAAATCCGCGCGCCTGTCGCAGCACCTGGGCGAACCCTATCTGGAAATCCACCCCAGCGACGCCGCCGGGCTGGGGCTGGCGCCCGCCGACATCGTGCAGGTGCAAAACCCCTATGGCACGGCCCTGCTGCGGGCGCTGATCACCGATCGCGTGGCCCCCGGACAGGTCTTCGCGCCGATGCACTGGACCGCGCAATATGCCTCGGCCGGGCGGGTGGACGTGCTGGTGGCCCCCAATACCGATCCGGTTTCAGGCCAGCCTGAATCCAAGGCCTCGGTGGTGCAGGTACAGAAATTCCAGGCCAGCTGGTACGGGTTTGCCGTGTCCCTGCAAGAGCCCAATGCCGACACGGAATACTGGGCTCAGGCCCGCAGCGCCAAGGGCTGGCGGATCGAACTTGCCGCCTCGGGCCGTCCCCAGGATTGGGAGGCCTACGCCCGCACCCTGCTGAACGCGCCGAATGCCCAAGCCATGTCCGTGCTGGACCCGGCCAAGGGCAGTGCCCGCATCGCCCTGATCGAGGACGGGCGGCTGATCGGCGCGCTCTTTGCCTCGGCCGAGCCGGTCCAGGTGGCGCGCAACCATGTGGCCCATCTGCTGGGCGACGCTCCTCAGGGGGTGCTGGCAGGCCGTCCCGGTGCGGACCGCCCCGATCCCGGTGCCATCGTCTGCGCCTGTTTCGATGTCGGCGTGAACACCATTCTGGCCGCGATTGCCGAGCAGAAACTGCTCAGCGTCGAGGCCATCGGCGCAGCCCTGAATGCCGGTACGAACTGCGGATCCTGCCGCCCCGAGCTGGCGGCCCTGCTGGCCTCGGCCACGGTACAGGAAGCCGCTGAATAGCCCTCGCACCATTGTGAGCCCGCCAGAGCGCCGCGCCGATGGTATTCCGCGCGGCGCGCGGTTACATTCGCGGAACCGAATAGCTCCAAGGGCCGCCCCATGCAGACGCACATCCCCCTGACCCGAGACCTCGTGCTGATTGGGGGCGGGCATACCCATGCGCTGGTGCTGCTGAAATGGGGAATGCGTCCGCTGCCCGGCGTGCGTGTCACGGTGATCAATCCGGGCCCCACCGCCCCCTATTCGGGGATGCTGCCGGGCCATATCGCGGGGCATTATACGCGCGACGAGCTGGAGATTGATCTGGTCCGGCTGGCCCGTTTTGCCGGGGCCCGCATCATCGTCGGGCGGGCCGAAAATCTGGATCCCAACGCCAAGACAATCACCCTGACTGGCGGGCGAGTGATCCCCTATGACGTGGCCTCGGTCGATATTGGGATCACCTCGGAACTGCCGCAAATTCCGGGATTTTCCGAATACGCTATCGGCGCGAAACCGCTGGATATCTATGCCGAAACCTGGGCGAATTTCCTGGCCGAAGCCAAAGCCAGCGGGCACGCCAAACCCGTTGCCGTCGTGGGTGCGGGCGTCGCGGGGGTGGAATTATCGATGGCGATGGCCCATGCCCTGCGCGCTGCAACCGGACATGCAGACGTGACCCTGATCGAGGCGGCGGACACAATCCTGCCCGCCGATCCCACACCGCGCGCCAGACTTCGCAAATCACTTGAGGAATGCAGCGTAAGTATCAGAACTAAAACATGTATATCTGAATTCACAGCGCAAGGCCCGCGATTGAAAGACGGCTCTATCCTGCCCGCTGGCCTGACAATCGGCGTCGCTGGCGCCCTGCCGCATCCCTGGCTGCAAAACACCGATCTTGCGCTGACCGACGGGTTCATAGACGTGAACTCTTATCTGCAAACCACTGACAATGAAGATCTTTTTGCAGCCGGAGATTGCGCTCATCTGACTCATGCTCCGCGCCCAAAGGCCGGAGTCTATGCGGTGCGCGCGGCTCCGGTGCTGTTCGATAACCTGCGGGCCCGCCTGATCGGGCAGGCCCTGCGTCCGTTTCATCCGCAAAAGGACTATCTGAAGCTGATCACGCTTGGCGAAAAATCCGCCCTGGCCGAAAAATGGGGGCGCGTCTGGTACGGGCCGTGGCTCTGGTGGGTGAAAAACCGGATTGATCAGAAATTCATGCGCATGTTCAAAGAGTTGCCGGACATGGCTCATGCAGAACTTCCCTCTGTCATGGCCCAGGATGTGGCGCATGAACTGGGGGATGGGCAACCGATTTGCGCAGGCTGCGGGGCCAAAGTCAGCGCAGGAACGCTTGGTCAGGCGCTGCTGAGCTTGCCCGCAGTGCACCGCCCCGATGTGCTGACCGGACGGGGCGATGATGCGGCGATTTTGCAGATCGGCGGGCAGAAACAGGTTCTGACGACGGACCACCTGAAGGCCTTTACCGAAGACCCCGCCCTGATGGCGCGGATCGCCGCCGTTCACGCGCTGGGGGATATCTGGGCGATGGGAGCGACCCCGCAGGCCGCGCTGGCCAGCATCATCCTGCCCCGCATGTCGGCGCGCCTGCAAAGCCGCACCCTGACCGAGATCATGTCCGCCGCCCAATCGGTGCTTGGCGCCGCCGGGGCCGAGATCGTCGGCGGCCACACCACCCAGGGCGCAGAAATGACCATCGGGTTTACCCTGACGGGTCTGGCCGAGCACCCGATTACCCATGCCGGCGCGCAGCCGGGGGATGTGCTGATCCTGACGCGGCCGATTGGCTCGGGCGTGTTGCTGGCCGCCGAAATGCAGACCAAAGCCAACGGGGCGCACATCGCGGCCATGCTACACGAGATGTCTCGGCCGCAAACCCAGGCCGCCCAGCTGCTGCGCGGCGCACATGCGATGACGGATGTGACGGGCTTCGGGCTGGCCGGGCATCTGCTGGCACTTTGCCGGGCCTCAGGCGTGGGGGCGCAGCTGGATATACAGGCGATCCCTCTCTATGCGGGGGCGGCAGAGCTGTCCGGGGCCGGTGTCCGATCAACTCTCTATGCGTCGAATTTGGCTCAGGCTCCGGTGCCTGAGGCGACGGGCCCTGCGGCGGCCCTGCTACATGACCCGCAGACGGCGGGCGGATTGCTGGCCGCGGTCGCGCCTCAACAGGCCCCCGAGATCCTGCGCGCCCTGTCGGCCCAGGGCCTGCGCGCGGCCGCGATTGGCCAGATGATCAAAGGCCCGGCCGAGATCCGCTGTCAGCAGGGCTAACCGCGCCGGCGATCCGCGCGGCGGCCTGCGCCAGGTCTTGCGGGCTTAACCCCGGCAATTCCACCACCATGCGCGGTGCCCCCGCCCGGCGCGAGGCGCGGCGATAACCGGGATCGTAATGCTGCCGGATCAGCGCCTCGGCCAACGGCTGGAACTGCGCGGCCCGCGCCATGGCCTGCCAGGCCTGAACCTGCGCGTGCCCGTGAAACTGAGCCAGAGCCTCCAGTTTCTCGATCAACAGCGCGGGATCGGCCAGCAGGTCAGAGTAATTCTCGACCAGATAGTCCGCCCGCGCGCGCAAGGGGGCCTGTATCCGCACATGTTCGGCCCGCAGCATCGCCTGCCACAGCATCGGCGGAATGATCCGGGCGCCGATCTTGTTGCTTTCGGCCTCAAGGAACACAGGGCGCGCGGCATCCATCCCCGCCAGCGCCATCGCGATCCGGGATTCGAACATTTTCTGCGCGGGCTGCCCGCCCGGCCGTCCCCCCAGCACAGAGCCGCGATGCTGCGCCATTGCCTCCAGGTCCAGCACCTGCTGCCCCTGCCCCTGCAAATGCTGCAACACAGCGGTCTTGGCGGTGCCGGTGCCGCCCTCCAGCAGGATCAGGCGCGGCGCGACCGGCGTTTCATACAGCGCGCGCACCACCAGCCGCCGGTAGGATTTATAGCCGCCCTCGACCAGCCCGACCCGCCAGCCGATCTGCGCCAGGATCGAGGCAAACGACCCCGACCGCTGCCCCCCGCGCCAGCAATAGACCAGCGGACGCCACGCGCCGGGCCGGTCCGCCAGCACCCCCTGCAAGTGAGTCGCCGCGTTCCGCGCCACCAGCGCCGCGCCGATTTTGCGCGCCAAAAACGGATCCTGCTGCACATAAATCGTGCCAACCTCGGCGCGCTCGGCATCGGACAGAACGGGCAGCGAAATCGCGCCGGGGATATGATCCTGCGCGTATTCGGCCGGGGCGCGCACGTCGATCAGCTGATCAAATGGCAGTGTTTTCAGATCGTTAAGACATGTCAAAGCCTGTTTCATGCCCCCGTTCTACCCCAGCCGCGCAGCCCAGACCATCCCCCCGTGAGAGCGCCCGAAATTAACTTATTAAAAAACTCAGGTTGACCATCCTGATCTTTTTTGTCAGTTATTCCTCATGTCCAGCCAACCGCGCCTGCGGCCAGCCCGATCCAGAGATCAAATTGGGACGTCCGATATGAGAAACGCGCAAAGCCAAATGGCCGGACATCGCCCGCTTCCGAGCGGCACGGCCAACGAGAGAATGACTTTTCACACCATGCTGTCCGAGGCAGGCCTGAACGCCGGTCTGTGCCTGGAATGGCTGCTCGACCGTGTCGAAAACCCGGAGGCAAACACATGACCACCATGCGACTGAACCGCGATGGCGCCGTACAGGTGCCCGAAAACCTGCCCGTCCACCGCGCCGAGGATCTGACGGCCGGCGGCAGCCAGGCCCGTATCGTTCTGGGCGATCAGGTCTACAGCCTGCGCATCACCCGCGCCGGCAAGCTGATCCTTACGAAATAACCTTCTGCATAACACCTTCTGACAAAGGACAACTTCCATGAAACGCATCTTCCTGACCTCCACAGCCCTGGCGCTGGGTTTTGCGGCCACCGCGGCCACCGCCAAAGCCCCCGCCGCCAAAGAGGTCCTGGACACCTATGCCGATATCGCTCAGGCCAAATACGAAGACAGCCTGATCACGGCCAAAGCCCTGCAAGCCGCTGTCGAGGCGCTGATCGCCAACCCGACCGAACAGACGCTGCAAGCGGCGCGCGATGCCTGGCTGGCCTCGCGCAATCCCTACCAGCAGACCGAGGTCTACCGTTTCGGCAACGCCATCGTCGATGACTGGGAAGGCAAGGTAAACGCCTGGCCGCTGGACGAAGGGCTGATCGACTATGTGGATGCGTCCTATGGCGGGCCGACCGATGAAAACGCCTATGCCGCGCTGAACGTGGTGGCGAATGCCAAGTTCTCGCTTGGGGGGGCGGATATTGACGCCACCACCATCACCCCCGCCCTGCTGGAAGAAACCCTGCAAGAGGCCGACGGAATCGAGGCCAACGTGGCCACCGGCTATCACGCGATCGAGTTTCTGCTGTGGGGGCAGGATCTGCACGGCACCAACGCGGGCGCGGGCGAACGTCCGGCCACCGATTATGCCGCGGATGCGACCTGCACGAACGGCAACTGCGATCGCCGCGGCCAGTATCTGAAAGCGGCCACTGACCTGCTGGTCAGCGATCTGGAATGGATGACGGCGCAATGGAGCGAGGGCGGCGAAGCACGCGCCACCTTGATGGCTGACGAAGCTGCCGGCCTGACCGCCATCCTGACCGGAATGGGCAGCCTGTCCTACGGCGAACAGGCCGGCGAGCGGATGCGCCTGGGGCTGATGCTGAACGATCCCGAAGAAGAGCACGATTGCTTCTCGGACAACACGCATAACAGCCACTACTATGACGGCAAAGGCATTCAGAACGTGTATCTGGGCCATTACACCCGCGTGGACGGCACCGTTGTCAGCGGCCCGGCCCTGACCGATCTGGTTGCGGCCAAGGACGCCGGTCTGGACACCGAAATGAAGACCCGCCTGAATGAAACCATGGCCGCCCTCGGTGCGCTCAAATCGGCTGCGGACAATGGTTTCGCCTATGACCAGATGCTGGAGCGCGGCAACGCAAAGGGCGAGGCCCTGATCATGGGCGGCGTCAACGGGCTGGTCACGCAAACCAAATCCATTGAACGTGTTGTCTCGGCCCTGGGGCTGGACACGCTCGAAATCGAAGGGTCGGACAGCCTGGATAACCCCGGCGCCGTCTTCGAATAAAGCGCCTTACCATGCGCCCCTGTCACCCCCGGTAGCCCTGTGTCTGTTTGCCAACCGGGGGTGATACCACCCCGCCAGCCCGAGGCCCGCTCATGATTATCTGCCACTGCCAGAATATCTCGGATCGCGACATTCATGCCGCTGTCGATTGGATGCGTGCCTCGGATCCAGAGACATTGATCACCCCCGGCAAGATCTACCACGCGCTTGGCAAAGCCGCCGATTGTGGCGGTTGCATGCCGCTTTTCCTTTCAACCATGCGAAAAAACGATAACCTGCACGTACCTATGCACCTGCGTGGCCTGCGCCGCGCACCAACAAAGGAGCACCTGCATGAAGGGCGACGCTAAAGTTATCGAATATCTGAATAAATCCCTGCGTCACGAATTGACCGCCGTCAGCCAGTATTGGCTGCATTACCGGCTGCAAGACGATTGGGGCCTGGGCCACATGGCCAAGAAAAGCCGCGAGGAAAGCATCGAAGAAATGCAGCACGCGGACGATCTGATCGTGCGAATCCTGCAATTGGGCGGCCATCCCAACCTGCAAAAACTGGATCCGTTGCAGATCGGCCAGACCGCCCGCGAAACGCTGGAGGCCGACCTGGCGGCAGAGTATTCGGCCGCCGCGCTGTACAAAGAGGCGCGCGCCTATTGCAACGAAGCGGGGGACTTTGTTTCGATGAAATTGTTCGAACAGCTTCTGGCGGATGAAGAGGGTCATATCGACTTTCTGGAAACGCAGCTGGATCTGTTCGACCGGATCGGTGCAGAGAAATATGAGCAGCTCAACGCAAGCAAAATGGACGAAGCCGAGTAAAGCCCTGCTATGCTTGGTGTTTTTGGGGGTCGGCCCTGTGATGGCCGATCCCGACACGCCCCCCCGCACCCCGCAGGAAAGCGCCCGCATCGCAGCGGCGATGCGCCTGCTGCCCGGCCAGCCGAACCCGTTCGAAAGCAACCCCGGTGGTAAGGGCACGCTGCACGGCGCGGCGCCCGATCGGGTTTTCTCGGCCCCGCTGACGGGGATAGAGCCCGAGGCACGGATGAACTTTGTCCTGGGCCAGGCCATGTTCGAGAAATTCTGGGTGCAGTCGCCCTCGTCCACCAAGGCTTCGGATGGGCTGGGCCCTTATTATAACGCGCGCTCATGCGCCATGTGCCATCCGGGCAATGGGCGCGGCGCGGCCCCCGATGGCGATGGCCCCCTGCCCATGACGCTGATGCTGCGCCTGTCGGTGCAGGGCGGTGACACCCACGGCATCCAAGAGTATCTGGCCACCCTGCCCGACCCGCACCTGGGCGGGCAATTACAGACAGACGCCATTTCCGGGCTGGACCCCGAGGGCGCTCCGACGGTCCGTTACCAGCATATCAAGGTCGATCTGCCCGGCGAAACCGTGACCCTGCGCCGGCCTCTCTATGATGCCGGCGCCCCGCTAAGCGCCCAGACGATGATCAGCCCGCGCCTGGCCCCGCCCCTGCATGGGATGGGCCTGATTGATGCGATTCGCGACGCCGACATCCTGGCCAATGCCGACCCGCAGGATCGCGATGGCGATGGGATCTCGGGGCGGGCGAACTGGGGGCTGTCGCGCGATACCGGGCAGGTCAGCCTGGGGCGCTATGGATGGAAGGCGGGCAATGCCACGCTGCGCGAACAGGTGGCGGATGCGTTTTCCAACGACATCGGGATTTCCTCTCCGATATTCGAGGCCGGATGGGGGGATTGCACGCCCACGCAGACTGCCTGCCGTGCAGCACCGCATGGCGATGGTGACGTGCGCGGAACCGAGCTGGATCAGCAGGGGCTGGACCTGACCACGCTCTATGTGGGCCATCTGGCGGTTCCCGCCCGCCCGGCTGCGCACAGCGCCCTGCCCGGTCGCGATCTGTTCGTGGATCTGGGCTGCGCCGCCTGCCACCGGCCCGCCTATGTGACAGAGCGGCGCGAAAACGACCCGCTGCGCGGTTTTCAGATGATCTGGCCCTATTCGGATTTCCTGCTGCATGACATGGGCGAGGGCCTGGCCGATCACCGCCCCGAACATCGCGCAACAGGTCGTGAATGGCGCACGCCGCCGCTTTGGGGTATTGGACGGACGAAACAAGTCTTGGATTCGGAATATTATCTGCACGATGGCCGCGCGCGCACGCTGACCGAGGCGATCCTGTGGCACGCAGGCGAGGCCCAGCCGGCCCGAGACCGCTTTAGCCTTTTGGCACCTCCCGACCGGGATGCCCTGATCAAATTCTTGGAAAGTTTGTGATGCTCAAACCTCTGCTGACCGCCGCCCTGATGGCCCCGTTGATGGCTCGGCCCGTATCTTTGGCCATATCTTTGGCCATATCCCTGCCTGCGCTGGCAGAGGCCGACCCCGCCCCGCCCGAGGCCGAACGCGCCGTGCAAGAGCATATCCTGCCCGGTTTCTCGGCTCTGGCGGATTCGACGGCGCGGCTGTCGGATATGGCGGCGCAGAACTGCGATCCGGCCGAGCCGGCGCTGCGGTCCGCCTGGGGCGCGGCCTTCGATGACTGGATCGAGGTCAGCCACCTGCGCTTTGGCCCTACCGAGACCGAAAACCGCGCCTTTGCCATGGGATTCTGGCCCGATGGCCGCTCGAAGACGCCCAAGTCTCTGACCCGGCTGATCGCCGATCAGGATCCGATCATCACCACCCCCGAGGGCATTGCCTCGCTCTCGATTGCGGCGCGGGGGTTTTATGCGCTGGAATACCTGCTCTATGATGCGCGCTATCAGGAAAATACCGGCTATGCCTGCGCGCTGACTCAGGCGCTAAGCGCGGATCTGGCGGCAACTGCGGGGGCGATGGCGCGGGACTGGGCGAACAGCTATGCGCAATTGATGCTGACGCCGGGCAGCGAATACAGCCCCTATCAATCCGCCGATGAGGTGCGCCAGGAGCTGTTCAAAGCGCTGGCCACGGGGCTGCAATTCACCTCGGATACGCGGCTGGGGCGTCCTTTGGGCACATTCGACAAACCGCGCCCCAAACGGGCCGAGGCCTGGCGGTCGGGGCGCGCGCTGCATCATGTGATCGTGTCGCTGCAAACCCTGCGCGCGCTGGCGCTGATCCTGTCCGAGAACGACGACCGGCTTAGCGCGGATGTGGCTCGGGCGTTTGATCAGGCCCTTGCGCAGGCCCTGGCATTAGAGGATCCGGTCTTTGCCGGGGTCGATGATCCCGCGCAGCGGCTGAAAATCGAGATCCTGAAACAGACGATCGACACGATCCGCGAACAGCAGTTGGCCAATATCGGAGCCAAGCTGGGCGTCGCGGCAGGATTCAACGCGCTGGATGGCGATTAAACGGGGGCCAAGATGACCACAAGACGCGGATTTTTGGCCGGGCTACTGGCCAGCGGTCTGGCCTCGGGGGCCAGTTGGGCCGATGTCGGCGGGCCTCGGTTTCTGTCAGCGGCCAGGACGGGCGCGGGGCATCGCCTGATCGGCCTGTCAGCAACCCTGGAGCCACTGTTCTCCGTGCCCATGCCTGGGCGCGGCCATGCCGCCGCGGCCCATCCAGAAGCCGCCGAGATCGTCGCCTTTGCCCGCCGCCCCGGCACATTTGCGCAGGTCATAGATTGCGCGAATGGCGCGATCAAAGCCGAGCTGCACAGCCCCGAGGGCCGGCATTTCTATGGGCATGGCGTGTTTTCGGCCGATGGGCGAATGCTGTTCACTCCGGAAAACGATTATGAAAACGGCGCGGGCCGCGTGGCCGTCTGGGATCGGACGCGCGGATACCGGCGAGTGGGGGATTTCAGCTCGGGCGGGGTGGGCCCGCATGACATGCTGCGCCTGCCGGGAACCGATCGGTTCGTCATCGCCAATGGCGGGATCGACACGCATCCCGAAAGCGGGCGCACACCGCTGAATCTGGCCTCGATGCGGGCAAATCTGGCGCTGATCGGCCCCGACGGCAAGATTTCCGAGATCACCCAGCTGGACCCTGCGCTGCGGCTGAACTCGATCCGCCATATGGCTGTCCGGGCCGATGGGACAGTGGGCTTTGCGATGCAGTGGCAGGGCAATGCAACCGATCACCCGCCGCTGGTGGGCCTGTACCGTCCGGGCCGCAAGGAAACGCCCGTCCTGGGCCGCGCCCCGGCCCCGCTGCACGCCCGGATGCGCGGCTATGCTGGCTCGATCGCCTTTTCCGGGGACGGGACGCAGGTGGCGATCTCCAGCCCGCGCGGCGGTATGATTCATGTTTTCGACGCCGAAACCGGCGATTTTCTCTGGCATGTACAAGAAGAGGATGTCTGCGGGCTGAACGTGCTGGGGGCCGGGTTTATCGCCACGGCGGGCACGGGCCGGGTGATCCGGTTCTCCGGGCCTCAGGCGCAGATTATCGGCCAGCAGGAACTGGCCTGGGACAACCACCTGATTTACGTGTGAACGGGCCCGGCCGCACGGCCGGACCCTCTGCGTTTACGCCAGTCCGGGCAGATAGAGCACAATCGCAGGAAAGGCGATCAGCAGCGCAATCGTCACCGCATCGGCCACAAAGAACGGGGTCACGCCGCGGAACACGTCTTGGACGCTTAGATCATCGCGCACCCCGGCCACCACGAAACAGTTCAGCCCGATGGGCGGGGTGATCAGGCAGAACTCGGCCATTTTCACCACCAGAATCCCGAACCAGATCGCACACATCGGCCCCGACATGCCGAAGGCGCTGTCAGCGGCCGAGACCATCTCGCCTCCGTTCAGGGCCATGACGGCCGGATAGACCACCGGCAAAGTCAGCAGCAGCATCCCGATCGCATCCATGAACATCCCCAGCACCGCATAGGCCAGCAGGATATAGATCAGCGTCAGCATCGGCGACTGATCCAGGCTGGTGATCCAGTCGGAAAACGCACTGGGCAGATCGGCAAACCCCAAGAAGCGCACATAGATCAGCACGCCCCAGATGATGGTAAAGATCATCGCGCTGAGTTTCGCCGTTTCCAGCAGAGCGTCCTTGAGCTGGGTCCAGCGCATCCCGCGATACACCGCCATCAGGAACACCACAAAGGCCCCCAGCGCGCCGCCCTCGGTCGGGGTGCCCCAGGCATCGCCTCCAAACGGGTTGTAGATAAAGAAGATGATGATCAGCACCACGAAAAAGATCGGGAAGGCCGGCGGGATCGAGGCCAGCCTCTGCCCCCATGTGAACCCGCGCACGGGCGGGCCGAAATTGGGGACAATCAGCGCCATGCCCACGATCAGCGCGCCATAAACGATGGCGGAAAACGCGCCGGGGATGAAGCCCGCCAGCAGCAGCTTGCCCACGTCCTGTTCCACGATGATCGCGTAAATCACCAGAATAGCCGAGGGCGGGATCAGGCTGGCCAGCGTGCCCCCCGCCGCCACAACGCCCGCGGCAAAGCGCTTGTCATAGCCGATTTTCAGCATCTCGGGGATGGCGATACGGGCAAACACCGCCGCCGTCGCCACCGAGGCCCCGGACACCGCCGCAAACCCCGCCGTCGCAAACACCGTGGACACCGCCAGCCCGCCCGGCAGCCAGCCGACCCAGCGTTTGGCGGCCTCGAACAGGGCCTTGGTCAGCCCCGCGTAATAGGCCAGGTATCCGATCAGGATGAAGGTGGGAATGAGGCTAAGCGCCTGGGACGAGACCTTGGAATGCGGCACCTGCCCGGCGGTTTTCACCGCAATCGTCGCCGCCTTCATGAACCGGGACGGATCATAGCCGAACTTGTTCCAGAAAATCCACGTCAGCCCCACCAGCCCGGCGATGCCCGCCGCAAAGGCCACGCGCATTCCCAGGACCACCATCAGCAGCAAAAACCCCGAGACCCACAGGCCAATATCAATCGGTTCCATCAGCGGGCCTCCTCATCGTCAAAACCGCCCACATGCTGCGCCTCTTCGGCGGCCTGCGCGGCGGCGGACAGCACCAGAGGCACCGCAACAGGTTCAACCAGCCCCAGCACGAAAGCCCGCCCATAGCCCCACAGCTGGAGCACAACCCGCACGCACAGCACAGAAAACGCCACGGGGGCCAGCAATTTGGCCGGCCAGATCGGAATGCCGATGTCGATCGAGCTGTCACGGCTCCACATCGGCGCGGCGAAATCGAAACTGCGCTGGAAATGCTCCCAGCTGCCCCAGACCAGCAGCGCCATCAGGATCAGCGTGGCCAGTGCGGTGATGAATTCAGCCGCCCACAGCGCCCGGCCCTTCAGCCGCCCCACCAGAATGTCCATGCGGATATGCCCGCCGTCGCGCTGCGTATAGGCCACGCCCATGAAGGCGATCAGCGGCATGATCTGCTCGATCCAGTCCACATAGCCGGGCAAGGGCGCGTTCATCGTGTTGCGCCCGCCCACGGAAATGACCGCCAGCACCATCAGCGAAAACACCGCCAACCCGCTGATCAGGGCCAGAATTTTTTCGATCCGATGCAAGGATCGGTCCAGGCGGCTCAGGGTCGAGCCGTCCTCAAGCACAGCGGATGAGCCAGCCATGCGTCCCCCTCTCTGGATGCCCTTTGCGGGCCTATTGCCGTATCTGAAACGGAAACCGCCCGAGGGCCAAAGCCGTCGGGCGGTATGATCTTATTTACGGGTTTCGGCCAGGGTGGTCATGACAGTGTCATACAGCCCCTGCGCGTCGATGCCCTGTTTGGTCATGTCCGCCAGCCATTTTTCCCGGATCGGATCGGCGGCCGCGGCGCGGAACTTGTCCAGCTCGGCCTCGGAGATCATGACCTTGGTCACGTTCTTTTCGGCCAGCACGGTGTCCCATTTCTCTAGCAGCGCGCCATAGTTGGCCAGGTAGTGATCCAGCGCCTCGTCGATCGAGCCATCCAGCGCGGCGCGTTCGGACTCCGACAGCGCGTCATAGGCATCGGTGTTCACCACCACCGGGCAATTCACCGTGCCGGGGTTCAGGTTGGCCGTCCACCAGGTGGCCTGATCAATGGTGCGGAACGCAAAATGCGCGTGCTGCGCAAAGGCCACCGTGTCCACCACGCCGCTTTCCATGGCGTTATAGGCCTCGGTTGCGGTCACGGATGTGGGCACAGCGCCGATGGTCTTGAAGGCCTGACCGATACCGCCCGTCGCGCGCACGCGCATCCCGTTCATCTTGTCCAGCGTATCCCGAGGCTCGCCGGTGCCAACCAGGTTATATTGCGGCATCGGCGAGGGCATGAACAGTTTCGCGTTCCAGCGCGCCAGATCCTTTTGCGCGGCCGGATGGGCATAGACCGCGCGGGCCACGGCCACCTCTTCGGCAAGGGTATTCACGCCCAGAAAGGGCAGTTCCAGCACGGTGATGGTGGGATTCTTATCGCGGTGATAGCCCGCACAGAACTGCGCCATTTCAAACGCGCCGATGGAAATCCCGTCCAGGTTTTCCTTGTTCTTGGACAGGCCGCCATAGCTGATGTTCAGGGTAAATTCGCCGCCGGTTTTTTCGCTGACCAGCTCGGCCAGTTTTTCGATATGTTCGGTAAAGGCCCGGCGTTTGCCCCAGACGGACACGTTCCATTCGGTTGCCATGGCCTCGGTTGCAAAGCCAAAGGCAAGCGCCGCAACAGCGGCCTTGGTCATCAGGTTCTTCATTGTTTTCCTCCCGTACGCGGCACGTTCACCACCGCAGACAGAAGGAAGCTAGTACAGCCCTTTCTGAGTGCCAAGCCTTTCTTGCAGAAAGACATTCTGCATACCGGAAAGTGGGTAGGAACCCCGTGAATCCACGGTATCGCACGGGCCCATATCCGGGCCCAGCCCTAGCGTTTCGCGCTGCTTCGCCTGCTGTCCGGCGGTTCCAGAATCGCAAAGATCAACCGCTTGCCGCCAGCAGCTGCGCATTGCCGCCCGCGGCCGTGGTGTCGATACAGATGTGACGCTCCAGCCGGCAGCGCGCGGCCAGATCCTGCCCGGTGCTCAGCCCAACCAGCGCCCCCTGGCGCGCGGCCAGAGCCTGCCGGGCCTGCGCGACATCCTCGTCCTCAGACCATAGCGCCACCAGCGCCAGCCCCGGCAGATGCGCCAGCAGCGCGCGCGGCAGCACCCCGTTCAGCCCCATCGCGGCAGGCACGCCGGGGGCAATCGCCAGCGCCGGGCAGCCGTTTTCGCGCGCGATCCGCACTTGCTGGGCCGCGTCATCCGCCGAGGGCCCCAGGCACAGCACCAGCCCGCGCCCAAAAACCGACAGCCGGTTGGATTCCCCTGTGGGGCCGGGCAGATCCTGCGCGCTTAGCCGGACCGGAGCCTCCTCTGCCAGCCCGCTTAGCGCAGCGTTCACGCGATCTTGCGTCAGGGACGCCCCGGCCACCAGAGGATGAGCCACACGCACAGGCCGGGTGAACCGGGGCAGATAGGCCGGACCGCCCGCCTTGGGGCCGGTGCCGGACAGCCCCTCGCCGCCGAAAGGCTGAGAGCCGACGATCGCACCGATCTGGTTTCGGTTCACATAGAGATTGCCCACCCGGATTCTGGCGCAGACCTGCTCGACCCGGCTGTCGATCCGCGTATGCAGACCAAAAGTCAGCCCATATCCGGTGGCATTCACCGCATCCACCACCGCGTCAATCTGGCTGGCCTTGAACGTGGCCACATGCAGCACGGGGCCGAAAATCTCGCGCTCCAGCGCGGCGATTCCGTCCACGCGGATCACGGTGGGGGCGATGAAATGGCCAGCCGTCGGGGCGTCCAGCTGTTTCAGAACGTCTCCGCGGGCGCGGGCCTGGGCGATATAATCGGTAAAATCCGCCTGCGCGCGCGCGTCGATCACCGGGCCGACATCGGTTGCCAGATCCCACGGATTGCCCATCGCCAGCTCGTCCATCGCGCCAAACAGCATCGGCAGCAGCGTGCC
Source organism: Youngimonas ophiurae (nom. illeg.) (assembly GCF_049803795.1). Classification (NCBI taxonomy): domain Bacteria; kingdom Pseudomonadati; phylum Pseudomonadota; class Alphaproteobacteria; order Rhodobacterales; family Roseobacteraceae; genus Thalassovita; species Youngimonas ophiurae (nom. illeg.). The sequence goes on from NZ_JBNAGJ010000008.1 coordinate 113,081, forward strand.
TGCGATGTCCTCTTGGATATACAGGCAGCGCAGGGCCGAGCACCGCTGCCCCGCCGACTGAAACGCCGAGGCCACGATGTCGCGCACCGCCTGTTCGGGCAGCGCGGTGCTGTCCACGATCATCGCGTTCAGCCCGCCGGTTTCCGCAATCAGCACCGCCTCCGAGGGCGTGCCGCTGGCCATGGCACGCTGAATCCGCTGCGCCGTAGCCGTCGAGCCGGTAAAGCACACGCCATTCACCCGCGCGCTGCCGGTCAGCACCGGGCCCAGCTCTGCGCCCTGCCCTGGCAGCAGTTGCAGCGCCGTCAGTGGCACTCCTGCCTGATGCAGCAGTTGCGTGGCGCGATGGGCAATCAGGCTGGTGGCCTCGGCCGGTTTGGCCAGCACCGCATTGCCCGCCGCCAACGCGGCCGCAATCTGCCCGGTGAAAATCGCCAGCGGGAAATTCCACGGCGAAATACAGGTGAACACCCCACAGGCCGGAGCCTCCAGCCCGGCGGCCTGAGCCGCATAATAGCGCAGGAAATCCACCGCCTCGCGCAGTTCGGAAATCGCGTCATTGGGGGTTTTGCCGGCCTCGCGCGCCAATAGGGCGAACAGCTCGCCGAAATGCGCCTCATATAGATCCGCCGCCGTGTTCAGGATACCGGCGCGGCGCGCAACGGGCGCGTCCCATGGGGCAGCATCGGCCAGAGCCTGCGCGGCCTCGGCCGGGGTGGCCTCGCGCAGCTGACCGACGGTATCTTGCGGCAGCGCCGGGTTGATCACCGCCCGCGCTGCCCCCGTTTCCGAGGGCGAGACCATCAGCGCCCCGCCCTGCCAATGATAAGTAGCAAACCGCGCACGCGCTGCCTGAACCCGCTCCAGATCGAGGGCATCATGCAGATCCCAGCCGCAAGCATTGCGGCGCTCGGGCGCGAACAGATCACCGGGGGCCAGAACCCCCGGCCCCGGCTGGCCGCCCAGCGCCTGCAACGCCTCGAACGGGTCGGCCACCACCTCTGCGGGCGCCACATCTTCGTCCACGATCTGATTCACAAAGGACGAGTTCGCCCCGTTTTCCAACAGCCGCCGCACCAGATAGGCCAGCAAATCGCGATGCGCCCCCACCGGCGCATAGATGCGGCAGCGCGTGCCCGCATCCTGTTTCACGATGTCATGCAGCCCCTCGCCCATGCCATGCAGGCGCTGGAATTCAAACGGCTGCCCATTGGCCATTTGCAGGATCGTGGCCACCGAATGCGCGTTATGCGTGGCAAATTGCGGATAGATCCTGTCTGTCATCCTCAGCAGCTTGGCCGCGCAGCACAGATAGGCCACATCCGTCGCCTGTTTGCGCGTGTAGACGGGAAAGACTTCCAGCCCCTCTACCTGAGCGCGCTTGATTTCCGAATCCCAATAGGCGCCCTTGACCAGCCGCACCATGATTTTGCGATCCAGCCGCTGCGCCAGGGCATAGAGCCAGTCCAGCGCATAGGGCGCGCGTTTGCCATAGGCCTGCACCACCACGCCAAAACCGTCCCAGCCCGCCAGACGCGGATCGGACAGAACCGCCTGAATGACATCCAGCGACAGGTCCAGCCGGTCGGCCTCTTCCGCGTCGATGTTCAGACCCATATTGGCCTGTTTGGCCGCCAGAGCCAGCTCCAGCGTTGCGGCGGTCAGTTCTGTCATCACCCGGTCGTGCTGCCCCAGCTCATAGCGCGGATGCAGGGCCGACAGCTTGATCGAGATACCGGGATTGTCGCGAATATCCTGTGCGCGGGCTTCCTTGCCCAGGCGTTTGATCGCAGCCAGATAGGCCGCGTGATACTTGGCCGCGTCACGGGCGGTCAGCGCGGCCTCGCCCAGCATGTCATAGGAGAAAGTATAGCCCTGCTTGGCCCGCGCCCTGCCGCGTTTGATCGCTTCGTCAATGTCCTGGCCCAGCACGAATTGCTGGCCCAGTTCCTTCATCGCGCGCGCCACGGCGGACCGGATCACCGGCTCGCCCAGGCGTTTGATCGCGCCGTGCAGCGTGGCAGCAATCCCCGGCGTTTCGTCCTCTTTCAGCACCTTGCCCGTCAGCATCAGCGCCCAAGTCGAGGCATTCACCAACGAGGACGAGGATTTCCCCAGATGCGCCCCCCATTCCGAGGGGGCGATCTTATCCTCGATCAGCTCATCAATGGTTTCGCGGTCCGGCACGCGCAGCAGCGCCTCGGCCAGACACATCAGGGCGATACCCTCTTTGGTGGACAGCCCGTATTCGGACAAGAAGACCTCCATCAGCCCCACCTCATTGCCCGAGCGAATGCGGCGGACGAAATCCACGGCGCGGGCAAACCCGCTTTGACGCATCGAGGCCGCCGGCGCGCATTCCGCCGTCAAATCGGCCAGAACCTCGGCCTCGGGGCGGTGATGGGCCGCGCGCAGGGCGCTGCGCAAAACGGTCAGATCAGAAGTGTGGTTCGGGGGCAAATCGGCCATGGTGCGCTCTTTCTCTGGACTGCGGCCAGAATAGCAGATGCGCGCAGGTCGGTTTTCCTGTATATCCGAAATCAAAGGCCATACTTCCCGAAAAACCACAAATATACGGACCTATGATAAAGAAATGACCGATTATACCGACGATCTGGACCGCATAGACCGGCGCATTCTACAAGTCCTGTCCACGCAGGGGCGCATTCCGGTGACGGAATTGGCGCGGCAGGTGGGCCTGTCCAAAAGCCCCTGCCAGGTACGATTGAAACGGCTTCAGGATGAGCGTTACATTCAGGGGTTTCGCGCCGTTCTGAACGCCGAGAAACTGGGGCTGGAACATGTCGCCTTTGCAGAGGTCAAGCTGACCGACACCACGGAAAAAGCTCTCGGTGCCTTTAACACCGCCGTTCTGAACGTCCCCGAAATCGAGCAATGCCACATGATCGCGGGCTCGTTCGATTACCTGCTGAAAATCCGCACGAAAGACATCCAGAGCTACCGGCGCGTGCTGGGCGAGGTGATTTCAGCCCTGCCTCATGTGGGCGCCACCTCGACCCATGTGTCGATGCAATCGGTCAAAGATAACGCGTTCTGAACCTACTCTACGTCGCCGATCGTGCGTTTATGCGCGTCTACCTCGGCTTCGAAGGCCTGCTGCGCCTCCAGGGTTTCGCGCACCGCCGCGCCCGGTCTGCGGGCAGTCACGTCATCCAGCACCAGTTGGTTGATCGCGCACCACATCGGATAGCTGACCCAGCCGTGGTGATCCTTGATCGCGGTATCCAGCGCGCGCACATTCCAGAACGGGCTGCGGGACGAGGCCACGGAAATCCGGTTCTTCTGATACGGCAGCCATAGCGAGTGCCGCCACTGAACCGAGGCCGGATTGCGCCCGGCCGCCACGTTGGGGATCGCCTTGAATCGTTCATCCAGGCCGTAATCCCAATAGCCATCCTGACTGCGCGTGCCGGACTGCAAGTGCTTGTCCACCTGGTATTGCCGCGCCTGGGTCAGCCAGCCGCTGGCGTCGGTGCACCAGGACGCATCGGGGATCATGCTGTCCGCATAGGACGGGTGCCGCCCGATCCCCTGATTGACGCTGAATTCATGCGACGCCCCCACCGGAGGCCCGGCCAGACGTTCACGCGGATAGACGCCCTCGGCATCCGTTTCCTTCTGCGTGCGGGTATAGAGCGGGTTCAGATGGCCGATGGTGCGGTATTGTTCGCGCCCCTCAAAGCCAGCGACCCGCCGCGCCAGAGGAAACAGCGTGCCCGTCGCAAAATCGCTACGCGGCCGGCGCCCGCGGGTTTCGATCCCGTGCCATTTGGGCGTCGAGGTCATCGAGATATAGATCGGCCGCTGATCGCTGGGATACATGTTCTGCCATTTGGCCAGCTTGCGCTGAAAATCGCGGTCCTGATTGTAATACCCCGCGACCACCTGATGCTGATCGTCGCTCAGCCCCGCGTGGCGGCGTTCTTGCCGCTGGATCGCGGTCCAGTTCTGGGCCTGCGTGGCCGGATTCAGCAACACCACCAGATCCCCGATCAACGGATCCATCCGCGCGCCGTTCCTGCGCATCGGGTGATTATCAATGGCCTGCTCTGCATAGCCGCGCATCAGGTTGGTCATCATGTTGCCGCCAAAGGAATGGGCAAAGACCAGCATCTTATCGGCCTTGGCATTGCCCGGCATCAAATGCAGCGGCCCCTGCACGCCCCGCAACACCCAATCCAGGGCCGAGCCCGCCCCCTGCCCCAGCCGCGTGCTGGCGTCCTTGCGGTCCCAGACCGTTGGAATAGCCCCGATGGCAAAGGGATTCATGCCGCCCTCAATCGACAGGACCGGCTCGTTGAAGGACCGGCCGCGCCAGCCCACGAACACCCCCGTCAAAGAGGCATTGCAGTAATCCCCCCGCTCGATACAGCGCGAATTCAGCGCGGCGCGGGTATAGCCCAGCACCATCCGCAGCTTCAGCACATCCGCGTCCCGCACTGCCGCATCGTGCCGCCAGCCGTGCACATAAGTCACCACCACATTCTGCAAGCCCGCGCGCCCCTTGGCCTTTAGCTGCGCGCGCAGGGCCTGCATCTGCCCGGTGGTGACCTCGTGCTGCCCGGCGGCCAGTTCGACAAAGGCCAGATCGTAGCGGTCCGGCTCGGTCAGAGAGCGGCTGGCCTCGTTGGCCAGATCGGTCCAGCCTTTGGGCGCATCCCTGGGATCGGGCGCGGGCAGAACATGCCCCTGATAGCTGCACCGCACCCGCGCGCGCAGATCGGCGCGCCCTTCTTTGTTGCGTTTACCCAGATCAATGTCGCCCTGCTGGCAGGCCTGGTCCTGCGGCGCTCCGGTACGATGGACTTTCCCCGCCTGGGTGCAACCAACCGTTCCGAATGCGGCCAAAACCGCCAATACGCGCAAAATCCCCATAGCGACCCTCAAGAAACACGAAATTGAAAAATATCTTCGCCGTAAGCTAGCGTATCCGGGGCGCCTCACCAAGGATTAACCGCCGCTTTGCCATCTTGGAAACGCGCCGCGCCCAGCCTATAAGAGCCGCGACAGACTTGGAGAGCGACATGCGCACAGCCACGATCACCCGCAAAACCGCCGAGACAGACATCCGTGTCACGGTGAATCTGGATGGCACCGGAGCCTATGACAACCAGACCGGCGTGGGCTTTTTTGACCACATGCTGGACCAGCTGGCGCGCCACTCGCTGATTGATTTCACCATCCGCGCGCAGGGCGATTACCACATCGACGATCACCACACGGTCGAGGATACCGGCATTGCCCTGGGGCAGGCCCTGGCGCAGGCTTTGGGCGATAAAAAGGGCATCCGGCGCTATGGCGAATGTCACCTGCCGATGGATGACGCTCAGGTGCGCTGCGCGCTGGATCTGTCGGCGCGGCCCTATCTGATCTGGAACGTGGACTTTACCGCCCCCAAGATCGGCACGTTTGACACCGAATTGGTGCGCGAATTCTTTCAGGCTTTCAGCACCCATGGCGGGATCACCCTGCATGTGGATCAGTTGCACGGGTTCAATGCCCACCACGTGGCCGAGGCGGCGTTCAAATCCGTGGCCCGCGCCCTGCGTCTGGCCGTGGAAACCGACCCGCGCAAGGCCGATGCCATTCCTTCCACCAAGGGGGCGCTGTAAATGACCACGGTCATTGTGGATTACGAGAGCGGGAACCTGCACTCGGCCGAGAAGGCATTCCAACGCATGGCAAATGAGACCGGCGCGGGCGAGGTGATCGTCACCTCGGACCCCGAGCTGATCCGCCGCGCCGATCGCATCGTGCTGCCCGGTGACGGGGCGTTTCCTGCGTGCCGCGCCGCCCTGTTCGATCATCGCGGTGTGTTCGAGGCAATGGAAGAGGTGGTGATCCGTCAGGGCAAGCCCTTCCTGGGGATTTGCATCGGGATGCAGATGCTGGCCACCCGCGGGCTGGAATATACCGAAACGCCTGGGTTTGACTGGATCGGCGGGGACGTGGACAAGATCACACCCTCTGATGACAGCCTGAAAGTGCCCCATATGGGCTGGAACGATCTGGTGATCGACACGGACCATCCGGTGTTCGACGGGATCGAGACAGGCAATCACGCCTATTTCGTGCATTCCTATCACTTCAAGGTGGCCAATCCCGCGCATCTGCTGGCGCATGTGGACTATGCCGGGCAGATCACCGCCATCGTCGGGCGCGACAATCTGGTGGGGATGCAATTCCACCCAGAGAAAAGCCAGAAAACCGGCCTGCACATGATCGCGAACTTCCTGAACTGGGCGCCTTAATCCACCACTCGCGTCCAGGTCTGGTTCTGGCAGATCGGCCCGATGCAGCCGCTGACGGTCAGGGTGTTCTGCGCCAGCCGCAACCTGGCCTTGAACGTCAGATCGCGCAGCGGCAGCCATCCCGTCCCCGCATAAGACCCATCCGGCTGCGGGCGCACATCCCAGAAGATCCGCCGCCCCACATTGGGGGTAATCACCGGCGCGCCGCTGCGATCGAAGGCCCGGATGATCGTGCCGCACAGCGCTCCGGCGCAGGGTTCGGCCCTGACATGCGCCACCTGCCCCTTGGCGTCGGGCTTTGTCAGCCACAGCCCCTCCAGAGGATCGGCCCGCAGCGTTCCCGCCAGCCCCATAAACAAAACCGCATAAAAAAGACGCCGCATGACCCAAGATACCCTTTGAACTGTCCTACGGCGCCCATCCTAACACATCGACTGTAACGGCCAGCTATCACAAAGCCGTTTCCCCCGGCGCAGGGGCGCTGATGCCTTTATTTCACGCGGCTCCAGGTCTGTTTCTTGCAAATCGGGCCGATGCAGCCCTTCACCTTCAGCGCATTTCCAGACATGTCCATCTTTGAGCTATAGACCTTATCCTTGGACGGCTGCCAGATCTTGCCGTCGCGATAGGCCCCGCCGCCCTTGGGCTGCATGTCCCAGACCAGCTTTTTCCCGATATTGGGCGAGCTGTATTCCCCGCTGGCATTGAACGTCCGCGAGATCACGCCGCAGATCGCCGCGCCGCATTTAGAGATGGTCACATGGGCATAGGCGCCATCATCCACCTGAGTTTTCCAGATCCCCTCGACCGGATCGGCCAGCGCCGCCCCCGCCATCAGAACCGAGGCCGCAGCGGCCAGAACAAGCGTTTTCATCAGATTACCTCCCTGAATGTGCCCCGATCCTGACCCGCCCAGGCGATTCCGATCAAGCCTGACATGACGGAAGCCCCCAACCGGCGGCAGAAAGTTGCAATTCCCCGCCACCCGTGCAAAACCGCGCGCAGCATAGTCACAGAAAGGCCCGGACCATGATCCTCTATCCCGCGATTGACCTGAAGGACGGCAATGCCGTGCGCCTGTACAAAGGCGAGATGGAGCAGGCCACCGTTTTCAACGAAAACCCCGCCGCCCAGGCGCTGGAGTTCGTGAACGCTGGCTGCGAATGGTTGCATCTGGTCGATCTGAACGGCGCTTTCGCAGGCGAGCCCGTGAATGCGCAACCCGTCGAGGAAATCCTGGCCCAGACCAAAGTGCCGGCCCAGCTGGGCGGCGGCATCCGCGACATGGCCACGATCGAGCGCTGGCTGTCCAAGGGGCTGCAACGCGTCATTCTGGGCACGGTGGCTGTCGAAAACCCCGATCTGGTGCGCCAGGCCTGCCGCGAATTCCCCGGTCACGTCGCCGTGGGCATTGACGCACGCGGCGGCATGGTCGCCACCAAGGGCTGGGCCGAGGACACCAACGTCACCGCCACCGATCTGGCCAAATCCTTCGAGGACGCGGGCGTGGCCGCCATCATCTACACCGACATCAACCGCGACGGCGCGATGCAGGGCCCCAACGTGGCCGAAACCGCAGCCCTGGCCAATGCCGTGTCGATCCCGGTGATTGCCTCGGGCGGGGTGTCCTCGCTGGAGGATCTGCGCGCCCTCAAATCCTGCGGCGCGCCGCTGAACGGTGCCATTTCGGGCCGCGCCCTATACGATGGCGCGATTGATCTGGCCGAGGCGCTGGCCCTGCTCAAAGCCTGATCCCCCCAGAGACCCGCCAGACAGCTTCGGTATCCAGCCTATGGTCTCGCTCTGAAAAGCGAACTGACATGACCGATCTGCCCCCCACCCTGGCCCAATATGAAACGCGGGCCGAACAGGCCCTGCCCCCCGCCATCGCCGCCTATTTCCTGCGCGGCGCGGGGGCCGGGCACACGATGCAGCGCAACCGGGATGATCTGAACGCGGTCCAGATTGTGCCCTCGGTGCTGCGCGATCTGCGCGGCGGCCATACGCGGGTGCAGCTGCTGGGCCGCACGCTGGCGCATCCCATTCTGGTGGCTCCGATGGCCTATCAGACGCTTCTGCATCCTCAGGGCGAGGCCGGAACCGCCGCCGCCGCCACCGCCCAAGAGGCCGGCATGGTGCTTAGCGCGCAGGCCGCGCAGCCCATGGCCGAGGTCCGTGCAGCCGGTGATGCCTGTCGCTGGTTTCAGCTGTATTGGATGGGCAGCCGCGCGGCGACGCTGACGCTGGCCTCTCGCGCTGCGCAGGCCGGTTTCGAGGCGCTGGTGCTGACCGTGGACGCGCCCGTCAGCGGCATTCGGGACGCCGAAATCGAAACCCGGTTCCAGCTGCCCGACGGTCTGAGCGCGGTCAATCTGCACGATCTGCCCTCCCCTTCCTTTGCCCCCCTTACCGAGACGGAATCGGCCCTGTTTGACCGTGTCGCCCATGTGCTGCCCCGCTGGGAGGACATCGCCTGGCTGTGCGAAAACGCCCCGCTGCCGGTGCTGCTTAAGGGGATTTTGACACCGCAGGACGCCCGGAATGCCATTCAGGCAGGCGCGGCGGGCGTCATCGTTTCCAACCACGGCGGGCGCGTTCTGGATGGCGCGCCCTCTGCCATTTCCGCCCTGCCCTCAGTGGTGCGCGCCGCCGGCGGGCATCCGGTGCTGATGGATGGCGGGCTGCGCCGCGGCGCCGATGTGTTCCGCGCGCTGGCCCTGGGCGCAAGCGCCGTTCTGGTGGGCCGCCCCGTTGCGCATGGTCTGGCCGTGGCCGGGGCTCAGGGCGTCAGCCACGTGCTGCGCCTGCTGCGCGACGAGCTGGAGATCACCATGGCCCTGACCGGCTGTGCGCGCCTCGATCAGATCACCGGACAGACGGTCCGCGCGCCCTTCATGTCTTCTTGATCGAGTAGTTCAGCGGGATCATCAGCGTGAACTCGTCCCCGCTCAGATGCTGCGGCGGGGTGGGCAGTTTCTCCAACTGGTCGAACACGCTCAGCGCCGCCTGATCCAGCACCCGATTGCCCGAGCTTTGCTGAATTTCGCGCGCCAGGATTGCGCCGTATCGGTCAATCGTAAAGCGCACACGCACCTCGCCTTCGATGCCTTTTTTACGGGCCTGGCTGGGGTATTTCTTGGCTTTTGCGATGCGCAGCACCACCGATTTCTGCCATTCGGAAATCTCTTGCAGCTCGTCCGCCGTCAGGCCCTCGCTGCTGGCCTGAGCCTTATCCGCCTGCGCCTGCACATCCACGCCCGACACCGACGCCTGCGAGGCATCCGCCGCCGTCGCCCCCAGCGCGGATGGCTGATCGACCTGTTCCTCGACAAATTCCGAGGCTGCCTCATGCGCCTCGTCCTGCGTTTCCTCGGCCGGGTCCGGGCTGGCGATCCCGAATTTCAGCTCGTCATCGGTGACGTCATAGGGGGTCTGATTCAGGATCGGCTCGTCCGCAGCCTTGGCCGGGTCCACGGCCTCGGGGCTTTCGGTGACGGTAGGGGCCTCGTCCGAGGCGGCCATTTCAACGCTGTCCTCACCGGCTTCGGAGGGGGCGGCGATGATGTCGGACAGATCGAACATGATCGCGCCCTGAATGCCCGATTCCACCGGGCGCGTTTCCGGCTGCGCCTGCGGCGCGCGGGCCATCCAGGCGGCAGGCAGCCCGACATGCGCCCCCGCGCTGAGCACCACCGACAGCGCCGCGATCGGCCACAGCCCGGCACCTTCGCGATAGGCCAGGCTCATTGCTGCGGCTCCGGCGCGGGGTTGGCTTCGGGGCTGGCTTCGGGGGCCGCGGCGGCCTCGTCCAGCCCCACCAGCCCGACCTTCAGATAGCCTTCGGCGCGCAGCACGTTCATCACGGCGATCAGCTCGCCATAGGGGACGGATTTGTCCGCGCGAATATACAGGCGTTCCTCGCGGTTCAGCTGGGTGGCGATCCCGACCTCCAAAATCAGCCCGCTCAGATCGGTTTGCGCCTCTCCGACAGAAAGCGTCAGATCCTCGGCCAGGGTGATGAACACCGGCTCTGAGGGCCGCTGCGGCGCCTCGGCCACGGCCACGGGCAATTCCACCGGAATATCCACCGTCGATAGCGGCGCGGCCACCATAAAGATGATCAGCAGCACCAGCATGACGTCAATGAAAGGGGTGATGTTGATCTCGGCGTTTTCCGCCAGATCGTCCCCGCTGTCCGAACCCAGTCGCGCTCCCATCGGATCACTCCGCCGCCGCTGCAAGAGGCAGCGGGTCGCTTTCGGAGGCGTCGGCCGGGCTGCCCTGATCCGCGTTTTCCCGATCCAGATCGCGCGACAATGTGCGCTGCACCAGCGCGGCGGCATCCGTCAGCATGATCCGATAGCCGCCGATCCCCCGCACCAGCAGGTTATAGAAGATCACCGCCGGAATCGCCGCCACCAGCCCGATGGCCGTGGCCAGCAGCGCCTCGGCGATCCCAGGGGCCACGACAGCCAGGTTCGTGGTGTTGGTTTCCGCAATCGAGATAAAGCTGTTCATGATCCCCCAGACCGTGCCGAACAGGCCGACAAAGGGCGCGGTGGACCCGGTGATCGCCAGCAACGCCGTGCCGCGCCCGGCACTGCGCGCCGCGCCGGCCTCGATCCGCGACAGGGCGCTTTCGCTGCGTTCCTTGATCCCTGCGGCATGGCTCTGGCCCGAGCGTTCACGCTCGGCCAGCGCGGCGCGCACCATGGCGCCGACCACCCCGCGCCGTTTGGCGAACAGCCCCTGCCCCGCCTCCAGCGAGCCAGCCCTGTCCAGACGTTTGTAATTGCGCCGGACCCGGCGCTTGGCCGCGCTTAGCGAGACCAGCTTGGCGATGAACACCGCCCAGACCAGAACCGAGGCAACAGCCAGCGAGATCATCACGGCCTTCACCACGATATCGGCGGCCAGGTACATCCCGACGGGCGACATGTGATCGTGCCCGGCCTCGGCCAGCCATGCGCCCACGGTGGCCTGACTGTCGGAAATCAGCGCGCTGGCCTGATCGGTCAGGCTGACATCCTGCGCCATAGCGGGGGCTGCCAGAAAAATTGCAAGTGCGGTCATAGCGTTACGCATCATCATACCTCGGTCCATTGGCGGATCATGTTGTGGTAAATGCCGGTCAGGCGGACGACTTCGTCATCCTCGGCGCCAAAGCGCGTGGCCAGCGTCTGGATGGTCTGGTCCAGCTCGAACAGGATGGTGCGCTGCTCGTTCGAGCGCACCATGCTTTGCAGCCAGAAAAACGAGGACACCCGCGCCCCGCGCGTCACTGGCACCACCTCGTGCAGCGAGGTCGAGGGATAGAGCACCATGTCCCCTGCGGGCAGTTTCACCTCTTGGGTGCCATAGTGGTCCTCGACCAGCAGCGCGCCGCCGTCATATTCATCGGGCTCTGAGAAAAAGACCGTCATCGACAGATCGGTGCGGATGTATTCGCCGTTGAACGGATTGGTGCGAATGGCATTGTCCACATGGATGCCAAAGGTCTCGCCGTCCTCGTAGCGGTTGAACATCGGCGGCAAAATCCGCAGCGGCAAGGCGGCCGACAGGAACAGCGGGTTTTGCGACAGACGTTGCAGGATCAGTTGCCCCAGCTCCTGCGCATCCTGGCCCGTGGCGGGCAGCTGACGGTTGCGTTTGACTTGCAGGGACTGGGCGCCGGCGGTGTTTTTGCCGTCCTCCCAATCGGCCGCGTCCAGACGGGTGCGAATGGATTTGACCTCGTCCTTGCTGAACAGTTCGGGGATGGTGATGAGCATGCTGCGCTCCTGATCTGAGAAGTGGCCGGGGGCGGCGCGCATGATTGCCGCCCCCAACCGAGGGAAAGTGCAAACCGGGGCTTAGAACTTCATGTCCAGCGAGGCCCAGATTTCACGACCCGGCCCCACATAGGTGAACGGCTCACCCGAGCGGTAGGCGGTGTCGTAGTAGGTCTTGTCGGTGATGTTATCGATGCCGAACCGGACCGACGTGGCCTTGTTGATCGCGTAGGATCCGACCAGATCGAAGGTCCAGTGCGAGGGCAGAACATTGCCGTTCGGCACGGTCGAGCCCAGATCACGTTTCCCAACAAAATTCGTCTGCAGACCCAGCATCAGATCGTCACTGACATCATAGGTGACCAGCAGGTTGAACTGCTTATGCGTGATGGTGGGCAGCGATTCCCCGATATAATCGGCGGTCGCGCTGTCCAGGATCTCACTGTCCGAGAACACGGCCCCACCAAACAGGCCCACACGGTCATTCACCTTACCGGCGACGCCCAGCTCGATCCCGCGCACACGGTATTTCAGCGTGTCCGAGGTCACGGCGTCGGCACCACGGCCCACATCCTCGCGGGCGTTGTCCTTGGTGGTCTGGAACAGTGCGGCGGTCAGCAGCAGGTGGTTGTTCAGCTCGTACTTGGCGCCCAGTTCCAGCGACAGGTTCTGCTCGGGCTTGAGCCCTTCACCATTGGTGTCCAGACCGCCGTAGTAGCCGCCGCCCGAGGCGATCTCCTGCCCCATCGGGTTGGTCGAGGTCGCCGCAGCACCGTAAATCCGCAGCTTGTCCGAGGGTTTGTAGGTCACAGACAGGCTGCCGTTCAGCATGGTGTCACTGCGCGACAACGCATAGGCATCCCCCGCACGGTCGGTGCCGGTGCGCTCGATGTCATAGTGATCAATCCGCAGACCGCCCGCGACCGTCCATTGCCGGGACAGCTCGACCGTATCCAGCGCGTAGATGGATTTGGTATCCACGCGGGTTTCGGTCCAGCTGTCATTCAGCGTGGGCGTGGTGCCGGCCCAGCAGGCAGAGGGATCGGGGTTCACCGCCGTCACGGTGCACGGATCGGGGCGCCCGCCATCCTCGGGCAGGTAATCCTCGGAAATCAGGTTATCGTAGCCGGTGTATTTCACGTCCTCGCGCGACAGGCTGACCCCGACAATCCAGGTATGCTTGGCCCCGGCCCAGTGCGACACGCCGGTCAGTTCCAGATCGTTCGACAGCACGTCGGTTTCCTGGTAGCGGCTCTTGAAGCTCAGATCGACGGTCCAGTCATCGGGATTCGTCGAGCCATTGTCGGCAATCTGGCTGGGCGCGGTCAGGATGTAATCATTGATCGAATGCGAGCCGCGCAGCGTGTTGGTCAGCTTCATCGTGGGCGAGATTTCCCAGATCAGGCGGCCCGTCGCCACATGCTGCTCGACGCTTTGGAAATCGCGATCCGCGATGCCGTAAAACGTATCGCGATCCACGCCATAATCGGTGACCGGACCGGCGAGACCTGCGTCTTCATAGACGATGAAGGGCACGCCCCAGTCGGGGGTCTGCTCGATCTTGGTGTAGGTGTAGTCGCCCTCCAGCGTGACATTCGGGGACAGCTTATAGCGCACCGAACCGGCCACGCCCGCGCGGTCGTCCTTCAGGTCTTCGCGGCCGGCGATTTCACCGTCCTGCAACATCCCGTTCAGACGGAACTGCACCTTTTCATTTTCACCCCAGTTGAAATCAAAGCTCTGGCGTGCGGTGCCCGCGCTGGTGATCTTGGTCGAGGTTTCGAAGAAATCCACATCCTGGGGCTTCTTGGACGCGATGTTCAGCGCGCCGCCGGTGGTGCCACGCCCGCCCACGGTGCCGGCCGGGCCCTTGATCACTTCGACCTGCTCGGTGGCAAAGGTTTCGTGGATCGAAATCCCCGGATCGCGCACACCATCGACATAGACGTCGTTATTGGCCTTGAAGCCGCGGATATAGATGTTGTCGCCGTAAGAGTTCCCACCCTCACCAAAGCCCAGCGAGATGCCGGGCGTGTTGCGCGCCAGCTGCCGGATCGAGGTGGTGCCCTTGGTTTCAATCGTTTCCTGCGTGATCGCGGTCACGGTCCGGGGGGTGTCCAGCACCTTGCCCGGCAGTTTCGAGTTGGTCAGACGATCGGCCTTGAACGGCGCGTTCGGGTCCGCGTTGGGGTTGGTCCCGGCACGAGCCTGAGCCTCGGCCTCGGCGGCGGCGCGTTCGGCGGCCTCCTGTTCGGCGCAAACCGGCGTTCCGGCCAGCTCGGGCGTACAGACCTGCGGAGCAGCCGCAGCCCGGCCAGTGTTGTTCGACACCCGGCGCGGCGCGACCGGTGCAGGGGCCTGAACCTCGGTGGTTTCCACTTCGACGGTGGGCAATTCGATAACGCCGGCGTCCTGACCATAGGCCTGACCGGCAAAACAGGCCGCCGTCAGCGACGCCCCGAACAATGTAGATTTTCGGACAGACCGTCCGTTCGTGGCCGTAAAGGGCCCCGTTCCAAGAGTGCGCATTTCCGTTCCCTCATTCTTTGACTTTACGCAGACCGCGCGAATGCGTGATCCATCGAGGCGCTTTGGCTGTCTTGAATGAGAGATTCTGAATGGCGAGTCGCGACGTGGCGTCTGGGTAGTTGAGTCATTTAGTATAGTAAAGCCCTGAAAGCCCTGACGCGCCTCGGCCCGCTCATTTTTCGTTGTTTTGTTAACGTCCTGCCAAGAACCCACCGGATATGCCTCGGATCGGGGCATGTGCGGGCTGCGGCAACCTGCCCCTTGCTCAAAACTGAACTGCATCGTTTAGTTCAGACACCCGTAAGCCTTCCTAACTCCAACCCCAAGAACCCCAACGGCCTGCCAATGACCCATGTCCGCAAAACCCGCCTGCCCGCCCACGCCCATCTGTGGCAGCATTTCCAAACCGGAGACTTCATCGACTGCTACAGCTGCACCAGCCCGCTGGATGTCCACACTGCCGCGCAGGTGGCAATGACAATGCCCCGATGGTCTCAGACGCTGCTGGAACTGCGCAACCGGATCGTCGCGCCCCTGGGCCTGAAAACCGAGCTGAGCGACGGTCAGGACCACATGTTCCCGCTGACCTTTGAAACCGAAGACGAGCTGAACTTCGGCCTGGACGACTCGCATCTGAATTTCCGGATTGCGGTGATGCGCGCGCAGGGGCAGATTCATATGGCCACCTGGGTGCACCGCAATAATCTGCTGGGCCGGGCCTATCTGCTGGCGGTGATGCCCTTTCATGTCCTGCTGTCGCGCCAGGCCGTCGGCCGGATCGCACAGGCTGCCCCCGCCCCTGCCTAAGCTGCGTTGCACACAGGGCCGATCTGGCCTAAACCGCTGGCACGTAGTCGCAAGAGGCCCCGATGCTGAAAACCCGTATCATCCCTTGCCTGGACGTCGCCGATGGGCGCGTCGTGAAGGGCGTGAATTTCGTCGATCTGGTGGATGCCGGCGACCCGGTGGAATCGGCCAAGGCCTATGACGCCGCCGGTGCGGATGAAATCTGTTTTCTGGACATCCACGCCACCCATGAAAACCGCGGCACCATGTTCGATGTGGTCCAGCGCACGGCCGAGCAATGCTACGTCCCCCTGACCGTGGGCGGCGGCGTCCGCACCGTGCAGGACGTGCGCAACCTGCTGCTGGCGGGGGCCGATAAGGTCAGCTTCAACTCCGCCGCCGTCGCCAACCCCGATGTCGTGGCCCAGGCCGCCGATCAGTTCGGCAGCCAGTGTATCGTGGTCGCCATCGACGCCAAAACCGTGGAAACCGACGCAGACGGCAACGGCACCCGATGGGAGATTTTCACCCACGGCGGCCGCAAACCCACCGGCATCGACGCCGTGGAATTCGCCATTCTGGTCGCTGAAAAAGGCGCCGGGGAAATCCTGCTGACCTCGATGGATCGCGACGGCACCCGCGCCGGGTTCAACCTGCCGCTGACCCGCGCCATTTCCGATGCGGTGGACATCCCCGTGATCGCCTCGGGCGGGGTCGGCACCCTGGATCACCTGGTCGAGGGCGTCACCAAGGGCGGCGCCAGCGCCGTGCTGGCCGCCTCGATCTTCCATTTCGGCGACTACACCATCCGCGAAGCCAAAGACCACATGGCCGCCGCGGGCATCCCCATGAGGATCGAATGACACTCGACGACCTGGCCCAAACCATCGCCGCCCGCGCCGCGGCCGACCCAGATACCAGCTGGACCGCCAAACTGCTGGCCAAAGGCCCCGAAAAATGCGCCGAGAAATTCGGCGAAGAAGCCATCGAAGCCATCATCGAGGCCACCAAAGGCGACAAAACCCGCCTCACCTCCGAGGCCGCCGACGTGCTCTTTCACCTGCTGGTGATGCTGCAATCGCGCGATGTGCCCCTGTCGGACGTGATGGCCGAACTGGCCCGCCGCCAGGGCACCTCGGGCCTCGCAGAAAAAGCCGCCCGCACATGATCCGCCACGTGGTGTTCTTCTCGGCCCGCGATCCCAAAGACCGCGAAACGGTCTATGACGGGCTCTCGCTGCTCTCGGGCATCCCCCACGCATCCCACTTTGAAATCGGCCGCAATCTGAACACCGATCCAATCCCCGGCCCGCAGGTGGATTTCATCGTCTACGCCGAATTCAAGGACGAAACCGCCCTGGCCGCCTTCAAGGCCCACCCGCTCTACGAACGCTCCATCCAGATCGTCCGCCCCCTTCGGGATCTGCGCATCTCCGCCGATTTCCTCACCTGAGCCCGCCGCTTCTTTTTGACAAAAATACTCCGGGGGAGCCGTTGAAGATCGCAGAGCTTCAACGGCGGGGGCTGGCCCCCTCCTCACAGCTTCGACGAAATCACCCCGGTCGCGAACCCGCCCATACGCAGTTCACCGAACAGACGCTGATACTCGATCTTCGGGCAGCGGTTCATGATCACATCCACCCCGCGCGCGCGGGCTTTAGCGGCGGCCTCGGGGTGCTCTACCCCGATCTGCATCCAGATCGTCTGTAGCTCGGGAAAGGCCTCCAGCGCCTCGTCCACGATGGGCGGCACCGCCTCCGAGCGGCGAAAAATATCCACCATATCCACCCCGCCCTCAATGTCGGACAGGCTGGCGCGCACGGTCTGACCGAACAGCGTTTTACCCGCATGGCCGGGATTGACCGGAATAACCGTATAGCCCTTCAGCCCCAGATAGCGCGCCACGTAATAAGACGGGCGCACCGCGTTCATCGACACGCCCACAACGGCCACCCGCCGCGTGCGCTTCAGAATCGTTTTCAGATGATCATCGGTATACTGTTCGCTCATGCCTTAGCGTTAGCCTGCCGCGGGCCTTCTGCCTAGCCATCGGCGCATAAAAAAGCACCTCGGGGTCAGCCCGAGGTGCCAGTCGCGGAACGAGGGACAGTGAATGAAGCGCGAGGGTTCCGTCCCCGCGGCTCTGATACTCATGTAGGATCGCATGATCGCTATGGAAGAGTGTGTAAAGAACCTGTGAACAACGCGTTAACAGCGCCCCGATTCCCTAGCCCCGCGCCGCATAAAGCGCGACTGCCGCCGCGTTCGACACATTGAGCGAGCCAAACCCCCCCGCGAAATCAATCCGCACCAGCGCATCGCAGGTCTCGCGGGTTTTCTGGCGCAGCCCCGGCCCCTCGGCCCCCAGCACCAGCGCGACGGGGCGGTCGGTCTTGCCCTCCAGCGCGGTCTCGATCGTCTGCTCGGCCTCGCCGGCCAGGCCCAGCACGATATAGCCCATCTGCTGCAACGCCTCGATCCCATCGGCCAGATTGCGAATCCGCAGATAGGGCTGACGCTCCAGCGCGCCGCTGGCGGTTTTCGCCAAAGCCCCGGTTTCGGGCGCCGAATGATGCCGCGTGCCGATCACCGCACAGGCGCCGAACACCTCGGCCGAGCGCAGAATCGCGCCCACGTTATGCGGGTCGGTCACCCGGTCCAGCAGCACCACACGCGGTGCCAGCCCCGGTTTGCCCACGCAGACATCCTGCAAGCGCCCCCAATCCAGCGGCTTGACCTCCAGCGCGGCCCCCTGATGCACCGAATTGGAATCAATCGGCACGTTGAATTTGCGCGGATCCACCACTTCGGGCGTCATCCCGCTGGCGGTAATCGCCTCGGCCAGCTTGTCCTGCGCGTTTTTTGTGACCACCAGGCGCAATTTCTGCCGGTTCGGGTTCATCAGCGCATCGCGCACCGCGTGCAGGCCGAACATCCACACGGTTTCCGCCGCCGAGGCCTTCTTTGCCTGCTCTTTTTCGACGACCCATTTGGGCTTTTTCATCGCGCTGATCCCCATGAATTGCGTTGCGCGCGTTAATGCGCCTCCTAACCGGCATCTGCAAGGAATTTTCCTGTTGACGCCCCTGCGCGACGCTTGTAATCACCCCCCCACGTTCTGAGGCAATGCCGCAGACACGGGCGACGGGCTGCAAGGTGCGGCAGCGGACTGTAACTCCGCCGAGGAGACTCATGCCTGGTTCGATTCCAGGGTCGCCCACCATTCTTCCTTTTCTACATCAAAGCTCGCTAAGCACCTGAAGGATCAGGTCAAATCATCCGCTCGTATCGTTCCGTCGCGCGTACCCTATGGCTGACGTTTTCCCCGTTGTACTGTCCTGCCCGTGCCGCAGGGCTATGACGCCGGGCAGAGCGGCTGGGCCAGCGACGGGCTGCATCCTGCCGCCAAAGGCTACAACGCGCTTTCACAGCAACTGATCGGACATTTGAGCCCGCTTCGCCCCGCCGGCTAAGCCCGAGGCAGTCAGGGGATCAACACCTGATTGCGCTGATAGCTAGCGAAATCGACGCTGGTGTCATCCAAGAACACCTCGACATCCACGGTCTGCACGGATTTGGGCGGCAACCCCATGATCGGCATCGCCTCGTTGCCCAGCAGGGCGTTGGGCGCGGCCATATCCATGTGGCAGGGCGGCATCGGATAGGGCTGCATCGGGCCTCCGTTCACCGAGTAACGAATGCCGCTCAGCCCGCAGCGCCAGGACAGGAGCTGCGTAAAGTAAATAATGTCCTGACCGTCATATTCCCGCACAGCAATCCATTGCGATTTGGTGGCGGCCAGGATCGGTTTGACCTCGGTCGCGGTGGTGAATTTGCCGGTCGGGGTCTGATCCTCGGCCACCGGCGCAGCCTGCGCAGGCTCCGAGACCGTTGCCGAGGCCGTTTCCGGGGCGCCCCCCGTTACGACAGCCTGTACCTTCGGCGCCGAAATCGCCGCCCTTTCCGAACCGCTGCTCTGCATTCCTCCGGTCGCCGCCGCGATCACGAACAAAATCATGTCCAGCATTTGACAATTCCTTTTCTTTCAAATCAGGTTCTTATGCCCCATACTGCCCCAAAACGGGGCCACATAAATGGCGGGCAGGTTCGAGTATGACCTCTGAGACGGCAAAAAGCCAAGCATTCAATATCGTGATCATCGGCCAGGCCAACCGCCTGCAATACGAGGCCGTCCTGTTCGCCGCCTCATTGCGGCTGACCAACCCCGATTTCGCCGGCCGCCTGATCGTGGCCACACCGCAGGACGGCCCGCTCTGGTCCAGCGCCCCTACCCTGCGCAACAAGGCCGTGATCGCCCTGCTTCAGGAACTGGGGGCCGAAATCATCCCCTTTGCCACCCCCGAATTCGGCGAAGGCTACCCCAACGCCAACAAAATCCAGGCCCTGCTGGCCATGCCCGAAGGCGAACCCTTCGTCTTTTTCGACACCGACACGCTGGTGCTGGACGATCTGGCCCGCGTGCCCTTCGATTTCAACCGCCCCACCGCCTCTCAGCAGGTCGAAGGCACCTGGCCCAAAATCGAGCTTTACGGCCCCGGCTACACCGACACCTGGAAATCGCTCTACGATAAGTTCGGCCTGGATTTCGAAAGCTCGCTGGACCTCAGCCAGCCCGATGAATACTGGCGCCGCTATCTCTATTTCAACGCGGGCTGGTTCTTCTACAAATGCCCCCGCGCATTCGGCGAACGCTACCTGGATTACGCCACACAGATCCGCGATAACGCCCCGCCCGAACTGGTCTGCCAGCCGCTCTGGCCCTGGCTCGATCAGATCGCCCTGCCCCTGGTGATCCACAGCTTCGGCGGCGGGCGCAACACCCTGCCCACCGGCCTGCTGGATGACCAGATCACCTGCCACTACCGGCTCTTCCCCCTGCTCTACGCCCGCGAAAACGACCGCGTGATCCAGATCCTCGAACAGGCCGCCGCCCCTCACCACATCAAAAAGGTGCTCAAACAATACGACCCGATCAAATTCATGGTCTACCACGGCCGCGGCGCCAAAACCCGCGCGCTCTTTGACCAGGAAAACCTGCCCCGCCGCGAACAGGGCATCCGCAAAATCATCAAAGCCAACGGCTTCTGGATGCGCTGACCCGCCCGCTTCTTTGCTCTTTAAATACTCACTTCCACCGCTCGCCACGCCGCCCGGCGCTCAGGGCGCAAACACCCCGTCCCAGTCGCCCCCCCCTCGAACCGAAGGCGGGATCCCGAACTCCACCCAGGTTTTGGCGCTGCGCCCCTCGGTTGCGCCCAGCAGCGCAGCATGAAATTCCCGTGCCCTTGCAGGTTCCGGACGTTGACTGCCCGATGAAAGGCCGAGCGCATCAAATCCCCCTCGCCGTCGCTTTGCGATTGTCGCTTATTCTGAGATGCCCTATCCAAGTCGGCAATAGTGCAACAAACGAATTGCTTTTCAGGAGGAGACCCCATGACAGACGCCCCCAGCTACGGTTTTGACACGCTGTCCATCCACGCAGGCGCCCGGCCCGATCCGGCCACCGGCGCGCGTCAGACCCCGATTTACCAGACCACGGCCTATGTGTTTCGCGACGCCGATCACGCCGCCGCGCTGTTTAACCTCCAAGAGGTCGGCTATATCTATTCGCGCCTGACCAACCCCACCGTGGCCGTCCTGCAAGAACGCATCGCCACGCTTGAGGGCGGCGTGGGCGCGGTGTGCTGCTCGTCCGGCCATGCGGCGCAGATCATGGCTCTGTTCCCGCTGATGGCTCCGGGGCGCAATGTGGTGGTGTCCACGCGTCTCTATGGCGGCTCGATCACGCAATTCAGCCAGACCATCAAGCGCTTCGGCTGGTCCGCCAAGTTCGTCGATTTCGAGGACATGGAGGCCGTCGCCGCCGCCATCGACGAAGACACCCGCGCCGTGTTCTGCGAATCCGTCGCCAACCCCGGCGGCTATGTCACCGATCTGCCCGCCGCCGCGCAGGTGGCCAGCGACGCCGGCCTGCCGCTGATCGTCGATAACACCAGCGCCACGCCGTACCTGTGTAATCCGATCGCCCATGGCGCCACGCTGGTCGTCCATTCCATGACGAAATACCTGACGGGCAACGGCACCGTGACGGGCGGCGTTGTGGTGGACAGCGGCCGGTTCGACTGGTCCGCCAGCGATAAATTCCCCTCGCTGTCGCAGCCCGAGCCCGCCTATCACGGCCTGAAATTCCACGAGACCTTCGGCCCGCTGGCCTTTACCTTCCACGGGATTGCCATTGGTCTGCGCGATCTGGGCATGACCCTGAACCCGCAGGCGGCCCATTACACGCTGATGGGCATCGAAACCCTGTCCCTGCGGATGGAGCGCCACTGCGAAAACGCGCTGAAAATCGCGCAATGGCTGGAAAACGACGACCGGATCGAGGCCGTGACCTACGCCGGTCTGGAAAGCTCGCCCTATTATGACCGTGCCAAGGCGTTGTTCCCCAAAGGCACCGGCGGTCTGTTCACTGTTGCGCTCAAGGGCGGCTATGACGCCTGTGTCGAACTGGTCGGCAAGCTAGAGCTGTTCAGCCATGTGGCCAACCTGGGCGATACGCGCTCGTTGATCATCCACCCGGCCTCGACCACGCACCGCCAGCTGACCGAGCAGCAGCAGATCGCCGCAGGCGCTGGCCCCAATGTGGTGCGGATTTCCATCGGGATTGAAAACGCCGAGGATCTGATCCGCGATCTGGACGCCGCACTGCCGCGCTAAGTCATTGAAACTGAACGGCGCGAGGCCACCCCCGCGCCGTTCACAGGTTACTTCAGCTCAATCACCAGGGTCACGGACTGGCTGATGTTCAGCTCGCCTTCGGCGATTGGGACGGACTCGGCCATATCCGCCGCCATCCGCATTTTGGGCGCGCTATATCCCCCGTTCTCCGAGATTTGCAGCACATCGCCCAGGCTGGCCCCGGCGGCCTGGGCATAAAGCCCCGCCTTGCGCAGCGCATCCGCCACCGCGTCTTTGCGCGCGGCATCCTGGGCCTCTTGTGGCTGTGACAGCGCGAATTGCAGCCCCGAGAACTGGTTCGCCCCATCCTGCACCACCGCCCCCAGAACCGCGCCCAGTTTCGGCAAATCACGCACCCGCACGGACATCGACAGCCCCGCGCGGAAGCCCTCGATCTCCATCGGTCCGGCATCCTTGCGCCGGGTGTAGATCGGCGACAGGGTCACGCTGCTGGTCTGCACATCGCGCGCCGCAATGCCCATCGTGGACAGCCGCTCCAGCACATCCGCCGCCGCCCCCGAGGCCCGCGCCATCGCCCGCGCCGCGTCCTTATCCTGATGCGTCACCCCCAGCGAAATCACCGCCATATCCGGCGCCATCTGCACCGTGCCCTCTCCGGTAACGGTGATCTGACGCTGTATTTCGTCGGCCATGGCCGGCAGCGCGGCCCCCATTAAGGCAATCATCAAAGCAATGCGTTTCATCGAAAACTCCTTTTCGTTACCGTTCCAGAATGGCGGAAATTCCCCCTGCGACAACAATCACATATTTGTTTTCCTTCCACTCGGCGGGAAGCTGCTATAACCTGCGCGCCAAACGGTGCGGGACTCCCGCAGGGCCGCACGGAATGGTATTGCAAATCGTATGAAACCCAATTTCGCCCTGACCTTTTCCTCCGAAGGCCTCCGGCTGCTGCAACGCGCGCCGTCGGGCTGGCTGTTGGTGGGGGCTGTCGGGTTCGATTCTCAGGATCTGGCGGCGCAGATGGCCGATTTGCGCGCCGCAGCGCAGCGTATTGACCCGGCCCCGCTGCGCACCAAACTGGTGATCCCGAACGATCAGATCAGGTTCATGACGGTCCCCTCGGCCGCCAGAACCGAAGCCGAAGCCGAAGACGAGGCCGCCCGCGCCCTGGACGGTGCCACGCCCTATGCGGTTTCCGAGCTGCGGTTCGACTGGGCGATGGATGACGGGCAATTGTACCTGGCTGCCGTCGCGCGCGACACTCTGGCCGAGGCCGAGGCCTTCGCCAACGAGCACGGTTTTGCCCCGGTCAGCTTCGTCGCGCAGCCCGAACCAGCCACCTTTGCCGGCGAGCCGTTTTTCGGGGTGACGAAATCGGCCAAGAGCCTGCTGGACAACACCGCGAATGTGACGCGCGATTTGCAGCCGATTCATGTGATCGGCCAGGCAGACATTCCCGCGCCCGCGCCTGCCCCGCCTCCAGAGCCCCTGATTCTGGCGAATGAAGAGCCCCCTGCGCCGCCCGAAACAAAAAGCACCGTCCTGCCGCCCGAGCCGGGCCCGGACGCCCCCCCCGTCACCTTTGCCAGTGTGCGGGCCCATCGCGCGCCTACATCAGCGCAGCCCGGCGCCCCCCAGACAAAACCTCTGGGCACGGGCCCAGCTGCCGGAAAATCCGACGATCAGCCTGCGGCAAAGCCACCTGCCCGCAAGCTGAATCTGGCTGCCCCAATCGCCGCGCCCCAAACAGCACCGCTTAAGCCCGCAGCCGCCGACACTCCGAAGCCCGCCCCCCAAAAAAGCGCCCGTGCGCCTTTGGGGAAATCGCAGAAAAAGCCCCTCAGAGAACCCATTGTGATCGGCGGCAAGCCCAAGCATCTGGGTTTAATTCTGACCGCTATCCTGTTGCTTTTCCTTGCTATTATGGCGGCAACTGCGTCTTTGATCAGTCCGGATGGGCTGGCGGGTCTGCTGGGCCGAGACACAGAACAGGTGATCGCGCAGCAACCCGCGCCCACCAACGAGGCAACCGCCGAAGAGCTGGCCGAGGCAGCCGATGTCGAACCCGCCGGTGACGTCTCCGAAGGGGAAAACGCAGTTGCCCAAACCGATCCGGTTTTGCTGCCCGACACGCCCGCCCCCCTGTCCCCGAAGGCCGCCGAGCAGCACTATATCACCACCGGAATCTGGCAGATCGCGCCCGCCCAGCCCGCAGCCCCCGCAGCGCAAGCCGATGCAGACCTGTATCTGGCCTCGGTCGATCCGACAGTCAGCACGGTGGATGCGATTGCCCTGCCCGATATCGGTGTCCAGCACGATCATCCTCCGAACGAGCGCCTGAACCCGGTGGCCGCCGGCACCAGCTATGACTTTGACGCGCGCGGCCTGGTCCGCGCCACGCCAGAGGGCGCAATCAGCCCCGATGGCGTGCTAATTTTCGCGGGCAAACCGCCGCTTTTGCCACCGCAAACCCCAACGCGTTTTGACAACACGCCCGGCACCCAGGAAATTACCCGGCTGGCAGAACGGCGCCCACGCGTCAGACCCGGCAACCTGCAAGAAAACGTCGAGCGCGAGCAACTTGGCGGGCGAACCCGATCCGAGCTGGCAGCCCTGCGTCCCAAATTGCGCCCTCAAACCGACAAGCAGAAGGCCGAGGAAGACGAAACCCCGACCGCACAGGCTGTCGCGCTCTCACTGAAACCCAGGCCCCGCCCCTCTGGCTTCAGCAAGATCGTAAAGAACACCGATCGCACGCAGGTCGAAACCCGCACGGCGGCTGTGGCCCCGTCTATCCCTTCCTCTGCGTCGGTGGCCCGGCAGGCCACGGTCAAGAACGCGCTGAACCTGCGCCAGGTGAATTTGATTGGCGTTTATGGCAAACCCTCGGATCGGCGCGCTTTGGTACGTCTATCCACCGGACGTTATAAAAAGGTTAAAATCGGAGACCGCATTGACGGCGGCAAAGTGGCCGCAATCAGCGATACCGAACTGCGCTACGTCAAAAACGGGCGCAATGTGGTGCTGAAAATGCCGCGCGGCTGAATGAATGGGCATTGAGGGTTTGTTAACCCCTCCGTGCCAATCTGCCCCGCATGTTCCTATTCTTGTTTCTTCTGCTCAGTCTCAGCTATGTGATCTGGTCCCCTGTGCACCAGGCCGCTGACTGTCGCGTTACGCCTAAAACAGGGCGGCCAAGGCCCAGGCCCCTGCCGCCCTAGCGATCTGCTGCGATCACTCTGCGGCGATCTCTCCGTTTTCGATCTGTTCGCGCTCGATGGATTCGAACAGGGCCTTGAAATTGCCCTCGCCGAAGCCGTCGTCGCCTTTGCGCTGGATGAACTCAAAGAAGATCGGCCCGATCACAGTTTTCGAGAAAATCTGTAGCAAAATCCGGGTTTCACCACCATCGACAACACCCTCGCCATCAATCAGAATGCCGTGTTTCTGCATTCGATCCAGCGGTTCATCATGACCTTGGACGCGGGTTTTAGACAGTTCGTAATAGGCTGCATTCGGGCCTGGCATGAAGTGAATGCCACGTTCAGCTATTGCATCCGTCGCACTGTAGATGTCTTCAGAGCCCACGGCGATATGCTGTATTCCCTCGCCGCGATATTTCTTCAGATAGGCAACAATCTGGCCGGTTTCCCCGCGATCCTCGTTGATCGGAATGCGGATACGCCCACAGGGCGAGGTCAGCGCGCGGCTGAACAACCCGGTATATTTGCCTTCGATGTCAAAGAAGCGGATTTCGCGAAAATTGAACAGATCCTCGTAGAATTTGAACCACTTATCCATGTTCCCCCTGAACACATTATGGGTCAGGTGATCCAGATAGTAGAACCCAACGCCCTTGGGCTTGGAACGGTCCAGCCAGTCGAACTCGGCGTTGTAGGGTGAGGTATCGTGATACTGATCCGTGAAATAGATCAGGCTGCCGCCGATCCCTTTGATCGCCGGCCAGTCCAGGGTTTTATCGTCGCTGGTATAGGGTTCGGCCCCTTTTGAAACCGCGTGTTCGAACGCCTTCTGCGCATCCACCACGCGCCAGCCCATCGACGCGGCGCAGGGGCCGTGAGCCTCCGCGAAATGGCTGGCGAAACTGTTCGGCTCGTTATTCAGGATATAGGTGATATCGCCCTGCTGCCACAGTTCCACATCCTTGGATTTGTGGTGCGCCACCCGCGCATAGCCCATCCGGGCAAACAAATCGCGCAGCGCCTCGGGGTCGGGATGGGCAAATTCGACAAATTCGAACCCATCGGTTCCGGCGGGGTTTTGCGGGGTGATCTGCGCCTGCGGCGCATCATGTGGGAACGGTCCCATTGGCTCCTCCTGTTCTGCTGCTCATAGGGTAAAAGCTGTCCCGCCGGTTTTTTGCGCATTTTGAGAAGAAATATGGCGTTGCCATGCGGCAATGTTGCGCTATTTTTACAAAAAACGCGGAAAACACGCATATGCTGGATGAAACGGACAAACGGCTTCTGGCCGAGCTGCAAAAGAACGCACACTTGACCTCGCAAGAGCTGGGCGAGGTGCTGAATCTGTCCCCCAGCCAGGCGGGCCGGCGGCGTCAGCGGCTGGAGGCCGAAGGCTATATCCGCGCCTATGCGGCCAAGCTGACTCCGCAGAAACTGGGCCTGACGGTTCAGGCCTTTGTGCAGGTCCAGATGGTGACCCACGGCCCCGAAGAGGCGCGCCAATTTGCCCGGCTGGTCGAGCTGCGCCCCGAGGTGATTTCTGGCTGGACGCTGACGGGCGAGGCCGATTACCTGCTGCGGGTTTTCTGCGAGGATCTGTCCGCGCTGAACCGGCTGATCCACGAATTCCTGCTGCCGCATCCGGCGGTCGCCCGTGTCCAAAGCCAGATCGTGATGGACCAGTTCAAACACGACGCCCCCCTGCCCTGTTAAAGGATCTCTGATGCAATCTTTCTTGTTCCAAGCCTCGATCTATCTGGCCGCCGCCGTGATCGCGGTGCCCTTTGCGGCGCGGCTGGGCCTGGGCTCGGTGCTGGGGTATTTGACCGCGGGCATCCTGATCGGCCCGGTGTTCGGCCTGGTCGGCAGTGAAACGGTCGATCTGCAACATTTCGCCGAATTCGGCGTGGTGATGATGTTGTTCCTGATCGGGCTGGAGCTGGAGCCGCGTACGCTGTGGGACATGCGGCACAAACTATTGGGGCTGGGCGGGTTGCAGGTGGCATTAACCACCCTGGCGGTGATGGCGGGCGCGTTGGTTCTGGGCCAGGCACTGCCGCAGGCGCTGGCGATCGGGCTGATCTTTTCGCTGTCCTCAACCGCGATCGTGCTGCAAACTCTATCGGAAAAAGGCCTGATGCAGACGGGGGGCGGGCGCTCGGCTTTTTCGGTGCTGCTGACGCAGGATATTGCGGTCATTCCGATGCTCGCGCTACTGCCACTGCTGGCCGTGACCCCGGCCGCCGTCCTGCGCGAGGACGGCTCTATCGCGCGCGCCAAGGATGTTGAGCACGGCCATGACAACGCGCTGTCCCTGGTCGAGGGGCTGCCCGCCTGGGGCGTGACGCTGGTCACGCTGGGCGCGGTGGCGGTGATCATTCTGGCCGGCATTTACCTGACACGCCCGGTGTTCCGCTACATTCACCACGCCCGCCTGCGCGAGATGTATACCGCGCTGGCCCTGCTGATCGTTCTGGGGATTGCCTTCATCATGAATGCTGTCGGGCTCTCGCCCGCGCTGGGGACGTTCCTGGCCGGTGTCGTGCTGGCCAATACCGAATTCCGGCACGAGTTGGAGAGCGACATTCAACCCTTCAAGGGCCTGCTGCTGGGCCTGTTTTTCATCACCGTGGGCGCGGGGATCAACTTTGCCATGCTCACGGATAATCCTGGGCCGATCCTGGCCATGACGGCGGCGCTGATCCTGCTGAAGGGGCTGATCCTGTTCGGCCTGGGCTCGCTTTTCAGGCTGCGCGGCCGCAATCGCTGGCTGTTCACGCTGTCGCTGGCGCAGGCGGGGGAATTTGGCTTTGTGTTGCTGTCCTTTGCCAAACAGACCCATGTTCTGACCGCCCCGCTGGCAGAGCGGCTGCTGATGGTGGTGGCCCTGTCGATGCTGGCCACGCCGCTTTTGTTCATTCTCTACGATTGGCTTTCGCGCCACATTGCAGATGACAAACCCGAAACCGAGGCAGACACAATCGACACCCAAGGCCCTGTGATCATTGCCGGAATTGGCCGCTTTGGGCAAATCGTGAACCGTCTGGTGCAGTCCAGCGGGTTCAAGACCGTGGTGCTGGACCACGATATGGAGACCATCCAGCTGATGCGCCGGTTCGGTTTCAAGGGGTTCTTTGGCGATCCCACGCGGCCTGAATTGCTACACGCCGCCGGGCTGAAAGAGGCGCAGGTTCTGGTGGTTGCGCTGGACAGCCCCGAGGCCTCGGTGCGGCTGGTAAGCTTTGCCCGGCGCGAACGGCCCGATCTGCACATCATCGCCCGCGCCCGCGACCGCAACCACGTGTTTGCGCTCTATCAGGCGGGGGCGAATGATATTGTCCGCGAGATGTTCGACAGCTCGCTCAGGGCGGGGCGCTATGTGCTGGAAAACATTGGGCTTTCGGAATACGAAGCCGCCCAGGCCGAGAAGGTGTTTTACCATCATGATCGCGAGGCGATCCGCGATCTGGCGCAGCTGTGGGATCCGACAATCCCCGCGTCCAAAAACGACGCATATGTCAAACGCGCGCTGGAACTGGACAAAGAGCTGGAGGCCGCATTACAAGCACAACTGGACGCGCGCGCCGAGGAAAAACCATAGTCAACGCAACAGGTTAACGGGAATTCCCCCGGCACGGAACATACGGGACTACCCGTCAGAGACCCCGGCCTCGGCGAAGGTCGCCATTCCCGAATGGCACGCGATCGCCCCTTGCAGAATGCCGATGGCCAGCGCCGCCCCCGAGCCCTCGCCCAGCCGCAACCCCAACGACATCAGCGGCACCTTGTCCAGCGCGTTCAGCAGCCGCGGATGGGCGGCCTCGGCGCTGACGTGCCCGGCCACGCAATGATCCAGCGCGCCGGGGGTGGTTTTGGCAAGACAGGCCGCAGCAGCGCAGCAGATGAACCCGTCCAGAATCACCGGAATACGCAAAGAACGCGCCCGCGCGATGGCCCCCGCCATGCCGGCCAATTCACGCCCGCCCAGGCAGCGCAGCGCATCCAGACCGTCACGGATATTGGCCGCGTGCAGCGCTTCGCCTGCGCGCACAACGCGGGTTTTGGTGGCCAGGCCGGCATCGTCCACGCCGGTTCCGCGCCCGGCCCAATCGGCCGCATCGCCTCCGAACAGGGCCAGCGCCAGCGCCGCCGCCGAGGTGGTGTTGCCGATGCCCATTTCCCCGGTCACCAGCAGATCGGCGTCGGGGTCAACGCTGTCCCAGCCCGCTTGCAGCGCCTCCAGCAGCTCGGCCTCGGTCATTGCCGGGGCTTGGGTGAAGTCGGCGGTGGGCGTTTCCAGCGACAGCGCGTGCACATCCATGCGCGCGCCAAAGGCCTTGGACAGCTGGTTGATCGCGGCGCCGCCATGTTGGAAATTCAACACCATCTGATGGGTCACCTCGGCCGGAAAGGCCGAAACCCCCTGCGCCGTTACCCCGTGGTTTCCTGCAAAAACAATAACCTGCGGGGTTTCAAGCGCCGGACGTGCCGTGCCGCGCCAGCCCGCATACCAGATCGCCAGATCCTCAAGCCGGCCCAACGCGCCCGGCGGTTTCGTAAGCTGCCCATTGCGGGCCTCGGCCTCTTTGCGGGCCTCGTGGTCGGCGGCGGGGGCCTGGGCCAGAACGGCGCGGAATGCATCCAGCGTGGCAAAGCTCTCGGTCATGTCTGTGGTTCCTTCCTGTCGGTATTGCGGCTGTGTTTAGCGCAATGGTAACGAGGAGCAAGAGAACAAAAAGGCAGCCTCATGAGCGAAAACGACCAATCCGGATTTCAGGCGCGCGATATCGCCGTGGCGCTGGCCCTGCTGACCCGCCTGCCCCTGCATCTGCCCGATCGCGCCTATGCCAGACGAGCGGCGGCGTGCTGGGCCTATCCGCTGGTCGGGCTGGTCGTGGGCGGGCTGTCGGGCGTGGTTGCGGCCGCTTTGGTAGGGGTCGGGCCGGGGCTGGCGGCGATCGCGGCCATCGGGGTGACGGTGGTCCTGACCGGCGCCATGCATGAGGACGGGCTGGCCGATGTTGCCGATGGTTTCTGGGGGGGATGGGATCGCGCCCGCCGGCTAGAGATCATGAAGGACAGCCAGATCGGCACCTATGGGGTGATGGCCCTGCTGCTGGGGTTCGCGCTGCGCTGGTGGGCGCTGGAGCAGCTGTTTACCGCCGGGCATATCCTGAATGTCACGCTGGGCGTGGCCGTTCTATCGCGCGGAGGCATCCCTTTGCTGATGCGCTGGCTTCCTGCGGCCCGCACGGACGGGCTGAGCCGTTGGGTCGGGCGCCCCGGCATATTGGCCGTCCTGCTGGGCGCTTTCTTGTCCGTGGCCCTGGGGCTGGTCTGTCTGGGCCCCGCCGCGGTGCTGGTCATTGCGCTGCAACTGGCCTGTCTGGGCGGTCTGGCCCTGCTGGCCCATCGCAAGATCGCAGGCCAGACCGGCGATGTTCTGGGCGCGGCGCAGCAGGTCTCGGAAATTGCGGCGCTGATCGTGCTGGCTGCGCTGGTTCTGGCCTAGGCGCTAAGCTTCATCAGCATCATGCCCGCCACGATCAGCCCGGCGGCGGCCAGCCGCATGGGGCTGACGTCCTCGGAATACAGAAATATCCCCGCCACGAAGGCACCGATTGCGCCGATCCCCGTCCAGACCAGATAGGCCGTGCCCAGAGGCAGGCTCTTCATTGCGACGCCCAGGATGTAGAAGGACACCGCCGCCGTCACCACCGTCACAAGGCTGGGAATCGGAGCGGTGAACCCTGCGGAGTATTTCATGGTGGTGGCCCAGACGGCCTCAAGCAGCCCGGCCACAACCAAGAGAATCCACGCCACGCCCGTTACCCTTCGGCAAAGATGCCCGGCGAGGTCGGCGCGCCGTCGTCATGGCGTGCCAGATACTCGACGATCATCTGCTGGTTCACCGCAAAGCCTTTGTAATCGGCCAGATCGGGGTCAATGTCGCGCAGCACCCGGTGCAGGCGGCGGCCCCATTTGGGCTGAGTGCACAGATCCTCGAGGTTGGCCAGATAGCAGCGGATCGGAAAGGCCAGCGCATTCGAGCGCGGCAACCGCCAGAACGTCTGTAGCTCGACCCGCAGGAACTGTTTCTGCCCGACGTTTTCAGGCGTGATCGTCCGCTTTTCAGGCCCCCATTTGTGATAGTTTTCCGGGCTGGTATCCAGGCGCGGGTTCACCGTCATCGTCCAGTTCAGGCGGCGATAGGGCTGTTCCTGCGTCACTGCCAGCAGGAATTTCAGCGCCTTATCGAAAACGCCCATGCCCTTGGCCTTGGGCACCGGGGCGTGCCATTCGAAGAAGTTCATACCCACGTCGAAATCCAGGGACCAATCGGCCTGCGAGGTCACCATTCCGGCATCCAGCCAAAGGTTCCCATCCCGTTCATGCAACACCGCGAAATCGCCCTGCGCCTGGCGGGTGATATATTCCATCGGGCCATAGGGCAGCGTGCTGGCATCCAGAAAGGTAAAGCGCTGATCAATCCCCAAGGGCCGGTTGATCCAGTGCCAATTGTCCCCATCCCGCGTCAGGGAAAACAGCTCTGGGTAATCCCGCGCCTTGGACACCATGATCAGTTCCAGCAGATCCCAGCCAGCCAGCTCCATATGCGGCAGCGACTGGCAGCGCATCGGATCCTCGGCCAGGGTGATCGCCCGGTCCTGCATTTCCGCGACATAGTGTTCGTCCACGTCAAAGGCATAGGCAAAGGGGCTGCCCGCTGGCCCGCCGGGATGCTGCTCGATATTGACCGAGTACATGTAACTGTCCTGATCGAAGGGAAACGGAAAGCGCGCGATTGCGGCCTTCGAATTGTGATAGGTGTAATCCCCGCGAAAGGTTTCATCGTTGAATTGCATGGTCATTGTGTTTCTCCTCAGAGATCGAGTTCCAGCCGCGTGCCCTTGAACCGGGACATGCAGGGCATGATCTTTTGCTGGGCGGCGCGATCGTCCTCGCTGAGCCAGTGGTCATTGTGCAAAATGCGCCCCTCGCAGGATGTCACGGCGGTTTCACAGCGCCCGCAGGCCCCGCCCCGGCAGGAATACTCGATGGGGATTTCGGCGGCCTCCAGCGCCTCCAGCAGGCTTTGATCGGCACCCACGGGAACCGTTTGCCCGGTCGAGGCAATCGTGACCTCAAAGGCCTCGCCGGGGGGCGGGGCAGCGAAGGCTTCGGAATGTACGGCAGTGCCCGGCCAGCCCAGACGCGCGGCCTGATCGGCCACAGCGTCGATCAGGCCCTGAGGGCCGCAGGTATAGACATGCGTGCCCAAAGGCTGCCCGGACAGGATCGCGCCCAGGTCCATGCGGCTGCCCTCGTCCGAGATATGGATGTGCACATGGGCGGCCTGGGGCAGCAGCGCCAGCCCGGCGGCCTCGGCACGCGAGCGAGCGGCATAGTGCAGCTCATAGGGTTGCTGGACGCGCTCCAGCTGGCGCAGCTGCGACAAAAACGGGGTGATGCCGATGCCGCCGCCGATCAGCACATGTTTGCGCGCCCGCAGATCCAGCGCGAACAGGTTGGCCGGCATCGACACGGTGATCTGATCGCCCTCGGCCACCTGGCTGTGCATATAGCGTGACCCGCCCCGGCCCGTATCCTCGCGCCGGACAGCGATTTCATAGCCGGACCCATCGTAAGGGTCTGAAATCAGGGAATAAGAGTTCCGCCGGATCAGCCCGTCCTGCGGCATTTCCACGGTGATATGCGCCCCGCCCGAGAACACGGGCAGCGCCGCGCCATCGGGGGCTTCGAAGCGGAACCGCTTGACCAGAGGCGACAGGGCCTCGACTTCGGTGACTTTCAGCGCCAGTTTGCTCATGGTTGAATCTCCACGGTCTGGGGGATTTCTCCGGGGGTTTCGGCATCCACGCAGACGCCCTGAAACACACCCAGCCGGCGCGAGAAATGATCGCGCACGAACAGCGTCAGCCCACAGTGAGAACAGGTGAACGGATCGGTGGTGACGTCCTCGGTGATGCCTTTGCAATGGACGCATTGCATCCGCCGTCCGATGGGGCCGCGATGTTCGGCCTGGATCGCGTCCAGCGGCAGATCGGCCTGCATCGCCAGCGCGCTGACCTGCCCGATCAGCCCTTCGGAGCCAGCCAGATACAGCTGCGTGCCCATCCGTGCCTCGGCCAGAAGCTGCGCGATCAGGGTGGTGGCGGTCGGCGCGTCGGGCGCTTCGTGCAGGGCGGCGGGCTTTTGATCGGCCATCTGCGCCGCGTGAGGGGGCGTGGCCGCAATCAGCAGCACATGCGCGTTATCCAGCACCGAGGCATCCGCGCGCACCAGATCCAGCAGCGCCGGCGCACCGGCGTCATCGGCCACCATCAGGGCCGGCGCCGCCCCGCGCGAGAGCAGCGGCGCATAGGTCGGACGCGAGTCGATTGAGGGGGAAAATTCAGTGTTTGGCATGGGGCGAACCGTGGACTTTCCTAAGTTTCGTGAAAACGGGCGGGCACTGGGATGCGCCCGCCCCGGCGGCACTTAGCCTTTGGCTGTGCGGCGTTTTTTGTCGACGTCATAGAAGGGCATCGGGGCGGCGGTGGCCGCGACCTCGGCACCGTCGATCATCACGGTCAGGGCCGTCCCCGGCACCGCGCAGTCCACGGGCATCCGGGCGATCCCGACGTTGTGTTCGTTCAGCGGCGAATACATGCCGATGGTGACGATCCCGACGGGGCTGCCATCCTTCAGCAGGGGCGCGCCTTCGGGGGCGGGCGTGGTGCCCTCCAACTTGACGCCGTAGATCTTGAAGCGCTCTTTGCCCTTCAGGCGGTAATGTTCCTCGGCCCCGCGGAAGCCGGTTTTGCCGGGCGAGACGGTGAATTCCAGGCCCAGTTCCCACAGGGTGTCGCCGGGGCCCTGGTCCTCGAACGGGTACATTTCCGAGTTATCGTAGGGATAGAACAGCAGATAGCTTTCGGCGCGCAGCCAATCGAGCGTGGTAAACCGCGTGGGGATGATGCCCATCTCGGCACCCTCGGCCACGATCGTGTCCCAGATTTCCACGGCATCGGGGCGGCGGCAGAAAATCTCGTATCCGCGCTCGCCAGTATATCCGGTGCGCGAGATCATCACCGGCTTACCGAACAGAGTGGTCTGCATCTGGCTGAAATAGGCCAGATCACGGATACCAGGCACGTGTTTTTCCAGATAGTCCACGGCCAGCGGCCCCTGAAGGCTGATGTCATGCAGATCGTCGTCAAAGATCAGCGCCACATTGCGCCCGGCGGCATACATGGACAGCTGTTCGTGCCCTGCGCCCGAGCCATGCACCACCATAAAGCTGTGCGGCCCCATGCGGTAGATCACGCAATCATCTACGAATTTGCCCGCGTCATTGAGCATGGTCGCATAGGTGGACCGGCCCGGTTTGAGCTTTTCAATATTGCGCGTGGTGGCCTTATCAATCACGTATTGCGCGTGCGGGCCCATCACGTGGACTTTCTTCAGACCCGAGACATCCATCACGCCCGCCTTGGTGCGGATGGCCAGGTATTCCTCGGTCTGGTCCTTGTCATAGCTCCAGGCGGTGCCCATGCCGCTCCAGTCTTCCAGATCCGAGCCAAGCGCCCGGTGCCGGTCCGCCAATGCGGAAAATCTCCAAGATGCGATCATTATTTTGTCCTTAGGGTCGGTAATTCTGATGGTTGGGTCGGCCCCGGCGACATGGGGATTGGCCGCCGGGACGTGGGACAGGGCGCAGCCGCCCTGCCCTTGAAACCGCTTGGGCGGTTACTTTTTCGGGGTCTTGTAGGCGTGTTCCTCGTGCCGCCAGCCAAAGACAATCGCGACAACGATCATCACCAGGCAGATCAGCAGCCACAGGCCCTCGACCGAGCCGTATCCGGCATAGATGGCGCCCGTGATGCCATCCCAGGTGGTTGCTTCAAAAGGTGCTTCCATTGGTTTATCCTTTCCTAGGTTGGATCATTCAGCCGGGCTGACCGAGGGGTGCAGCGCTTCGGGATAGGCGTCGGCGGGGACTTTGACCTTGTCCAGGCCCAGGATTTCCGCCTCTTCGGGGACGCGCAGCTGGCCGGTGGCCTTCAGGATGAAGGACACGACATAGCCCGGCACAAACCCCAGCAGACCCATCACGATCGCGCCAACCAGCTGGCCCGTGAACGAGATGGTGATGACGTCCTCGCCGAACATGGCCGGATAGCCTTGGGCGGCGATCCCGACAGCGATCAGACCCCACAGCCCCAGGAACCCGTGCACGGCAAAGGCGCCCACGGCATCGTCAATGCCCATCTTTTCAATGAACGAGGCGACGAACGGCATCATCACAGCGCCCAGGAAACCGATGGCAAAGGCCATGGGCGGATACCACAGGTCCAGACCTGCCGCGCAGGAAATGATCCCACCCAGAGCGCCCGACATCATCCAGAACGGATCACGCGTAACCATCCAGGCCCCGATGATACCGCCGG
This sequence comes from Youngimonas ophiurae (nom. illeg.), assembly GCF_049803795.1. NCBI lineage: Bacteria > Pseudomonadati > Pseudomonadota > Alphaproteobacteria > Rhodobacterales > Roseobacteraceae > Thalassovita > Youngimonas ophiurae (nom. illeg.). The sequence continues at coordinate 148,818 of NZ_JBNAGJ010000008.1, forward strand.
CAAAGCCCATCAGCGTGTTGAACGTCATGCCCGAAATCGTCATCGGGGTGCCGTAGATGGTGCCCTCGATGGTGTTCGACCAGCTCCAGGCCTCGCCCGGAACGATCACGCAGCCCATCAGGAAGCCCCAGAAACCGGCGATGATCAGCATCAGGCCAATCAGGGTCATCGGCATCGAGTGGCCGGCAATCGCATTGGCGCTGCCATCGGGGTTAAACTTGCCAACCCTCGGCCCCAGATTGATCAGCACACCCAGCGTAAAGAAGCCCGCGATCATGTGGACCACGCCCGCTGCGCCGAAATCGTGGTAGCCGAACTTGGTGACCAGCCAGCCATCCGAATGCCAGCCCCAGGCGCCCGCCAGGATCCAGACGAAAGCGCCCAGAACAATGGCCAGCACGACAAAGCCGGTCAGCTTGATCCGCTCGATCACGCCGCCCGACAGGATCGAGGCCGTGGTGGCGGCAAACAGCACGAAGGCCCCCCAGAACACGCCCGAGGCGCGGTCATCCAGGTTGGGGCCCATATATTGGCTCCAGGGCAGGGCCACGTCGTTGGCATAGGTCAGGCCCGAGATACCCATGGCGCCCTCGGACAGGGTCAGCCCCGTGGGGAAGGCCCAGTAGATCCACCAGCCGATGAAGTAGAAGAAGGGAACGATCATCGCAAAGGCGAGGATGTTCTTGATGCCCGAGGCCAGCGCGTTCTTCGACCGCGACGCCCCCATTTCATAGGCAAGGAACCCCGCATGGATCAGCACCATGAGAGGGATCGTCAGATAATAAAAAGTTTCGGCAAAAGTACCGTTCGTGCCGGCAGCATTTGCCTTCAGCTCGGCCACCGCTTCGGCCAAAGAGGCAATTTCCTGTTCCAAGTCGTTCTCCCTGTTGTGAAGGTGACTTTCATTCAAAGCCAGTCTTTTTGGTTTGAACCAATTATTTCAACTGGCTCACTCAGCACCCACAGAAGAGGGATTCAATCACTTGTGGTCAAACTTTTTTCCTCTGAGGAATTATGAAGCGCCGCTTTTTTAGGTCAAACCCCCACGAGATTTCCCACGAAAGCTGAATTTGTAGGCGCGGGCGCGATCTGCCGCGCCAATACAGCAGAGCATATGGCGCGTTCCTCCGGGGCATTCCGGCACATCGCACGAGGGATTCGCAGCCGTTCTTAGCGCGTTTTGTCCGTGATTTTTGATCGGTTAATTGGTTGGACCAATCAATCTTCCTGCAACAGGAAACGCTGATCCTCGATCAAGGCAAGCTTCATGAATTCGCAGGCTTCCTCGATGTCGCGCGCGGCGATGGCGTTGAACAGACCGTTATAGCCACGCTGATAAATCGCGATCCGCGCCGGGGTCAGATGGCGCCGATACATGGCCGCGCGGAAGGATTGCCGCCGCGCATCAATCACCAGATTATAGCAGGCCACCAGCAGCGGATTGCCCGTGCCTTCGGCGATCAGACGGTGAAAATCCTCTTCCAGGCGCATAAAAGCAGCGGCATCGGCCTGCACGGCCTCTAGTTTCGACAGCACCGCCGAGAGCCCCTCGATCTGGCGCGGCGACATGTTCACAACCGCCAGGCGCACCATTTCCGGCTCCAGAATGCCGCGAACCACCTGTAGCTGCAATGGCCCGGTATCGGCGGCCACGGGCGATACCGCCTGCGACGCCCCATCCGGATTATACGTCACGAACGAGCCCGATCCGGCCCGCCGCCGGATCATACCTTTGACCTCTAATTGGTCCAATGCCTCGCGTACCGTGTTCCGCGCCACCCCCAGATCCTGCGCCAATTGCCGCTCAGATGGCAGGCGCTCTTCGGTGGCGTATTCCTGGGTGACGATACGGGTGGTCAGCGTCTCGATCACATAGCGCGCAGTCGCCCCAGGGGCCGAAGGAACAGAGGCGGACGGAGACGTGGAATTGGGCAAGAGGCTGGTCCTTTGGTCAAAAAACCCGGTGGGCGCCTTCTGTGATAGACCAATTCACCACAATTGGTCCAGCCCCTGCCCCGCACGCACGACAAAACAGGGCACATGCATCATGCGCCCTGTCGGGAATTCGCAAAAAATCAGAAGGCTCAGCCCATCCGTTCGGACGAATAACTGCCCGGAGAAGCCTCGAACACCACGGTCTTGTTTCCGTTCAGGAACACCCGGTGATTGGCGTGCGCATGGATGGCGCGGGCCAGAACCGAGGCCTCGACATCGCGGCCCAGGCTGACGTAATCCTCGGGGGATTGGGCGTGGCTGATCCGGACGATATCCTGCTCGATGATCGGGCCCTCATCCAGATCCGCGGTCACGTAATGCGAGGTCGCCCCGATCAGTTTCACCCCGCGCGCATAGGCCTGTTTATAGGGGTTCGCCCCCTTGAAACTGGGCAGGAAAGAATGGTGAATATTGATGATCCGACCCGACATTTTCTGACACATCTCATCGCTGAGAATCTGCATATAGCGGGCCAGAACGATCAGCTCGGCCTCGGTGTCCTCGACCACGCGCATGATGGCGGCCTCGGCCTCGGGCTTGTTTTCCTTGGTCACTTTGATGCAGTGGAACGGGATGTCGTTATTCACCACAACCTTTTGATAATCCATGTGATTCGAGATCACAGCCACGATTTCAATCGGCAGCGCACCGATTTTCACGCGATACAGAAGATCGTTCAAACAATGGCCAAAACGGCTGACCATGATCACGACTTTCATCTTTTCGCTTTCGTCGTGGAAGGCAAAGCGCATCCCGAATTCAGCCGCAATCGGGGCGAAAACCTCGGTCAGCGCGGCCAGATCGGCCCCGGTTTCGGGCACAAAGCTGATGCGCATGAAAAACTGGCCCGTCCCCATGTCATCATATTGCGAACTGTCCGAGATATTGCAGCCCTGATCGGCCAGAAAGGTGGCAATGGCCGCAACGATTCCACGCGTGGATTCGCAGGTCACTGTAAGACAAAGTTTCGACATTTCATTCTCCGGTCGAGGGCCAGCCCCCCTGGCATTTGGCCCTGAAGTGTTTGTTTTATTTCGTTATTGTTGGACTTTTAAACGGTCAGCCCCTCTGGCTCTGTCAGGCCATTGGCGCGGCAGCAGGCGGTCAGGGTGTTGGCCAGAAGGCAGGCGATGGTCATTGGGCCGACGCCTCCGGGTACCGGGGTGATCGCCCCGGCCACCGCCGCGCAGCTGGCGAAATCCACGTCGCCCACCAGCCGGGTTTTGCCCGCGCCCTTTTCCGGAGCCGGGATCCGATTGATGCCCACGTCAATCACCGTGGCGCCCGGTTTGATCCAGTCGCCCGGCACCATTTCGGGACGGCCCACCGCCGCCACCACGATGTCCGCGCCCCGCACCACACCGGGCAGATCGCGCGTGCGGCTATGGGCGATCGTCACCGTGCAGCTGTCGCCCAGCAGCAGCTGCGCCATCGGTTTGCCGACGATATTGCTGCGCCCGATCACCACCGCGTTCAGCCCCGACAGGCTGCCATGATGCGCGCGCAGCATCATCAGGCAACCCAGCGGCGTGCAGGGCACCATCGCCTTTTGCCCGGTGCCCAGCAGCCCCACATTCGAGATATGAAACCCGTCCACATCCTTGGCCGGGTCGATGGCGTTGATCACCAGATCCTCGTTCAGATGCGCCGGCAAGGGCAGCTGCACCAGAATCCCGTGTACCTCAGAATCGGTGTTCAATTGGTTAATCAGCGCCAGAAGATCCGCCTCGGACGTGTCGGCGGGCAGTTTGTGCTCATAGGAATTCATGCCCACTTCGACGGTCATTTTCCCCTTCGAGCGCACATAAACCTGGCTGGCAGGATCCTCGCCCACCAGCACCACGGCCAGGCCCGGCGTGATCGCGTTTTCCTCTTTCAGCCGCGCAACATGCTGCGCAACGCGCCCACGAACATCCAAGGCAAACGCCTTACCGTCGATGATAGTTGCGGTCAT